>NC_004572.3:0-600000 GCF_000007485.1 Tropheryma whipplei str. Twist | reverse complement strand
TTCTGGAGTCATAACAAGCGTATTATCGAAAAAATTATTCACAGCTTCCGGTAAATTTTTTGCTGCACGGTAGAATCCTTCCAAATCAGTGCGATTCGTTTGCCTGATCGCTTCAAATGTGTTTATTAGGTTTTGCTCGTGCACAGATTTGAGGGGTGCATCATTCCTCTCAAAATAGAAGTTTTTACAGATCCTGTCAATCCGTTTCAAACACTGCACTATCTCCAGAAATTGACTTTTCTGTCTAATCTGACAGAGTTGCGAAAATGTCTTATCTGCTTCGGAAAGTACTGTCTTTTGGGCAGCATATACGATATTTTGAAGGGAAGCTGTGTCCATGGATAAAGTCCTTGATTGACTGTCTGAAATGCGATGTCGCCACCTTCCCAGGATCAGGTCAACAATAGAGTCCTCTACACCATCCAGAATCACATTGCTTATGCCGCGGTGCTCCATAATGTAACCCTGCATAATGTCAACAACTTTCCCAACAGCAACCCGAATATCAATTGGATTAAGATCATACTTCTGCGGCAAAACACGCAGAATGTCAACAAGTCCACTTGCGGTACGCCTTACCCCAAACAGATCCGAACTGCCTGTTGAGGTTATCCCCAGAGCGGTCATCGCAACTAATTGATCCAAGCGATCTGCGATTGACAATATCGCACCGGCTTGTGTTACGGGCAGTGATTTTCCCGCACTTCTGGGTGCCTCCATGTCTTCCAGCGCTTGTGCGACTTCAGGCGGCTTTCCAGCCCGCTGTGCATATATTTTTGCCATAAAACCCGAAAGTTCTGGCATTTCGGTTACCATTTGTGAGGCAAGGTCGAATTTTGCTATTGCCGCTGATTGTCTTGCTGTATTCGAAAGATTTTTATCAGCCTTCATAAGTGCAAGCAGCTCGTCTGTAATCCTTTGTATGCGCTGTGATTTTTGCAAATAGCTTCCCAGTTTTTCCTCATACACAAGGCCGTCAAGCATTTTGTACAAATTTTCGGGTGACAGTTTAGAATCTGCCTCCTGAAAAAAGAGGGCATCTTCAAAGCGAGTTCTTATTACAGCCTCATTCCCGGATCGCACAGTTTCTTTATCGCACAGGCCATTTGCGAAGGTTATGAAGTGCTGACTTATGGTTTTTTGATCACATTTTTCACGCTGTATACGTTTGCAAGTTGCACATTTTTCAGATAGCGTTATGTACTTTTGCTTTTTCATAATTGCATTCAAGACAACTTCCGGCAGCTCCAAATACTTTTTTTCAAATCTGCATATCACCAAACTTGGCGCCTCAACTAAATCCGTTATTTCTTCAATTGGCTGAGTTGAAAAGTCGATTTCACAAGAAACACTTTTAGCAGCGAGATTAGCGGATTCAAAGATTATTTCTCGTCTTTTGCTTCTGGAGAGGATTACACCGTTTCGTGTAAGAAATTCTTCGTAATTGTCGGCGGCCTTTACCGGCACGATAGGGGTTTTACTATTGCGCAAAACACGCGTATGCATCCCGGATTCCAACAAAGATACCCTTATATTAAGCTGTCTTTGTCCATACAATGCAACAAGCCATCTTATTGGCCTGGAGAATACCAATTTTGGGTCATTCCAGCGCATATTCCGCGAACTCCGGATTTCTAGAACGATTTCGGCAAATATCTGCTCAAGGAGTTTGGCTGCGGACTGTCCTGGAATGTTTTTTGTTATGAAGACATGCCTTCTGTTTTTGTGGACAGCAATTTCTATTTCGTCAAGACTCTTACCATTTGCTTTTAAAAACCCGGTTAGTGCATCTGTTGGTTTTTTATCATCATCAAATGCCGCTTCTACCTTTGGTCCTCTTATTCGCACACTCGAGTCACTTTGCCTGGGGTGCATTTTATAGATTCGTATAACAATTCTTCTTGGCGTTGCATCCACGCTATATTTCTCAAACTTAAGTTGCGACCTTCCCAGTTTTTCTCTAAGCGTGTTTTCAACAGTAGTGATGATTTCTTGTGTGCTGGGCATTTCTTCTGTTCCGATTTCAAACAGGACAGTTTCCGGGCCCTTTGTTACAGGGTCTTTCATGTCTGGCGGTTTTTCTATCGCTATATCGATGCCTTTTGTGTGTACTGTATCGTCACTCACCTCACCATTTGATCTACTTTCGACCCACGTAGCAGAAATCTCTTTGGTTAGTGTACGCATCAGTGAGAACGCTTTCGCGCGTTCAGCGGTGCTAATTGCACCCCTTGCATCAAGAATATTGAAAACGTGGCTGCACTTCAGTACAAATGTGTATGCGGGAAGAGGAAGGCCAGCGCGTAAAAGCATCTTAGCCTCATCGGAATATATCTCGAAGAGCTGTTTATTTCTCTCGATATTTGCTTTCTCGAGGTAATAAGCTGACATCTCGCGTTCGTTCTGCGCAAACAATTCACCATAGCTTATATTCTTCGAATACTCTATGTCTTTGAAGTGACTAACCTTCTGAAGGGCCATCATTATTCTTTCAATTCCATAGGTTATTTCAACCGCACTTGTCTTTAGCGGCACCCCACCAACCTGCTGAAAATATGTGAATTGGGTTATTTCAAGTCCATCAAGCCATATCTCCCACCCAAGGCCCCAAGCGCCCAATGCAGGACTTTCCCAGTTATCCTCAACAAAACGTATATCGTGTTTTTTAAGGTCAATTCCGATGGCTTCCAGACTTTCTAAGTACATCTCTTGCGGATTGCCAGGTTCGGGTTTTAGGAGAACCTGGAATTGCGTGTGGCACTGCAGTCTGCTCGGGTTTATACCATAGCGCGAGTCGTCAGGTCTAACACATGGCTCAACATACGCAACACCCCAGGTCTTGTCACCCAGCACTCCCAGCAGAGTTGCCGGGTTCGCGGTCCCCGCACCAACTTCAGTATTCATCGGCTGAAATACGAGACACCCTCTGTGAGCCCAATATGTCTGAAGAATGAGAATCGTGTCTTGCATTCTGGGTGTGTGTTTCTGCACTACAGTAGTCTATATTCTCTCCGGAGGGGAGTCGCATGTTATAATTCCCCCTAGGTTATGCCGGTAAAGATAAAAACCCAGTCGCGCGGGTCTGATAAAGAGGCTTTTGCCGGGGCTCCCTCTACTTCGGGTGCTTCCGGGGCCGTTCTTGACGAGGATCTTTCAACTGATCCTGCTTCGCATATCTCTGCACAAGCCACTGCATCCGATACCGACGTTGCATCTAAAGGATCGGAAGGGGATTTCGAGGCGATCGTCCTTGCGGATACAAAGGATGATGAGTCAACCCCGGCTTCGCCCGTAATTTCTGGCGCCACTGCTGACCCTGTAAAAGATTATTTAAAGCAAATCGGTAAGGTATCACTCCTAACGGCCGACGAGGAGGTTAGCCTTGCGAAGCGGATCGAGGCGGGCCTGTTTGCCGAGGAAAAACTCTCAGAGTCAGGTGATCTCGCGCCGAAGCTCAAGCGTGAGCTGAGGTGGGTTGTGCGCGACGGTCAGCGTGCGAAAGACCACCTTTTAGCCGCTAATTTGCGATTAGTTGTTTCTCTGGCCAAGCGGTATACAGGCCGAGGAATGCAGTTTCTTGACTTAATTCAAGAAGGTAATTTGGGTCTCATTAGGGCTGTTGAGAAGTTTGACTATGTAAAGGGATTTAAGTTCTCAACTTATGCGACATGGTGGATTCGTCAGGCTATCACTCGGGCCATGGCCGATCAGGCACGGACAATCCGTATTCCCGTTCATATGGTCGAGGTTATAAACAAGCTTTCCAGAGTGCAAAGGCAACTTCTACAGGATCTTGGACGTGAACCGACCCCGGATGAACTGGGTCGTGAGCTTGACATGCCACCGGAGAGGGTCGTTGAGGTTCAGAAATACGGCCGTGAACCGATTTCTCTTCACACCCCTCTCGGCGATGAGGGTGACAGTGAGTTTGGCGATTTGATAGAGGATGTTGACGCTGTTGCGCCTGACGATGCCGTTGGGTTTAGTATGCTTCAGCAGCAACTTCGTCTTCTTCTTGATTCTCTTTCGGAGCGTGAAGCCGGCGTTATTCGTATGCGCTTTGGACTTGATGATGACATGCCCAAGACATTGGACTACGTCGGTGAGTATTTTGATGTAACTCGGGAGCGCATTAGGCAGATTGAGGCAAAGACGATGGCGAAGTTACGGCACCCATCGCGCTCTCAATGTTTGAGGGATTATTTGGGGTAACTTGAGGGGTTGCCTGGCCATCTTCTTCGGCCGCGCTCTTCTTGTTGCCTTGCGTGTTCTACGTTCTGGCGGGTCAGTCTTACCCGGTGTTCTTGCTGAGTTTATATCCCCTGGGATTCTCATTCGTCTTATTGGAAACTCTGAAATTATTTTTGTGACTGGGAGTAACGGGAAGACCTCGACAACCCGGATGGCAGTTAGCATTCTAAGAGCTCATGGGCACGAGGTCTTTACGAATTCTAGTGGTGCCAATATGAAATATGGCATAATCGCCAGTTTGTTGGCAGTGCCAAAGCGCACCCGTAAAGGTATTGCCTTGCTTGAAGTAGATGAAGGGCATATTGAGACGCTTGCAGATCTCTTGAAGCCGAGTACCGCGCTTTTCCTAAATCTCCAGGTCGATCAGCTGAACCGTTTTCATGACCCAGGAACAGTGCTCGTCAAGCTGAAAAATAGTCTTGCATTCGTCAAGGATGTACTTATATTCAATCTTAATGAACCGTGTTTTTCTGAGCTGCTAGAAAGCAGTCTAGCATCTCAGAAACTGAGTGTGTACGGATTCTCTTCAAGCAGTGACATTCTAAACTCAATACCTCCAACCGGACTTTTACCGCATCTTAGGGGTCAATTTTCCCCTCCGGGACGTATAGAGAGCTTGTGCCATATTGAACATTATTCGGCCCGCACAGCGCACTTCTCAATACAAGGTGTCGACAGGCTACAAGAAATACAATTGCGCACAGAAGGGGTGCATCATGCACAGAACGCTGCTGCAGCTTTCGCGCTGTGCATGAAAATTTTGGGCGATGAATTTGATCCAAACAAAGCATCTTCTGCGGTAAGTTTATCAACACCTGCATTTGGCAGAGATCAGGTTATTAGTCTGGCCGGTCAACCGGTCCGGATCCTTCTTATGAAGAACCCAAGGAGTATGCAGGTAAATCTTGAAAGTATTGCTGCAGGATCTCGTGTAATGATAGGCATTGACGGAGGCACCCCTGATCCGTCCTGGCTTTATGATGTTAATCTTTCCGCTATAAAACGCGCTGTGGTAACCGGTAGTATGGCATGGCAGGTTGCCCTGGCCCTTTCGTACGCTGGTGTTGTAATTGATTTGGTTGAACCGAACTTATTTAGGGCTACAAATTATTTCCTTCGCCACTCAAGTTCCGACAAATTTCAGTCTTTTTATAACAAGAAAAGCGAGGTGCTACGCAAATCAAATTTTGACAATAATCAATGTGTCACCGCTACCCATTTGGATGCTGATTTCAACAGAGATCAGTTTGGCGCGAAAGATGATTCGGCAATGGTTATGATCCTCAATTACGAAATGTCCATGAGGCTTCTTAGGCACTACAGGTACCTGGATAGCTCGTGCTATTAGTTGATTTGTTTCCACACCAGCTGAGTATTCGTGGTGATAGGGGTAATGTAACAGCATTGAAGGCTCGAGCGCATTTTGCTGGCCACAAGCTTGAGATATACGATCTTCACCCGGGGAATGTTTTGCCGACCGGTGTATCGGGAGTAGTTATCGGTTCAGGCCCTGATTATGTTTTAGCCGATCTTCTCGGTGATATGAGAAGACTTGCCTGTGACCTCAAAGCCTTGAGGGATGACAATGTGCCGTTTTTAGCGATTTCAAATGGTTTACGGCTTCTGTCAGAAAAATTTGTATCACATGATGATGTTGAACACACTGCCGCGGGAGTTTATCCAATTTCCTGTCATAGAATTCGCAGACGTGTTGGTGAGTCGATTGTAAAATGCGATTTTGGTGAACTTGTTGGGTTTGAAAATCACGATATCGAGATAACTGACAATGAACATCCGTTAGGTTACGGCTTGGACAGTAGGGGAACTTTTTCTAGGCCACACGGGTTTTTCCTGGGGAATTTGATGGCATGTTTTTTGCACGGTGCCTTTCTGCCATTGAACCCCATTGTTGCCGATTGGTTTTTATCACGCATGGGTGGCTGTGCAACAGCACATTCCGTCGATAATGACTGTAACCCTAAACAATCTTGTGATAATCGATATTGTTGCGCACAACCCAGCGCAACTGACTTGGATTTTTATTCACACATGGCACGGAGGGTAATCAAAAAAAGGGTTACCCGCGCGATTAGATACAAGTTTATTCCAGGTAAATAAGCTCAGCTTTTACACGCGATAAGACATCATCTATTGTTGTCCCACAAGACTCTGCCCATTGTCTGGCAGTTAGCTCTGAAAGCCCTCCGGATCCGAAAAGAATAACATGGTTTTGGCTGACACGCAGTGCATTTAAAAAGGGGTCTTGCGGTACGTGATCATAACTATTTTGCAAATTGTCTTGCCGTCGATCGATATCTTGACAGATCTCTATAACAGATGTTTCGGGCCCAACCTCGATTAGTCTTGCCCGGTTACTTCGTCCTGTAAGAGGAACATTATTGCGCACCGCAAGCGGGCTGATTCCATCAGCAAACCCACATGCAATTATTGCACGCCCCTGCTCGGGAAGAAATTTTATAATTGGCGCAACTAATGTCATAACGCCTTTTAGTTCTTCTTTTTCGTAATAACCAAAACATGAGAGGCCTAGCCTTACGTAATCTAGCCTGCTCTCCGGCAGGCCCAATGCCGCAACGGACGCTGCGATATGCATTATTGGCCTGGCACGCCGGCTGTAACTTGCGAGATATGGCGTGACGTTTTCCGTGAATATCTTTAGGGAACGTCTATCTTCCTCTGGAGAAGTGTTAGACAGGTGGGACCAAAATCCAGTTATCTTTATAAGGCCCATCTCCTGAAAGTCTTGTGCAAGACAGACAAGATTTTGCCAGTCCTTCACGCCACACCCACCCCGACTGAGGCCGGTATCAAGCTTTAGATGAATTAGAGCTGGTTTATAACCAGACAGCACCTCGCATGTCATTGTCTTTTTTACACACGATGCGATATATCGCAACTGCCATTCTGCACCTATGCCAATTTCAATATTGTTCTCAATTAGGCTCGGCAGGTCTTCACAGTCTGGGGTAATATGCCAAGTAAATACTCGCACTCCCGGCGATAAGGCTCGTTTTATCAGTAGGGCTTCTTTTGGGAGAAGAACGGCAAAATTGCGAATTCCACTCATTTTTGCCACCTCGGCAACACGCATCGTCCCGTGTCCATTCGCATTTGCCTTTATAACCATGAAAACTTTTGCCGGTGCGACTTCATTTTGCAACCACAGAAGATTCTTTTTCAAAGTCCCGAGACTAATAAACGCTTGAGCGTGGGAATTGGATAAAGCAGTTCTTTGTGTCATTTGGTCTGTTCGTTATCTGCGTTTCTTTTCTTCATCCGACCTTATCTTTTTATGTAAGCCAGCGTTTCTCAACCCTGTATGCTAGTCCTGCGGTAAGGCAGAGGGGGTCTATTCCCGCTGACAAACCCCAAGTCTTTGCACCGCTTTCTCCCCATACGGTAACTCTTGTTCCATGTTTATACGAGTCAGGTGTAACCTTCGCAACCATGTAGTCCATGGCTATTCTTCCGATAATGGGGTATTTTCTCTTTTTTATTTCAACAGATCCTTGAGCCTGAAAGGGCAGTCCGTCTGCATATCCTATGCCTATGAGTGCAACATTTTCCTCTGACTGTGTTCTGTATGTGTGACAATAACTTACACCCGCTCCTGCCGGCAGTTTCTTGCACGTTACTACGCAGCTTTCAAGATGCAAAGCAGCTTTGCACTCTGTATTATCACCCAGGCCGTATATATCGTGTGAGAATGGCTTTATAGGCGCATCTGATACATCCACTGTGAACCCAATTTCTTCAAGAAAGATCTTTTCGTGGGCTTTGCGCACGAAACACTTTCTGACCCCTGTGCTGTACAAGGTGTAAGCAATTTTCACAAGCCCGTGCCCAAATGCGTCGGCACGCAGATCGACCGTTATATCACCATCGGCCTCCAGGCACAGAAGGGCATTATTCTTTATACTCTCCAATGTAATGGTTGCTAAACGCGATATCATACTTTGACACAAAACACTTGTTTGATACTGACTTTTAGAAGATTTCAGGAGCTATCTTGTCGAGTAATACTGATTATAACGCCGATGACATTGCCCTACTAGAGGGCTTGGCTGCTGTTCGTAAACGGCCTGGAATGTACATAGGCTCAACCGACAATCACGGCTTGGCCCATTGTCTGTGGGAAATAATCGATAATTCTGTGGATGAGGTTTTAGCTGGATTTGGCAATGTTGTGAACATTACCTTGCATGGCGATAACAGTTTTTCTGTTCAGGATTTTGGCCGAGGGATACCTGTTGATATTGAAAGCAAGACGGGCCTAACGGGTGTTGAGTTGGTTTTTACAAAGCTTCATGCGGGCGGAAAGTTTGGCACAGGAGCGTATTTCACATCGGGTGGATTGCATGGTGTTGGTGCGAGTGTTGTAAATGCCCTTTCCGAAAAGCTCTCTGTTGAGGTTGACAGAGATGGAATGACATGGGTAATGGAATTTCGTAACCAAGTGACATCTGGCCTTCGATCTAAGTGTAAAATCGCTAGTAATGTAACGGGAACACGGGTGCGTTTTTGGCCTGATCCGCTTATTTTTGGTAGTGCAGAAATCTGTATTGAGTCTTTGCATCAACGCGCGATGCAAACTGCCTTTTTAGTTCCAGGCCTCAGGGTGAATATTGAAGATAGGGTGCTTGGCAAGAGCTCTTCCTATCTCTTTGAGGGCGGTTGCAAACAATTTGTAGAGCATCTTTCCGCAGGAGAGCTGATTACAGATGTCTTGTGTATTAGAGGTAAAGGTAGTTTTTCTGAGGCGGTTCCCGTTTTGAAAGAGACGGGTAACCTTGTTATCAGCTCAGTTGAGCGGGTGTGTGATGTTGATATTGCTCTTGCGTGGCGTAATGATTTTGAAACTCATATCAATAGCTTTGTAAATGTGATCGAAACCCCGAAGGGCGGAACCCATTATTCTGGTTTTGAGCAGGCTCTTTTGAAGACTATTCGAAACGCAGTGTCAAGTCAATCTAGGTATTTGAAGTCTGGCAATAACCGCCCCGAACGCGAAGATGTTTTTTCGGGACTGACCGCTGTGGTATCCGTAAAATTGCCCGAACCGCAATTTGAAGGCCAGACCAAGGAAGTGCTGGGAACACCCGCGGTGAAAGGCATAGTTGCAAATATCGTGGCAGATAATCTTCAAAAACTTTTTGAAGATCCAAAATACAAAACCCAGATCCGGCGTGTCTTAGAAAAAGTTGTTGCACAAATGCACTTTCGGTTAGCCGCACGGGCTAGTAGGGAGACTCAGAGACGTAAGAATGCACTTGAAACTTCGAGTTTACCCGCAAAACTTGTGGATTGTCGAAGCAATGATGTTAACGAAAGCGAACTGTTTATTGTTGAGGGAGATTCTGCCCTCGGCACTGCTCGCAGGGCCAGAAATAGCGAGTACCAGGCACTTCTGCCAATTCGAGGGAAAATCCTAAACGTACAAAAGGCGAGTGTAGCCGATGCACTTGCTAATGCCGAATGTGCAAGTATTATTCAAGTGATTGGTGCCGGATCTGGAAGTAACTTTGATATAGCACAGGCACGCTATGGCAAGGTGATAATAATGTCTGATGCTGATGTGGATGGTGCTCACATTAGGATTCTGTTACTAACCTTATTTTTCAGGTATATGCAGCCGATGATTTCATCCGGCCGTGTCTTTTCAGCCCTTCCTCCGTTACATCAGGTGGTGGTTAAAAACAGCAATGAGAAGATCTACACCAGATCAGATCGTGAGCTAGAAATGGTTTTGTCAAGACTGAAACAGGAGGGGCTTGAACATAGGGAGCCGATTCAGAGATACAAGGGCCTTGGTGAGATGGATGCCGATCAACTTGCAGAGACAACTATGGACAGATCAAAGCGTACCCTTCTTAGGATTAGGATGTCTGATGCCCAACAGGCTTCAGACATTTTTGCGCTCCTTATGGGGAATGATGTCGCACCACGCAGGGAGTTCATAGCAAATTCCGTGGTTAGCACTGACAGAATAGACAGCTAAGATTGCACTGGCAGACCTTGTCAAGGATCCAGGCGATTTCCCAGGCTTGACTCTTCCAGATGTCATATCTGCCGCTTGCGCCAAAATGTCCACATGTATCTTCTACATGGAGTATTGCGTTTGCACCTTTTTCGCGTAGTCTACATACCCACTTTGTGGGCTCGATAAAGCTTACCCTTGGATCCTTTGTTCCTGTTATTGCCAGAATTGACGGATACCGCGACGCATCATTGGCGATATTGTGATATGGAGAGTAGGACTTTATCCATTTGTAAGCCTCTTCACTGTCGGTTGGATTGCCCCATTCTGTATATTCATGAATGGTTAGCGGTAAGTTTGGCATTAGCATCGTTGTGAGCACGTCAACAAACGGAACTCCAGCTATCGCTGCGGTAAATAGCTCTGGTTCTGAATTGATAACCGCCCCGATGAGCATTCCACCTGCACTGCGACCTTCTATTGCAAGCTTTTCTGATGACGTGTAGTTATTTTCTATAAGCGTTTTTGCGCAGGCAATAAAATCCGAAAACGTCAGAGGCTTGTTTTCATATTTGGCTTGGCGGTACCAATTTTCACCCATTTCACCACCACCTCGGACATGGGCGACTGCATAAATAACCCCTCTGTCCAACAGGGGTAATCTTTTAGTTGAAAACTGCGGATCAATACACACCCCGTAAGAACCATATCCGTACAACAAACATGGGGCTGGATAATGCACAAGATCCCTACGAAACACCAGTGAAATAGGAATTTCAGTTCCATCTTTGCTCTTTGCCCAGAGTCGCTTTTCGACGTATTTCTCTGGCAAGTAGTCAATAACTATTTGGGAATGTATTTTTGTAAATCGCTTTGACTTCACTTCATACATATAGGTTGCTTTGGGTAATTTGAAGCTTTCAAGGCTTATTTGAAGGTAAGCAGATGACCATTCTTCATTAGATTCCGAAAAAACTGAATAAACTTCCCCTTCACAGTTATCAAACTTGACTTCCTCCCATTTCAGAGCTTGCAGACTTGTTAGTACATCGTGACGCGCCTCACATGCACCGTTATTATCGATGAATTGCACAGTGTTTTTGTGTCGTTCTGTATTTGAATCAAATACAGTTTTTGCACTATGCATGTCGTGTGTCAGTTGCGCAACGGCAATTTTTGGGAGTCCGTCCTGCCTGTACGAAACGGTCAAATAATCCTCAAAAGCCTCAATATCAGTTATATTGCGCTCAAGGTTATGTGGAATTATTGGGACGCACTGCAATGGGTTTATGAAATTTGCCGCGACCAGTTCGAAATTGACAGCATTGCGATTGTGAACTATAAGGAGGATGTCTTTTCCGTTGATTATTGCATGTTCTGGCGTGTATAAGACATCATTTTCTCTTGGCCACACTTCTCTAAGTGACCGGCTGTCTGATTCAAGGTCAAGAATCCAGTAGGCCGAGGTTTGACTATTCCCGCTTCCTATAAACAGAACTTTCTCGCTTTTTGATACTTCAAATCCGAGCCAATACTCTGAGTCATGAAACACAAGATGTTCTACACCGGACCCAAGTGTGTGTTGCCAGATTTTATCCGGCCTCCATGCTTCATCTGTTGTGCAGTAGAAAAAACTTTTTCCGTCCGGATGGAAACATGCTCCTGCCGCTGTGTTATAGATAACATCCGGTAAATCCTCAAAAGTTTCAATATTTCTTACTCGAAGTGTATATCGCTCGCTACCGTCGTTGTCTATCCCATACAGAAGATATTTTCCGTCGTTCGATATACAAAAAGTTCCAATAGAAAAAAAATCATTTGAACGTGACTCGGCATTTGCATCAAAAATAAGCTCCTCGTTGCTGGATGGGGTTTTATCAAGTTTTGGAGGAAAATCCCCAATTGACTGGATGCGGTAGTAATACGGATATGATTTTCCTGAAACCGTTCTCTGATAGAACCACCACTTCCCCTTTCGCACCGGGGGAGATACGTCCGTCTCCCGTATATGATGTTTTATCTCGTGAAATACTGTGTTTTGAAGGTCCGCGAGGTGTTTTGTGGCCTGAGCGGTACGTGTCTGCTCTTCCTTTAGATGCTTTTCTGCTGCCTTCTTATCCGATCGAAGCCATTCGTAATCATCAATT
Organism: Tropheryma whipplei str. Twist; assembly: GCF_000007485.1. Lineage (NCBI taxonomy): Bacteria > Bacillati > Actinomycetota > Actinomycetes > Micrococcales > Tropherymataceae > Tropheryma > Tropheryma whipplei. Next base: position 587,604 of record NC_004572.3, on the reverse strand, counting down.
ATTCGATCTCCGTGATTCTCAAAAAATGTTGGGGATTTCACATAAATAAAGCTACCATCCAGAGAATTTCTTGATTTTGGGACCCCTTTTATTTTTCTATTCTTCGAGTAGGGAATTGTCACTTACGCAGAGTAGGGCATTGTCACTTACGCAACTCGATCGCCTAACAAATCTAGATCCGGGGTATAAACCGTGACATGCGTCACTCATAAACCGTGACATGCGTCACTCATAAACCGTGACATGCGTCACAATGCGAACTAGACGTGAATTAGATCCGTGAATAGATCCGTGCCGTATCTGCGACCGATAGATTCACTCCAGTATACTTGAGTTTTGAATGTGGGGCTATGGCGCAGGCTGGTAGCGCGTCTCGTTCGCAATGAGAAGGTCAGGGGTTCGAATCCCCTTAGCTCCACTCGCAGAACTTCGGTAATGTTCAGATTGGAGCGCTGTGCGGGCTGATATCGGTGTATATGGTCTTGCGGTTATGGGCAGTAATCTTGCGAGAAATTTTGCCGGCAAAGGTATCCGGGTTGCTATTCATAACCGGTCATCCGACAGATCTAATTCCCTCGCACAGCAGCACAGTGAGTGTAATTTTATTGTTGCGAAGGATGATAAAGATTTTATAGATTCACTCAGTTCGCCCAGAACTGTCCTTCTGATGGTTAAGGCTGGATCTATTGTGGATGAAGTTATAGCTCGACTCTCCACCTTTATGCAACCAGGAGATGTGATAATCGACGGTGGTAATTCTCTGTACACCGATACAATCAGGCGTGAGGAAGAACTCAAGGCGAGGGGGTTGCACTTTATAGGGCTTGGTGTTTCGGGCGGAGAGGTGGGCGCCCTCGAAGGCCCCAGTCTTATGCCCGGAGGATCTGATTACGCTTATTCGATCGTTGGTCCTATGCTCGAGAAGATAGCCGCTAGGGCGAATGGTGAGCCCTGTGTTGCGCACATAGGTCATAATGGCGCGGGACACTTTGTGAAGATGGTCCACAATGGCATTGAATACGCTGATATGCAAATAATTGCCGAGTCTTATGATCTTTTAAGACGGGGTTTGGGGCTCTCTCCGACGCGTATATCCGATATTTTTCGTGAGTGGAACAGCGGTGAGCTTGAGTCGTATTTAGTTGGAGTAACAGCTGACATACTTTCTCATAGAGACAAGAGAACCGGAAAGCCGTTTGTTGATATTGTTCTCGACCAGGCTGGTGCAAAGGGAACCGGTGCTTGGACAGCGCAGAACGCACTTGACCTTGGTGTTCCCGCCGGTTCCGTGTCTGAAGCAGTTTTTGCGCGCAGTCTTTCATCGGATGAACAGCGTTGCCAGGTGCAACAGAAACTTTCTAGATCACAAGCATCAAGTCATGAAGCACCCTTGAAGGAGGCGGAGTTTATCGATGCTGTACGCAATGCCCTTTACTTGGCAAAGATACTTGCGTACTCTCAGGGTTTTAGAATTATTAGTGTTGCAGCCGCCAAGCATGACTGGGGTATAGACCTTTCTGCCTGTGCACGAATCTGGCGTGCGGGCTGTATAATCCGGGCAGTTTTTCTGGATAAAGTTGCCCATGAGTACAGTAAGAATCCGGACCTCACAAGTCTTATGTGTTCTCCGGGTTTTTCTGATGAATTGGTAGGCAGGTTACGGTTTTTGAGGGAAGTTGTTGCTTCTGCAGCCCGCCTGGCTATTCCAGCACCTGTTTTTTCATCTCTCTTGTCATATATCGACGCGCTTGCTTCAGATCGCTTGCCTGCATGTCTGATTCAGGCGCAGAGAGATGATTTTGGTGCCCACACTTACAGGCGTGTCGACGTTCCGGGGATTTTTCATACCCTTTGGTCATCAGACCTGAGCGAAGTGCCCGCCTGAAATACTTCTCGTGTTTCCGGATCCTAAAAACTATTCTCCAGCAACAGCGTGTTGTAATCCGCTCGGCCTTTCCGTGCCAGGTACAGTCGTTGCGTTTCTTTTTTGCGTTTCTTTTGTAAATTATGATTCTACATAAACAGTGTTGCATAACACACACCGCTGCTCTAATATGACATACTCGCCCTCTGTGGGCCATATTAGAGCTGAATGCAATGCGGCCCCTAGTCACGTTGTAAGGTCCGTCAGCGGTTTGCCATTAATAGGTGTCATTGCTAATAGGTGTCGTTGCCGTGCACGAAAGGATATCCGAGATATCTAATTAGTCGGTCTTCTCGCTTACTTTTTCCCGATTTCTCTTGTGGCAATCGATATTGTTTCACTCCTGCACAACTTTTTGCAGTCACACTGCTTTTGCCAATGGCTACGACATTGCCCAAATTGTCTATTGCTGCCAAATTCTCTCCAACAATTGCTGCGTGTAACCACTCTTCGCCTTTTAGAAACTTGTGACATTGCACACCTCTTGTTGCCCTACCTCTTGTTTGATAAGAGCTAAGGCGTGATGTCGTCATTCTTTTTGATACAGTCAGTACATTTGCCCTATCTACATCTTCTGTATAGCCGAAACTGATAACCCTGTCGTCATCATCCTTTAGGGTTACACCTGCAACCCCTCTTGCGGGCCGATTTTGGGGGTTAACAAGGCCTGCACTGTAGTGCAAGAGATTGCCTTTTGCAGTTATGAAAACAAAGTACCCACAACTGGATACACCTCTAGCGGCCCCAACAACCCTGTCACCCGCACTGAGAGTAATTACCCGCTCAGTTCTATCTGGCCATATAGCCGGAGTTACACGCTTCACAATTCCACTTGATGTGGCAATGGCAAGACTTTCTTTCTGGTGAAGCTCGAAAAGCAAAACAGCTTCTTCGTCATTTTCAAGTCCGAGGAAACTCTTTGCAGTGACAAATCCACTGTCCAATACCGGAAGACCGATTGGAGTGAATGGTATGACCTTTCCCGCACTGGTCAGAGCGCCAATTCTTGATCTCACCCCACAAACAATGGAAGATTTCACAACACGCAAAGGTTCGCTGTGGGTATTGAATGCCATGTCAAACGTCTCGGGTTGGCTCAATTCTGATATCAAATCATTGTTCACCTCAATTGTGAATATAAAGCCATTGGTGGTTAAAACAACTTGACGAGGATAATCCGTCTTTTGTTTTTTACTTTTGACACTTGACTCTAAAATCGTCCTACGGGGTGATGGGAGTCTTTGTGCCACCTTTTTTAGTTCATCGATAAGAATCGCATCGATTTTGTTCGGGTCAGAAAGAATTTCTTCAAGGTCTTGCGTGGTTTTTCTAAGTTCCTCCTGCTCAGACTGAAGTTTTATAGTCGAGAGTTTGGTTAGCATATTCAGTCTTATATCCAAGATGTATTCTGCCTGATCCCGTGTTACATTCAGGCACTTCATAAGGTTTTTCCTAGCCTCTTTTATACCTTCGCTGTTTCGGATTATGGAGATTGTTTTATCTATATCGACTAGAGCCAAAAGAAGCCCATCGATCATATGAAGACGCTTTTTGTGTGTTGCCAAATAGAACTTACTGCGCCTTGTTATCACACATACACGGTGGTCTATAAAAACCTTCAGCATATCCAGCATGCCAAGGGTTTTAGGCTTTCCGTCGATTAGGGCAACACTGTTGACACTGAACGATTCTTCAAGAGGGGTATGCCGGTAGAGGTTATCCATTACCTCATTTGGCGAAAAGTTCGGCTTAATTCCTATAACAAGCTTTAAGCCGTTTTTTCTGTCACTGAGATCAGTGACATCGAGAATTCCGTCGATTCTGTGTGCATTTACACCCTGTTTTATTTTTTCAATAACCCTTTCAGAGCCAACCATATAGGGTAGTTCAGTTATGACAAGATTTGTATGACCGATACCTGCGTAATCAATTGATATCTTTGCCCTGATTTTAAATGAACCTTTACCCGTTGCATATATTTCCTTGAATGCTTCTTTGCCAACAATTATCGAACCTGTAGGAAAATCAGGTCCTGGCAGGATTTTCATTATTTGCTCTAGACTTGACTGCCTATTGCGAACAAGATATATAGCTGCTCGAACGGTTTCTTGTAGGTTATGCGGGGGTATACTGGTTGCCATTCCGACGGCTATTCCGCTACTTCCGTTTACAATCAAGTTAGGTAACAGAGCCGGTAAAACTTCAGGTTGCGTGAATTGGTTATCATAATTTGGCACAAAATCAACAACATTGCTCTCTAAGTCGTTAATCATCGCAACTGCCGCTCTGGATAGTCTGGCCTCTGTATATCTGCTCGCTGCCGGCCCATCATTCAGAGAGCCAAAGTTGCCGTGTCCATCAATCAGCGGAATTCGCATTGTGAAGTCCTGTGACATCCTGACAAGCGTGTCGTAGATTGCTGCATCTCCGTGGGGGTGAAGTTTTCCCATAACCTCACCGGTTACCCTTGCACACTTGACATGGGCTTTATCTGGGGATAGACCCATCCGACTCATTGTGTATAAGATGCGCCTCTGTACGGGCTTTAAGCCATCCCGCGCGTCTGGCAATGCCCGAGAGTGAATAACAGAGTAGGCGTATTCCAGAAACGAGTCTTGCATCTGATGCAAGAGGTCTACATCTGTTATTTTCTCGTTATCGGAAATTACATCAAATATCTCAGGGATGTCCTTATCCAAGCCACTCAATTCTTGTTTTTGTCAGAACCGAAAAGGATTTCATCCCAGCTCGGAACGCTAGTACGCCTCGATGTCTGACGAGCCCTTTCAGGGTCAGCTGCCCGCGCATCCCGCTTTCTATCTATGTCTATTAGGTTCGCCACTTGATTGATATCTGTTTTTGCAACCCTTTGCTGCTCAATACTTTCTTTATGTCGTTTTCTGAGTGCATCAACCAGATCCCGAGCAGAGTCATCCAGAAGAGGCTCTTTTTCTCTGGCAACCGCCACGTCGTTTACTGAGAAAAATCCCGGTGTATTTTCTGCCGCGCGTGTTCTATTTTCTGAATCAAACGAGAGGCTGCCAAGAGCCCCAAAATTCATTTCTTTTGGAAAGGAATCAAAAGTCTCGCTGCATATTTCTTCCGGAACTAATTCCCTTGCTGTGGCATCAACAGGTCTTAGTGACATATCCTTGTGATTAAAATCCCATGTTGCATGATGCGGCTCTGCGTCTGATACGTACTCAACACCCAACACCCACGCACTGAATCCCTTTTTGGCAGATATTTTGTATTCCGAAACACCTTTTTTCTCAAGGGCACTGAGAAGAATTTCACCGAATGACTTATCGCCGAAACTTACTCCGAGTGCCATTTGCGCCATATGCGACCTTTCTGCAGCAACAGGTGGCTCAAATCTTTTTACTCGCTCAATGCTTGTTGAGAGCTTTTGCGCTACCTTTTCCGCAGGCAGGCCCTCTCTAATGAGAGCCTGAATGTCTTTTACGGATGCTGCTCCACACCCGTCTAATACATCTCGTACCGGAGGTTGTGTAGCGGGGTCTGCGTAGGGCAACAGTTCATTGGCTGCAATTCTGAATTTTGTGCCATCCTCAGCTGCAAGAATGAGAAAGCCATCCTCAAGCCCTATGACTGAAAGATCGTACATATTCCTATCCCCTTTGGTAATAAAACCCGCCGCCCACATAATATTTTCACAAATCTCCCGGATAATTTTGTGTCAAGTTTTGTTTTTGGAAATAAACGTCTATAAATATAGACTGAGATGTTCCTTCAGAAGGAGGTAATTTGCATACTGACTACGATACCCCCCGGCAGACAGAAGAGCTTACGGAGTCGATTGAGGTCTTAGAGAAGACCGCCACGGATGATCTCAACACTGACGTTGATGAGGACTTCGATTCTGCTTCTTTTGAGCTGCCTGGCGCAGATCTGTCTGATACTGATCTTGAGGTTGTTGTTATTCCACCTCAGGAAAATGAGTTTACTTGCACTTCTTGCTTTTTGGTGAAGCACCGCTTGCAGCTTAGCTCAGTAGCGAATATGTGTAAAGATTGTGCCGGCTAGGCGAAGCAGTCTCGTTTGTAACGGGCAATATTAACGGCAGTATTTGGAAAGCTTGCGGAATAGTATTTAGCTGTCTGATGGGCAGGCTTTTATCGCATCTACCAGTTTTTGTGGTTTTCGGGATGACACAATCCAATACGGTGTTGGGTCTTCAGGGTCAATTATAGAGATCTTGACGAGATCTTTGACCCACCCCCGTGTCATTTTAAAACTCCGTGGGTGCAGTCTTAGTCCGAGTTCGTCGTGCACGTCTTTTCTGTTTATTACCCGACAAGTTCCGATGTATTTAATTGGTATTTCTACATGTCCTGCACGAAATATCCCACCTGATACTTCTAGTTTCGGGCTCATGACTCTTAGCCATAGACATAGAAGGATATATACACCCGCGGCAATTGGGATAGACCACAATAGGGTAACTCCCGCCCTCTGCAACACCGGCATAGAAATTAAACCCGAAATGGGCATTGCAAGTGCTACCGCCAAAAACAGCCCTGGACCCGGCCAAAGCCTTTCTGTATAACGCATAATCATACGAGGTTTATGAACAAGACCGAGAAATATTTTATTTGATATTTATCTGACTCTTGTGCTAGGTCTATTAGAGTGACTGTTGAGGTGTTGTTCAAGGGTGGCTACACGCCGCAGCGCGCTTTTGATGGTGATGCCGGTTTTGATCTTCAGTCAAGCCACACAGCGGTTATACAACCGCGCTGTCGACAGGTTGTAAAAACAGGTATTGCGATCGCGTTGCCGGATGGCTATGCCGGTTTTATCATGCCACGCAGCGGGTTAGCTTCTGAGAATGGTATTACACTGGTCAATTCACCGGGCGTGATTGACGCTGGGTATCGTGGTGAAATATCGGTTGTGCTGATCAATACGGATTTGCACCAGGCTTTTCATATTTCACAGGGTGACCGAATTGCTCAGTTGGTTATTATGCCGGTTTGTCATGCAAGTTTTATAGAGGTCGATACTCTTCCTGGGAGTGCAAGGGGCATCTCTGCTTTTGGTTCAAGCGGAAGGCACGATACACGTGGATGACAGGTCAAAAACAGGTCCTTTTGACGAATCCGAGGTAGATTCCGTTAGAATCTTCGTTGATCTCGGCGGAATTAAGGTACCTCCGTGCGAACGCTTGTCTATTCGGCTTGAGTTTGACAGGGTTACTAACAAGCCTGTCGCGCTCGGGCTTGATTATGGCAAAAGCACTCTGCAGGTGCAACCATTCGCTGCCCCGAGTAACTCAAGTTTGTGGGAGGATGTTAGAAAACAACTTCGAGATCAATTACTCTCACGCGGTGCGCATTTGGTCGAGACTGATGGCGCACTTGGTAAGGAGCTGCGCGCGAGTATTCCAGTTCTGATGGCTGGTGAGACTTTTTCAGAGACCCGTTGGGCACGTATAGTTGGTGTTGATGGTCCCCGCTGGTTACTGCGGGGCGTTATTGTCGGCGAGGCCTTGACAAACGATTCTGCCGCAGCAGAAATCGAGAATCTATTCCGTAGCCTGGTCGTTGTAAGGGGGAATCTCCCGATGCCTCCACATGAGATGATACCCTTGCGTATGCCGCTTGAACTAACTTCTGGTGTAACTCAAAGTTTGGTGTAGTGTATGCGTTTTTCAGATTTTTCTGAATTGCTTGCAGGTATTTCAGGTAAGCGCTCTGGCGGGCGTACTGGTTTTAGCAATATTCTCTCGGTGCTCGGTGGCGTACGGGGTGTTGTGGAGTCGCTACTCCCACCTCTGGTTTATATTTTGACTTTTTCCATTCTGAAAGATTTGCTTCTTGCCTGCATTATCTCGGTTTTGCTTTCATTGTTCATTGTTTCCCTGCGCATTGCCAAGCGGCAGTCGCTTGTCCCGGCATTTTCTGGTTTTTTTGGGTTTGTCATTTCTGTTCTTGTTTCGTTATATACAGGCCGGGCTATTGATGTTTTTGTTATCGGTATTGTCTGGAATGCGGTTTTAGCGCTACTCTTACTGGTTTCCGTATTGCTCAGGATGCCTGTTTTTGGTTTCCTTCTTGCTGGCCTTTTAGGTGACTTAGGATGGAGGAAGGATCCGAACAGGGTGTGGGCATATTCTGTAATTACGATAGTTTTTTTCGCTGCCTCTCTATTGAGGGCTGTAATTCAGCTGCCCCTGTATCTGTCGGGAAATTTTGAATTACTTGCAACCACGAAAATTTTTATGGGTTACCCTCTTCTTGGGCTTACCGTGTTTACCTCATGGGTTTTGTTTAGAAAAATTAACTCGAAGAGTAAGTAGACTGGTGGTGTTTTTCACGGATTTTTTATGTGTACAAAACGGCAGTATGGTCTACTTGAAAGTATACGAAGCCCAAGAGACCTTGACTCTTTTACCCCGCATCAGCTTGATGAGCTTGAGTGTCAGGTGCGCGATTTTCTCATCCAAAGTGTCGCAAAAACCGGTGGGCATCTGGGGTCGAATCTTGGCGTTGTCGAGCTGAGCATAGCGCTACACAGGTCATTTAGATCTCCCGAAGATTGCATAATCTTTGATGTCGGTCATCAGTGCTATGTTCACAAGCTAATAACCGGCAGGCACGATTTCAAAGCTTTACGGTGCAAGAATGGGCTATCCGGTTATCCGTCACGACATGAATCAAACCACGATATTGTCGAAAACTCTCATGCTTCCGCTGCACTTAGCTGGGCGGATGGCGTGTCACGTGCTCGGACTCTGTTAGGTAATGACAATTATGTTATTGCTGTTGTCGGCGATGGGTCACTGACAGGCGGGATGTGCTGGGAGGCGCTAAATAACATCAGCGACGACAATAACCGCCGGCTTGTAATAGTTGTCAACGATAATGGACGGTCGTATGCTCGTACAATTGGCGGTATAGCACGATTTTTGAATGCGGTTCGTGCAAGTAAGAGTTATTTGTGGCTCAGGGAGTCAAGCGAAGCGGTGTTTTCGCATATGGGGTCACCCGGGCGGCGCCTGTACCAGGGGATTAGAGGGGCAATACATGGGTTCTTGAGCCGCTTTTCAAGCTCAAATAAGCTTTTCTCGAATCTTGATATCCGGTATTTAGGACCGATAAATGGCCATAATCGCAAAGCTCTTGAGAAGGCATTCAAACAGGCGAAGCAATATGCACGCCCAATTATTGTTCACGTGATAACAGAAAAGGGTCATGGATATCCCCCAGCGCTCGAGGATGCTCTGGATTGTCTTCACACTGTTGGTGTAATAGATCCCAGCACTGGTAAATCCGCCTCTGTGCAGGGCCAAGTGCGTCAAGATACATGGACTGGCGTCTTTGGGGAAGAGCTTTTGCGGCTTGCCGAGAGCAATACAAACATTGTTGCTGTCACCGCTGCCATGCTACACCCAACTGGCCTTTCCATGTTTGCTGAAAAATTTCCACACAGGGTTTTCGATGTTGGTATTGCGGAGCAGCATGCCGTTGCATCTGCCGCTGGGCTTGCGTATGAAGGGCTACATCCGGTTGTTGCGATTTATTCAACCTTTATGAATAGGGCCTTTGATCAGGTTATGATGGATGTTGCCTTACATGGCGCACCGGTAACGTTCGTCCTTGATAGGGCAGGGATAACAGGTCCTGATGGGGCTAGCCACCACGGAATTTGGGACCTTTCGCTTTTGCGAATTGTGCCAGGTATTAAACTTTATGCTCCACGGGATGCTAGCACATTGAGAAATACCCTCGCGCTTGTCTGCTCCGAAGATTGTCCTACTGCTATACGTTTCCCAAGAGGGAGTGTTTGCGACGATCTTCCGGCTTTACGTTCTCTGGACGACGGAATTGATGTGCTCTATGGATCTTGCGATCGCGAAGATATCGTTATTGTTGCCATTGGCGTTATGGCACATGCATGCGTTAGAGCTGCCCAATTACTGGCAGAGTCTGGAATAGAATCAACTGTTATAAATCCTGTTTGCTTCTGGCCCCTACATAGGCAGGTCCTGGCCAGGGTGTCGAAGGCAAAGCTGGTTGTGCTTGCTGAAGAAGGGGCGAAATCACCCGGTCTTGGTGACTATATTGCCGGAAGACGATTGTTAGAATTTGTGATCCCAGGGGATTTCCAACCCCAGGGATCACGCGATGAGTTACTTGATGCAATTGGTTTAAATGGGGAGCATATTGCCCGTAAGATAAAGGCCCGGTTCAATCAAATTATCAATTGCGTGTAAGGCACCACGCTTTAAGACACCATGCTTGTGTTATGCCCTTTTGAGCCATGAAACATCGTTATTCACCGTCTCTTTTGTAGAAAAATATCATGAATTCACTGGATAATTTGCTAGAACGTATACAGTAAATCAACTAAACAAACAAGACTTACGCAGCTGAGACTTACGCAGCTGTGCAGTGTTGCATTGCGCTGTGTTCAGAATATTTTTGTGACCAGAAATTTTTGTTACACAGGGGCGCTAATTATCTACTGACAACGGCCAGTAAATTTGACCTGAAATAGGTTGTGTGATCCGTGAGGGGGTGACGGGAATCGAACCCGCGCCACCAGTTTGGAAGACTGGAACTCTACCACTGAGCTACACCCCCAGTAAATTCAATGCTACTCTTTTATCTCTTTGAGATTAAGCGGTTTACCAATTCCATATGATCGCCTGAGTGTACGAGAATTCAGATGTGCGCCTGTTAGGTTGCTTGAGAAGGCTAAGTGCAAGGAAGAATCACGGGCATCAATCAAATGATTATGTCAGGTGATTTGTAAACTCCATAACCCGTGGGTATCGTATTCCTGTGCCCTCCGGGGTGTAGCTCAGTTTGGTAGAGCGCCCGCTTTGGGAGCGGGAGGTCGCAGGTTCAAATCCTGTCGCCCCGACTTTATGCTGAAACATCCCTCCCCTGTTCTATAATTTCCGGAGAAGCAAAAATGGGCAGAACTTTGAAGAGTATCGTACAAAGGGTCAGTGAGACAGAGCTGAAGCTGCAGGTAACTATTCCCTCCGAAAGCTTAAAGCCCCATGTCGACAGGGCCTATAGGGAAGTTGCAAAAACTGTCAGTGTTCCGGGTTTCCGTCGTGGAAAAGTTCCAGTCAGGATTATTGACCAAAGGATTGGAAAGCATGTAGTGCTCGATAGGGCTATCAATGACTGCATAGGCGATTTTTTCCAATCCGCAGTTGATGAGCAGGGCCTAACCCCCGTTGCAGCACCAAAAGCGCATATCGCTTCTCTTCCGACAGAGCCCGACGCTTCGCTTGAAGTTGTGTTTGATGTGCATGTTTATCCGGATGTAGATTTCCCGGCTTTTGAGAATAAGCAGATAGAAGTTGATGCAATAGATGTCACAGATAGTATGGTTGATTCTGAAATAGTTGGTATTCGGGAAAAGCTGGCAACTTTTACTGCTTTAGATAGGCCAGCTATTGATGGCGATTTTCTGATTCTTGACTTACAGATTCTTGATGGCGATAAAGTCTTAAGCGAATCGAATGCCGTGCCGTACGAGCTTGGTTCCAATACTCTGTTTGACGGCCTTGATTCTGCCTTGACCTCTGCCCGTGCGGGTTACACCACAACAATCGATCTAACCCCTCCCGTAGAAGATCCGGCAGGCGAAAACCCTCAGCAAGATCAGTTTGCTAAAAGCGGGGATACAAGACGTGTAAAACTGAAAGTTTCCTCTGTCAATAAACGGGACTTGCCTGAGGAAAATGATGAACTTGCACGTCTTGTCGGTGGGTTTGCAAACCTCGAGGAGTTAAGGAAGGATTCTGCAAAGAATATTGAGAGGTCAATGCTTTTTCAAAGAAGTCTTCAGGCCAGGGATTTACTGCTCGAGCAATTGCTGTCGGAAATTACCTTTCTTCTTCCAGGACCAATAGCTGATGTATTAGACGAGATTAAGGATGAAGAGGAAAAGCAAAACAGAACAAAGCAAGCTCGCAGGGATATATTGCTTGATTTACTTGCAAAGACTTTTTCTGTAACCCTCAAAGAGGATGAATTGGAGCGATATTTGTCAAGTGCCGCAGCGCAGAGAAAGATGAGTGTTGCCACACTTGTCTCTGTGATAAAAAGCGCGGGGCAGGATAAGTATGTTATTTCTGATATTGTCCGAAACAAGGCACTTTCAATTGCATTGAGCAGAGTTAAAGTGATTGACTCGGCAGGAAATCCGTTGGATATTTCTGAGTTTACGATTAAGACTGATGGGGATCCGAAGGTCAGGAGGTCCGAATGAACAGAAGGCAAGGATTGCGCTTTGTGAGGTCTGCCTGTTTCCGTCTGTTGTGCGCATTATCCCTCGGTATTGTCATGTATGGAGCGTTTGCTGTTCTATCATTTTTGACTTCGATTGCGATAGGTAGTTTTACTTTCCCTTCATTCGACTCGTCATCCCCCCCGGGATCCCAGTTTTTTTCATCCGGTCCACAGTCGCTTTTTGCAGTGCCCATGGTCGGCTTTTTGCAGGGTGCTTCTTTGCTTGCGACGGGTTTTTCAAGATTTGCCTTTGACACCGCCTTTGGAAGTATGCGCTTTACGGTCTCTTCTCTTCCTGTCTCCACGGTTGTGTTGCTTGTGATCTTGTTTATTTCCTCCAGACTTCTTGAGCGTTTTTTACCGAGTAAGTCTTTGAAAGAGAAGATTCTGCTGTCTCTGTCTTCGTCTGTTGTTGTCACACTTCTGGCACTTTTTTCACTCTTTGTTTCTGACCCGACAATAATTTACAGTTTATTTTTTCTAATTTTTGATTTTCTTGCTTTGTTTCTGACCGATCTCCTCGGCAGGTTACGTCTGCGCCTTACCGGATTTATTCGCGAATCATTATTTTTTGTTACCCTGTTTGTTGTACTTGGATTTGTTGTTCTGGTCGTGCTGATTGTGCCAAGTTACACCGAATTTCCTTTTCTTCTTTCCGCCCTGGTTATCTACAGCGTCCCTTTGTCTGTCGTGTTTGCTGCGTATGCGGGTGGCGCGGGGTTCTTTTTGAGGGTCGATAGCGTGTATGAAAAGGTATCGTACTTTCATACGCATATGTTATTCGTACTGGTTCTCTTGATTCTTCTGTTTTTTGTCGCCCTGCGTCTTGCTGCCATGAGAAAGCCATGCACAAAAAAACAGGCCCTTTCTTCGATATGGCATATGCCGACAGCGGTGTTTTTATTGGCCATTGTGCTGTCTTGTTTTACGGCCGGGTTTTCCATTTCTCCTGTTGTTCCTTCGGGTAGTTTTGTTACAGTTGAAGTTGGTATGAACGGCGTCATTTTTGCTGTGTTGTTAATGGCCTGGGCGTACCTTGTACAGGTTTTTGCAATCTATGCCGCTCCATTTGTTGCCAGGAGAATCCCATTTTTGTACAGGATAATAAGACTTGGTGTTCGGAAGCGTGGTACCGTGTCAAGAAAACAGATAAAGCGAGTTCTTAAGGGGTTGCCGTGAGCGAGACAAAGCAAACAGTTTTTGATCGCCTTCTTCAAGAGAGGATTGTTTGGCTTGGTGAGGCTATAGATGACAAGCTTGCGAATGAGATATGCGCAAAAATATTGCTTCTGAATGCTGATGACCCGAAGGAAGACATTTTTCTGTATATCAATTCACCGGGCGGGTCCATAACTGCAGGGATGGCGATTTATGACACCATGCAGTTTGTTAGCAATGATATTGTCACCGTTGGTATTGGGATGGCCGCCTCGATGGGTCAGGTGTTGCTTACTTCGGGCACCCAAAACAAGCGCTACATTATGCCGAATGCTCGTGTTTTGCTTCATCAGCCATTGGCCGGTTTTGGGGGGACAGCGAGTGATATACAGACACAGGCGAAGTTGATTCTAGACATGAAGTATAGGCTCAGTCAGATAACCGCCTCTAGAACGGGTAAAACTGTTGAGCAGATTATGGAGGACGGCGACAGGGATCACTGGTTCACTGCCGAAGAGGCATTGGAATACGGTTTTGTTGATCATATACGTACCGAGTAGGAAAGGGCTTTATGTACCCAAATTCAAGATATATTTTGCCGAGTCTCGACGAGCGTACTGCCTATGGGTATAAACAGGTTGATCCGTACACAAAGCTGTTTGAAGATCGCATAGTTTTTCTTGGAGTTCAGATTGATGATGCATCTGCTGATGATGTTATGGCACAGCTCTTGGTTCTTGAAGGTCAAGATGCTGAACGCGACATAATTATGTATATCAATTCACCTGGCGGGTCTTTTACAGCCATGACAGCCATATACGACACGATGCAGTATATACGTCCGCAGATACAGACAGTGTGTCTTGGGCAGGCCGCCTCGGCTGCTGCCGTGATCCTGTCGGCCGGAACTCCAGGAAAGAGACTTGCCTTGCCAAACGCAAGAATACTAATTCACCAGCCCGTTGTCGCCTCTTCCGGTTACGGTCAGGCAAGTGATATAGAGATACAGGCTCGTGAAATAATGCGCATGCGCGAATGGCTAGAAAAAACACTTGCCCAACATTCCAATAAGTCTGTAAAACAAGTCAGTAAGGATATTGATCGTGATAAGATCCTTTCTTCCGAGCAGGCTTTGGAATATGGCTTGATTGATCAGATATTGGTTAGTCGTAAAGCTGGCCTGGGTAAGAAATAGGGGTTATGCTTGACGGATGATACCGAATATCGGTGTTCTTTTTGCGGAAAGGAACACCATCAGGTTGATGATCTGATAGCCGGTCCGGATGTGCGTATATGCAGCGAGTGTGTTGTTCTGAGCTGCGAGATTGTTGAGGATAGAAGAAATGAGGCTCTTGCGAAGCAAGATGCTTTTATCAAGAGAAAACAGCGGTCAGTTCTTGAGGGCTTACCGAAACCCGCTGAGATATATGCCTTTCTTGATGAGTATGTAATTGGTCAGCAGAAGGCAAAGCGTGATTTGTCGGTTGCGGTTTATAACCATTACAAGAGGCTTGTCTCGACAAAAAGTGAGAGCGAAAATGAAGTTGAGCTCTCCAAGTCAAATATTCTACTGATTGGCCCTACAGGTTGTGGCAAAACTTACCTCGCACAAACCCTCGCTCGGATGCTTCGTGTTCCCTTTGCTGTCGCCGATGCAACAGCTTTGACAGAGGCGGGATATGTCGGGGATGATGTTGAAAATGTCCTCTTAAAACTTTTACAGGACGCTGATTTTGATATTACTCGCGCCGAGGCGGGTATCGTATGCATAGATGAGATTGACAAAATATCTCGCAAGGCCGACAGTCCCTCAATTACGCGGGATGTTTCAGGAGAGGGTGTTCAACAGGCTCTCCTGAAAATTCTAGAGGGTACGGTAGCGTCTGTTCCTTTGCAAGGTGGTAAAAAGCATACCCAATACGAACAGGCCAGCATAAACACGAGGAATATTCTTTTTATTGTTGCAGGCGCTTTTTCCGGGATAGAGGAAATTATTTCATCTCGTATCGGCAGATCTAACATGGGCTTCGGGTCGGATTTGCTTAGGAAAGATACGGATGTATTTGACCAGATTTTACCCGAGGACTTGAGAAAATTTGGGCTTATTCCGGAGTTTATTGGCCGCCTTCCGATTGTTACAGCAATTTCTCATCTTGACGGAGAGGATATGATTCGGGTTTTGACCGAGCCTAAGAATGCACTTGTAAAGCAGTACAAAAGGCTTTTTTCGCTCGATGGGGTTTCTCTTGGGTTTGACCACGAAGCGCTTGAGGCAATAGTAGAATTGGCACTCAAAAGAAAAACTGGCGCACGAGCATTGCGCTCTGTCATGGAATCGATTTTGAGCCCCATAATGTTTGATGTTCCATCAAGAGGTGATATCGAAAGTGTCCGAATAACTGCCGAAACAGTTGCAGGTGGTGGCCCGCATCTTACGATGCGATGTGCTAGGTCTAATTACATCAGATCAGCGTGATATCTCTCCGTACTCTATCGCGAGAATCTGAGCGTCCCCGTCGATAAGCTCACATTTGTCGATTTTTCCCGCTCTCCGCAAGTCATCCATTATTGGCATAATTATTTCCGGATTGGGTAATGCGATTTTCAGGTAAGCAATTTCTGTTTTTTGCGACAGTTTTGCTTCCGTTTTGCCGCCTCTCACAAGAGACATAAAAGAGCATGCAATTTTTAACAGCTCAATATCCCCTGAATGGAGTTTCAGTGTTTCTGGCCAGCTCTGCGTATGCACAGAGGTTTCGTTAAACCACGACCATGCTTCTTCCGTTGCGTATGGTATGAACGGCGCGAGAAGTTTTATCACAATATTCGTCACTACCAGAAGTGTTGTAAGGGCACTTTCATCACCGGCGTATGCCCGGTCTTTTACAATTTCCACGTAATTATCACAGAAGTTCCAAAAGAAGGTTTCTGTAGTGTCAAGCGCTTTTGAGTGATCAAAATTTTTGAGGGCGTTTGTAGATTGCTCAATAGTCTGATCTAATTGCTTCAAAAGACTGAGATCCAAGGGGTTCGAAATTGCTGCAAAATCAATTGGGTAACATCGCTTCATATCGGGTTGTCCTGAATAGGTTTCTTTATTTTTATGCAGATGCACAACAAATCGCGCAGCGTTTAGCACCTTGAGGGCGAGTCGACGACCTATTTTTATCTGTGTTGGGTTTTCAACATCAAGAGCCGTATCAACCCCGAGTCTAGCGCAGGCTGCCCAATACCTGACCGCATCCGCACCATAACGGTCGAGTATATCCTTCGGAGTCTTTGCATTACCTTTTGACTTTGACATTTTCTTTCTGTCTGGGTCAAGAATAAATCCGGAAATAGCGGTACTCTTCCAGGGCGCAGTAGCATGGGCATACTCACTTCTAATAATGCTTGAGAAGAGCCAAGTCCTGATTATATCTTGCCCCTGTGGCCTGAGTGAATACGGGAAAATTGCCTCAAATAGCTTCGGATTTTTTAGGTACTTTCCGGCAAGCTGCGGTGTAAGGGAAGATGTTGCCCACGTATCCATAACATCGGTTTCGGCAACAAAACCATTGGGTGCCCCTCGTTGATTTTCAGAGTATCCTCTTGGTACCGCAATTGTCGGATCGAGTGGAAGGTCTTTTCTATCCGGAAAGATAGGATCATCAAATTTGGCATTCCCACGGTCATCTGTTTGATACCAGATCGGAAATGGCACCCCTAGAAACCTTTGTCTCGAGATTAGCCAGTCACTGTTCAATCCGGTTAGCCAGCCTTCATAGCGTCTAAGCATTGTTTTTGGATACCACTGAAGTTGTTTGCCAAGCTCAATTAATCTTTCAGTCAAAGCATTATCGCTGTAGCCATTCCGGATGTACCATTGTCTTGTTAGCAGTATCTCGAGCGGTTTGTCACCTTTCTCGAAGAACTTTACAGGGTGGGTTATTTTTCTCGGCTCACCGATAATTGACTTTTCAGAAATAAGCATTTCAAGGGTATGTTTCTTTGCGGCACTTAGCGTTTTTCCACTGAGGGTAGCAAAAGCTCGCCTTCCTCTTTCAGACACTATTGGGTCTGGGGCATCAGGCACCACCCTGCCGGATGCGTCGATAATCGGGCAGCTCTGTAGGTTAAGGTCTCTCCACCACTGGACATCAGTTATATCGCCAAATGTACATACCATTGCAATTCCACTTCCCTTGTCCGGCTGTGCGGCTCTGTGTGGTAGGACGGGTACCTTTACGTCAAATACCGGTGTAATGACATGTGATCCAAAAAGATGTTTGTACCTGTTGTCATCGGGATGCGCAACCAGCGCGACGCATCCAGCAAGTAATTCGGGCCTTGTTGTTTCGATTTCTACGGTAGCGTTTTCATTCTCGAAAGCGAGTCGGTAGTAAAATCCGGTTATTTGCCTTTCTTCAATTTCCGCCTGCGCCACAGCGGTGCGATATGTCACGTCCCACAATGTTGGTGCCCAATCCTGGTACGCAGCGCCTGAGTTAACGTTTTCTAGAAAGAAATGCTGAGATAGATGGATTGCATCATCATCTATGGTCCTGTAGGTTTGTGACCAGTCAACCGAGAGCCCGAGGTAATTCCAAAGCTCCTCAAACTTTCTCTCATCTTCTTCGGAGAGCTGTTGGCATAGTTCAATGAAGTTCCTTCTTGATATAGATCGCGCCATCGAATCGTTATTGATTTGAGCAAGTTTCAGATTCTGGCAATATGGCAAAGATGGATCACATCGTACCGAGAAGTAGTTTTGTACACGTCTTTCTGTCGGCAACCCGTTATCATCCCACCCCATTGGGTAAAACACAATTTTGCCCTGCATCCGCTGAAATCGGGCAATTATGTCTGTGTGAGTGTAACTAAATACATGTCCAATGTGCAACACCCCAGATGCCGTTGGGGGTGGTGTATCAATCGAATATACGTCTTGTTTTGCACTAACCTGCTCTAACTCAAAGTTATAAATCTTTGAGCTTTTCCAAAGCTTTGACCATTTTTCCTCAAGGCCCTCTAAACTCGGTTTATCTGGAATATTCATTTGTTATTTCTACAATCTCCAAAAAGCTGCATCTCTTGCCGCTTCTTAGCAAGTTTATGTTAGCAATTTCACTGTTAGCAATTTCAAAAGGGATTCTAGCTCTGTTGGTGCTT
Source organism: Tropheryma whipplei str. Twist (assembly GCF_000007485.1). Taxonomy (NCBI): domain Bacteria; kingdom Bacillati; phylum Actinomycetota; class Actinomycetes; order Micrococcales; family Tropherymataceae; genus Tropheryma; species Tropheryma whipplei. Next base: position 569,094 of record NC_004572.3, on the reverse strand, counting down.
TGCTGAACATGTCATTGTCATAATAATGACATTGCTATGGGGATCTCATAGTATTGATCTCGATAGAGAAAGGTTTTCTTCAGATGTGTGATCAAGGCGAGGTTTCTTCGCAGAACAGTTCGGATTATAAAGAACAGCGCCCTACACCACGGCCAAATCTTCCGAAAATTGAGGAGAGTGTATTGGCCTTTTGGTCGAGCGATAAGACCTTTGAAGCCTCGCTTGAGCAAAGACAACACGGTAAGCGGTGGGTGTTCTATGATGGCCCTCCATTTGCCAATGGCCTTCCACATTTCGGGCATTTGTTGACAGGTTATATAAAGGATGCTATCCCTCGATATCAAACAATGCGTGGTCAGTATGTTCCACGAGTGTTCGGGTGGGACACCCACGGTTTGCCGGCAGAGCTTGAGGCAATGAAGCGTCTCGGCATAACCGAGAAATCTCAGATTGAATCTATGGGAATTGCGAGCTTTAACGAAGCGGCCAGAAAGTCAGTACTGACATATGTTGATCAATGGGAAGAATATGTTAACCGTCAGGCGCGATGGGTTGATTTTAAAAACGGATACAAAACTCTCGATCTTGATTACATGGAGTCAGTTCTATGGGCTTTTAAAACCCTTTACAAAAAGGGGGTTATATACGAGGGATACAAGGTTTTACCGTATTGCTGGAATGATCAAACACCCCTTAGCAACCACGAATTGCGCATGGATGATGAAGTGTATAAACAACGCTTGGATGATTCCCTTACGGTTACTTTCCCCCTTATTGGCCAGAAGGCCAAAACGTGTGGACTCGACGGTGTTGCAGCCCTTGCCTGGACGACAACGCCATGGACTTTACCGAGCAATATGGCTCTTATCGTTTCCCCGAATGTCGAGTATGTTGTTGTTTCTTCTGCTCGGCAGAATTCTAATTCTGATTTTTTACTCTGCAAGTCTTCTCTTGATTCATACGCAGAGTGTCTCGGTTATGAATCAGGGCAAGATGCCCGTGCATCAATTAGACGCACTCTCCTTGGAAAAGAAATTGAGGGTATCCATTACAAGCCCCTGTTTGACTATTATGCCGACTTGCATAATGCCTTCACGATACTTTCTGACAATTATGTAGATGTTACAGAGGGAACAGGAATTGTCCATGCATCCCCAGCGCACGGTGAAGATGATAAACGAGTGTGTGATGCCTTTGGTGTGCCAACAGTTGTGTCAATCAATGACGCTGCGTGCTTCACGGATGTTATTAGTAACTATGCGGGGATGCATATCTTTGATGCTAATGCGGTTATACGTTCGGATTTATCACGGGATGGTCGTATTCTGCGTCACGAGTCCTATAAGCATTCGTATCCGCATTGCTGGCGCTGCCGCAGCCCCCTTATATACAAAGCGGTTACGAGCTGGTTTTTTAGGATAACCGATTCGGTGAACAGAATGCTTGAATTAAATCAGCAAATTAATTGGGTGCCAAAGAGTGTGAAGAACGGTCAATTTGCAAAATGGCTCTCTTCTGCAAAGGATTGGTCAATATCTCGTACAAGATATTGGGGCACCCCTATTCCTGTTTGGAAGAGTGATAACCCAGAATATCCCAGGATAGATTGCTACGGATCCTTGAAAGAGTTGGAAGATGATTTTGGTATAAAGCTTACAGATTTGCATCGCCCAGAGATAGATCGGTTAACCAGACCCAATCCCGATGATCCAACTGGCGCGTCTACCATGCGCCGTGTTCCTGACGTGCTCGATGTGTGGTTTGATGCTGCATCAATGCCATTTGCCCAATTGCATTATCCGTTCGAAAATATCGAGCGATTCGAGGCAAACAAGAGCGCTGATTTTATTGTCGAATATGCTGGCCAGATAAGAGGATGGTTTTATCTTTTGCATGCCATGTCAACAGCGCTTTTTGACGGCGTGGCGTTTAAAAACGCGATTTGTCACGGCATTGTCCTCGGCGACGATGGGCAGAAGGCATCCAAAAGCCTGCGTAATTATCCTGATGTTTATGACGTATTTGAGAATGAAGGGTCAGACGCCGTTCGCTGGTATCTAATTTCTAGCTCAATTTTACGCGGCGGAAGTCTGATTGTTAGTCGAAAAAAAATTCAGGATGCGATCCGGCAGTACATTACGCCACTGTGGAGCAGCTGGTATTTCTTTCACATTTATTCTGAGGCTGCCCGGCCAGGAGGCTATAAGGCCAGGTTTTCGGTCGACTCTCAGGATATTCTGGATCGCTACATTCTGTCCAAAACGGGGCTTCTGGTAGAAGATGTTACACGCTTTATGGATTCTTTTGATATGGCATCAGCCGCACTGCAGCTTCGTGATTTTGTTGCTGTTTTGACTAATTGGTATATCCGCCGCAGCCGTGATAGGTTCTGGGATGGCAGTGATACAGGTGCTTTTGACACCTTGTATACGGTGCTTGAGACTTTATGTCGGTTAGGGGCAGTATTTGTTCCGATGGTTTCTGAGCATGTCTATAAGTGTCTTACCAACAGTCGATCCGTGCATTTGTCTGATTGGCCCGATGTGGCGACTTTTCCTAATGAGACCGGTCTTGTTGAGACTATGGATAGGGTTCGAAAAATTTGTTCAACAGGCTTGAGCCTTAGAAAGCGCCTGGGCATAAAGGCCCGGCAACCACTTTCCTCAGCACATATCAGGGTCGCTCAAGTGGGATCTTTGGCTCAATACAAAGACATAATATCCGGAGAGCTAAACGTAAAAACCGTTTCAATTGAGGAGGGGTCCTGCACTCAGCGAATGCTAAAAATATTACCCCGTGTAGCAGGTCCCAGGCTTGCAGGGGATGTTCAGACTGTTATTGCCGCGGCCCGACGTGGTGACTGGACTGACCACGACGGGCATGTCACCGCGGGTGGTATTCCTTTGCTTGAAAATGAATACCAACTTGTTGCAGGTGCGCAAGACTCAAAAAATTCACAGCCCTTGCCGTTTGGCGGGAGTGTAACTCTTGATACGCGTATAGACGAAACGCTGAGGTCGGAAGGTGTTGCGCGTGATACTGTACGACAGATCCAAATTGCACGAAAAGAAAAAGATCTGAATATTACCGATCGCATTTCCTTAGAGGTATGCGTGCCCGATGAGCAAGTAAAGAACAATCTTCTAGCTTTCAGTGAGTTGATCTGCAAGGAGACTCTTTGCGACCGTCTTGATATTCTTGTGAAAAAGGGTATAGACGGAATTACAGTTTCGCTGGAAAAATTTAGACAATAGCTGTGTGATACATCTATTCGGCTCGATAGCCTATTCAGTTTGTCCGCCTGAGTTTCCCTTACTGGATGATTGGAGCCTGTAGGCCGTGTCAGAGTTTTACAGGCAGATTATGTCAAGAGCCGGCGAGGCCCTCCCGCAGCCGCGGCTTGATGGCACCAAACTTGCCCTATCGTATCTGTCAAATCCTCAAGAATGTGCTCCGGTAATTCACATCACCGGAACAAATGGGAAAACAACTGTAAGCAGGATGATAGCCTGCATCCTAACATCTCTCGGGCTGCGTGTCGGTTTATTTACTAGCCCTCACATTACCGCTCTCGAGGAGAGAATTCAGATTGACATGAATCCCGTCCAGGGGCACATCTTAGAGAAACACTGGTTCGATATTCAGTTTCAGTTGCGGCTCGCGGATGCTCATCTTGAGAAAAAAAACTGCCCACCGCTGACATTTTTTGAGTGTATGACGGTTCTTGCATTTTCATGCTTTGCAGATACACCTGTGGATGTCATGGTGCTTGAGGTTGGTATGGGTGGTGCTTGGGATGCAACCAATGTTGTCGATGCCAGGGTGTGTGTTTTTACGCCAATTGATTTTGACCATACAGGTCGTTTGGGAAGCAGGTTAGAAGAGATTGCACGCACAAAAGCTGGGATAATCAAGCCAGGATCTTTTGTTGTAGCTGCAGAACAACATCAAGTTGTGCAAGAGTGCCTTGAGGATTATTTTGCATCCATAAATATCGGATGCCAGAGCTATGACACAGAATTACCTGACAAAATAAGGTTCTTTGGGCAAGATTTTGACTGTGATTACAAACCCGTTGCGGGAGGGCAAATACTCGATTTGCGTGGTCTATACGGTGAGTGCAACGAGGTTTTTCTTCCACTTTTTGGTGGATATCAGGCTAAAAACGCTGCCCTGTCCTTAGCTGCCGTGGAAAGCTTTTTTGGTAGGGTGGAACATGATATAGCCCTCGAGGCCTTTTCAAATATAACGAGCCCAGGGCGGCTTCAGATTATTTCTAAAAATCCAGTTGTTTTACTTGATGCAGCACATAATCCACATGCGGCAAAACATCTCGCAATTGCTCTGGATGAATTTTTTTCCTTTGGGAAAATTGTGTTTATTCTAGCGTTTTTATCCGATAAAGACATTGAAGGCATAATTCGTAATCTAATGTCTTTTTTACACGGCTCGCTGCGTGTAACGAGTGACTCCGTAGGTTACAGTGAATCGGAAAGCACCCGGTTCAGTAACCCTCGTGTAACATTTGTCATAACACAATCAACACACCCGCGAGCGGTTGCCGCTGATGTAGCGTTTAGCATTGCTAAAAGAGTTGTAGCTAACGAGGGACTTATAGTATGTGAAAGTGCGAATGATGCGTTTCAGTACAGTACCAGGCTTAACCCGGATGCCATTGTTGTCTCCGGCTCTATCAGCATTCTTAGTAGTTTTATTCCGCGATGAATAAATGAATTATCTCAGGACAAAGGTTGCAAGAGTTGTTCTCTCTTTTGAGCTCGTTGCATTTATTCTCGCAGGTGTTTTTTTGTTTACCATGCCATTTGACAGATTCCCTTCAGGGATTTTTATTGCTGTTGTGGCTCCGATGGCTTTTCTTGCGCTGCTCCTTAGTTCAAAGGTTTTCGGTATCACACTGGGCTGGATTGTGCAAATCTTTATTGTCACCGTTGGGTTTTTTATATCTATTCCAATTGCAATATTTGGGTTTATATTTGGCACGCTGTGGGCCTATGCGCTTTGGTCTGCGAGGCGCCATAACGGGCATATGGGGCAATAGGATTTGGATTAGACTGTGCTAGTCGGTAAATACTGTGCTAGTCGGTAAATAAGGGGGAATTATTTTGGAGCAGACACTCGTGATTATCAAGCCAGATGGGATTCGGCGTGGTTTGATCGGACAGGTATTGTCTCGCATTGAAGCAAAAGGCTATCAAATAGTCGATATCCGCATGCTAGTTCCAGACAGACAGTCAGTTGAAGAGCATTACTTGGAACACCGGGATCGACATTTTTATCTTCCGCTCGTAGATTTCATGACCTCTGGGCCTATTGTTCTGGTTAGGGCAGAGGGTCATGGGGTTGTAGATGCCCTTCGCACTCTCGTTGGCGTGTCAGACCCGACTTTAGCCTTGCCGGGCACAATTAGGGGCGATTTCGGGCGCAACTGGGGTCTTGGTGTTATACAGAATATAGTCCATGCCTCTGACTCGGTCAAGTCTGCTAAGCGTGAATTGGATATTTGGTTTCCATAAGGTTTTGCTTTGAATATTTCCTATTGCGTCAATCCCTTGGTCCTAATACCGTACCTTTAAAAATAACCTGTAACGGGAGTGTTATTTACCGGTAAACTTCTGCGTCCGAGTATATAATCCGTTAACGGACGCTCTTAGCTTTGCGTCGTTTGGCGCCTTTTGCGCATGGGTATCGGTACTGTTTGATATTTCCTGAGGTCAAGTCTGGCCTCGGATTGTGTTTGGTAGATGCATGGTTGATACGGGATCGAAGCGAGCCAGCGGTTATAAAGTTGTGTTTCAAGCTCCTGACTTTTCAGCGCGTATTGTCTCGCAAAAAAAACGGAGCGATATCACGCCTCTCCGTCAATCAAAACGTAGGGCGTCGAGAACTTCCCCCGCTGAAACAGGAATTTTACGGCGTAACACGCAGCGTGTTATGTTGGTTCGCGGCTCTGGCGCCTCAGATGTGCAAGTTGGCATCCTAGAGGAGGGCATCCTTGTTGAGTACTACATGGCTCGTGGTGCTTCAAGTTCTCTTGTAGGGAATATATATATGGGCAGAGTGCAGAATGTCTTGCCCGGAATGGAAGCTGCTTTTGTTGATATCGGCTGTGGCCGTAATGCCGTTTTGTATTCTGGCGAAGCTGTTTGGGAGGGCGTTAAGGCTCAGAGTATCGAAAATACCGTTAGAGAAGGCTCCTCGGTCCTTGTTCAAGTAACGAAGGATGCGGTTGCTAACAAGGGCCCAAGGGTTACTGGACAACTATCTCTCGCGGGTCGTTACTTGGTTTATGCCCCGGGTTCGGGCGGTGTAAGTCGTCGTATTGCACCATCCGAGCGCGCGCGCCTTCAGAAATCTCTGAAGGCAGCTGTGGAAGATGTCTCAAGTCTCATAATACGCACAGCAGCCGTTGGCGCAACAAGTGAACAGCTTGGTAATGATGCAAAGATGCTATGCGAAGCCTACAGGGCTATAAAGGAAAAGTCAGAAAACGCCACTGCCCCTTCAATAATCTATTCAGAGCCCGATCTCCTAATCAGGCTGCTTAGAGATACGTTCAATAACGACTTTAAAGAATTAATTGTTGAAGGTGCTGAACTCTATGAGCGGGTAAATTCCTATTTACAAGACGTATCACCGGAAATGCTGGGTAAAGTAAGTAAAAGTTCCGAAGAAGACTTGTTTGATGCATATCGCATAACGGAGCAAATAGATAGATCGTTGAACAGAAAGGTGCTTCTTCCATCTGGTGGGTCCCTCGTGGTTGATCATACCGAGGCAATGACCGTTATAGACGTTAACACCGGTAAATTTGTCGGAACGAGTAGCAGCCTAGAGCAAACCGTTACCGACAACAATCTAGAAGCGGTTGACGAAATAGTGCGACAGATTAGACTCAGGGACCTCGGTGGAATAGTTGTTATTGACTTTATTGACATGCTTTTACAAGAGAATCGCGATCTTGTTTATAACAGGCTATTGGAGGCCTTATCTCTTGATAGATCTCGTCACAAAGTTGCCGAGATAACGAGTTTGGGTCTTGTTCAAATGACCCGCAAAAAACTCGGTGTTGCCTTAGAGCCTGTCAGTGAGTTGTGTGATCGCTGCTCCGGCCGTGGTAGGGTCATAAATCCAGTACCCAATAAGCCACGTGCGCGGAAAAAGCATAGACTAAGGCAGGTCAACAAGGAGGCTTCTGATGCTGCGGTGAGAATTATTTCTGCAATGCAAGACACAGCGGGTTATTCTGATGCACGCAGTGACACCCTGTCTTCACGCGGCGCCCTTACGCCAGACAGTCAGGTCTCCATTTCGGTAGGTAATCGTCGTCGTAGGCTTGTTACATCGACTATTGACGCTAGTGGCGACCCGAGGGCGTCTTAGATTAAATTTTCTGCGTGCCTTATACGGGTGTTTTATGGCCTATCGTGTCTTTGGGAATTGTTGCCTTGTTGTTTTTTCGTGTAGAATCTTGTGTCGTTTCTGCTTTGCTTTGCAGGGGGCTTTGTGTTTGCTGTTGTGAAGGCTTCGGGCTTTCAGCGCTTGGTTGAGGTTGGCTCAGTTATTAGCATTGACCCAACCAATGTTGATTCTGGGGGTTTTGTCCACTTCCCGGTTCTGCTCCTGGTTGATGGTGCGGAAGTGGTTTCAGATCCGGATAAACTTCGGCTCGCGCGGGTGTCTGCGAAGTTTTTGCGTAAACTTCGTGGCCCAAAAGTGCGCATTCATAAATTTAAGAACAAAACAGGGTATCATAAGCGTCAGGGCCATCGCCAGGGGGTTTACGTTTTTAGCGTGACCTCTATAGAGCGTGGCGATTAGTTTGCTCGGTGCGAATTTATTATCGTTTTAGGTAGGTTGCGTGGCTCATAAAAAAGGTGCCAGTTCCAGTCGGAATGGCCGTGACTCCAACGCGAAGCGTCTTGGCGTTAAGCGCTTTGCGGGTCAAGTTGTGTCCGCTGGTGAGATACTTGTTCGTCAGCGCGGTACGCGCTTTCATCCTGGCACTAATGTGCGCCGCGGGGATGATGATACCCTTTTTGCTCTCGCTTCTGGCCGGGTCAGGTTCGGCAGATCTGGAAAGCGCAGGGCTGTTAGCGTAGACACGTAGTGTCGGGGATCACTCTCCCTGAGTTTGTCGATTGTGTAACTGTAGAATTTTCTGCTGGGCGCGGTGGTAATGGCTGCGCCTCTGTGAGGCGCGAAAAGTATAAGCCTCTTGCTGGCCCTGACGGTGGGAGTGGAGGTCACGGGGGTAGCATTTTTTTAAAGGCTGATACTTCTGAACGTACTCTTATTTCCTTTCGCCGCAAGGGCCATTACTCTGCCAGTAATGGGGCACATGGCCTGAGTAGACTGCGTAATGGTGCTCGCGGTAAGGACTTAGAAGTCTCTGTCCCCTGCGGCACATCTGTTTATGATGAAGGCGGTAGGCAAATAGCTGATCTTGTATCGCCTGGCAGTTGCCTGCAGGTCGTTCGTGGGGGCACTGGTGGCCTTGGAAATGCCGCTCTTGCAGGTTATAGGCGCAAAACCCCAAGGTTTGCCCTGTTGGGCTTGCCCGGCCAGAAGCGCAAGCTCAGGCTTGAGGTCAAATCTATTGCAGATGTTGCACTTGTTGGTTTTCCTTCGGTTGGAAAATCAAGCATAATCAGTGCAATCTCATCTGCAAAACCAAAAATTGCGGATTATCCGTTTACAACCCTCCATCCCAATCTCGGTGTTGTGCAATCTGGCCCGTACAGATACACGGTTGCTGATGTCCCAGGCCTCGTTGAAGGCGCCAGTAAGGGTATTGGTCTAGGCTTAAATTTTCTCAGACATATTGAGCGGTGTAGCGTTGTGGTCCATGTAATAGATTGCGCAAATACACAGCAAGATCCCATATCAGGTTTTAATTTAATAGAAAAAGAGTTGTCAGAATACAAAGTTGCAGAGAACGCGATTCCTCTGAACAAAAGGCCTAAAGTTATTGTTCTCAATAAAATTGATGTCTTGCAGACTAAGGAGGAGCAGGATACTTTGCTTTATCTGCAATCAGTTTTCAAGAAATTGGTCACAGATGTGTATGCAATTTCCGCCGTAACCCGTTCAGGGTTGCGACAGTTTACTCTGAGACTTGGCGAAATATGTCAGGAATACCCCTCACAAGTGCAACCGACATCACAGACCATATTGATCCCTGCAAAAAATACCCCTGAATTTTCCTTAGATAGAACGGATGGAGTGTATAGAGTGACCGGCAAGAAACCGGAAAAGTGGATTCTGCAAACTGATTTTTCAAGTGATGAAGCAATTAGTTATCTTGCAGAAAGACTAGATCGCCTGGGAATTGAAGATGCATTGGTCCGTGCCGGTGCAACTTGTGGTGATGAGGTTGAAATCGGCGGCGTAATCTTTACATGGGATCCGAGTGTTGCCAACACATCATTTTCTCTCTCTGTGTGATTCCCATATATTAACATGCACCCACCTAAGTTATCTTTAGATTGTTTGGTATGTAGTATTGAATCGTGCTAACCGTGTCGTCTATGTGGGTGTTTAAACTGTCGGCTGGAAGCACTCACGGGGTTGGTCACATTCCATTTGTTGAACCAGCGATTTTTTTGCTGCTTGCCTTTGTTGCGTGTGCTGTACTGTGGTCTTACCGGAATGTAAGCAATAGGCATGAGCAATATAGAGAAACGTATGATCAGGTGTGTTCCGCTGTAAAGCGGTACGAGAGTCTCTATGACAAGCACACCAAAGACTGATAGGGGAGCCCGGATAGGTGTTATGGGTGGAACGTTTGATCCCATACATCACGGTCACCTTGTTGTTGCCAGTGAAGTGGCCAGTAGGTTTTGTCTTGATGAGGTAATATTCGTCCCGACCGGTCGTCCGCCACATAAGAAGGAAGTATCTGACCCCTGGCACCGTTATCTAATGGCAGTTATTGCTACTGCCTCAAATCAACGTTTTTCTGTTAGCAAGATTGATATAGAAAGAACTGGACCCACTTTTACAGTTGATACCTTGAGAGAGTTACGTGAACAACTGCCATCATCAGACCTATTCTTTATAACCGGAACAGATGCCCTCGCCAGGATTTTTTCCTGGAAAGACGCTGATACACTTTGGTCTCTTGCGCATTTTGTAGCCGTTAGCCGCCCGGGGCATGAAGTTGTGGATATTCCGAATGACAGGATAAGCTTCCTAGAAGTGCCCGCCATGGCGATTTCATCTTCTAATTGTCGTGAGAGGGTCAGATCCGGATTGCCAATTTGGTACCTTGTTCCTGAAGGGGTCGTCCAGTACATAGCAAAACACGGTTTGTATAGGAGCTTGTATGGATGATAATAAGCACCTCACAAGGCGTCAGTTGAGAGAGATTTTACGCTCCACGCGCAGTGAACAGATTGATGTGCCATCTGTAACGCACGACTCGCCCCTGCCCACCTCGCATATGTTTCTCACCGAGGGGACGGACTCTCGACTTCGCGTAGAACATTCGGAAAGATCAGTAGATGGTTACACAACAGACCCCTCCAGCCCGGATTTTCCGCGCTTTATGAGCAGAAAAATGCGGAGAGCACTCGAGTCTTATAGGTCATCTTCTGAAGAGCCTCTCGAGAAAAAAACTGAAACAACCCCCATCGAGGTAATTCCGAGTGGCGGGGACCATACTAAGGTTCACTTTACAGACTCCCTAGAGTTGCATAACGTATCTTCTAAAATCATTCCTCAACCTTCTGCGCCAGTTGCAGCCGGAGTGGTTGGAACTGGTATTGATAAAGGTAAAGTGTTGCATACTCGCCGCAGCAGGCGGTTTGGTACAGCAGTAGGTTCCTCTCTTCACGAGAGTCCAACTACTACCGGTGAATCCAGAGAGTTTGAGGCACGCAATCACTCCATTGTTGCCACCTCTGCCCTGGTTATTTCTGCCCCAAATGGTCCGACTGAAATGATCACTGATACAGGTGATGTGTTTCACACGGACACGGTTGGTTTGCCGCAACTCATATCACAGACTGGTGGATACACGGGCGTCTTAGATACTTCAGAAATGCAGGAGACCTGTGACACTCAGAACTTTGCTATCGCCCCTGTGAGTGCAAGTCGTGCTGTGTGTGCGTCGCAAACACCAAAAAACCTTTTCTATAAACCCAAAAAGCGCATTTTTTGGGGCTTTTTTATCTCATTTGCTATAGCGACTGCTGTTTCTATTGGGGTCGGTCTGTTTGCTATTGGGGTTATTCTTCAAAATAGCAGATAGCTCTAGATTACCCGAAATATACCCCTTTGCAAGGGGTATATTCGTGCTGCTTGTATTTTGTTTCGTCGATCTATTGTGTAAAAGCCTGATTTACCTTCAGGGTGTTTGTGTTGTTAAAATGTTTAGGCAAGCGGGGCTGTGGCGCAGCTGGTAGCGCATCTGCATGGCATGCAGAGGGTCGGGGGTTCGAGTCCCCTCAGCTCCACCCTGTTTGACGTTCTGTTTTTTGTTTGTATCTGGTCCGGTGCCCATACCACAAACGACACTCTTAGCGGCACTAAACTCTGTGTGAATCCTGACAGGGCGTTTTACTACGAGTTTGAAGATATAGGTAAACCTAGGGTTTTACAGCTTGTAAAAGGCGGTTCATATTATCGTTGTTATGATGAATCCAAAAAGGCCTTGTATGATAACCCCCGTACCCGTTATGCTAAACCTTGATGATGGGTTGTATTGTTCGGGGGTTTTTATGAAGCGCATTCTTGTGCTGTTATCCTTATTCGGATTCCAGCCGGTTATGTCAGCTGAGCGCGCCAGCCTCTCGGATTTAAGTGGCCTGCCCTTATCAGGGCCTGGGATTGGAGGGCGCTTCTCATCTTCCACCAAAGACCTATCTGTTCGTTATGATAGTCCCGGTAATGCACTGGAGCTTGGGTTCTGTTCATTCTTGTTCAGTTCATTCTTGTCCAGGGTAATAAATTGCATTAAGGCCAAGTCGGCAGCTAATGATGCAGTTTCACGGGCAGCGGGCAAATTTCCGGGAAGCACTCTTATTGGTGGAAAGGGTGACGCTTTTCGTCACTGTTATTGGAGCGCTCGCATGACAATCGACATGGGTGAAGCAAAGGGATTCGGGGATAGACACGAGGCTTTTTCGCATGGTCCTGAGAGGTATATGGATCTAAAGAATAATGAAATTGGCCGTTCTGTTGGCGCTGTTTACAGAAGTTACGAGTCAGCTTCAAGAAGATGTGAATTTCTTGCGCACACTGACCAGCTTGTCACCCGGGCATAGATATTCTTTAGTTCAGCATGAGTTCGCCAGTACCTTCAGAGTTGCCCTGTACTCCGAGGCATTCAAGAAAATATAGTCTTCTTCTCACCTGTGCTCTGATTCTCTCTGGCCTGCTGGGGGTTGCATTTTTCGCGCTGGTGTTATTTCCATGGACGCCTTTTGCAAGAGCGCTTAGTATGCGGTCTTTTATTGCACAAGCCCTTGCCTTTCCCCATATTTTTGGTGCATGTGTTGTGGCTGTATCAGTATTGGTCTTGTTTTTTGCGCGCAGACTCTCAAGTCTCTGGATTGCTGCCTCCACACAGGGAGTGTGGGCTTTGTCTGGCGTGCTGCTGATTATTTTTCCATCAACAATTACGGCAGAGCCAAGTCCTATACAAAAACAGTCAATTGCAGGTATAACCCTGAATATTGTTGCGTTTAATACTCAAAACAGCTTCACACATGCCGATATGACGACTCTAATCAGTGCTTTTGATCCGGATATTGTGGTTCTTCCCGAAACAACCAAATCCGATGCGACTCGTGCTGCTGGCGGAACTGCTTTTGCGAACTCGGTGTATGGGTACGGGGATCTTTATAGCAATGGTATCGCACTAACAACCATTATGGTCCACCCTCGGCTTGGCGGTGTAACTCCAATAACGGAGGTCCCGGAAGTTACTTTTGGTACTGTAGGCCTGAAGATTAATTCGCGCCATCAATTTCGAATTTTTGGTGTTCACACGTATCCACCGGTTCCGAATGTTTTTAATTCGTGGGAATGGGATCTTGACCGTGTTATCTCGTTTGGCGAAAATAACCGAGAAGGTCCTCTTATCCTAGCCGGTGACTTTAATGCAACACTCAGACATGGACCCTTGGCGAATAGACAAAGACTTGTTGACACAGCACGTCGATGCAGCCGCGCACCTGCGGGTACTTGGCCATCTAATCTCCCTTTTTGGCTTCGCACGCCCATTGATCACGTGTTTGTTACCCCAGAATTCGAGGTTTTGAAATGCTCAACCATGATGGTTGGTACATCTGACCACCTTGCTTACGCAGCAACGGTGCGCCTGTCGGAATAGGTGCCAAGATCACTACAAATACTCATCAAATAACAGTTCGGACCCCTCAGGATACCTGATTTGCGTGACTGTTTGGCGAGTATTTCATGCCCACCAGGTACAACTTTAGACCAGATCCTGCCAGGGTGCGAAACAGATGCGTTCTACTATTCAATGACATCTGTATTAATGACATCTGCATCGATGATATCTGTAATCAATTGCATCTGTTATTGAATACAAATATGCTCATTACCGCTATGCCCATTACGACCCAGAGTGTTATTAGTGCCACTGAGTTATCTTTTATGAGTTTTTCTGTTCAATTTCGATCAGTGAGTGCTTTATCAAATTATTTGAAGACCCACAATACCCTCCCACCTCACCATTTGACCGTATAACCCTGTGACACGGTACAAAAAACGGCAGGGGATTCTTTGCGCAATAAGCACCAACAGCCCTTGGTGAGGAGTTTACTTTTGATGCTATCTCACCGTAGCTTACACATCCACCGTATGGAATTTTTAAAAGCATATTGAGAACATCTGCCTGTTTTGCAGATGCCTTTTCCAGGCTTATGGGCACCGAAAATGTCTTTAGAGTTCCTGAGAAATATGCGAGGATTTCCCGCCTTGCCTCTGCGGTTAAATCTGTGGTCAAAGATGAGTTCTTATTGCTCGCATGACAATCACATGAACCCTCCGAAAGCGACCTGGTTTTATATCTCGTATTTTTATGTGCATCATCTATCACACTTGCATACCGAAAGATTTTTACCCTAATGATATGTGTTTGCGAAGAATAAACCTTTACCCTAAAAGCACAGGCTCTCATGCGTACTGCAAATTCCACTGAAGACATACTAGACTGCTTGCCTAAAGGACGTTTCCTGCATCTCGATTTCGTTTATGAGTTTCCGTACGCGCTCGGGTATTTCAACCATCTTAGCTTTCACAGATTGTGCCCACAGTTTTCCGGCACGGTATGATGATCTAACTAAAGGTCCGGCCAAAACGCCTGAGAATCCGATCTCTTTGGCTTGCTCTTTATATTCTATGAACTCTTGTGGTTTTACCCATCTTGCCACGGGTAAATGCCTGGGCGATGGTCTTAGATACTGAGTTATTGTTACAATGTCACAACCGGCACTTTTGAGGTCTCTCAATGCCTGTGTTACCTCTTCACCGGTCTCGCCCATTCCAAGAATAAGATTTGATTTTGTTATCATCCCAGCCTTTTGACCTTGTGATATAACATCCAGCGATCTGTCGTATCTGAATGCCGGTCTAATGCGCCTGAATATCCGTGGAACAGTTTCTATATTGTGTGCGTACACTTCCGGTTGTGCTTCGAAGATTTGCTGGAGCAACTCTGGCTTACCGTTAAAATCTGGTATGAGTATTTCAACCCCACTTCCAGGGCACTGTTTGTGTATTTCTCGGATTGTTTCTGCATAGAGCCAGACACCCCCATCGGGCAGGTCGTCGCGTGCTACTCCGGTTACGGTGGCATAGCGTAACTTCATTTGCGCCACGGACTGTCCAACCCGTTTTGGCTCATCCAGGTCGAGCTCTGCAGGTTTTCCCGTGTCTATCTGACAAAAATCACACCTGCGAGTACACTGCGATCCTCCGATCAGGAAAGTTGCCTCTCTATCCTCCCAGCATTCGTAGATATTCGGACATCCGGCTTCTTGACAAACAGTCCGCAAATTCTGTTTCTTAACACGTTCCTGAACCTTTCTGTACTCTGTACCAATAGTTGCACGAGCCCTTATCCATGAGGGCTTCCGTTCTATAGGAACCTGCGAATTTCGTACCTCCAGGCGGAGCATCTTACGCTTGCCCGGGGAGGGTGCTCCCAAACCGGCTGAAGGGGGCCTTACATTAACTTTGCTTGAATTGCCAGAATCGTTCATATTTTGCACGCTGCATGTCTATACGTTGCCACGGCAGGTATTTATATATTCAAGCGCGCTGCAGATACTGTTGAACACGCTGTCAAGTATTTCTTTTGGTGTAATAGTTCTCTTCAAAATTCTTGAGATCGTTGTTACTCCGGCGTCGCTTATTCCGCACGGCACTATTTTTTCAAATGGCGCAAGGTCATTACTGCAATTTAATGCAAAACCGTGAAGAGTGACGTTTTTTTGAACCCTAACACCTATGGCCGCCACTTTTTCATCGCTAACCCCATTTCTTACCCAAACCCCGCTCCTGCCGGCGATGCGGAACCCATTTATTCCTACTGACTGCAGTGCGTTTATGAGCCCTTCTTCGATTTGTCTTACGTAGCGCAAAACATCTGGGGTTGCGCCCAGACTAAGTATCGGATACCCAACTAATTGCCCGGGGCCATGCCAGGTTATTTTGCCACCTCGACCAACTCTAATCACCTTTTCGTTCTGTGGCATCTCCCAGCTCCTGGTTCTGGCTCCCGCTGTATAAACGGGCTCGTGTTCACAAAAAATCATTGATGCCTGACGGTTTTTATTTGTTTGACTTTCGGTTATCTTTTTGTGAAGTTCTTGTTGCATTCTCCATCCTTCCTCAAAGGGGAGATACTCAGGTGCAAGTCTGATGCACTCAATTGCTAGCACTCGAATAGAGTACACCAACCAGTATCCGGGTAAATTCGAGTGCACCCCGTTGGGATACGTCCGCTCTGTTCTGACTGTCTAAGTCAGGATTTCGCTTAAAACCGGACTAATCGGGTTAAAATTGAGTGTGTTTGAGACCGTTTCTGGCCGTTTTTTGAATGCGCTTTCTACGCTCCGCGGTAGGGGGAGTCTGGTCAAACGAGATATTGATGTTGTTCTCAGTGAGGTTTATAAAACTCTTCTTGACTCAGATGTGTCATTTGAAATTGCACAGGCCTTTGTGCATAGGGTGCGTGACAGGTCGATGTCACAGGAGTCTCTGCGTGCAATCAATCCGCACAAACGTGTCACCCAGATTGTTTGGGAGGAGCTTGTAGACCTTTTAGGTCACCAGAAGACTGCCCTAAAATTCTCCCGCACATTCCCTACCATTATCATGCTGGTTGGCCTTCAGGGCTCTGGCAAAACCTCTTTTGCCGGAAAGCTAGCTAAATGGCTTATGGAGCGTGGGCATACGGCTGCGCTTGGTGCATGCGACCTGCAAAGGCCGGCAGCTGCCAGTCAACTTCAGGCAGTTGCAGAGCAGGCCGGTGCCAGCGTACTAATACCCAAGTCAGGTAATGCCCTAGACGCCGTAAAAACTGTCGTCAAGACCGCACGAGAAAAACAATTCAGTGTTTTGATTATTGACACTGCCGGCCGCATGAATGCTGATTCGGACATGATGGACCAACTGAGCGAAATTGACAGGCTTGCAAAGCCACATCAGACTTTGCTGGTTGTTGATTCTGCAACAGGCCAGGAGGCTTTAAATATTACCCGTGTTTTCTGCCAGCACCTCAGTGTAACGGGGGTCGTTATGTCAAAGCTTGATAGCGACGTAAAAGCGGGTGCAGCTCTATCGGTTTCATCACTTAGGCCGATTATTTTTTCCTGCATTGGTGAAGGGGTTGATGATCTTGAACAGTTTAATCCTGACAGTGTAGCGCGTCGCATGCTCGGCATGCAGGGCCCCCTTGAGGAGCTCGACGATGTTCTGAGGCTTTCTGACAAAACCCCAGACTCACATTCGCCCATTACCCTAGAGGATTTTTTGGACTCTATACAAAAGATAAAAAATATGAGACACAAGCTTTCGGCTTTCTTCCCCAACTCAGGCGATCTTGAAAGCATGTTAGATAGCAGTGAAACTATTCGTATGCAGGCAATTGTGAGGTCTATGACTCCGCAAGAAAGGGCACAGCCGCGTATGCTCAACGCGTCCCGTAGATTGAGAATTGCCACAGGGTCTGGAACAACAGTCAATGATATAAATCGGCTTATTCAAAAATTTGAGTATGTATCGAAGGTTTTAAGTTCCGGCAATAGCATGAAACACATGACATTCATGAATGGCCGTTTTCCAGCATTTGGTATGCGGCGCAATAACAGCAAAACTGCGAAGTCAAAACGGAGAAAGCATCGCTAGTACTGGTTTTCAGTAAATAGTTTTCACTGTTTAAAAACCCATCAAAGCACCCAACGTCCTGCACCAAACTGTACGGTATTACTGTGGTATACAACACCGCGTTATACGGTATACAACACCGCGTTATACAATGTATCCGGGTGTATTCGCTTGGATATACTCAGTTTTGTTATACTGTTGTTTGCGCTTTGCCTGCTGAGTCAGTTCTGGGGGTTCCGTGGCGGTCAGAATACGCCTGAAAAGAATAGGGAAGGTAAAGAGGCCTTTTTATCGTATTGTTGTGGCCGACTCGCGTACAAAACGTGATGGAAAAGTTATAGAACAGGTTGGCAAGTATCACCCTGTCCAGAACCCTTCCTTTATAGAGATAGACTCTCCCCGCGCGCAGTACTGGCTCTCGGTTGGTGCCAAACCAACCCAACAGGCTCTCGCACTCCTAAAGCTTACCGGCGACTGGGCGCGTTTTTGCGGTGAAGAAAACCCGGTCTCACGGGTTGAGCAGCCTGTGTCAATAGAGGCCGGAAAGTCGGCTCCCAAGTCGCGCCGCCGTTCTGCGCCAGTTGCAGCCGGTGAGGCGACGCCTACTGTATCAGACAGGTCTGATTTACCCTCCGTGAGCGATACACCCCAGGATGTCCCTGAAGATGTGAGAGGGCAGGCATGACAGGAACAGCTATTGAGGCTCTCGTCCATTTGATTCGTGGGATTGTTCTAAATCCTGATGATGTTAGGGTTGAGGCTTTTGAGGATGGCGTGCGCGTTTTTGTGCATCCTTCTGACTGCGGTCGAGTTATCGGGCGGCAGGGGAATACAGTAAAGGCACTCAGGACAGTTGCCAGGGCACTAAATCGGGGTCCTTTCATGCTTGAAATAGTGTCCGACGAAGAATAGTGCTCCTTAGGGTTGGCGTCCTTCTTCGGCCCTATGGTTTGCATGGCGGTCTTTTTGTGTCTGTCACGACGGATTTGCCCGATGTGCGCTTTGCGGTTTCTGCGACCTTGTTTTGCTCCAGACAACTGACTGACGCAAGTGATACGTGCAGTGTTCTTACCGTGCGCGCTTTGCAGAAGAAGGTTGGTGCGGTGACTGCTAGAAATAGGTGGGTTATTTTTTTTGAAGAAGTACGGGATAGAACTCTGGCGTCAACATTATCCGGATCACTCCTTCTGGCTGAACCCATTGAAGATTCTCGCGATTCCGAGTTGTGGTATGACTCTCATTTGGTTGGGATGAAAGTTACCTTGGAGTGTCGCAAGGAGCTTGGGCGTGTTGTTGGTGTGGAGCATCTTCCAATGCAGGATCTTCTCGTCGTGGAGACAAAAGCCGGCAGCGTACTTCTTCCGTTTGTAAAATCAATAGTAACCTCTGTGTCAGATGGTGAGATAATAGTAAACCCACCTGGTGGAATGTTCGTTTCACAAGTAGATTCTGCCTCCTAATAGACACTTGTTGCTGTGTCGGCCTATTATCTTTGTTTGTCATGCGTTGTGATTTTGTAAGTATATTTCCTGAATATTTTGATGTCTTAGATATATCTCTAATTGGGAAAGCTAGACGAAATGGACTGCTGGATTTAAGAGTCCATAACCTCAGGGAATATAGTGAAGCCGGTAGGGTTGATAGCTCGCCATATGGGGGCGGACCCGGTATGGTAATGAGTGCAGAGCCTTGGGCACGTGCAATAGAACACATTGCTACCGGAGAATCTCTAGTTGTTTTTCCATCACCCTCAGGACAACCATATTCCCACGATTTGGCCCAATCTCTATCGTCCGAGATGCATATAGTTTTTTGTTGCGGGAGATATGAGGGGATTGATAATAGGATTTACGAATGGACCGCTACTCGTTTACGGTCTTCTGGAATAAGTATTGGGGATTATGTACTAAATGGTGGCGAGATTGCCGCGCTGGCTATTCTTGAAGGTTTTGTTCGATTTATACCGGGTGTGTTGGGTAACCCAGAAAGCCTGGTAGAGGAGAGCTATCAGTATAACCTACTTGAATATCCGGTTTATACCAAGCCTGCGGTCTGGAGAGGTCTAGAGGTTCCCGACATTCTTTTGTCTGGCAATCATGATTTGATAAGAGAATGGAGGTATAAAAAACAATTGGAAATAACTCAAAAGACCAGACCTGATTTGTACTCGACGCACATATATGAAACTGATTCTTAAACTTTGACGCATGCGCGACAAGTTATTTGACGGAGAGTAAAAAAGCCAGTTTTCTGTGGTAGCATTCCAGGGTTCGTTCTTTTAGGTTTGTTGTGCATGCTCTTGACGCTCTTGACGCTCTTTCGATAAAGGCTGATATTCCCGATTTTTCCCCCGGTGACACTGTTAGGGTCTATGTAAATATAACTGAGGGTGACAGATCTCGTGTTCAGGTTTTTCAAGGGGTAGTTATTGCCCGACGTGGTTTTGGCGTTCGTCAGACGTTTACTGTGCGTAAGATAAGCTTCCAGGTGGGTGTGGAGAGGATATTTCCCTTACATTCTCCTTCTATAAACCGGATAGAGGTTGTTACCAAGGGAAGTGTTCGCCGTGCGAAGCTGTACTACATTCGCAAGCTTAGGGGTAAAAAGGCAAAGGTCAAACAGAAGCGTGAACTGTGAATGTCGTGCTTCACTCTTCTTTACGTTCCTTATGGGAAAAGTTTCGTGGCACCCTGTTTACACTTCTTGTTGTCGTTACGATCGTCGTTATTGTAAGGACATTTCTCTTCGGCGTTTACTATATACCGTCGGGGTCGATGCTGAACACCCTGCAGTTGGGTGATCGGATATTTGTAAGTCGCCTCCACCCCACGCTGTTTCCACTAAAGAGGGGTGATGTGGTTGTCTTTCGGGACAAGAATCACTGGATTCCCGATGATGATACTAGTTCTCGGTCAGGTTTGCTGGATTTGATTCTTGGCTTTATTGAGGGCAGAGAGCCCCATAAGCTTCTAATAAAGCGAGTTATTGGTTTACCTGGTGATAGGGTTACTTGCTGCAGCGAAGCGGGCCGGATTGTTGTGAACGGTAGGGAGCTAGACGAGACCCCTTACCTGTATGATGCAACACCCCCGGCAAGCAGTATAGTCTTCGATGTTGTTATACCTGAAGGTCGTTTGTGGGTTATGGGAGATAACCGAAATAATTCAGCTGATTCTCGTTTGCATATTGGGTTGCCAGGAGGTGGGTTTGTTCCAATTGCTGATGTTGTTGGCAGGGCACTCCTGGTGTTTTGGCCTTTTGGTCATTGGAAGATTCTTCATAACTATCATGACAGTACTTTCAAAGGTGTTTCGAGAGTTTCCTGATTTAGGATTCACGGTAAGTGTTTGACGAAAAATTGTTTTGTATCAGATCTGGTTTTTGTCGGATATAACGCCCTTCTCGTGGGTATTTGACCTAGACAAGTCCTGCGGACAATTTGGCGAGTGGAATTATTGACTGAGAGAATTGAGCTTTTCAAGTGATTTAACTCGTAGAATTCGGTTACCGCGTCTCGTGCGTCATTCGTGTATCTTTTGATCAACTTTGCTTGAGTGAGTTTTGAACAGATTCGGGTTATTACAAGAAAATCATGCTGCGCAGGTTCATCATGTATTTTTGTGGCTAACAAGGAGAGTGTCAATTGTGTAAATACAGTTTCTGTATCTACACAGTTGACTTGTGCCAACAACGGCTTTTGTGCAAGAGCTTTGCTCAACAATGCACACGGCGTGACTCATGACGTCTCAAAATATGCCCTGGGCCGAATTGCGGAAGATAAGGCGTGCGACTATCTTTCTGTAAATGGCTATATTGTGCTTGATCGTAATTGGTATTGCAGATTTGGCGAGCTAGATATCATTGCCAGGAAAAATGGGGTAATAGTTGCTGTTGAGGTAAAGGGTGGTAAACGCAACGCGGACTACCCAATCTGCAATATAACTGTCAAAAAGCTGTCGAAACTGACATTTCTTCTGAAAGCATGGCTTCACGAGAATAAATTAAACGAATTTTGCATTGATCTCAGGATAGACGCCATCTCGGTTACATTTATTCCGGAATTGCAGATCCGTCATTTTGTTGGAATTTTGTGATTGCAAAAACTTACTCCGTTGCGCTAAATGGCCTTCAGAGCAGCATGGTTGAACTTGAAGCGGATATAGGTAACGGCCTTCCAATTTTTACACTTGTTGGCCTCCCGGATGCTGCCCTTCTTGAAGCTCGCGAGCGTATAAGGGCGGCGTGTAAGAACTCCGATCTTCCCCTGTCGAATAGGAAAATAACAGTCAACCTCTCACCAGCGTCAATTCCAAAGCACGGCTCCGGCTTTGATCTGGCAATAGCTATTGCATGCCTATCTGCCATGGGTAAAGTTGACCGCAGTCTCGTGAGTCAAACTGTTCACATAGGTGAGCTTGGTCTTGACGGTATGCTCCGACCCGTTCCTGGGATTTTGCCAAGTGTGCTCGCGGCAAGAACATATGGATATCGCCGCGTTATGCTTCCTGTAGAAAACGTTCATGAGGCCAGGTTGGTTCCAGAAATCGAGGCGATACCGGTCCCCTCATTGGCCCATGCGGCAGTAGCCTACGGTGCTGATGTGACGGTTCCCAAAACTAAGACTGTGCCCGTACAAGCTGTGCTAGATAACAGTGAATACGGGGGTGATCTTTCTGATATATCTGGGAATCAACTTGGTATTGAGGCTCTTCAAATTGCCGCAGCCGGTGGGCACAATCTGTTTTTTTATGGACCAGCGGGTTCCGGGAAAACAATGCTTGCAAGCCGCCTGCCAGCACTTCTCCCAGATCTATCTCCACAGGCATCACTCGAGGTAAGTTCTGTTGTATCCCTTTCTGGCACAGGCTTAAAGGATGGGCTTATAACTAGACCTCCTTTTGAGGCACCCCACCACAGCATAACGGCATCTGCCCTTGTTGGCGGCGGAGCGAAGCGAATTATTCCCGGTGCTGTTTCCAGGGCTTCACACGGTGTTCTATTCCTTGATGAGGCTCCAGAGTTTTCACCACGCGTTCTGAATATGTTGCGCCAGCCGCTTGAGACTGGGCAGATTAGTATTCACAGATCTACAACCACTGCAACTTTTCCGGCCACTTTTCAACTCATCCTCGCTGCCAATCCATGTCCATGCGGGAATTTTGGGATTAAAGATGCGGAATGTGTATGTTCTTCTTCAGCACGTCGTAAGTACATGGGCCGAATACACAGACCAATAATCGACAGGATTGATATTCAGCTGATGATAAACAGGATTAGCATTGCTGAGCTTCGCTCTGGCTTGTCTGGATCATCGGGTATGACAACTGAAAGCGTGCGGAACACTGTTCTCCTCGCTAGAGAGCGTACCTTGTACAGAATGAAAGATACGCCGTGGAGCACAAATAGTCAGGCGTCAAGTGACTGGCTGCAGAGGCAGCCAATTCTCCCCGGTGCCACAGACAGTCTCGACATTGCATTTCAAAGAGGTCTACTTAGTATGCGGGGTTATCACAAAGTTATTCGTCTGGCCTGGACAATTGCAGATATTACCGGTGTTTCAAAATTAACTAAGAGTGAGATAGACAAGGCTCTTATTTTCAGAACATCTGGTCAATATGGTGGGTAGACAAGGAAGGCAATTTATTGAAGAACATTATTAGTACGCTTAATCTGCCAGATAGGGAAGTTATATCCGCTGTGAAGCCCCTATGTTTTTCTGAGGAGTTGAGCGAAGATCAGGCAGTGGATTACTTTGCTCGTGCAGCATGGAGCTTAATTTCTGAGCCGGGTGACCGCATTGCCGGGCGTCTAATAAGCTGCATGACAGCTCCTAGAGCACTGGGTTGGCTGCTTGGTAATATCTCCTTGCCGTTTACCCTAGATGAATTTGAATCGCAGCAGCTTGAAAAGCACAGATCTGTCTGGAAAATGCGTGCTGACTATCAGCAATTGCTGAAATCATTTCAGGCAGCACATCATACGGGTGCAAAACTTGTTGTAACCGATAAGTACAACAAGCTGCAGGATGAGAAACCCCATATTCTTTGGGTAAGGGGCAACTCCCCGTCTATTTTGCTGGACACGAGTCAAAAGGTCAGTATTGTTGGCACGCGATGCTGCAGTTACTACGGAAAAAGTGTTACAGCGGACATATCCTACAGTCTTGCCAGAAAGAATTATGTAATTGTTTCTGGTGGTGCTCTTGGAATTGACGGGACAGCACATATGTCTGCTCTTTCTGCCGGCAAATCAACGATAGTATTTTTTGCGGGAGGGGTGGACTGGATTTACCCAAGAGGTAATGAGGCGCTGTTCTCAAAAATTTGCGAGTCTGGGATTATAGTTTCTGAAATGCCTTGCGGCTCCAGACCTACCAAATGGCGCTTTTTGCGCAGGAACAGGCTGATAGCCGCTATTCCATCTGCTGTTGTCGTAACTGAGGCCGCCGCGCGCTCAGGTAGCATCAGTACAGCGTACCATGCGGCTGATGTTCAGGTGCCAGTCGGCGCAGTTCCTGGACCTATTAACTCACCCCTATCAGAAGGGTGCAACCGACTTATACGCGACAGGATTGCAGAAAGTGTTACTTGTGCGGATGATGTGGTTGGATTATTCGCCCCACTCGTTGTTTCACCTATCCAAAAGGACTCTTTTGGGCTACAGGCTAGTAGAATTAGGGTTATTGATGCTCTGAGTAAAAAGTATGACAGAGATATAAGTGAGATATGCCGCCTGTCCGGAATGCTCTTTGATGATGTGTCGTCCCTTATGCGTTTGCTTGAACTGTCGGGGCAGGTGATCCGATCAGGTTCCGGCTGGCGCCTATCAGGTAGGCTTAGATGAAAATTTATGTTGGATAAGGGCTCTCTCAAGAGATCAGTGTGCCCCTGCGGCGACACCCTCAACGAGGGGTTTTGCTGTTTAATACGCGAGTTTATTATTTACCTGGAAAATGTTAGGGGCTACAGTTCACACACTTGTCGGGCATATTATCGTGACCTGATGTGCTTTGGTGAATACATTATTACCCATGACTCTCGCGAGAATGTAAAGTCCTTACGAGATGTGTCAATTCAGGATTTACGCTCGTGGCTATACAGTCAAAGCCATAAGTCTGCAAGGTCTATCAGACGGGCAGTCTCTTCTTTGAAAAGCTTTTTTAGATGGGCATATGACAGAAAGATCACTGCCCAAAACACTGCTGCTGCCCTAAGGGCACCGAAGTCCACTTCGCAGCTACCCTCTGTTTTATCGGAAAAAAGGATTGCACAGATCCTGGGTAATTTCTCACATACGGTCCCAGTAATACAGTTACGTAATACGGCAATTTTTGAGCTGTTATATGCATCGGCGATTAGAGTGTCTGAGTTGGTCTCTCTAGATCTTGATAGTATTGACCACGATCTGTGTACCGTCAGGGTTGATGGTAAAAATGGTAAACAGCGGGTTGTGTTGTTTGGCAAGCCCGCATCACATGCTCTGGATTTATACCTGAATATGCGCCACACCCTATTATCTGACAGATCAAGTAAAGCCCTATTTTTAGGTTCCCGTGGTCGTCGCATAAATCCACGTGTTGTGTATCGACTGGTATCAGAACTCCTTGAGATGCCCAAGGGCCCGCGGGGCCCGCACGTTCTTAGACACTCTGCAGCGACCCATATGCTGGACAATGGGGCTGATCTCAGGAGCCTTCAGGAAATCCTGGGTCATAGTAGCCTCAGTACAACCCAAATTTACACACATGTTTCTCTAGAGCGCTTAATAAGCAGTTACAACCAGGCACATCCAAGGGCCTGAATTCGCGCATTGTATTATGTTTACGCCACATTGCCTACATGTCAAGTCAATGAATTTGTGTCGCTTTCGCAGGAATGCCCCGGGTGTGCAGTCCGGAATGTAGAACGTGGAATAGTTCTGGGTTTTTGATGCTCTGAGTTAGTATTCTTCTGTGAATAACAGATCGGTTTGCCGCGACTGGCGATCTGATATTCCTCGTATTTGTGCGGTTCATTCTGGCTGTCAAAAACTGCATATCCCAGAGTGGATCACCTGTGAGGGTTTGCCCACTGAGATTTACAATTCTCTATTATCACTTCGTCAGGGAAAGATTGCCGGTCGTTATATAGCGACAGCAATTAGTTTCCTGAATACAAACCCTATCTTTGCGCTTTCATACGCCTCTGAAGCTGCCAGGATCGCTTACCGGTTGCCCGCAGTAAGATTCATCCTCGCTAAAGCCGCGTTCGCCTGTTGCAACTTCACTCTCGCGCTTAGAAACTTTAGAGCTGCTCGTCGATTGTCAGGCGGTCTTGAGCCTGTGCCCTGGATTATACGTTGCCTTTCGAAGATGAACCGCTCCGATGAAGCTGTTGCGGTCGGGAACGATGTTTATGCACTGCCTGCAAAACCTAGCGTAAGGCAAGAAATAGCGCTCGCGATGGCAGAGGCTCGTATAAAACAGGGCAGGCCAGATTTAGCTTTGCTTGAGCTGCAACAAGTACAGTTTAGAGTGCCATACAGGGACGAAGCCTTAAGGTTGATGCACCGACTCGGCGCCTTACAAGAATCACATAATGTGTGATAACTTGTTTGCTTTCAATTGTTAGGTAATAAAACGGAAGGCTTTATTTTTCCGAAGAATAGCAACGGGTTAATGTAAATCCCGTTTTTTCGCACCCCAATATGTATTCCATCTCCAAGAGCTGAATTCTTAGTTACAGAACTGACGACAAATTTTGCAAGCTCTTTTCCAATTTTTGCACCGACCGGACCAGCTGCAACCGATCCTGCATACTCACCCAGAAGTTGTACAGCAGTATTCAGTGCTTCTCTAAGCCCCTTTTTTACTGAACCGAGAATAATATTCGTATGAAGCCCTGTCTGTACTTGACCAAGTTGTTGCCCTCGTGTAACACGCTGGCCTTTTATAACAGAAGCTTTGACAGGCTCAAAGCTTGACACCAGGCCGTTAGCATGAGTGATACTTATAACGTATCTGTTCGCAAGAAATCCAGAAAATTTTATTACTCCATCAGCTGGGGCATATACAGACTCATTCTCTTTTGCAGCAATGTCTATCCCCCTGTGGAAGCCAGAAAGATATTTTTCTTTCTTATTTCTTGGGGGTTTAAAGCCACGTATAACCTTCTTACTGCTTGATACAGGCCATTTCCAATTCTTCTTATTGAGATCGACAATACTTGTGATTATTTTCTTTATTTGATCGATATAATCGTCGTCAAAGTTAACAAACTGGGTGTTTATGCTAGCTGTGCTGGGCAGGCTGTACACAGAGTTTCCGGCAAGAATCCCGGATGCACATAAGATGATTAGCAATCTTATAACCGGCCGAATAGCCCTACCGGGTAGCAGCACATGTAATTTCTTCACGAAAGCAGTCTTATATCACTCATCACATCTTCCTGAATGTTTAGCAAAAATTGTTGATTTTAAGATGGTTATTTTTCTGCTGGTATACTTTCCCGCGTGTATTCTGTGGGTTTGTGTTCTGGAGGGGTGGATTGCCGCTAGTTACTATTAGGAATTTGCTGGATAACGGTGTACATTTTGGGCATACCACGCAGCGTTGGAATCCAAAAATGAAAGGGTTCATCTTAACCGAGCGGTGCGGCTCCTATATCCTTGATATGCGCGAGACCATTAGGGGTATAGTTACCGCCGTTGATTTTATTAGGGACACTGTTGCTCGCGGTGGTGAGGTGCTTTTTATCGGCACAAAACGTCAGGCTCAGCAGGTTATTTTCAAACAGGCGAGCCGTGTTGGTCAGCACTATATAGCACATAGATGGCTCGGTGGTCTTTTGACTAATTTTTCAACAGTTTCTAAAAGTCTTGTGCGAATGAAGGAGCTTGAAGAGGCTCGTCTTGATGACTCAGTTTCAACCAAGAAGGAACAGCTTATCCGTGGGCGTGAACTTCAGAAATTACGCCGTAGCCTCGGAGGTATCCGGAATATGACAAAGCTGCCAGCGCTACTCTGGGTTGTTGACACAAACAGAGAAGGCATAGCAGTTGAGGAGGCCAGAAAACTTGGTATACCGGTTGTTGCAATCCTTGATTCCAATTGCGATCCGGATCTGGTTCAGTTTCCGATTCCTGGAAATGATGATTCGATCAGGTCTATCGAGCTCCTGACTGGGATTGTTGCCGATGCTGTTGCCCAGGGACTTGTTGAGCGTCATAAGGCCCCGCAGGACGATATTGAACCGATGGCTGAATGGGAAAAGCAGCTTCTTCAATCCGGTGATTCGTCAGGTGAGACTCGTCCTATTTCCGGCACAGATCGCCCTCTTGATGGTGATCTTTCCAAGGGGCCTGCCCCGCAGGACGAAGAGCTGTCAGATTAGGATATCTTTCTTTATGAAGGAAGTGAGTGTGTGGTGGATATAAGCATGGCTGATGTGAGGCTGTTGCGTGAGCGTCTCGGTGTTGGCGTTATGGATAGCAGGAACGCGCTCATAGAGGCCGGTGGCGATATCGAAAGGGCGGTAGAGATTTTAAGGCTTAAAGGCCTTAAATCGGCTGAAAAGCGCGAGGGGCGCTCTGTTAGCGAGGGTCTTGTGGTCTCAAGGCAGTTTGCGACTCATGCCGTTTTGGCTGAGTTGTGCTGTGAAACGGATTTTGTTGCTAAAAGTGACAGATTTCTGGCCCTGTCGGAGAAAGTTGCTGATCTTGTCAGCGATGCCGATTCTCTTGAAACGGCCCTGCGTGTCCGGTGCGATGAAGGGTCTGTTGCTGATCTAATTGCCCTAGAAGCCGCTGTTCTGGGCGAGAATGTAGCCTTGCGCCGGTTTGCCCGTGTCGAAGGCAGCAGATTTTCTGTTTATATGCACCGTACAAGCTCTGATCTTCCTCCGCAGGTTGGGGTCATTCTTGCGTATGAAGGGCATGATGACGCAACAGCCCGCTTCATCGCCCAGCATATCGCGTTTGCGGCTCCCGAATATCTATCGGTTGGTGATATACCTCAGGGTATTCTCCAGAGGGAACGTGATTTGCTCACTGAAATATCAAGGGGTGAAGGTAAGCCGGAAGAGGTTTTACCTCAGATTGTTGAGGGTCGTTTAGTCAAGCTTTATAAGCAGAATGTGCTTCTTGAACAGGATTATGTGCGTGACAATAAGGTAACTATTTCAAAAGTGCTAGAAGCTACAGGTCTTCGTGTGATATCTTTTGCGCGCTTTCGTGTTGGAACCTGAGTGTGCATAGATGGCCAGTCGCAGAGTTCTTCTGAAGCTTTCGGGTGAATCCTTTGGTGGCGGCGCTCCGTTGGTTGACCCTGACGTGGTTAGCGCAATTGCCAGCGAAATAGTGAGGGTGTCAAAAACAATACAAATTGCCATTGTGGTTGGCGGTGGTAACTATTTCAGGGGGGCAGAATTAAGTCGTCGGGGCATGGCAAGGGATCGCGCAGATTACATGGGCATGCTCGGGACTGTGATTAACGCCTTGGCACTTCAGGACTTTCTGGAACAGGCCGGTGGCGATACTAGGGTCCAGTCGGCAATTAGCATGTCTCAAGTTGCTGAGCTATATGTGCCCCGTCGGGCCGAGAGACATCTTACGAAGGGCAGGGTTGTTATATTCGCTGCCGGTGCGGGTATGCCATATTTTTCAACCGATACTGTTGCAGTTCAGAGAGCGCTTGAAATCAAGGCAGATATTGTTCTGATTGCTAAAAATGGTGTAGATGGCGTTTATACAGATGATCCGCAAATAAATCCAAATGCAAAGAAAATATACAAAATTACGTATCGCGAAGCGCTGGAGAGGGGTTTGCGTGTTGTTGATTCCGCTGCCCTTGGGCTTTGTATGGAGCACGGATTGCCAATGCGTGTATTTGGGATGGAAAGTCTTAGAGATGCTGTTTCCGGTCTTAAAGTCGGCACGGAGCTAAGTCAATAAAGTTGTGTCGTGGTTAGGACTTTTCCTGTTAGATCCTTCGGCTAAACAGATTCCGCAACTCTGGGGTGTGATTTTGAGATAAGTGGGTTGTAAGTTTTGTTACGCTTAACTGTGTGCTGCCCCTTCTGGGTAGCTTGTCGAGCTTTGATGGTTTGGATCTTAGGTGGGCATCATGTGTAGCGGCGATGTGTCAGAGCGAATGAACAAAACAATTGAGCTTCTCAAGGAGCAGTTTTTGTCCATACACAGTGGCAGGGTAAATTCAGGACAATTCGAAAAAGTTATGGTTGATTGCGAGGGCGCTAGCGTTCCTCTGGTTAGCCTCGCGAGCATTAGGGTTTTGAATGCTAACACGATTGTCGTTACTCCATACGATTCAGCGCTTCTTTCACAGATTGACCGTGCACTTCGTAATGTACCGAATATTGGCACTCCCGGAAATGATGGGGAGTGCATAAAGATTGTCATGCCACAGCTAACAGAAGCGCGCAGACACGAATATGTAAAACAGGCTCGGGTGAAAGCAGAAGAGGCGAGGGTTTCAGCCAGGAATATACGCCGCAAGGCTAGGGCAAGCCTTGATGCTATGG
Source organism: Tropheryma whipplei str. Twist (assembly GCF_000007485.1). Taxonomy (NCBI): domain Bacteria; kingdom Bacillati; phylum Actinomycetota; class Actinomycetes; order Micrococcales; family Tropherymataceae; genus Tropheryma; species Tropheryma whipplei. The sequence continues at coordinate 539,194 of NC_004572.3, read as the reverse complement.
GACTGGCAAAGGATGAAATTGTCCGTCGTGAAAAGGAATTAGACAAACTAACTAAGGATGTTATATCCGTAGTAGATGATTTGTTGAGACATAAGGAGTCTGAGCTTCTTAGGCTTTGATCCAGCCCCAAGACTTATCCGCAAATCTGTAGTGTTTGAATGAGGCTGCAATGCTTAGATATTTCTTCATGCTAAAACAAAGGGTACAGGCCCGCACGGGAAGGGATTTGGTCCTTGCAATCGGTGTGGGTCTTATTTTGGGCGGACTGCTTCTCATCTCTCTTTTTGTCTTTCTGCATTTGTTTGTTCTGGTTTGCATACTTGTCGGAGTTACCTGCCTTGCCGAGATCTTTACAGCCACCCACACGCGCGGTATCTTCATAGTCCGCCCTTTCTTGACCTTGTCTACTGTTGTTCTGCCCGTATTGGCATTCTTTTTTGCATCCTGGTTTTTACCGTCGATCGCGTTTTTCATGCTTACAATCCTGCTTGCCCAATTTTTTCTGCGTGCCAGGTTTTCTTTACATTCATTATTCATTTTTTTGTATATACCAATTACCGTTTCACTCTTCGCATTTATTGCCGCACATCCAACGGGAAGGTTATGGGTGTTTTTCATGCTTGTCACGGTAATTGCATCAGATACATTCTCGTACGTCTTTGGAACACTGTTCGGAAGGCATCTTCTTGCACCGCGTATAAGTCCAAATAAAACATGGGAGGGGCTCATGGGTGGTTTCTTTTCATCTCTCTTTTTTGGCACACTAACAGGTATTTTGCTGCTTCACAAGTCATTGCTGTTCAGTGCAACTGCCGCCTCAATTCTGTTTCTCTTTGCAATCCTTGGTGATTTAGCCGAGTCTTATATAAAGCGCAGACTTGGTGTTAAGGATATGAGCGGAATACTTCCCGGGCATGGAGGAATGCTTGACAGAGTGGACTCAATGCTTTTAAATATTTTTCCAATTCTTTTGCTTGTGCACATGAATTTTGTGTAAGGTACCCCATGCTCTCTGTCTCGACTGACACGGGGTTGTCGCCTGGCACGGTCCTTTATATCCGGGCAGAAAATCACTTTCTTTGCAACATCTCGTTTTATCGTGTCCTAAACGCTCACTGCGAACCATTTGGTGTATCATCTTTGCGTGCGCGTCGGTACATGGAATGTCAATTCAATTAGGGCACGTCTTGAACGTGTTTTGGCTTGGCTTAAAAATGAATGCATTGATGTTGCTGCCCTACAGGAGACTAAGGTCAGAACTGGGGATTTTCCTGTCGATGCCTTTAGAGACGCGGGATATTATTCTGAAGCTCATGGCCTTAGGGGATTTGAGGGCGTTGCAATTGTTAGCAGGTTCCCGATTAGAAGGGTTACGGTTAACATTCCTCGTGCACCCGGATTCTTGAGTGACCGCTGGGGTACGGATATTCCGCAGGAGGCTCGGGCAATTTCCGCAACGACTGGTGGTATTCGTTTGTATAGCCTGTACGTTCCCAACGGAAGGGAAGTCGGCTCCCCGCACTTTGAGTATAAGCTCGCATGGCTTAAAGCTCTTGCATCTCATGTCAGGACTGTTCTTAGAAGAACTCCGGGCATTCCTCTAATGCTTGTTGGGGATTTTAACATCGTCACCTGCGAACAAGATACAGCTGATCCCGACTTTCAGCTGCCTAATGACATAACCTGTTCAGGTCCTGAGCGTGAGGCCTTTCAGGCCATCCTTGACACGGGGATGTTTGACCTTATCCGCCCTTTTGCCCCAATTGGCTTTACATCCTGGAGTTATCAGCGTCAGCGTTTTCAGAATAACCAAGGCCTCAGGATAGATTTCATGCTCGGGTCTGATTCAGTCCAAAGAAGGACTATTTGGGGTGAAATCGATCGGGTGCAGAGAAGGCATCTTTTTGGCCTTACTCCCAGTGATCACGCCCCACTGGTGTCGGTTATTGATCCCCCTAGGCGGACATTTCGCAGAGACGACTGAACCTACCTGATTTTTGCAGTGAGAAAATTCCTGTTTCGTCGGACCTCTCCCTTTGCGCTCGGATACGACAAACGGCAAGTTGACACGTTTTTTTCGGCTGCTAAGGTTGCTTATGAAAACTCTGACCCGAAACTCCGGTCTTCACTTATTAGAAATATTACTTTCAAGCTGAGAAGGCGCGGTTATTCTCCAAAGCAGGTTGATGCAGCTTTAGATCGTCTTGAACGGGCGTGTATTTTTAAAGAGCGACAGGCCTATGTTGCACTACATGGATCCCAGGCATGGAAAGAGCATGTTGCATCCAGAATTCAACAGATTGCAGACCGTCTTCAAAAACCGCCGAGAAAACGTTTTATCCGCGAAAATTGGGGGTACGAGCCTAATTCTGTTGATCGAGTGCTTGATCGAGTGCTTGGCTATTTACGTCGTACCGGCACCCTAAGTGAGGATGAAGTCCGCTCTGCGGTCTTTCGACCCTCGTACAGGGGGTACAAAACAGGTCATGTTGATGCGTATCTCGATGAAGTTAGATTGATTATCATCATGCTTGAATGGAGATAAGCTGCGCCTAATCTTTATGGGCAGTGAATGAATATCCAGACCAGATGATCATGCGTCATATTTGCGCTTCGGATGACTAATTACGCCCGTTTTATTAGAGAAAAGCGTATCCTAAACCCTTAGGCGCAATAGCACCGCATCGACCGACTGTCTTAAAAATTGTGTTTATTACTTAGGATTACGAATAAATCCAAATCTCGCGCACAGCACTTCTGTACTCCCGGTGAGATTAGTACCAACCCTTTCGCACAGAATGTTCCCATGCCCCACACGGGTTGCCAAACCTTGCAGATATGTACCTCAAACCCCATGATACTTGGGTCTTTGGGTTTGTTCGCCAATCATCTCCAGCAACTTTCATTTTGTTACCTGGGAGGGCTTGGGGTATCCCATACGCCCCAGAATATCTGTTCATTGCGTATGGGTTCCAGCCAGATTCCTTGTTCCACAGTAGAACAAGGCATGTAAACTGCCTATAGTCCCATCCAGAGGCATAAACCCTTTCAAGGGCCCATGATTGTATTTCGCTGGTCGCGACGGGCTTGTAAAGTACGCTAAAAGAACCAAGTGGCCTTGAGGTGTACGCCCTGGAGTCCTGAGCATGCGGTGAGACGAAATAACCCCCGAGAGCAAGTGTTTGACCCTCCTTTTTCAGGTCCTGCAGGTTTTCAAAACCTTGCCAGGCGGAGCGATAAACATCATCAAAAGCGTACGCTCCACTTGGGGTGCCAGACAAAAGGGTCATCGTAAATGTGGCAACCGCGACCCTGACAGGCCAACCCCGGCGCTTTCGAAGAGCTTCCTTTTTACGAAGCTCTCTGCGCGGAAGGCGCCACGCGAGTGACTTGTACCTGATCGACCGCATCACAAAGATTATACAGCTCTTCTTGCATTTAACTTTGCGACTGATTCTAAGTCTGAACCCCCTGAGATACTTCCCAAAACACCGACTTTATTCTTATCAAAACCGGGGCAATCTGAGGATCTTTGAGTTTGCTTTGGGATGATTTTGTTGCCGCTGTTTGCCTCAAGAATTGTCAACATTACCTCCTCTATAGTCATGTTGTGGGTAGGTTATACTTAAACCCGGATTTGTTCGGTTTTCCAAGGAACGGAGATTATGGCTAAAAAAATCACTTTCAACGAGGATGCTAGACGTGGTCTTGAGCGTGGTCTCAACACATTGGCTGATACTGTAAAGGTCACCCTCGGGCCCAGGGGTCGCAATGTAGTTCTGGAAAAGAAGTGGGGTGCACCTGTAATAACAAATGACGGTGTGACAATCGCCAAGGAGATCGAGCTAGATGATCCGTACGAGAAGATTGGTGCAGAGCTTGTCAAGGAGGTTGCCAAGAAGACTGATGATGTTGCAGGTGACGGGACCACAACATCTGTTGTATTAGCCCAGGCTATGGTACGTGAGGGCCTCAAAAACGTGGCTGCTGGTGCTGATCCTATCAGTTTGCGCCGGGGTATTGAGAAGTCTGTTGCTGCGGTATCGAAAGCGCTTCTCACCTCCGCGAAAGAGGTTGAGACTGAGGCAGAAATCGCTGCCTGCGCCTCGATCTCTGCCGGGGATCCGCAGATAGGGGATATTATTGCCCAAGCACTCGAGAAGGTTGGCAAGGAAGGCGTTGTCACTGTCGAGGAGTCAAATACTTTCGGGACCGAACTCGAGATAACCGAGGGCATGCGTTTTGATAAAGGCTACCTTTCGGCTTATTTTGTAACCGATGCGGAGCGGCAGGAAACGGTTTTTGAGAACCCTTACATTCTTATTTGTGATAGCAAAATATCGAGTGTTAAAGATCTGCTCCCGGTTGTTGACAAGGTTATCCAGTCTGGTAAGCAACTTCTTATCATTGCTGAAGATGTCGACGGCGAGGCGCTTGCAACGCTCGTTGTTAACAAGATCCGCGGAATTTTCAAGTCTGTTGCCGTTAAGGCTCCCGGTTTCGGTGACCGTAGGAAGATGATGTTACAGGATATTGCCGTTCTTACAGGCGGTCAGGTCATTTCTGAGGAGGTCGGTCTAAAGCTCGAGAATGCCACTCTTGATCTTCTGGGTCGTGCCCGTAAGGTTGTTGTTAGCAAGGATGAGACGACAATTGTCGATGGTGCAGGGTCGTCTGATCAGATTGCTGGCCGCGTTTCGCAGATCCGGAAAGAGCTTGAGAATAGCGATAGTGACTATGACAGGGAAAAGCTACAGGAGCGCCTTGCTAAGCTATCGGGCGGTGTTGCTGTCATTCGTTCCGGTGCAGCGACTGAGGTTGAATTGAAAGAACGGAAACATCGCATTGAGGATGCGGTGCGTAATGCAAAAGCTGCTGTAGAAGAGGGGATTGTTGCAGGCGGTGGTGCTGCGCTTCTCCAGTCTGGCACTTCTGCCTTGAAGGATTTGCAGCTCACCTCGGAGGAGGCGGTTGGCCGAAATATCGTTCGTTCGGCTATAGAGGCGCCCCTCAGGCAGATATCGTTGAATGCTGGTCTTGAGCCTGGTGTTGTTGTTGGTAAGGTATCTTCTTTACCTCAGGGTCACGGTCTTGATGCATCAACGGGTGAGTACGTTGATATGCTTTCTAGGGGTATTTCAGATCCGGTAAAGGTTACGCGCTCTGCTCTTGAGAACGCTGCTTCTATAGCTGGGCTTTTTCTGACTACCGAAGCCGTTGTTGCCGAGAAGCCTGAGCCAAAGCCTGCTCCTGGCCCGGCCGATCCCGGTGCCGGGATGGATTTCTAAATCCTGTTTTGCCTGACTAGCGGCACGCACTTCTGTGTGCCGCTATTGTCTTGTGTCTCTTTTATGTCATTCTCTTGCAGAACTGTGATTTTGTGCTTATCATCGCAAAGATCAATACGGTGACGGGGGATACATCAGGGAGTGAGAGTAGAAGTACACATGCCCCGTGCGGAAAGAGTGTTTCAGCCCTGAATTCGAGCATTTTACCCGAGTCGTTAATTTCTCTGTCAGTTGCAAAGAACCAGGTTCTTATTAGCGCGGATATTGCCGCGCAGAATATTAGGATACTGCCAATTGCTCCGGTAAATTTGATGTTTTCTGTGAAGTTGACAGATAGTAATATACCGGCGCTTAGTAGGGGTATATAGCTCACTACCCTCCATATTTTCGGTATTTTTCTTGCAAGAATGGCTGCAGTGCAGGCTAGAAAAGAAAATATAACAGGCAGGGGTGCTGGCGCGAGGATGAAGCATACAGCGGAGAGTATGATTGCTGCTATTTTTCCGAAATATTTGTAATTTGCCAAAAAGGCCAAGATTCCGATAGAGACAAACTGCATTTCCGAACCTGTAGGTGGAATGCAGTACAGAAAAATAGCTATCAAAATTGCATCCAGCAGCTCTTTCCAGTAAAGAAATTTTGCCAATGCAATACCTACGAATATGGCAGCAGCCGTTATGCCTGCTTCAATATCGTAGAAGGACTGAAGAAGCCCAAACGCAATAATCGATACCATCAGAATGGAAAGCCTGTTCTGATGGCTGCGCACTCGACTGGGTAGGGCCAGGATCGTAACGCTTGCAATGATAATTAGCATATATGCCCCGAGGGTACCGTAGTTCGGAGCGGTATCTTTCCAGTTATTTATTCTTCTTAGTTCGCCAAGGGGGTCGGATTTAGCAAGTATGTATATAACTATCGCTGATGCCAGAACTACCAGTTTTTCTGCCACTGTGGTTGATAGAGTGCGCAATTTTCAAAATTTCTTTTAGCTCTTGAGTTTCTTGATTCTTAGACCATGCCTCTTCGAAACTCAAAGATTTCGGGTTTAATCACCAAACAAAGTAGCCTTGGATCAGTATACATATTGTATAACCGGGTTTTAGGGGCTTGTGTGGATTATAGGAGTCTAAAACTTGCACTATTCGGTGCTGGTCGGGTTGGCTCCTGCGTTGCACGTTTCCTGCTGAGCAATGCAGATGAACTAAAAATACGCACCGGGGGACTAGATATAGAGCTCATTGGGATCGGCGTAAAGGATTTGAGCAAAAGCCGTGAGTTGGATGCTTCGTACTATACCGATGATTTAGAGGGATTAATTCTCCGCGCGGATGTAGTGATTGAGTTGATAGGTGGCCTCCATCCTGCAAAGGAGCTTATAACAAGGGCTTTACAAGTAGGTGCAGATGTTGTAAGTGCAAATAAGACCCTTATCTCTGAGCATGGCCGTGAGCTTCTGGCATTGGCATCCAGCGTTGGCGCACAGTTTCTGTATGAAGCCGCTGTTTGTGCGGCAATTCCTGTTATACGCCCTCTTAAAGATTCTTTGAGTGGTGATGTTATACAAAAAATTTCGGGCATTGTAAACGGGACAACCAATTTTATTCTTGACAGAATGGAATCAACAGGGGATTCCCTCGAGAATGCACTAAAAGTTGCTCAGGATTTGGGTTACGCAGAGTCTGATCCCAGCGCAGATATAGAGGGGCATGATGCAGCCGCAAAGGCAACAATACTTGCCTCTTTAGCTTTTCATGCAGATATACCAAGAACTTTGGTGTACCGCGAAGGGATATCTAACATCACCCAGGAAACCATAAGCGCAGCAAGGGCGAGTAATAAATTCGTGAGGCTTTTGGCAATATGTGAGCGGATGGCAAATGACACTGATATTAGCGTCCGTGTGCATCCAGCGCTTATCGATCGCAAGCACCCCCTAGCTGCCGTGCGTGGCAATAAAAACGCAATTTTTGTACAGGCAAAGCTGGCTGGCCCACTCATGTTTTACGGCTCCGGCGCGGGAGGTCTAGAAACTGCTTCTGCCATCCTTGGTGATGTAGTGAGTATAGCCCGTAGATACAAGGCTGGATCTATCCCAACCTCCGAGATTTGGATAGATAATAGACGCAAGAGATCTGTGAAAGTGAGTCCGATAGATCTTATAAAAACCAGATATCAGTTTGTTTTATTTGCTATACAGTCTCCCGAGGCGCTTGCTCAGATTGCCAGGACATTCGCGGAATGTAAGGTGCTTTTGGATAGCCTGGTCCAGTCCCGGGTGGATTGTTCGAATCTACACACAAAACTCTCTGAGTCTGATGTAATAATGCGTCTGGTAGTTGTAACTGAGGTTGTTACAGACTCCGCCATATCCTCTGTAATTGTGGAGTTAAAAAATTGCTCGCATGTTGTGAGTATAGTAAGTGTTATGCGGATTGAACAGGGCGGTTTTGAAGAAACTGGCCTTGCGTTACCGGAAACGGCGTGATGCACGATGTATTTTAGAGGGATTATCAACGAGTACAGATCACGCCTGGGGCTTGACGCGGACCTTAAGGTTGTTACCCTTGGTGAGGGTAATACCCCCCTTGTGTATTCAGAAGCTCTGTCGAGCCTAACTGCCTCTTCTGTGTGGTTAAAGTTTGATGGCGCTAACCCAACTGGGTCGTTCAAAGATAGAGGTATGACAGTTGCCGTATCAAAAGCTGTGAATTCGGGCGTGCGCACGGTTATTTGCGCATCAACAGGTAACACTTCTGCTTCAGCCGCAGCTTATTCCGCCGCTGCAGGTATAGAGTGCGTTGTTCTCATCCCCGAGGGCTTCGTAAGTCATGGTAAGTTGTGCCAGGCTGTCGCACACGGCGCGAGAGTTTTGCAGATTAGAGGAAATTTTGATTCATGCCTCAGAGTGGCTAGGGAGCTCGCAGAAATTCACCCCGTACACCTTGTAAACTCAATAAATCCAGACCGTATAAGCGGACAAAAAACTGCTGCGTTTGAGATAATTGATGCCCTGGGGGATGCGCCAGATTACCATTATCTTCCTGTTGGTAATGCTGGTAATTACACGGCATACTATCTTGGATACAGTGAAGAGAAAGTTCGTGGAAACAGTACCCATATTCCGCGTATTTTCGGCTTTCAGGCAAGTGGTGCTGCTCCGATTGTCTCAGGGCATATTGTTGAAAATCCGCAGTCAATAGCAACTGCTATTCGTATTGGCAATCCGGCTTCTTGGAAACAGGCTCTGCATGCCCAACACGCGTGTAATGGTTATTTTGGGAGTATAGATGATTCAGGCATCCTCGAGGCACAGAAATTATTGGCACGCACTTGTGGGTTATTTGTTGAACCGGCCAGTGCGATAAGCGTTGCAGGCCTTCTTGCCTCAAAACCCCCAGAGGGCAGTAGTGTTGTGTGCACTCTAACTGGCCATGGATTGAAGGATCAACAGCTGGCCTTTCGTAAATCTGATGGCACAGAGTATTCCCTTCCGTCATTACCCGGTGATTCGCAATCAATAGCTTCATATTTGAATCTCGCGTGATGCCGCCTGATGCATCTGTTGCGCAAAATCACGGGAAGCAGTGAGATTGGAGGGTTGTAGGAATTTGAGTTTCACAGTTAAAGTCCCCGCGACAAGTGCAAATCTTGGCCCTGGGTTTGATTCGCTGGGCCTTGCCCTCGGCATGTACAGCACACTCAAGGTTGAGATTCTTGATGTTCCTGGGATTACGATAGAAACGCGGGGTTCCTCTCAATTTCCCTCTGATGACTCTAATCTAATAGTCAGGTCTTTGTTGCATGTCTTTGCATCCAGGGGTTTTACCGCACCCGGACTTCGCCTCGTGTCGGATTTTGATTTTCCTCCAGGACGGGGTCTTGGGTCGTCAGCAGCTGCAATATCTTCTGCGGTTCTTGCGGCACAGCGAATTATGTCTCATGCCTCGTATCCGCATGATAGTGCCGAGAGCTTTATTCTTGCAACAGATATAGAGGGCCATCCAGACAATATTGCAGCAGCGCTATTCGGTGGTCTTACAATAGCCTGGCTGCGTGGCTCTGGCGAAAAGACCGTTTCCCCTTCTTATAGACATGATTCCTCAGCCCGGCAAGGCACAGAGCCTGCATATAAAAAACTCGTGCCACACAGGGCCATCCGGCCTGTTATTTTTGTTCCGGTTAATCAGCAGATGTCAACTGTGGTCGCTCGTGGTCTGCAGCCATTTTCTGTTCCGTACACTGATGCCGTTTTCAATCTCTCCAGGTCTGCTTTATTAGTCGCAGCTTTGACGCAGAGTCCTGATGTTCTTCTAGAGGCAACTGAAGATCGATTGCACCAGAATTACCGTGCTGATGCTATGCCTGAAACATTCTCACTTATAGAACATTTGAGACATGCCAAACTTGCTGCAGTTGTATCTGGCGCTGGTCCGTCTATCCTTGTTTTAACTGTCGATCCTGCTGAACGCCTGAAGGCAATTGATGTGGTTACCTCTCATGCCAAAGGTCAATGGGAGCATTTTATGCCTGCTATTGATTTTGAAGGTGCTAGAATTTTCGATGGGCATGACCCTCTAGGACCCTTCTCTTGAGGCTTCGCCCGTGCGGTGTATTCTTCTGTTTTGATAATATTTTGGACTGTCTGGTCCTTGAAGGGAAACCATGTCTGATGGTGAGGATATTCGTAACCTCAGTCTTTCTAAATTACGCACTCTGGCGATTCAGAGGGGTATTAAGTCTGCCTACCGGTACAAGAAGAGCGATCTTTTAGAACGCCTGGCCGCCGCTGATAAGTCGGTTGTGGATGCCGCTGATTCGCCCGGAGAGAGTCCTATAACACTTGATGATCTGGCGAACGCTATACCGGAAGGTACGCCAGAGAGGCAGCAAACAGGCGATATCCGGCGTGTTAATGAGCCTGATCGGGTTAGCATAACTCGTGAGCGCCGTGGCAGGAGTCGGCGACGGCGGATCGAAGAAGGGATTTTAGACTCTTCACAGCTCGTTCCGATTGCAGGGGTTCTTGATGTACTGGATAGTTGTGCCTTTATACGAACTACCGGGTATTCTCCGGGGGATTCTGACATATATGTCTCACTGAGTCAGGTAAAAAAATATTCGCTCCGTAAAGGTGATGCAGTTGCCGGCGAGGTTGCCCGGGTAAAAAGTATTGATAGTTACAAACAGAGGCATTTTCCGCTTGTTAGTGTGAACACAGTAAATGGTTTAGAATTTCAGCAGGTAACTACTCGTCCGGCCTTTGAATCAGGTATGTGCGTGCCCCCTACGCGTCGCCTTAGAATAACACCAAAGACGGCCCCGGTCGAAAAGAGGATAGTTGATCTGGTATCGCCGGTGGCCAAAGGAACACGTGGCCTTGTTCGTGGACCAAGTAAAAGCGGTCGCACAACTGTTCTGCACGAAATCGCTGCCGGCCTGTGTGAGCAAAATAAAGAACTTCATCTGATTACTCTCCTTGTTGGTATAAGGCCCGAAGAGGCAACTCACATGTCCCGTACTTTGAGAGGTGAAGTGGTTGTATCCAGCATGGAATGCTCGCCCGAAGAACAAGTTGGCGTTGCAGAATTGGTTCTTGAGCGTTCTAAGCGTCTTGTTGAACAGGGTAGGGATGTTCTTCTTATTGTCGATTCGATGACCCATCTTGGTCGCGCCTATGCTCTTGTTGGTGCGCCACCAAGTCGCCTGATTGGATCCGCAGCGGAATTAAGTGCTTTGCGCCCGATCACAAGCTTTTTCCTTTCCGCACGCTGTATTGAAAATAGCGGCTCGATAACAATGCTTGCCACAGTTCTTAGTGAAAGCGAGAGTGCGTTTGACCGATTGGTTGAATATGATCTTGTTGCTGTGAGCGGCATGCAGCTTGTTTTGGATAAACTGGCCTCTGAGCGCCGAGATTTTCCAGCCATTAACCCCATACGGAGTTCTAGTAGGGATGAATTTACTCTCCTGAGTGCTTCTGAACAGAGTGAGGTGAAAAGGCTTAGAGTGCGCAGCGAGGGCTCGTGATGTTACCTGTACGATCGGCTTCTAAGACTTTTCTATTGCATATTTTGTCCCATCGCTGCATTCTTTAGGCTGGTAGTGTTTGAGACCATAGATACCCTCTTGCGAGAGCATAGCATCATAGAAGACAGGCTCTCGCGCTGTGACGCAAGTCCGTCTGAAATGAAAGATTTGAGCTTGAGATATTCGAAGCTATCTCGGGTAAAAGCTGCCTATGAGGAGTTTCAGAAAATATCACTTGATCTGAGTGCCGCCCGCGAACTTGCGGATGATGATCCCGGATTTCTCGTAGAAATTCCTGTTCTTACGGAAAAGCTTTCTGACGCTCAGGCCAGACTGCAAAGCCTTTTAACTCGGAGAGATGAAAACGATCATCGTGATGTGATTATGGAGATAAAGGGTGGCGAGGGCGGTGCAGAGAGCGCGCTGTTTGCCGCTGACCTATTGAGAATGTATGCGTATTTTGCCGATTCAAACGGGTGGAAAGTTGAGATACTGAGCTACAGTGAAAACACATTGGGTGGCTACAAAGATGTTCAGCTTGCAATAAGAAAAACACCATCAAGCACGCATGGGGTTTGGGAGCTTCTCAAATACGAGGGTGGTGTACACAGGGTACAGAGAGTACCAGCTACAGAATCACAGGGCAGAATACATACATCGACAACCGGAGTTCTGGTCTTTCCTGAAGTCGATGCCCCGGGGGAAATCGAAATAACTAATGATGAAATCAGAATAGATGTCTTTAGATCATCAGGACCCGGAGGACAGTCTGTTAACACAACAGACTCAGCAGTCAGAATAACCCATCTCCCAACAGGAATTGTAGTCTCCTGCCAAAACGAGAAAAGCCAGATACAAAACCGAGAATCAGCAATGCGGATCCTGCGAGCGAGGCTTATTGCTAAACGCCAGGATGAAATTGAAAAAACTACTCATGCAGCGAGAAAAAGCCAGATACGGGCCATGGATCGCTCTGAGAGGATTAGAACCTATAACTTCCCAGAGAATCGCGTGGTTGACCATAGAACGGGCTATAAAGCGTATAACCTTGACCAAGTGTTGAATGGTGATGTCTCTCAGCTTATTCGGTCATGTATAGAGGCGGACACGGACGTTTAGATCTTGTTTAGAGATCTTCTGTTGTGGGGCACCCGGCGGCTTTCCAACTCGCTTTCGCCCAGGGTTGAATCTGAAATACTTCTAAGCTTTGCTTGCAATATTTCGCGAGAATGTGTTATGCGGCACACCCTCCTATCAACGGGCAGTGTTAGCCCTATTGAAGTGGAAAAATATAAGAAGCTTATCGCGCAACGTTCAGAGGGATATCCCGTACAGTATCTAGTCCGCACGTCTGGTTTTTACGAACATGATATTTTAGTGGGCCCTGGAGCTTTGGTTCCGCGCCCTGAAACGGAGATCCTGGTTCAAAGGGTGCTTACAGAATTGTGTACCACGGGAACACTGATCCGGTCTGTATGGGATTTGGGTACCGGAACTGGATGTATAACCCTCGCGCTTGCTTCGCGTGCTACTGATATTGAATACTTGGCTGTGGATAAAAGTAATTCGGCTATACAGTGGGCTGAGAAGAATTTGCGCCATCTAAGGAATGTCACAATTCGCAAAGCCGACTTTACCGTTGATAGTGATTTGCTAGCTTTACTAAGCGAATTTGGCCCCCCTGATGTTGTAGTTGCAAATCCTCCATATTTGCCCCAATCGGTGATGCATGAGAAATATGAGCCGTATATGGCACTCTGTGGGGGAGGCCCTGAAGGTCTAGACCTTCTTCGGGCAGTTGCGAGGGCTTCTTCGATTGTCCTGGCTAATTCCGGGCTTTTGTTCTTAGAACATTTACCCGATCAAAGTCAATCCCTACGCGTATCCCTTGAGGCCATGGGCTTTTGTGATATAGAGAGCTTTTGTGATCTTAACGATAGGCTTCGCTTTTCGTCTGCAAAGATCATTAGGCTGGATTAGCCGCATTGAGATCCATAAATTACAGTTTTCAATTAGGATGGAACAGTAATGCCACAGACTTTTAACTGCAACAAAGATCCACTGTCCGCTTTTCGCGCCGCCAAAAGGTCGATTTCATCGGGTGGTGTTATTGTTGTACCAACTGATACCGTGTATGGCCTTGCGGCTGACGCGTTTCAGCCTGAAGCGGTTGGTAGGCTTCTGGAAATAAAAGGCCGCACCGCGGCTCCTCCCGTTTTGGTTGGCAGTATAGAAACATTTCAAGCGATTGTTGATGTGCTTCCGGAGCCGGCATTGGCTCTTGCCAAGCGTTTCTGGCCTGGCCCTCTCACACTTGTTCTTCGTACAAGACCTGGTTTGCTGTGGGGTGACACGGTTGCAGTACGGATTCCTCGGCATAGTTTTTTGTTACAACTGCTGGATGAAATAGGCCCTTTGGCGGTTTCATCGGCGAATATATCTGGACGGCGACCAGCTCTTTCAGTTCGAAGTGCTAGGGGTTCTCTTAGGGATAAGCCTGCTATGTATATTGACGGTGACCGAATTGATAATCCAGATCGAGTGCCCTCTTCAATAGTTGATTTAACAGATTTTTGTGAAGATTCAGCCGGTCGAATTTTTGAAGGTGTGTCTCCTAAAACTGCCCAGCCACGCCTTCTGCGCGATGGCGCTATTCCGTGGAAATCTCTAGAAAAAGCCATGCAAATGAAGCTTGTGAAGCAGTGATCTGACATTACAGAGAACAATACGGTTGTGTGGGGATGAATAGCATTTGATTGTTTATCTCTCTGTGGCCCTTTTTGCGGCGCTTGTTACTGCTACTTCGGTCTATTGTCTTTTGAAAATTGCCCCGAAGTTTTGGGCGCTCAGGGAAGTGCGCCCTCGCGATGTGCACACAGTACCAACACTTCGCATAGGTGGGATACCCATGTTTGTGGCATTTTTGTTTTCCATAGCACTCGCGAGGTTTATACCTTATTTTTCAGATGTCTTTCGTACAGCGGATCCGGTTCTAACAAGCCTGGTTATAGCAGTTTCTGTTATAACGCTTTTGGGATTTTTAGACGATCTATTTGAGTTGCATTGGCTTATAAAGCTTTTGGGGCAAATCTTTTCTGCTGCAATAGTTAGTGTCATGAGCAGGGGTATTTTTCACTCCTTTACAGGTGGGGATCTTTCTTGGCTTCTTACCATTGCAAGTATCGTTCTGATTGTCACGACAATGAATGCAATTAACTTCATTGATGGGCTTGATGGCCTGGCTGCTGGTGTCTGCCTCATTGGTAATGGGGTGTTTTTTGTTTACATATATTTCTTTACTCGTGAGATTTCCCCGAGTAACTACTTTAACCTGGTCGGCCTTCTTGCGGCCATTTTGTTTGGAATATGTGCAGGGTTTATACCATTCAACTGGAGACCTGCAAAGCTATTTATGGGTGATTCTGGGGCATTGCTTCTCGGGTTGGTTATGTCCGTTGCGGCCACGACAGCAGTTGCTCAAGCAAGCGCCGTTACATTTGTAAGACGTGCACATTATGTTCCAGCATTTATCCCAATACTCCTTCCTTTTGCTGTGCTCGGATTACCAATTTTGGATTTACTTTTTGCGATTATGAGGCGGCTTTTATCTTTTAAAAGTCCGTTTAATCCCGATAAAAAACATCTACACCATAGGATGCTGCATATGGGACACTCTTCTGTTGCGACTGTTGTTATTTTTTATGCTTGGAGTGGGGTTGTTTCTGTTGGAATGTTACTTTTTTTGTTTACTTCGACGATTTTTGCCGTTCTTTTTTTGCTGTTTGGGGTGCTTGTGTGTTTGATCTTTACGTTTTTACCCATAGTGAGGAAAAGGTCTTGGAATCGAAATTAAAAATAACACCGGGTGTAACCTTGAGAAATAATGCAAGCTAATGGCTGCCTCGCGCACTAATAACGCCGACTCGGTTATCCTGCTTTTTCGCAGGATTCTCTTGGTGTGTCCTGCCTTTACACTTGTGTCCTATTTACTTTTGGGTATTCTGTTTTTCTATATTGCAGGCCAAAGAGGTGTGCTCGGAGTTCTTTTGAGTGGTGCATTATCCGTTTTTTTTATGTCCAGCACTGTGCTAAGTATGATTGTCGCAGGCAAATTCAGGAAGAGTCCATTGTTTCTTAGCGCATTACCCCTAGCTGTTATGTCTGGGTGGGTCGCAAAAATAGTTGTTTCTCTGATTTTTGTATTTTCACTAAAGAATCAAATGTGGTTTGACGGATTTGCATTTTTTTTATGCACAACACTAATCTGCGTTGGAAGTCTCGTAATCGATACACTGCTTGTTCTTCGTAGTGGTGTTTTTGATAGTATCTGAGTGTCTATTGTGTTTTCAGGGGGTGGTTTGCTTCTTTCTGATTCGTGTCAGGCAGGAGAGTTTTGTGGACCCTCTGTTGAGGAGTTTGCACCCTCTGCTCTTTTGTTTCACGGGACTTTTCTAGAGGTGAATCGGATTATTCTTATTCGGTTTCTGGCTGTTGGTTTAATAATCGCTTTTTTTTGGCTCTCCCTCCGTAGGCCTAAGCCGGTTCCGGGAAAATTTCAGTCTCTTATTGAATTGTGTTTGGAATTTGTCCGTAAGAACATAGCTGAGGACATCCTTGGCAAAGATGCCCATCGATTTCTTCCTCTCTTGACCGGCATTTTCTTCCTCACTTTGTCTATGAACATAATGGGCATTATTCCTGGGCTCAATATTGCTGGCACATCTGTTATTGGGCTCCCTCTGGTAATGGCCCTTGTTGCCTCTGTTTCATTTGTTTATGCGGGTTTTAAAAGGCACGGTTTCCGTTATATGTCTATGACGCTTTTCCCCGCCGGTGTCCCACGCCCGCTGTATATTCTCGTTGCCCCAATAGAGTTCCTTTCTGTGTTTATCTTGAGGCCGATAACCTTGACCCTGAGGTTAACTATGAATATGATGGCCGGCCATCTTCTTTTGGTTCTTTGCTTCCTCGCAACTGATTTTTTGTTCTTCACCGTTGGTGGGGCTTTCGCGGTTTTAGGTATTGGCACTTTATTGATCGGGCTTGCTTTTACCCTTTTTGAAATTGCAGTTTGCTTTTTACAGGCTTATATATTCACCCTTTTAACGGGGGTTTATATAGAGCTTTCACTTGCTGATGAGCATTGAAATAGATGTTTTTGGAGAATAACGAAATGAATGGAGATTATGCATGGGTAGTGTTCTTGCTGAAGTAGCTGGCAGTCTTGCATCTATTGGCTATGGACTTGCTGCAATTGGTTCCGCAATTGGGGTAGGTATTGTTGTTGGTAAAACGGTTGAATCTGTTGCAAGACAACCAGAATTGGCCAAACGGCTCACCGTTTTGATGTATGTTGGTGTTGCATTTACTGAGGCTTTGGCTCTAATAGGTATTGGGACTTACTTTCTGTTCAGGTAGCTCTCCGAAAGTTGTAGGTATATGAAGTTTGCACAACCCCACAATCCGCTGCTGCCTAGTGTTCCGGATATTGTATTCTCGGCCATTGTTCTGGCTATTGTTTTACCATTTTTTTGGTGGTTTGTTATTCCGAGAATTAGTAAGCTTCTGAGTGATCGATCCTCCCTGATAGAGGGAAAGATTTCGGAGGCTGCCTCTGCGCATGCCCGCGCGCTCGAGACCCTTGAGCTCAGAAAACAGCAGCTAGATGAGGCAAAATCCGAGGCTTCGCAAATTAGGCAAGAGGCGCGGGATGATGCCCAGCTGATACTACAACAAGCCCGAGAGACAGCCGATGAAACAGCTGAGCGTGTCATGCTTCACGCGAGGGAGCAAATTCAAGCCGAGAAGGCTGCAGCTCTTCTTTCTTTGCGTTCGGAGATTGCAACCTTGGCTCTCGCCGCAGCAGGTAAGGCTGTTTCCGAGAAACTTGATGACGATAAAAAGTCTCGTGAATTGGTTAGTGCATCTATCGCAAAGATGGCTGAAGATGCCGGGTAGCTCGTCCAGGTCATCTCTCGCGCATTTGCGCAATCGACTCAGTGAGTGCAGCGATTTACAGAGCTTATATGAAGTGGCAGTTCTATTGGCGATTTCTCGGCGCCTTCGCTCATCTCTTGTATCCCGATCTCTTAGTTGTGTCTCAAAACAAAAGCTTATTGCGGAACTTACTGGAAAGGATCCGGATGCCTTTATCTGTATGGCAGTTAGCCTTCGCTGGTCGGAGCCAATTGATCTTCTGTATGCCTTTGAGGAGATGTTTATAAGAGCGTCTTGCACGCGTCGATTTGCAGATTGTCGGGATTTTTTAGATGAGCTTTTCTGGGTGTCAAGCATTGTTGATTCGCATAAGATTCTTGATAAGACTCTAAGCGCGCGTTTTCTGCCCGCATATTCGAAGAAACAATTGATTTCCGGCGTGTTTGCCGGAGCTCACGAAGGCACTTTGGCTGTTCTTGAATATTTTGCATGCTATATGCAAAAGAAAAGAGCGTTTCGTGAATGTGTTTTTTTTGCAGAGAAAATAGTTGCTGATGAGCTTGGTGCACAAATAGCAGATGTAACAACCGAAAGGCCATTATCGCGGGAGCAGAGGGATGAGTTAGTTGATGTGCTTTCTAGGCGTTTCAAAAGAAGAATTATTTTGCGCGAGGTTATTAATGAAAAAGTCTTCGGAGGTGTCAGGGTTCAGGTGAATCATTCAGTGATAGATGATACTGTCGCTGTTCATCTGAATAACTTGGCTCTTTCTTTTGGTGCACTTGAAACTTTTAGCTGAAAAGGGGGATATGTCTAAACAACCGATAATCACTTCTGAGGAAGTAAGGGGGGTTATCCGCAATCTCCTGGATTCAACTCTTTCTGCAGCGAGAGAGGCAAATGAATTTGAGGTCGGCAGGGTTGTCGATGCAGCCGATGGCGTTGCTCATATTGAAGGCCTTCCGGCGCTCATGGCGAGTGAGCTTGTCGAATTCTCTAATGGCACTTTCGGAGTCACGCTAAATCTGGATGAAGATTTGGCTGGAGTAGTTGTTCTTGGGGAGTTTGATGGAATCGTTGAGGGAATGGATGTCAGGTCAACCGGACGGGTTCTATCAATTCCTGTTGGCGACGCCTTTCTTGGTAGGGTTGTAGACCCACTTGGCCGTCCTGTAGATGGCTTAGGTGAAGTGCCCCACGAGACCTATAGGGAGCTTGAATTACAAGCCGCAGGTGTTATGCAGCGGCGGTCTGTTCACGAGCCAATACAGACTGGGATAAAGGCCATTGACACAATGATTCCAATCGGTAGGGGTCAACGCCAGCTTATTATTGGCGATAGGCAAACCGGAAAGACCACTATTGCAATTGACACAATTATCAATCAGAAAGATAACTGGTCGGACCCGGAGAAGCGTGTTTTTTGTATATATGTTGCTATTGGCCAAAAGGGCTCGACAATTGCGGGGGTAAAGCGTGTCCTTGAAGAGGCGGGGTGTATGGAATATACGACCATAGTTGCAACCCCCGCGTCTGATCCGGCGGGCTTCAAGTACATCGCTCCATATTCTGGATCTGCTATCGGTCAGCACTGGATGTATCAGGGCAGGCATGTTCTCATTGTCTTTGATGACCTCAGCAAACAGGCGGAGGCTTACCGAGCGATTTCACTTCTCCTGCGGCGCCCCCCAGGCCGTGAAGCGTATCCGGGTGATGTTTTTTATTTACATTCCCGGCTCTTGGAGCGTTGCGCGAAATTGTCAGACGAAATGGGTGGTGGTTCAATGACTGGCTTGCCGATTATCGAGACAAAGGCTAACGATATCTCTGCATATATACCGACTAATGTTATTTCTATAACAGATGGCCAGATTTTTCTACAGTCAGATTTGTTCAATGCAAATCAGAGACCCGCAGTTGACGTGGGGATCTCGGTCTCCAGGGTTGGTGGTGACGCCCAGATAAAGTCGATTAAAAAAGTGTCTGGGATGCTAAAGTTGGAGCTTGCTCAGTACAGGGCACTTGAGGCGTTTTCCATGTTTGCGTCTGATCTTGATGCTGTCAGCCGTCGCCAGCTTGACAGGGGCGCAAGACTTTCTGAATTGTTGAGACAACAGCAACAGTCTCCTTATCCAGTTGAGGATCAGGTTGTGTCGATTTGGGTGGGGTCGAATGGCTATATAGACGATATACCGCTTTCTGATGTATTAGATTTCGAACGTGATTTGCTGGAATACCTGAGAAATAGAACCTCTATTCTTGACGATTTGCGTACATGTGGTGACCTGACAGATGCTCTTCTCGAACGCTTGAAGGAGGCCGTAGAGTCCTTTAAAAACAAGGTCTATTTTATGCGGGTCGATGAGCGCGAAAAGGATCCTCTGGAGGACGAGAATATAGGTCAGGAAGAGTTAGTTCGTTCACGTCGGGCGAACTGAAAGCTCGGAGGTTTTCTGTATGGGTGCGCAGCTTAGGGTATATCGCGGAAAAGCAGCCTCAGCATCGGTGACGAAGAAGATAACCAGCGCTATGGAATTGATTGCTGCCAGCCGAATCGTGAGGGCGCGTGAGAAATGTGGTGCTTTCGCTCCATATGCGGCTGCATTGTCTCGTGCCGTCTCAACCGTATTGAGTTATTCTGATGAAAGGCATCCGCTTATTACCCAGATTGAGCATCCGAGACGGTCCGCCATCCTTGTGTTTGCGTCGGATCGAGGACTGGCCGGTTCGTTCAATGCGCAGGTTATGAATGAGGCTGTGCAGCTTGGAGATAATCTGACAGAACGGTCAATTGAGACAGATTATTATCTAATTGGCCGCAAGGCTGTGAATTTTTTTAATTTTAGAAAAATACCGTTTGTACAAAGCTGGATTGGAAGCTCAGAGCGCCCAACATTTGAGATGGCTCAGGAAATAAGCAGAACTATTTTTAGCTGTTTTTTACCCGCGAGACAGGATAACAAGCATGATTTGGGGGCACAGGTTGTTGAGGCAGAAAATATTGATATGCCTCATACACCCGATATGGGAGATATGCAAAATAATACCTTTCGGCGTAAAGTTGACGAAGTTTATATTGTGTTCAATCGTTTTGTAAACCTGGTAAACCAAGTACCAACTGCCTTTCGTCTGATCCCAATGGAGGTTGTGGATGAGGTTTCCTCATCATCCAATATTCAACGGGAACATGATAGGCCCGTTTTGCCTCTTTACTCTTTCGAGCCAGATGTAACATCGGTTTTGGATGAGCTTTTGAAGGAATATGTTGAGAGCAGGGTATTTGACACACTACTTCAGTCAGCAACCGCAAAACATGCTGCCACTCAACGGGCTATGAAATCTGCGAGTGATAATGCCGACAAGCTTATAGAGAAATACACAAGACTCGCGAATAATGCGCGCCAGGCGGAGATAACTCAGCAGATCTCTGAGATTATCGGAGGTGCTGGTGCCCTCGATTCAGGCTGAATGTTTCTGTGATTGTTTTGTATATTAGGATGCGGATGATTGGAGATTATGACAGGGGATGCAGTTGGGCGGATAGTGCGGGTTACGGGCTCTGTCGTAGATGTGGAGTTTTCACGCAATAACCTTCCTGGCGTTTTTAACGCCTTGAAGACCCGTGTAAACCGTTCTGGAAAAGAAATTGAGATAACCCTTGAAGTTGCTCAGCATCTTGGTGACGACTTGGTCCGTACGGTTGCCATGCAATCTACTGATGGTCTAATAAGGGGTCAAGAGGTGCTTGATACCGGTGGACATATCACTGTCCCTGTAGGTGATGCGACAAAGGGAAGGGTTTTTAACGTTGTTGGTGAGGTCTTAAACAGTAACGGCGAAGATATCAAATTTGATGAGTATTGGTCTATACACCGCAAGCCGCCAGAATTTAGTCTTCTTGAAAGTAAGACTCAGCTTTTTGAAACTGGCATTAAAGTTATTGATCTTCTAACCCCGTATGTTCAGGGCGGTAAAATCGGACTCTTTGGTGGTGCTGGTGTTGGTAAAACTGTTCTTATTCAGGAAATGATACAAAGAGTGGCCCAGGATCATGGCGGTGTATCGGTTTTTGCCGGGGTTGGTGAGCGTACGCGCGAGGGTAACGACCTGATTCGCGAGATGCAGGATGCTGGTGTTTTTGATAAAACCGCTCTTGTTTTTGGACAAATGGATGAACCTCCCGGCACACGCCTTCGTGTCGCCCTAAGTGCCCTTACGATGGCAGAATACTTCCGAGATGTCCAGAAGCAGGATGTCTTATTGTTCATAGATAACATTTTCCGTTTCACGCAAGCAGGATCAGAGGTGTCTACTTTGCTTGGACGTATACCCTCGGCTGTTGGATATCAGCCAAATTTAGCTGATGAAATGGGTGTCTTGCAGGAGAGAATTACATCAACACGAGGTCACTCAATTACTTCTCTTCAGGCGATCTATGTGCCGGCAGATGATTATACGGACCCAGCCCCGGCAACAACTTTTGCTCATCTTGATGCGACAACTGAACTAAGTCGTGAGATTGCCTCAAAAGGCTTGTATCCTGCTGTTGACCCGCTTGCGTCAACCAGTCGCATACTTGATCCAAAATACATTGGTAAGGATCATTACAGGGTCGCAGTTACAGTGAAACAGATTCTGCAAAGAGATAAGGAGCTGCGGGAAATAATTGCAATTCTCGGGATTGATGAGCTATCAGAAGAGGACAGAGTTACAGTTGCCCGCGCCAGGCGGATTGAGCAGTTCCTGAGTCAGAATACATATATGGCAAAGAAATTTACGGGTGTGGACGGATCAACTGTCCCGCTTCAGGAAACAATCGATGGATTTGATGCAATCTGCAGAGGTGACTGCGATCATATTCCAGAACAGGCCTTTTTCAATGTCGGCGGACTTGAGGATGTTGAGCGCAAGTGGAGTAAGCTGCAAAAGGAATTAGGTTAAATTGGCCACCTTTGAAACGAAAGTTGTTTCTGCGAAGTCATTTTCGCTAACATGCAGCGCAACTCTTGTTGTTGCGCGCACTCGCGCTGGAGAAATAGGAATTATGGCTGGACATGAGCCTTTACTTGCGGCACTTGTTCCGGGGTCTGTAAAAATCTTTGATTCGGTAAATAGCGTTCGTGCCCTCAAAACAGGCCGCGGGTTTTTATGTATGAATAACAATGTTCTCGAGATTGTTGCCTCGGATATAGAGGTCGATACACTCGAGCAGTTGCACGGCGCTTAGAATTATTCACATAAGGTGATCGCACATTCGGCTGTGCCGCGTTTGCTAGATTTGTTTGCATTATATATAATCGGGCTGTTCGCGTTTTGCGCTCCTCGTTGCCGGGCTTTGTTTTCTGGATTGCTCAGGGATTCGTCGTTTGTGTATCGGGTGGCCTTAGAGAAGGAATATATGGCTAGAAAGCTCGACATGGATAAGGGTGCGATTATCTCTGAGTATGGGCTTTCAAAGGGTGATACAGGATCCCCAGAGGTGCAGATTGCCCTTCTCACAGCGAGAATAGCGCGGCTTACGCAGCACCTGAAAGAGCATTCTTTTGATCATCACTCGCGCAGGGGTCTTATGCTCATGGTTGGCCGCAGGAGGCGTCTTCTTTCTTATTTGCACGGGGTTGATGTTAGCCGGTATCGCGCGATTCTCAGCAACCTCGGTTTGCGCCGCTAGGTTTGGCTTTGTACTTCGTGGATTGGATTTTCTAGTTGGATGACGTGCAGTTTTCTGAGGGAGTGATAGATAACGGACGGTTTGGCACTCGCACGATTAGGTTCGAGACTGGCCGTCTCGCGAGGCAGGCTCAGGGCTCCGTCGTTGCTTATCTGGATGGCGAGACGATGCTTTTGTCTTCTACCAGCGTCGGCAAGCAGCCGAAGGAAGATTGTGATTTTTTCCCGCTCACGGTTGATGTCGAGGAGCGTTCCTATGCTGCAGGAAAAATACCGGGTTCATACTTTCGTCGTGAGGGAAGGCCCTCCACAGAGGCTATTCTTGCATGCAGGCTGATTGACAGGCCCCTGCGGCCCAGTTTTAATGCCGGGCTGCGGAATGAGGTTCAGGTAATAGTTACTGTTCTTAGCATTGCTCCAGGCGAATTCTATGAAGCTTTGGCAATAAATGCGGCGAGTGCATCAACCCTTGTATCTGGCCTGCCTTTCTCTGGCCCAATTGGCGGTGTGCGTCTCGCTCTTATAGATGGTCAGTGGGTTGCCTTTCCGAGATATGAAGACCTGTCCGGGGCCGTGTTTGACCTAACTGTTGCAGGACGGGTGTTTGTCAATGAGTCTGGCAAGGAAGATATTGCAATCATGATGGTTGAGGCAGAGGCCACAGAATCTGCCTGGGATCTTATTCATTCTCATGGCGCTAAAAAGCCCAATGAGGAGGTTATTGAGGAAGGAATCGAGTCAGCAAAGGTCTTTATACGTACCCTGTGTGACATACAGCGTGATTTGGCAAGCAAGTTGTCATTGAGCCATACGGAGCCGGATTTGTATCCGGATTATTCCGATAGTGTACATTCCTTTGTGGAGGGTCTGGTTAAATCTGACCTCGAGAAAGTCTATCGGGGCAATCATGATTCGGGATACGCTCCGAATGCTTTATCTGCGTCCGATGAGATAAAGCAAAAAGCGTATGATGCTTTTCATGACGCAGTGCTCTCGGGTCGATTCGATCAAGATAGCCTTTCTCAGTTTCCGCATGCGTACAAGGCGGTCCTAAAAGATGTTGTTAGAACTTGCGTTCTTGAGGGTTTTGCCCGAATGGATGGTCGTGGGCTTTCCGATATACGCCCCTTGGATGCGGAGGTCCAAGTTGTCCCTCGCGTTCATGGATCGGCTGTATTTCAGAGGGGCGAGACACAGGTCTTGGGCGTTACAACCCTTAATATGCTCAAAATGGAGCAGCAGATAGATTCTTTGGCGCCGATTGTATCAAAGCGGTATATTCATCACTACAATTTCCCCCCGTATTCAACGGGCGAAGTCGGTCGTGTTGGTAGTCCGAAGCGCAGGGAGATAGGTCACGGCTTCCTTGCCGAGCGCGCACTTGTTCCGGTTCTGCCGAGCCGCGAAGATTTTCCGTATGCAATCCGACAGGTTTCAGAGGCATTGGGCTCCAACGGCTCCACATCCATGGGTTCTGTTTGTGCCTCGACATTATCGCTTCTGAATGCCGGTGTTCCACTTCGGGCGCCAGTTGCTGGAATAGCTATGGGTCTTATCAGCGGTCGTGTTGATGGCGAAATGCGATATGTTACGCTAACGGATATTTCCGGCTCGGAAGATGCTTTGGGGGATATGGATTTTAAAGTTGCTGGGACATCTGATTTTATAACTGCGCTTCAGCTTGATACGAAGCTCGATGGGATTCCAGCACATGTTTTGAGTGAGGCTCTGGCACATGCCCGGTCTGCGCGTTTGGCAATTCTAGATGTTTTAACTCGCGTAATAGATTCTCCCGATCAGATGTCGGAATATGCCCCCCGTGTTGTAAGAGTAAAGATTCCTGTTCAAAAGATTGGCGAGCTGATTGGTCCAAAGGGTAAGGTGATAAATTCCATTCAGGATGAGACAGGTGCGGAAATTTCTATCGAGGATGATGGAACGGTGTATATAGGATCATCTCAGGCCGATTCTTCAGAGAAAGCCGTCGCAATGGTGAATTCCATTGTAAACCCAGTAGAGCCTTGCGTTGGTAGCCAGTTTCTCGGGACTGTTGTAAAAAATATGCCCTTCGGTTCTTTTATAAGTCTTGTTCCTGGTAAGGATGGCTTGCTTCATATATCTGAGATACGTAAGATGGTAGACGGGAGACATCTTGAAAGTGTCGATGAGGTCCTGAGCGTTGGTCAGAAGGTGCTTGTTGAGGTATCAAAGATCGACGATAGGGGTAAATTGTGCCTTGTCGCTGTCAAGTAGCCGCGCTCCTGCTTTGGCGCTAGTTTCTTGTTTGGGGTCCTTTTGCATGGTCATACGCATTCTTCTTTTGATGTACATATAAACGTATCTATTTATAAACGTTTATTTATTGCTCTTTGTCTCACCGTTGGCTTTACGCTTATTGAGCTACTTGCCGTGTATCTTAGCGCGTCAGTTACTTTGGCATCCGATGCGGGGCATATGTTTATAGATTCACTCGGCCTTTTTAATGCACTTATTGCGGCAAGGCTTGTTGCCAAATCAAATAGAAATTCACATAGGACTTATGGGCTCTATAGAGTTGAGGTGTTTTCTGCCGGAGTGAGTATTTTGATTATGTTTTTTCTGGCTTTTCTTATAGCAAAAGAGTCGATTATGCGTCTTGTGTATCCTGAAGAACATATATCAGGATGGGTGATTTTTGTAACGGGTATTGCAGGTCTCTTGGTGAATCTTTCTGCCGTCCTCGTGTTGCATTCTGCCAAACAAAAGGGGATTAATCTCAGAGCCGCATACATGGAAGTGCTTTCTGACGCCATTGCGTCTGTCAGCGTTATGTTGTCGGCAATACTCATTATTCTGACAGGGCTAACTATTATTGATTCAATAGCTGCGATTGCCATAGTTCTCTTTATTTGCTACCGTGCGGCAAAACTTGGCAAAGAGGTTATTAGAATCCTTTTGCAAGCTTCACCTGTTGATATACAAGAGGTGGAAAGCAGTTTGCTTGGAATTGATGGTGTGATTTCAGTCGATCACCTGCATGCGTGGACCTTATCGGACGAAAAGCACATTGCGACGGCGAATATTCTAATTCACAAGCAGACAGATCAGAACAAAGTCCTAGTGGAAGCGGAAAGAATTCTTTATGAGCAATACGGCATCTTGCATACGACCCTGCAAATATCTCCGATGCGACTCGAGAGCAGATTGGCATGCGGAGGGCCCGTTATTTCGCATCGATGAGGACCCGTTTTATAAGTACGACGATACTTGCTGCGGCTGGAACAGCCACCACAGCACCAGGAACACCTGCCAGCATTCCACCTGCTAGGGCTGATATAACCACTAAGGATCCTGGGACAGAAACCGCCTTTTTCATTATTTTTGGGCTTATTACATACGCTTCAACATTCATATACACCAGATAGTAAATCACAACCGCCCAGACCGTCCACCCCTGTGCAGAAAAAAGGGTTATACCAGATATCAGGGCTGAGCTTGAAATAGTGCCGACCAGCGGAATCATAGATCCTATGAAAGCTATAAAGGCCATGAGTATCGGATACTTAAATTGCAAGATTGAAAAAATAAGAAGGGTTAAGGTTCCATTTATTGACGCTAGGAGAAATTGTCCGGCCGTGTACCGTCCGACAGATGACAGGACATCCTCAAGCGTATCTTTTACGAATTCCCGCCTTGAAGCCGGAACAAGTTTGTACCCTGTGGCTTTTATCGTTGGCAGTGTGGCACTAAAATATATTGTGAGTATCAGTACAATCACTATTCCGGTGACAGTATTCACTATTCCGATGCCTATGTTAACCACACTACCGGTTATGGTTGTTACATTGTTTTGAATCCATAACCATCCTTGCTGTAATAATTCATTAAAGTCAAAATCAGGGATAGCTTTTCTTAAGAGGGAAATAAACTGCCTGTAATTCCCCTCCGTCATAAATGAGCTTACCGTCTTCCATAAAAGAGCTGTTTCGCTTGTAAGTATCGGAATAATAAGCCAGAGGGCAACCCCCAGAAATGCACTGAAAAAAAGAAGAAGTAACACAACTGACACACCACGTGAAATACCGAGCTTTACAAGCGCTGAAATCAGCGGTTCGATTGCCAAAGTAATAAATAGCGCAAGGCCAATATACGCGAATAAAACACCCATGCGAAGGATGAGGAGACAACACAAAATACCTAAACCAACACCAAGGGTTGCCCTAAACCCCGTTAGGAAAGGCTGGTAGATGTGAAAGACGCCCGCTGTGCGTTTATCGTTATTCGACGTGTCTATACGGCTCATACAAAAATTTTTATTGATTATCCTGTTTATCTGTCGCTTCATGAAGCGTGCATGAATCGTCTGACACGCTGGAGGGGATATCTGTGCTGTTGAGCGCGGTTGCCTGAACAATTTCACTTAGATTCTGAAAATATGATGCGATGCTATCGCGCTCCGAGCGCAGATCAACAAGCTGCTTTTCAGTCTCCGCTATGAGTTCATATTTCTCCGCCCGTGCTTCGCTGAGTATTTGGGAGGCCTGCTCTTTTGCTTCGCTGAGTATTTGGGAGGCCTGCTCTTTTGCTCTGAAACGCAGATCTTCACTTTCCTTGGTTGCCGACTCCTTCATTTGTTCCAGATAAGTTCTTTGGTCCGCAATTTCTCGATTTATACTCCCTAGAGTTGCGCTCGCTTGGTCAATGTAATTCTTCAGTTGCCCAACAGCCTCATCTTGCTCCAATTTCAGCCTGTTATTCGCCTCTTGCCTAAGTCCCGCAAGTTCTGCTTCAAGCTCTGCTCGGATTATTCCAGATCGCTGTGTTAGCTCCTCGATTTCCGCTTCACCGGCAGACCTCTTCTGCGCAAGTTCTGCTTCAAGCTCTTGCAGTCTTTGTCTCCTTTCATCATCAAAATTTTGCCTAAGTCCCGCAAGTTCTGCTTCGAGCTCTGCTTTTCGGTGACCCATAAGTTCGTTATGTTGGAGCATAGCTTGCTCCATACGGTTTTTATTTTCTATAAGTTCTCGCTCTATCTGGAGGTTTAGGGCGGTTTTCCTTGCAATATCCTCCTGCTCTTTCGCTCTTAGTTCAGCGATTTCCCGACTCAATTCAGCGCGTCTATTCACCGATTCCGATGCTAGATCTGCCTCGAATACCTTTCTTTTCTGTTCAAGCTCAACCCGTAGCGCTTCGCGTTGAGCATTTAGAGACAGTTCTGTCTGTGCTTCAAGCTCCTTTATGCTAGATTCTTTTTCTCTGCATTCAGCTTCAAAATTACCTCTTCTATTCGCCAGCTCTTCCTCGAATCGCGTTTCTTGTTCGGTAATTTCCTGTTGTATTTTCAAGTTTTTTTGTTGCAACCGACTAAACTCTTGATTCGCGTTGTGCAGAATCTGAGAGGCCTCTTTCTCGGCTGACGCCTTGAGGGATTCAATTTCCCTTTGGGCAACGGTGCGCATCTCTGAAACCTCGGTGTTAACTGCTGAGCGAATTGAATTCGCCCCCCTTAGGGAATCCTCGCGAAGCCTGGAAGAGTTTGTTTTAGCTGCGGCCATTATGTCTTGCGCCTGCTTTTCTGCGGAAGACACCATTTCCTTGGCATTCTCTTTGGCCTGTTCAAGCTTGCTTTCAAAAAACTCTCTTGCCTCTCGGCGTAAATTGTTTACTTCTTCGGTGGCCGTTTTTCTGAGCCTTGCCGCTTCTGCTTCTGCCTCTGAGAGCAGTCGTTGTGCCTGCTGTTCGGCCATTTTTAAGGAGGTTTCTAAATGCGAGCCAATTCCGGAAAATCTTGATTCTTTCATTACATCAAGCTCACGCTGCAAAGAGGAGATTCTTTGCTTAAGATCGCTTATATCGCCATCTCGATCTTCTATTTGCTGTTTTCTGGCCGCATTTTCCGCACGTGCCGCACTCAAATCCCTTAGTAGACTTGCAATTCTCCTATCTACCTCATCGCGATCATATCCACGAAAGACCTGCGGGAACTCGCTTTGCTTTTTGTTCAAAACAACACCTCTTATGCATACAATTGTATGCACGATTTTACTGCTTGGGGTTTGGGGTTCTCGTTTTGCGGCTGAAGATTAGCGTATTTTGCTTGCTCTTTGCCGGTATTTTTTTACTTGCCTCAGCTGTTTTGCAGCAGCTTTTTTTTGTGGAGTTGTTTGGCTATAAGAAAGATCACTTTTCAACTTCTTCTGGCTACATACTTCTTCGTGAAAATGAACTTTTTGAGCAGCCTGATATGTCAGTTCAGGTCTCTATTACCCCAAGGGGTAATCCGGAGCCTTTTGAAAAAAGTGCAGGTATATACACCGCATACTCTAGCGAAATACAAGAATGGCTCAAACATTACTCATACAGCGTCTTCGATTTTGCTGCAAATACGCTCAGCCTCGGTGGTTCCGGGAAGGATCCGATGAGTTTTCTTGCTCGCAATAGGGATTTTTTTATATCTCAGGAATTGCCGGATAAGAATGGGAGGATACGCCTTAATCCACCGAGAGGTGTTTCGGTTCTGCTGCAGATTCCAGGCCCTGCGATGGTTGAGGTTGTGCGGATAACGCCTATGGCGGGGCTGTTTATGTGGCTCCCTCTTATTGTTGGACTTCTCTTAATTACCCTCGGGCTTATCGTTTATGTTTGGAGCAAATTCAAGTCCAAACGGAATCCATATGGTCGTCGATCTACGTACATAAGTGGGTACACTAAACGCAGGCCTTTGCGGCATTTTTTTACATTTATAATCTGTTTACCTCTGGTTGCTGGTACCTCGATAGCTTGTGGGTCGGATAAGGATAATATCTCGAGCCTCGAGCTTCTGCGCGAAATGCATGCTCATAAAATCGCAAAAAGAGTTGTAGAAACGCTGCATGTCGCAGATTCAAGACTGTCTGACCCACAGTCGGCTATGGCGGGTACCGCACTACGCCTCAGGCAGGCGGCCTACAAGGTACTTCGTAAAAATAAAAATGCCAAGGTTGATCTGCCAGCTTTTGATACTGCCGCTTCTGTGAGGCTTATTCTCCCGGAGAATACAAAATCGTGGCCCAGAGTCCTTTTGCTTGTTATCGATAGCTCCGATGGTCCGTCAGGCGAAAAACTTCCGCCTTTGGCTGTTCTCCTTAGACAAAATAACCCTCTTGATAACTATCTAATAGAGTATCTCGCGAGACTCACGCCCAATATTGTGCTTCCAAAACTTCCAACTGCAGAGGATGGTTCGATCCTAGTGCGTCCAGAATCGAAATTACTTGCCGTGCAACCGAGCGATATTATTGCTAAATATCGTGCCATGCTTAATACCGCTGGGTCAAGCAAGTTATTTGATCAGTCAGCTGATATCTTGGCCTCACAGATTCGCTCTAGCAGAAGTGCAAAGCAGAAAAGTCTTGCCGGTAACTCAATAATTATTTTCCGCGATAGACAGTCTGGGCAGATAGGGATGACAACTGCAAATGGCGGAGCACTTGTCTTTGTAGATATGCTTGAGCTAGAGAGAGTAATTCCGAGCGGTGGATACAGTATTGTTCCGCAATCCGGCGGAGAGGTCAGCTTGTTATCCGGGATTGTTTCCTCTCTCAGAGGTATCGAGACAACTTACTCTAGCCAGCTTTTGTTCTACATTCCTACTGTTGGGTCGAATGAGAGAATAGCTCTTTTGGGCTTTACTCGGGGGATTGCCTCTGCCAGAGAAGTGCGTTGATGTTCGGTACTTATCTAGACTATGCTGCTCATGCCCCCTTGATGCCTGAAGCTGCCGCCGTTTATCAGGAGTTTTGCAATATGCCCGGCAATGCTTCTTCATCGCATTTCTATGGCAGGCATATGCGTGCTGTTATTGAAAAGGCAAAAGAAGGAATCCTTACTGCACTAAACGCTCCACCCGGGACGGAAGTTTCCTTTACAAGCGGAGGAACAGAATCTATCAATACCTGTATATATGGGACATATCTATTCAGAAATTCTTTTGTTAGTCATATAAACGATGGGAATATCAGCAAAAAGATTATTCTGGCCAATCCTGCAGATCACACGGCGCAGCTCAGCAGTATAAAGAGTTTGCCTTATGCCGAGATAGTATGGCTGCCGATTGATAAATATGCAAGGGTGCTTCCTGATAGCCTCGAGCAGGCAATACTGCAGAAGGATCCAAATAAAATTGCTCTTTTTGCTTGCACGTGGGTTAATAGCGAGCTCGGTACGATCTCTCCAGTTTATGACTACGCCAGGATATGTCAAACATATGATATTCCTGTCCACATTGATTCCGTTGCGGCAACCAGTTTAATTGATTTTTCGCGGCTGGTTGGGAAAGTTTCTCTCTCAATTGCAGGTCACAAAATTGGAGCACCCCCCGGCACAGGTGCCATTTTGTCATCATTCTCGTTTCCACCACTTTTACGAGGTGGGAATCAACAAAGACTCAGGTCTGGGTCGGTGGATCCGCTTGGTTCAACATCCCTGTCTATTGCATTAAACAGAAAAGTTCAATCTTTGAGGGCATTGCGACAGCGCTTGGTCGAGGTGGTTTTGTCTGCCGTTCCAGAGGCAGTTGTAAATTCTGACACTCAGGACAGTAGTGACGCAATTCTTAATGTTTCGTTTCCCGGCTGTTCATCTGACACGCTGCTTTATCTGTTCGATGAGGCAAAAATAGCTATCTCATCCGGTTCCGCCTGCCATTCCGGGGTTATTCAGCCATCACATGTCATGAGCGCGGTGGGCCTCAAGCCAGATTTGGCAAAGGCAACACTCCGGTTTTCCCTTGGCTGGGCTAGTACATTTGATGACATAGAGGTACTGTCCCAAAATCTTGGTGACATATACAAAAAGGCTTTGATCGCGAAATAAATTCACGTATAGAGTATTACCTGTGAAGGTCTTGGCTGCTATGAGTGGCGGTGTCGATTCCGCCGTCGCCGCCGCGCGTGCGGTAGATATGGGTCACGATGTCGTTGGAGTTCACTTGGCACTCAGCCGTAGTGCTTCTGGCAAAAGGGGCTGTTGCACCCCTCGGGATGCGCAAGATGCTGCCCAGGCTGCACAGGCAATTGGGATTCCGTTTTACGTGTGGGACTTTTCTGAGGAGTTTCAAGAGAAGGTTATTGATAATTTCATTTCAGAGTATTCTGCCGGAAGAACCCCAAATCCATGCCTTCGTTGCAATGAACACATAAAGTTTTCTTCACTTCTGCGGCGTGCCTTAGCTCTCGGCTTTGACGCTGTTTGCACAGGTCATTATGCTCGTGTTTTCTTGGATGAAGATGGAACCTATCAGCTTCATAGGGCGAGTTCTTGGGCCAAGGATCAATCATATGTTTTAGCTGTTCTGCAACAGGCGCAGCTAAAGCACTGTTATTTTCCACTTGGTGCAACCCCATCAAAGAAACTCGTACGTCAGGAAGCGGACGAAAGAGGGCTCAAGGTTTCCAAAAAGCCAGACTCTCATGACGTATGTTTTATTCCGAGCTCTAATACGGGAGCCTGGCTGTCACAGAGGATTGGCAGACGGGACGGAGATATAATCGATGATCTCGGTCAGAGAGTTGGCTCTCACACTGGCGCGTTTGCATACACTGTGGGCCAAAGGAAGGGCTTACGTCTATCTAGTCCAGCCTGGGACGGAAAGCCACGTTATGTTTTAGATATTGAACCTATCAGTAACACGGTTGTTGTTGGCCCTCGCGAATCTCTCAGGGTCGATGAGCTCTCTGGTGCGTTTACAACAACAGGATGGTGTTTTACCTCTCGGCCTATTGAGTGTTCAGTTCAGGTTAGGGCTCACTCGGATCCTGTTAGCGCAATTGCATTTATTCGTGACGATGTTCTTGTGGTAAGACCTGATGAACCCGTTTTTGCAGTTGCAAAGGGGCAAAGTGCGGCTATTTATCGTGGAACAAGAGTTCTTGGACAGCTTATGATTGACAACACGAAGAAATATGCCTCATCCTGACGGGGATCTTGATAGACGCATTGAACTTCTAACGGCCCAGATAATTGCGGCACGGAAGGCGTATTATCAAGAGAACACCTCTCTCATGAGTGATGTTGAGTATGATGCCCTGGAGCATGAGCTAAAAGATGCCGAGCATGCAAAAGGCTTTTCTGACCGCAATTCACCTAGCTTAACAGTTGGGATTGCCGCACAGCTAAACCTATTTGAGCCCGTGAAACACATCGAGCCAATGTTGAGTTTAGATAATGTTTTTTCGCTCGATCAACTCCATTCATGGTACGAAAAGACAAAGAAGATTTGCCCTGAGGGTGATCAATGCACATTTGTTTGTGAGCTGAAAATTGATGGCGTTGGTGTGAGTTTGCGTTATGCAAACGGGTATTTGATTTCAGCAGCTACCAGAGGTGATGGTGCTATCGGCGAGGATATAACCCAAAACATGTTATATGTTCCGTCCATCCCTCCCAGGATCGCTTTACCGGGAATATTTGAAATTCGCGGCGAAGCTTTTATAAAGCGCGATGAGTTTGACAGAATAAACCAATTGTCATTGGAGCGTAGCAAGCAGTTTGCGAATCCAAGAAATTTTGTAAGCGGATGTATAAGAACAAAAACACCAAATATGCGATACTTGGAGTCAATTTCCTTCTATGCTCATGGATTTACGCAAGTTTATGGATATACCTCAGGAGGTATGAATCTTCACTCTGATATAACTGCTTCTGGCGGCGTTAAGACTGAAATAGAACATGGTATGTTTTCTGCATATTCCAGGCTGTCTGAATGTAAAATCCCAGTAAACTCGTACAATCGCCTGTGCACTAATTTCTCTGAAATCGAGTCTTATATTGAAAACATTCGATTGAATCGGCAGTGCGTTCCGTACGCAATCGACGGTATCGTTGTAAAGATCGATAGCCTCCAAAAACAGGCACTTTTAGGCAGTACAACAAAAGCACCACGGTGGGCTGTTGCGTATAAATTTCCTTCTGAATCTACTGTAACGCGTCTTCTCGATATAGAAGTGAGTGTTGGAAGAACGGGACGTGTAACGCCTTATGCCGTTCTTCAACCAATTCAACTCGATGGGTCTGAAGTATCGCGTGCAACTTTGCATAATCAGAAGGTAATAGGTGATAAGGATTTACTAATCGGTGATTACGTGAGGATCAGAAAAGCTGGCGATATTGTTCCCGAGGTGCTTTGCGCCCTGCCAGAGAAACGCGATGGCAGTGAGGTTTTATTCAAGATGCCATCGCTCTGTCCGTCGTGCGGTGCAGAACTTATGCCAAGTAAGTTAGGGGATATCGACCTTAGGTGTCCAAATATGCAGAGCTGTCTTGTACAGCTCGCGGGACGTCTTGAGTATATAGGTTCACGCGGTGTGCTGGATATTGCTTACCTTGCAGAAGAGAATGCATACGCCCTGAGTCACCTTAGAAAGTTCGGAAAGTCTGCGGAGGTTCAACTCTTTAAAATTACAATTGATGATCTGGTTGCTCTTGAATTTATGTATAAAGGAAACATGCGATCGCCTTTTCGTAAAAAGGGTGATAGTTTCCCAGGATTTGAGGAACCCACAAAATCTGCACAGGATATGGTAGATAGTATTGAAAGAGCAAAGCGGTCCCCACTCTGGAAATTTCTGCTCGCGCTAAATATACGTCATATCGGTCCCGCATCCGCAAAGGCTCTGGCAGATCATTTTGGCTCTATTGAATCCATAATAAATGCCAAAATAGATGAATTGCTGAAGGTTAGATCCTTAGGAGAAACAATAGCTATTTCGGTGCATGACTGGTTTAGAGACCCATGGCGGGTGGAATTGGTTAATACTTGGCGTTCCGATGGAGCACTTTTTGGGCATTAAAGATTTCAGTTCCAGCATTTGCGTTTTTATTTCGTTTGGTGAAACTTTGATGTTTTACCATTATGCCTTTGTAGAATAGAATTTCATGCAGGCGCGGCGGTGTATCTGTGTTTATTTGAATTGTTCGGAGGGTAGGTTTTGTCGATAAGTATCGACCAGGTTAAGTCCCTTGCCCGCTTGGCGTGCATTGACGTTACTGACTCTGAGGCTGATGTGCTTTCCAGGGAGCTTAGTCAGATTATTGACAGACTCGGTTTTGTCAAAAATGGGATATCGGATAAGAGCATAACAGGCGACGTATCTGAGCCCTTGTCCAACAATACTGGCTGTTTTCGCCATGATACGCCGGGCCCCGTTCTTGATATTGCTCCGGTTCTGTCGAATGGGGAAGATGGCATGTTCCGGATATCCGCCATTTCAGGGGAGGATAGTGCTTTCTGAAATGCCGGCTCACAGGCTGGCCGCCCTGATTCGCTCGAAAGAAGTAAGTGCACTTGAGGTCGCTGAGAGTTTTATAGACAATATTGAAGCCTCGGACTCGCGCATATGCGCATTTCTATATACAGATTTTTCATATACCCGTGACGTTGCAAGAAGGGTAGATGAAGAGCTAAAGTCTGCAACAAAACTTTCGCCATTAGCCGGCGTGCCAATTGCCGTGAAAGACATGATTCTAACAAGGGATATGCCCACAACCGCCGGATCAAAGATTCTGGAAGGGTGGATTCCACCGTACAACGCTACTGTAATAGAGCGTATTTCTCGTGCCCGTATGCCAATTCTAGGAAAAACGAATCAGGATGAATTTGGGATGGGCTCATCTACCGAATATTCTGCCTACAAAACGACAAGAAATCCGTGGGATTTGAGCAGGACTGCGGGCGGCTCAGGGGGTGGTTCCTCTGCGGCTGTGTCAGCTTCCCAGGCACCTTTGGCTCTAGGTACTGATACCGGTGGATCTATTAGATTACCCGCTCACTGTACCGGAACTGTCGGGATAAGGCCAACGTATGGGAGTGTCAGTCGCTATGGAGTAATTGCCCTTGCAAGTTCCTTTGATCAGGTTGGTCCTTGCTCTAGCAATATTCTTGATGCCGCCCTCTTGCACGAGGTTATTGCTGGGTATGATCCTGCGGATGCTGTCTCTATAAAAGATCAGGATCTAAACTTTTCGCAAGCTGCCTATGAAGGTGCTAACAGGGGTATTTCTGGGGTTAGGCTAGGTTTCGTAAACCCAAGCAATTGGTGTAATTCAAAAATCACAGACCTTTTTGGAAGAACTTTGAAGAGCTTGGAGTCTGAGGGTGCAGTTCTGCATGAGGTACAGTTTCCGAATTTTGACCACGCGGTTCAAGCTTATTATTTGATAATGCAGGCCGAAGCATCCTCGAACCTGTCTCGTTATGATTCTATTCGGTTTGGTCCACAGGAGATGGCAGCTTCTGCAAGTGGGACTGTATCAAAAACTCGGTCTATTCGGTTTGGTCCCGAGGTCAAGAGGAGAATTCTCCTTGGCACTCATATTCTTTCTGCCGGTTATTATGATGACTTTTATATGTCAGCTCAAAAAATTCGTTTATTGGTAAAGCGTGACTTTGCCAAGATATTTTCCTTAGTTGATGTTCTTCTTTTACCAACGGCACCCACGCCCGCCTTTAAACTCGGCGAAAAGATTGACCATCATACTTCCATGTATAAGTCCGACACAGCGACCACTCCGGCCAGTTTAGCTGGTTTACCAGCCGGAAGTATTCCTATGGGAGTGATTGATGGTTTACCTGTTGGGTTACAGATAATTGCACCCGGTCAATTTGACAGTAGGGTATATTCTACGGGCGCTGCAATCGAACAGATAATCGGGGACATACATGCAATGAAAAACACAAAGCATAATACGGGGCAAACAGCGTGAGCGAGGTTGTTACTTATGAGGATGCACTCAAGGATTTTGAGCCGATTATTGGCCTTGAGGTGCATGTTGAACTTTCGACGCAAACCAAATTGTTTTCTTCAGCCCCCAATATTGCCGGACCCCTTGCCTCTTGCGCATCGCAAGGGCCCAACACTCTTGTAACTCCTGTTTGCTTGGGGTTGCCTGGCTCCTTGCCGACCGTAAACGAACGAGCTGTCGATTATGGCATAGCCCTGGGTCTCGCTCTTGGCTGTTCTATTGCAGATGAATTAATATTCGCGAGAAAGAATTATTTTTATCCCGATCTGCCAAAAAATTATCAGATATCACAATTTGATTCTCCACTGGCATATGACGGAAAACTTGAGGTTGAAACGGAAAGCGGTGATGTGTTTTTTGTTGAAATCGAGAGGGCACATCTTGAGGAAGATGCCGGGAAACTTGCCCATAAGAGTTCAACCGGCAGAATTCAGGGTGCACAGTATTCTCTAATTGATTACAACCGTTCCGGTGTGCCTCTAGTTGAAATTGTTTCTAGACCTGTTTTTGCCGATAGGTGCGCCCCCCAGGTGGCGAGGGTGTTTGTTGAACTGATTAGGGAAATTGTCCTTTCCCTTGGCGTGTCTAATGCTCGGTTAGAGCGGGGAAATATTCGGTGCGATGCAAATGTTTCTCTTCGCCCACGTGGGCTGGGTGCAGGCATTCTACCTAATAGAACCGAAACTAAGAACCTAAATTCCCTGCGTTCTATTGAGCGGGCTATTAGATACGAAATTCAGCGACAAGCAACACTTATTTCTTCTGGCGAGCTTGTACGGCAAGAAACACGGCATTGGCGCGAGGATCGGGGCATAACCCTATCAGGTCGTGTAAAAGCTGATTCTCATGAGTATCGCTATTTTCCTGAACCTGATCTTTTGCCCATTCCTATTCCTTCGGACAAAGTAGAGGCAATCAGGTTATCGATGCCAGAGCACCCCTTGGCACTTCGTCGTCGCCTTAAGGCTGAATGGAAATTTAGTGATCTTCAGTTTCGTGATGTACTAAATTCCTCGGTTCTAAAACAAGTTGATGAAACTGTCAGAGCAGGCGCAACGCCAGATGGCGCAAAAAAATGGTGGACAGGTGAGATTACGAGAATTGCTTCCCAACGACGCTGCAACGCTTCAGATTTGATCTCCCCGGAGGCAGTTGCAGAGATTGAGTTACTAATAAGTAAGGGAATCCTGAATGACAGCCTTGCAAGAAAGGTACTTGCGGCTGTTATTGATGAGTCATTGAGCGTACAGCAAGCGATCGAAAAATACGATTTATCTCTCACAGAGAGCGCTTCTGTAGAGAGAGTTCTTGAGAAAGTTCTTAGTGAAAATCAGGAAGTTGTACAAAAGGTAATTTCTGGCAAAACCCAAGCTGTCGGCGTATTGGTCGGCAGCTGTATGAAGGCCCTGGGTGGTAAGGCAGATGCCTCAAAGCTTCGACAGACTATCCTGAATAGACTCCTTCCACGGTAAGCTCTTGCGGTAAAGGCTTGTATCACTTTGTGCTGTTTTCGACAGTGATCAGGTGTGCTTGAGTCCCATGAGAATCCCCTTGTGATCACTGCCCTCTAGGTGTATTAGCTTGCCGCCTGTCGCCGTAAAACCTGTCGAGAGTATGTGGTCTAAATCTATAAGCGGGAAAACGGATGGCCACGTGAAATCAAAACCCCACGACGCAGTGTGCATGTCTTTAAGGTTATTTTTCAGGAGTTTTTTGAATCTCGAATCTCTTGCACTCATTCCAAAACCACCAACAACGATTAGTTTTTCTGAATTCTCTTGAGAAAGATAAACTGACAAATCTTTTATCATACCTTCGTATTCATCTTGAGCCAACCTGTCTAGTTGATTTTTCCGGAGGCTTACAACATACATCCGCACAGTTTGTTCCTTAGATATTTTTATGTCGATTTTTCCGGCACTTGTTAGCTTGGAGCCAAGCTGGAGCATAACTGCATTCTCAAGTGGTTTTTTTGACCAAATACCTACAGTTCCAAAAATATGCCAGAATGGAAAGCTTGGGGAAAGGCTCCCGACCAGGGTGCCTATTGCAGCATTCTTTATTCCCTGTAATGCGATGATGTCTGGATTGCTTTCTAATAGTGTTTTTACATCCCTGTTAATATTGTCCGGAGGTGAGTTATTTCTTGACCGGTGTGTAGTTTGCGCTTCGCTTACACTCGCTTCAGAGTTCATATCCTGAGTAACAATGGTTAAATCAGGCACTTGACTCTCACCTGACGGGAGGGCGCTAATTCCGATTTGAGTTGCCCAGAAAATGACCGTGATTGTGCCAACCAGGGAGGGGATAAGGGAAAACCTTATCAGCGAGGGTACCAGGAAAATAAGAATGGGCACGATAAGCCATGGTAGAAAATCTTGAGAGATATATCGCACTTGTTCGGGCAGGGTGTCACTTATGAAAAATAAAGCACTGCATGAGACAAAAAAACATATGAGGAATATTTTCTTTATCACTTACTCATAATCTCATGCCCGTGCAAATAGGCTTGTTACGTTGGAATCCTTAAATCTTAACTTGTGCTATTTTCGATATCACTGTTTTGCAGTGTGCTGAGTCCTGCTTTCAAAGCGGGCGTATATCGCTTTGTACCAGGAATGAACGATTCTTGTGCATAAAATTACCGCGTGATAGACTCTAGTTGAGTCGCGGGAGTCTGGTTTATCAGGCTGAGAGTGGGGCTCTGGGTGCCCCTGACCGTTTGGACCTCCCCGGGTAATTCCGTAGGGTGGGAGCCTGTTCTACCCCCTCTCGTGTTTGTCCTGTTCGGGGGTTGAGTGTGATCCGTCGTGTTATTGACATAGTCTATGCAACCGTTTTATCCGTTGTGTATGCTCTGATTCTGCTGTCTCTTAATTACGCCTATGGCTTGCTGAGCCTATTGTTTTCCATATTGCCCGGCATATCTGGCGTGCTTACTGGGCTTTTTGTGCTTGGTGGGCCACTTGGCGGGATTATTGTGCGAAAACCCGGTGCAGCAGTTTTTGTATCAACCCTTGGGGCGCTTATTGAATCAACCCTCGGGGTTCAGTGGGGCTGGCTTAACCTACTTTATGGTTTTGCGCAAGGGCTGGCGGCAGAGACAATATTTCTGATCTGTTGCTATAGGATCTATACGCCTTTTATCGCTATTCTTTCCGGACTCTCTGCTGTATCTTCAGGGCTTTTTGTGGAAATCATACTGGCCGCATTACTTGAACATACTAGCTTGTACATTGTTATTTATGTGTCAACCTCTTTGATAAGTGGGGCAGCTATAGGCATTTTTTCATGGAAAATCTATCTCGCCCTGAAGAAATCTGGCGCTCTGGACCCTCTTGATACTTTCAAGTAAGTAGGGTTTTGGATTTGCCAGTTTCTTCTTTTACCAACGAATCATACTGCGAGAATAACTGGGTTCTATGAGTAATCCGAATATTGTAGCTACACAATCCGCGATACGCGAGGATGTTGAGATCAGCAACTGGTCTTTTTCTCATTCGGGTGAGACGATCATCAATAATCTCTCTCTCAGTATCAGGCAGGGTGAACGTGTTCTTATAATCGGGCCATCAGGTTGTGGT
Organism: Tropheryma whipplei str. Twist; assembly: GCF_000007485.1. NCBI lineage: Bacteria > Bacillati > Actinomycetota > Actinomycetes > Micrococcales > Tropherymataceae > Tropheryma > Tropheryma whipplei. Next base: position 498,927 of record NC_004572.3, on the reverse strand, counting down.
AAATCCACTTTACTGTTAGCCCTTGCAGGGCTTGTACACGGATTCCGGGGCAGTATTCTGATTGGAGGTGAACAACCCGCTCCTGACCAAACTGCTTTTGTTATGCAAGACCCTGATAGTCAGGTTATTTTTCCAAATATTGGTGATGAAGTTGCATTTCCGCTAGAACTTACAATGCCCAATAGGCGAGATATTTGGGAAGCAGTTAGCATGGGCTTAAAAAGCGTTGGTCTTAGCCTCCCGACCACAACCCAAAGTGACAAGTTATCACACGGCCAAAAGCAATGTCTTAGCATAGCGTGCGCTTTCGCGTCCTGCCCAAAGATTCTGCTTTTGGATGAGCCACTTGCAAGCCTTGATAAAAACAGTACCGAGCAAGTGCTCAAGTGCTTCGATAGTCTATTTGATGTCATGGGTAGCAGTTTCGCTTACACAACGTTTATAACCGGCCATGACGTTGAACCTTGGATAAATCGCGTAGACAGAGTAGTTGTGTTTAATTCAAAAGGCTCACTCAGCTACGACCTTCCCGTGGGCGCAATAAAAAATAATAAAGCTATCCTACAGAAAGCAGGAGTTTTTTATAAACACAGAACCCTGGGTAATAGGTCAGGCCCACGTACACTGCATGATTCCAACCGACCTGTAATTATGGAAGTTACAAATCTTGCTGTTACACGTGGTAAGAATAATCTCTTTGAGAATGTGACTTTCCAAGTGCATTCCGGAGAATGCATAGCGATAATAGGACCTAATGGCGTCGGTAAAACCAGTATTTTACTTACTGTCTCGGGGCTAATGCGCGCCAAGCGCGGTGACATATTCTTTGAATGCTGTATGCATGACTCGCGTGGTAGATGTCAATATTCCTGCGGCATGAATAGAGATATTCTCACACATACATCACCCTGTGGCAGTTTTCGAAATATGCATCCCCCTGCGCGCTGCATAAAAAAACCAAGACATATGGCACGCAATCTTAGAAAACATACTGCAATTGTTATGCAAAATCCGGAGCATCAATTTTTGGCATCCTCAGTCGATAGGGAATTAGCCCTCGGTAAGGGTAATTGTTTCGGAAATGATGATTTGTTAGAAAGACTTAATCTTCTTGATGCAAAATCATTAAACCCTTTCACTTTGTCATGGGGGCAGAAACGCCGTCTTGCTCTTGCAATCTCTGTCTCCATGAGGCCAAGGATTCTTTTACTCGATGAGCCACTTGTTGGTCAAGATGCTGATATCTCTGATCAGATAGTTGATTTTCTTATTGATTTGAAGCTCAAGGGTCTTGGAATCCTTATTGCAACACACAGTAAGCCATTAATTGATGCTCTTGCTGACAGAGTTATGGAACTCAAAGCGGGGGAGATTGCATGGAAATAAGGCTGCCCTATATTTCCTCTATTTATGTAAATCCTTTAACTCGTCTTCTGGCCGGTATCTCCGTGACTGTATTTTTGCTTTTGAGCCTAAACCCATACCGATCTGCAATTTGTGCGATTTTACTATTAGTTTTGTCTGGACTTGATAAACAATGTCTGTATTTTTTGTTATCGGTCACGCTGGTATCGGGTCTTACCTTTATAAGTGCTTTATTGTATGCAAAACCGACAGGTTTGACATATGCAAAGTTCAGTGTGTTTGATGCAACAATAGTGCAAATTACCGACGGATCTCTTTACTTGTCTACTTCTCTTTTTGCCAGGATGATTGCATTTGGCGTTATTTCACTTCTTGTTTTTTACCGTATCAATTTCACGGCTCTGGCTGATGGGTTTGTGCAGTTATTACGTGTTCCGCGAAAATTGGTATTTTCTACACTCTCTGGGCTTAGAACTTGTCTTCTAATCGGACGGGATTGCAGGAATATACGCTACATGTGCGCCCTTAGAGGGGTATCTTTTTTTTCGAGAGGTGTTATGCCGCTTTTTGTATCAGCAATGAGAAGGGCGTACTGGCTTTCAATCGTACTTAAACTTAGGGGTATTGAGGCTCTAGCAAAGACGCACGCCCGATCAGCACATCTCGGTGTCAATGATCTGATGTTTTTCTGCGCATGTATCGCAATCATGGTTGTTTCACACAGTGTGTCTGTAGGTTAGCATGCAAGGCCCCTGATTCGATTATCGGATCCAGGCAGCCGATACACAACCAAGCGCCCCCGACAGGAATCGAACCTGCGACACAAAGATTAGAAGTCTTCTGCTCTATCCGCTGAGCTACGAGGGCTCAAGAAAGAATCGCGGCCAAAGCAGTGACAAATGATACGAAAGCTATAACCAGCGACACTGAAACAAGAAGCGCGTGAACAACAAAAAATCTGGTGACCTTTCCAAGGTCATCCCTAGATCTCTTGTCTTTCTTTACCCTTATCATAAACTGCGGCCAGACCAGAACATTCCACGCAGCATTCACCATGAGAATTGAGGGTAACAGGTAACCCATACCGTAATTATATCCAACCGGCGCTACACTTATGTGTGTGGCTCCGACTCCCTCGCATCTCGTATGGGTTGACTGTGAAATGACAGGTCTGAATCCAGAGCGTGACGAGCTTTTGGAAGTTGCAGTCGTTGTAACTGACAAGGACCTCCTCCCTCTGGACGAGGGGGTTAATGTTGTTGTGTCACCTTCTTCAGAAGCTCTTGGTGCGATGGATAACTATGTTGCGCGCATGCATAGAGTATCCGGTTTGCTTGATGAGCTCTCTAATGGGGTTCCTGTTTCTGAAGCCCAGGCAATGGTCAAGGAATACATAACAAAGCACGTAAAAACCGGTGGGATTATGTCTGGTAACAGTATCGCAACCGACAGGTTATTCATTACACGCTATATGCCCGATGTGCACGCTATTCTTCATTACCGAATGATTGATGTTTCGAGTATAAAGGAATTGGCTGTCAGATGGGCACCCGAGATATACAGTGGCGCGCCCAATAAAAAGGGTGGACATAGGGCAATGGCTGATGTTCTAGAATCAATCGCTGAACTTGCATACTATCGCGAACATTTCCTAACTGGTACTGCGTGAGAGGCGGGCGATTCGCGGTATGATCGTTCTGCATTTATCTTGGTGGATATAGCTCAGCTGGTAGAGCACCTGGTTGTGGTCCAGGATGTCGCGGGTTCGAGTCCCGTTATCCACCCTGAGTTCTGGGAGTTTTGTGTGTTGTGATATATCAAAGACTCTATGCGTGAAGCCGTTTATAGATCCTGAAGAAGAGATCTCACACAGGGTGTCGTTTCTGGCCGATTATTTGCGCCATTCCCGCGCATCGGGTTATGTTCTTGGTATAAGCGGTGGACAGGATTCCGCCCTGGCCGGTAGATTGTGCCAGATCGCCGTTGAAAGTGTGCGATCTATTGGTTTTGATGCAACCCTCTGGGCCATCCGCCTACCCTACGGGCAACAGTTTGATGAGTCTGATGCCCAAACTGCAATGCAATTTATATCTCCCGATGAGGAGCTTAGTTTCGACATACGTAGCGCAACAGACAATCTATGCGTGGATCTCAATAGGTCTCTTGGGTCTAAGATAAGCGATTTTAATCGCGGCAATATAAAAGCAAGGTTGCGCATGGTTGTGCAGTACGCGGTTGCCGCCCATCATGATGCTCTTGTTGTTGGAACAGATCATGCGGCTGAGGCAGTAACCGGGTTTTTTACAAAATTTGGTGATGGCGCAGCAGATATTTTGCCTCTATACGGTCTTACAAAGGGTCAAGGCAGGGCTCTCCTCAAAGCCCTTGGCGCATGCGACTCAATTATCGAAAAAGTTCCAACAGCCGATTTATTAGACGATTTACCGTGTTTGCCTGATGAAACTGAGTTAGGGTTACAGTACCGAGATATAGATGCCTTTTTGGAAGGAAAACCGGTTTCTGAAGATATTACGATGGCTATTACTGAGCGGTACAAATCGACCCTTCATAAAAGAATGCCCCCCATAACCCCACACTCAACATGGTGGCGCAAATAATCTCCTGGTAAATGATCATGCTATGAGTTGCGCACGAGGGGGCACACAGGTTTATTTGCCCCCTGCCTGAATGTCCTTTACCTGCCTTAGGATATCCCTCGCCGCAGTATCAAATCCGGGTCTCATTCTATAGGGCTCTGAGGCCACGTTGTTGTCCTGACCCGCCTTCACTGTATCTGCCCCCGCTAAATCTGTAATTGGTTCTTGAGGGTGCCAATTTTCTTCATCATTCGTGTTTACCTTGCCTGTAAGGGGCCTGTAAGAGGGGTTTTCAGAGCGGAACCGACTTATGTCTTCGCGAATCCCTTTCGTAGCCTTACGAGGATTTTTTACCCATAGGGCCACTCGATCCCGAAACTCGTACGTGATTGCATCAGTGTCTCCGTTCAGCGTAGCTCTTCGCACCTCTCCAGCTATTTGCCCGGCCCAATCAACAAGCAACTTTGCTCCATACTGAGGCATAATGGCAATATGCATGGTACATCTCTCGAATGTTTGATCTGAATTTCGTTTATTTTCTTCAAGGGAATATTGATTACGAAATTCTAGAAATGTATCTATCAGGCATTCTGCTGCATGTTTACGAGCAAGAATTGCATCTCTCTTCAGAAGCTTTTTTACAGACGATCTGGTAATACAGCTGGCAATAAAAACAGAAACTATAACACCAGCAGACATGATTAAAGCCTGTTGTACCGCGGGCAGGTCAAAAACGCTTGCTACCCTCTCCCACGGCATACACCAAAGCTATAACGAATTTCTGTAAAATCGCGTTAATTCCTTTCTGTGTTGTCAGTAATTGTGAAACTCATACTAGTTTTCACAATTTTTCTAAACACCAGGTTGGCTCTTTTACCGTGATGTATAAAGACTATGTTTACACCGCATGAGAGGAAAAAGGATGAATCACATTACTGTTTCAGGATTGGTTGCCACTGAGCCGAGAAGTTTTCTCACCGCTGAGGGTGTCCACATAACTAGTTTTAGATTGGCTGCCCAGGACAGGCATTTTAGCCGAAATGCCAATAGCTGGGTTTCTGGGGATACTAACTGGTTTACCGTAACTGGATTTCGCGCACTAGGTTCTAACGCGGCAGAGTCTATTTCGAAGGGTGATCGGGTTATTGTGTATGGCCGTCTTCGACTGAGAACTTGGGGCGATAACAAAATGGCCGTGGAGATTGAGGCAGAAAGCTTTGGTCATGATCTACGGTGGGGGACCAGCGTTTTTTCCAAGCGTTTTTATCAGCTTCCCGAGGCTTCCGACAACTTGCGTACGAAATATGATGTTGATGAGGCTGAAACACCTGAGATTCATGCAAAGGCTGCGTAATTTCTGAGCTGTTTTGTGTCTTAGTCTTTGTCAAATTTTCTTAACCTGTCTGACTGTTTGCTATGACAACCTTCCTTAGCTGTATTTTATTTGGAAGTTTGTTACATTCGTAGAATGGTTTGTATCGGGCTGTCAAATGGTTTGCGAAATGTCTTGTCGTGAGCGCGTGCGTAGTATGAGGTCAGTATTTCATGGGCTGATCTTTCGAAAAGTGTACTTTCTTGTCGTCTCTATGATATGTTTTGGGGTTTTTGCTGGGTGCTTGAACAGTGAAAGTGGTTCACGTGATTCAGGCAGTCAATTGCATACACCTGCACGGGCTAATCTGGCTTTATCTGCTGCAAAAAACAAAGATGCTTTTGATCAGGCAATCAAAAGCATCTTTGTTCTCCATAAGAAAGATGAATTACCAAGCCCGATTGAGCTTGCTGCTTCTTTGGTTCGCGCCGGGTTTTCCAAGAAAAGCATTCAGGTTACAAATAATCGGACAACTCTTGGTGCTTATGCCTATTCAATGAGCGTTTCAGTGTTTCTTCATAACTCGTGTTTGGTAGGGCAGTTTATCCGCTCTACAGGTGAGTATTCTTCGTCTATACTCGACCCGGTTGGAACAACGCAGCTATGTCTCGTGGGAAAAACTGTGGATATAGAATAGCTTGGTATGTCCGAATACATTTACTCTATGGTGCGTGCCAGAAAAAAAGTCGGCGATCGCTTAATACTAGATGATGTAACGATGGCATTTTTGCCAGGCGCAAAAATAGGTATGGTTGGTCCAAATGGTGCCGGTAAGTCAACAATTCTGAGAATCATGGCCGGACTTGATTCGCCCAGTAATGGAGAAGCGCTTTTATCCCCTGGTTACACTGTAGGGATACTTCTTCAGGACCCCGAGCTTGATGACAGTGCAACAGTTCTCGAGAATGTGCAGATGGGCCTTGGATCCATAAGGCATGATCTGGACCGTTTTAACCAAATATCTGCATTGTTGACTGACCCATCTGAGGATTACGATGCATTGTTGACTGAGATGGGCACCCTACAGGAGCGGATTGATACTGCAAAAGCATGGGATATTGACTCCAGGCTTTCTCAAGCCATGCATGCCCTGCGTTGTCCGGAACCAGATCAAAAGGCTGCGCATTTGTCAGGTGGTGAGAGGCGAAGGGTGGCGCTGTGTGCGCTTTTGTTAACGGCTCCAGATCTTTTGTTGCTTGATGAGCCGACTAATCATCTTGATGCCGAGAGTGTTCTATGGCTTGAGCAGCATCTTGCTCGTTACCAGGGTGCTGTAATAGCGGTAACGCATGATAGATACTTTCTTGACAATGTTGCTCAATGGATTGCTGAGGTTGATAGGGGGCATCTTTATCCCTACGAGGGAAATTACACAACCTATTTGGAAAAGAAACGTGATCGGCTAAAAATCCAGGGTAAAAAGGATGAGAAGCTTGCGCGGCGTCTCAATAATGAAATTGAATGGGTTCGTAGCAGTCCAAAGGGTAGGCAAGCGAAGTCCCGCGCGCGCCTTGTCCGTTATGAAACAATGCTTGAATCTGCACAAAAAACTGGCAAAACTAATTTTGATGAAATCCAGATTCCCCCCGGCCCCCGATTGGGGGATAAGGTACTTGAGGTTGAGGATCTGACAAAGCTGTTCGGCTCTCGGGTTGTAATCAACCGTCTCACCTTTAGTCTGCCCCGGAATGGTGTCATAGGTGTTGTCGGGCCAAACGGTGTTGGTAAAACAACGCTTTTTAGAATACTTGCGGGTGAGGAGAAAGATTATTCAGGACGTGTTTCCTTTGGAGATTCAGTCGTCGTATCGTATGTCGACCAGACTCGATCAGGTATAGATCCAACTAGAAATGTATGGCAGGTTGTAAGTAATGGCCTTGACTACATGGAGGTTGGAAAGGTGGAAATACCGACCAGGGCATATATCTCGCGTTTTGGCTTCAAGGGGTCAGACCAACAGAAATTGGCAAAAGTTCTTTCTGGCGGTGAACTAAATCGGCTGAATCTTGCTCTAACCCTAAAACAGGGTGGCAATCTTTTGTTGCTTGATGAGCCGACCAATGATCTTGATGTTGAAACCCTGTCATCACTTGAAAGTGCCCTTGATGCTTTTCCTGGATGCGCGTTTGTTATAACTCACGATAGATATTTTTTGGACAGAGTATCGACTCATATTCTTGCCTACGAGGGGACACCAGAGTATCCTGGAGAATGGCGTTGGTTCGAGGGGAATTTCCAGGGGTACATAGATGACAGGCTATCTCGACTTGGCCCTGATAGTGCGGGAGTTCATAGGCAGTTAGTTAGGGATTAGTGTTAGTACTTGTTCCCGTTCGTTGGGGTGATCAGGACCCTTACGGACATGTGAATAATGCGCAAATGCTCCGCATCCTCGAAGAGGCAAGGATGCGCGGTATATGGGGTCCTTCTGGCGCGGTTACCTTTGATCCCGGCGCGTCTGATGGACGGTCTGATGGCCAGAATCGGCAGGATGATATGACCGTTCCTCGGAGTATAAATTCTAATACGATGACGGTTGTGGCAAGGCACGAAATCGACTATTTACGCCCAACCATGTACCAACTTGAACCACTCCAGGTCGAGATGAAAATAACTCGTTTGGGTGGGGCAAGTATTGATATGTATTACGAGGTATGGCCTGATGATGACAGGGTTGGCCGGCCACTTGTAAGGGCGGTGTCTGTTTTTGTCCTTGTCAGCACTAAAACCGGTAGATCGCGTAGAATGTCAAACAGCGAGAGGGAGTACTTTCGGCGCTACATGGATTGATCCGCTAAATTGATTGATATTAATCCTTCCATTTAGTTACCCCTCCATTTAGTTGCATCGTATAACCGTAAACTGTACGTCTTCAGCGGATCTTGACCGTAATGTGACGCAAGTTTCAGCCTAAGGTGTGCTTGCAGCCCATCCCAATACGCTTTCGTATATCCTGGCCATTACCTTTACGATTTATTTTTACAGAAACTTTTTTATGAAAAACATTCCTTCAGTTTTACAGCTATTTCAGCCTCATGGAGATTGTCAGTTACTATGCGCCTCAGGCCAACCGGTGCATCCTTATTGTCGCGAAGCCATGATTTTGTTTTTTGCACTAAATCTGTATTTGATAGGCGTAGGGGGAACATACCCTCCGATATTGCGCTCGCGATGGCAAAGGTTCTGTTTTTAAAGATATCTAAAACATTGTCAAAATATACATCAACAAATGGAGATAACTGATCTGCTGACTGTACGAATTGGAAGCCCGCCGATATGCTACGAATAGTTGAGTTTGAAAGTGTTCTGTCCGTCAGAATTTTTTGCCAACAGTCAGCTTTTTTATTCGGCAGGGCTGCCCTGGCTCGAGCTGATAATTCACGTCCTGTTATTGTGTTATCTTTTTTTTCGAAGTTGTTTATCTCATCTTCATCTATGTAATCTCCTGCCGCCAGGGCAGCAATTATGTGCCACTCTAGGTCCGCATCGAGCTGCACCACATTGCATTTTCCAGTCAGAATTGCCAGAAGCCTCTCATACTGCATTTTTGTTGAACAAAACAGCGCGTATCCTTTCAAGAATTGAAGCTGATTGTCGCTGTTCGGTTGCGCCCTTTCAAACATTAACCACACCTTTTCGGCAATAGATGCCTTTGTGCTTTTATCATCTTTCGTATAGAAGTTGATACACTTATTCACTCGCTCAAGAATCCACTTTGTGTCCTGTTCACTTTCTACATGCCTGACAAAGGTCTCGACAAATAAACTTGGGTCAATCAGGCAGTCACGAACATTAAGCCACAAATTGCACCATATTATCGATCTGGACAGCGGGTCTTTCAGTTTTGACAAGTTCTCCAGTATGCAGTCCATTGACTGTATGTCAAAGCGCACTTTACAGTACCCGTAATCTTTGTCATTCAAAAGAATTAAATTAGGCTGCTTAATACCTACAAGCTCTCGTACGGCGGTTTTTGCGCCTGATATTAAAACTGATGTCTGAATAGTCTTCTTCAGGACATCTGATTCGAGATTGTATAGGCCAATGTTAATTCTGTGACTTCTTTGAGGGCCATCCTGTTCTAACGAAAAACTGTCAAATTTTCCGTCTTTCACGCAAAATTTTGCATTTATCGCATTTACGCCGGGGGTCTCAAGCCATTGCTTTGACCATTCGTCAAGCGTTTGACCGCTAGCTGATGACAGCTCTGTTAATAGATCTTTCAGGGTTGCATTTCCGTATGCATATTTCCTGAAATATCGATTAAGTCCTTCATAAAATTTTTCTTCTCCAATCCAGTGGACCAGCTGTTTCAAAACAGACGCTCCCTTGGCATAGGTTATGCCATCAAAATTGCTATAAACATCTGACAGTCTATGCACATCAGCAACAACTGGATGCGTTGTTGGCAGTTGATCTTCCACATATGCCCAACTTTTTTCTGTCAGAGCAAAAGTTGCCCATGCATCTTTATACTCCGTTACGCGCTCTGAGGCCATTGTCGAGACAATCTCGGCAAATGATTCATTAAGCCACAGGTCGTTCCACCATCGCATTGTGACTAAATTTCCAAACCACATATGGGCAAGCTCATGCAAAATCGTTACAACGCGTCTTTCCTTTAAGGCACGATCCGCACGCCCTCGAAAAATATAATTCTCGCTCAGCGTGACACATCCGATATTTTCCATAGCTCCCATGTTGTACTCAGGGAGAAAAACTTGATCATATTTTTCAAACGGGAATGGGTGCGAAAATCGTTTTTCATAATATTCAAAACCGCTACGGGTAATGTCAAATATGTAGTCAGCATCAAGATATTGATTCATGCTTTTTCTGCAATAAATTCCAAGTGGAATAGAACGCGCACCCTTATACACGCTCTGAGTGCCTACATACGGTCCTGCAGCAATTGCAAAGAGGTATGAAGACATTTTTGGCGTTTGTCCAAAATTCCACACCCTAGGACAATTTTCTGTTGTACCGAGAGTCGTATTGTTAGACTCATCTTTTATCTCCCTGCACGTGCTATTTGAGATAACATGCCAGTTCTTTGGAACCTTTGTGGAAACGATAAAACTTGCCTTTATATCCGGCTGTTCGAACACCGCAAATATTCTGCGCGCATCTGAGACTTCACACTGTGTATAGAGGTATGTTTCGTTGTCCACTGGATCGGTAAACTCGTGCATTCCTTCACCAGTGTTTGTGTATTCAAAGTAACCTTCGACTACAACCCCATTATCCGTTTCTAGATTCTCTAGGGCTATTCTGCTTCCATCAAACACACTTTTTATATCGAGGGGTATTCCATTCAATGAGACGCTCTCTATGGCGTTCGCAAGTGCATCGATAAACGTATTTGCGCCGGGCTTCGAGTTGAACTTGACACATGTTCTTGAGAAGAATCTTTCCCTCTTTGTCAGATCAAGAAAAATTTCATAGTGACAATCCTGTATAACCGATGCTCTCTCAGCAGCTTCAGTCCTAGTTATATCTTTCATTATCAATATCCCAATGTCTCAAATAATGTCTCAAGTTACCGCCCAGATAGACCAACCGTTTTCTGCATGGATTGTATAAAAATCAAATCTTGGATACCCACGGCCTTATAAAGACCCCAGGTCACAAGTTTGTTTTATAGGTAACTAGCATATATGCTTGTGTGCGTGAGTTCTTCGTCTGTTCGTGTTTGGCTTGATCCTTTTTGTCCCTGGGCTTGGCTGGTTGCCAATTGGCTCGAGGAGGTATCTCTGCATCGGAAGATCGATGTTGATCAAAGGACTATGTCATTGGCTCTTTTGCCTGGGAACAGCGCCCGTCGAAATGAACCATTTATGGAAGCGAGCCTGGAAGCTACCCTTGTTTTGACGGCTGTGGCCCAGGAACTCGGCTCGGGCGCTTCTAAGCGTCTCTATATGTCACTTGGGAAAAAGATTCACAAGGAAGAATTCAATCTGGGAAATACCGCGACGCTTATTGCAGACTCTCTTTCTGACACCGGGTTACCCGAAGATTTTTCTAGACGGTCTTCAGAGTATTACAATCAGCTGCAGGAGAGCACATCTACCGCGCTAAGCCTTGTTGGAGACCAGTGCGGCACTCCAGTTGTCAGTGTTGGGGATGTTGCTTTCTTTGGTCCCGTTATTTCGCGCGTGCCACGTGGCGAGGATGCAGTTAGGTTTTTCGATAGCATCGTTTCGGTTTGTTCTTGGAGTGGATTCTATGAGCTCAAGCGTACTCGGAGTGAAGGTCCGCAAATAGACTGACATGAGCGGCAGGGTTCATCTGGCTACCGATCATGCCGGTTATGAGTTCTCTAAAGGTCTTTTGAACTTTCTTGCTGATGAGCATTATCAGGTTGTTCATCATGGTGCAGTTAATTGTGATCCTGAGGATGATTATCCATCTTTCTGCATCGCTGCGGCAGAGGCTGTAGTACGGGATATTACAGACGGTATTCCATCTCTTGGGGTTGTTATCGGTGGCAGCGGAAACGGTGAACAGATAGCTGCAAATAAGGTTAAGGGTGCAAGGGCCGCCCTGGCGTGGAATGAGTGTACCGCTCGTCTTGCCAGGGCACACAATAATGCAAACGTAGTTGCCATCGGTGCAAGAATGCATGCCCATGACGAGGGTTTTCGGATAGTTTTGGCATTTCTACGGGAACCATTCAGTGAGGACTCGCGGCATATCAGAAGGATAGATGCGATAAGTTTGTATGAGTGTCAGTCTTGATTGTACCTTTGATTTGTTCTCTGACGAATGCCTGAGGGGCATTCAATCCACCGTTCTGCAATTCAATTTGAGCATAATTTCGTTGGAAAAAAAATAGGGATTTCTTCCCCGCAGGGGAGGTTTTCCCCCGGTGCGCGGCTACTTGACAAGCAAAGAATGATATCTGCCAAAGCATACGGAAAGCAGCTGCTTCTGGGCTTTGAAAATAACCGGTTCTTGCAAGTTCATCTGGGGATATACGGCGCTTGGCAATTCTATGGGAATATATCCTGCGCACCAACTATATTGCCCGGGGCAGAAGGTATTCAAAGCATTGGTGCCCCCAGGCGATTGAAGGGGCCTTGCATAACCAAGAACAGCGGCTCTACCCCCGGGGCATCTTGGAAAGACCTGATGTTTAAGCATCAGGCCCAGGCAAGAGCTAAGCTCATTACAGACACCGCAGGGGTTCTTCTGAGCGGACCGGCGGTCTGCAAAGTTTTGACACCCGAAGAGGCGGATGAGCTTATCTCGCGACTTGGTCCGGATCCGGTCGTCAATCCGATGGGATACAACCGCTTTATCAAAGCAGCTCGAAAAAGCAACCTCCAAATATGCAAGCTACTCATGAACCAGTCTGCTATCGCTGGTATAGGGAATATATACCGCGCGGAAATTCTATTCAGAAATAGAGTAAACCCATTTCTTACTTCGAACACCATCCCGGAAGACACCTTAAAAAGGATATGGGACGACTGGACAGTCCTGTTAAAATGCGGAATAAAAACCGGACAGATGATCACTATGAATAAGGCGCCGGGACACTGGGTTTACAATCACCACAAGTCCCCATGTTCAGTCTGCTTTCACCCAATAGATTGCGTAAACGTGGCAGGCAGAAAGCTGTACTGGTGTGTCGTCTGTCAAGCGTAGTTTACTCAACCGTCTTATGCGCCAAAAGAAACCAACGGTCTTTATCCAGGGTTCTTGCAACTTCTATGACAGCATCTTGACTCGCGGCATCAAGTAAGCTCGGGTTTTCAATTGCCTCGCCTATCACTAACAAAACAGCGTCAAGCTGCGCAACAGCTATGTCAACAGCCTGCTCGGAGTTGATAAAACCTTCCGGAACAGCTGGTGTACTAGTTTCTGCTGCAACACTTGCTATTCGCCCATCAACTGGAACCCCGACAGACACAGCCCTTTCCGCAAGTACATCCGCCGCTTCACGAGCGTGGTCGATAATCTCATCAAGCAGCCTGTGAAGTGCAATAAAATTCCCGCCGCGCACATGCCAGTGAAGCTGTTTGAAATCGACCGATAGAGCTGTTAGGTTCACTACTATCGGGCCAAGGAATTGTGAAACTCTCAATGCTGTTTCATTTTTCTCTCTGAGAATTGTTGTCATAATTTCTCCGTATCTAGTTAACACATTCAAATAAGAATAATTCGGTAATCGAAACTTATCGCATGTGCGGGTCGTGCAAAGTATTGGTTAGGCTACACTAATCTTTCATTAGCTAGTATTCGATCAGCGCTATTCTTTGCCATACAGGCCATCAAATAACGGCTGCTGAAGGGCTTTGATTTGCCAATCTCGCAGCCCTATTTTACGCAAAACACCGCCCATTTCACATAGAGAACTAATGTCTGTAGCAATAACGGATTTTAGTGTATGAGTTGTTATCAAATTTTCCAGCGGAACATTTATTTTTTCAGCACAGCTTTGGGATATGGCCTTTGCCAGGTCCATACGTTCTTTTGGGTATTGTTTTTCGCTGGTTATTACTTTTCTTTGAATTTGTGATTCACTGTTGCGGCATTGCACTCTTGCGCGACTTATTGCATTGTGCCAGAGATTTATGTACTGCTTTCTAAAAGGTCGTTTGTCTTTTTTGAGAAGTGTTTTTAGAATCTCTAAGTTTTCAGGGACTTGTTTTGCCAGAATTCTTATTGCTTTGTTACTCAGGATTCTTGGGGTAAATATATCTTTTGAGCGCGCTATTTCGTCCCTTGCCTTCCACAGGTTCTTAGCTACAGCGCGCTGCATGTCATCTTCTAAGCCATGGCAAAATTTATCTAGCTTATCTATTTCGGATTGATGTTTGACAACCATGAACACATGAGAAAATTCTTCCTTTGCGATTTCCAGTTTATTTTCCGCACGCAAGGCAGTTTTGAGGGCCTGGCTTAAGTCGAGCAGGTGTTTTACATCACCCTCGGCATATTCGAGATATTTCTTATTCAAGGGTCTGGCAGACCAATTAACGGTTGAATATTCCTTTCTCAGTTTTACATTAATGAATTTTTCAGTTACGTATGACAGATTAACCTTTGGTATATTGAGTAGCCTGCATGCGATCTCGGTATCAAAAAGATTTGTTATATGTATTCCAACTCTTTTTAGGCTTTTTATATCATTTATTGCCGCATGAATAACCACCTCTTCTGACCCTATTAGGTCGCCTAATTTACTGAGGTTGTCAATTTTTGATGTATCAAAGATGAAGCAACCAGTTGGTCTTCTGTACAGCTGAACGAGCCAGGGGAATTCCTGATCGTATTTGAATCTATTGGCCCTTTCGGTATCAATTGCAAAGGGTCCAAAACCACTCCTCAAGCCTTCTAATGCTTCTTCATACTGCCTGTTAGTTTCAATCAGAGAGTGCAAATTTGTTTTCGAAATCAGAACGCTACAAAGACAGTTTTTCAATTGGCATAAGGCCTGCGAGATTCTCTAGGGCACTGGAAAATGCGTGCGCATGTGGCAAAATGTCTGTTGTTACCGGAGTCCAGCTAACCCTCAGCTCAATGCCGGATTTGGAACCCATATCTCTAATATCCCCGAAATATCTTGCGGTGCATCTGCTAACCACTCCTGAAAGTGATTTATACCGTGCACCGGCACTATCCAAGGCATCGGTTGTCCATTGCCATGCTATTTCCTCAAGGAACGGATCATGTCCCATGTCATTTTCAAGCGGAGCTTGTAAAAAGCAGATAAATCTTATTTTCCCTTGCCAGCGCTCCATGTATTGATCTTCGTTTAGAACAACAAAATTGCCGCTTGCAAGAATCTTTCCCTCAGTTTCCTCAGAAACATTCGCTCCAAATGCAATCGAGTGAGTTGCCTTTGCGGGCGAGGGGGATATTTCCCAGACATGCATCCCAGATCGATAGGTTGCAGTACGCAACTCTCGCTCTATTTTTTGAAAATCATACGACATACAAAATGACACAACCAAGAGTTTATGAGGCCTATCCCTATTCTTCGTCTCTGCCTCGCCGGTTTTGCAAAACCCATCTTGTGTAAACACTTTTTATTCTTTGCTTTTTATAAAATTCTTGATCGACTAAAACCTGTGTAAGCTTCGGTGTGCAGAGCGTATCTGTATCTATTCGGGGTCCAGTGCTGTTTTTATCAACAATACTTATGCACAGTTCATCTATAGCACCAGCAGACAGCAGCATTCTTATTAGGGTCAGTCCGCCCTCACACACAATCCGTTTGAACCCAAGGCTTTTGACAGCTTTGGCTATTAGTACCCCCATTGTCTGCGAATAACGTGTAATATCCCCAAAATTATCAAGCCAGATTACATTTACGCTTGCACCAATGGTGTGTCTTATTTGCGTTTCTGTTGTTTTTGGCGCGATGACGATTGTATTTCTATTCGCCGAAATCCCACCGAGGTTACCGCTATTTGTTAGTACTATAAGAGGCTTATTTTTTACCGATATATTTTCAACTCTTGCAGTGCGTGCCCCGACAAACACCGCGTCATTAGCCTCTCGTATGGTGTGCAAAATCATTCTATCTCGCGGATTGCTTAGACTATCAGAGGTGCAGTTATCGGAATTTAAATTTCCACTAAAGGACTGTATGTAATTTGCACATATCCAGTCATCTTTCGGGAATTTATATTTTTCAGAAATAAAATCCTGAATAGCTTTGCTCAAAGCATTGCCTTTACGCGGGCTATAAAAGCTGACATCCCTCTTAGCCTGAGAGGACTGACAAGCCTTGTAAGCCCCAAAGTCAAGGGAAAATCAGAAGGTACACCCAGAGCGTTTTCTACTGTCTCACCGTATATACCCTGAACAACAATCGATGCAAAACCACGTGTTGTGGGTGCTTCCTTTGGTGCATATGCCCAGATATAGACCCTATTCTCTTTGACTTCAAGTAAAAACGATAGAGGTGACTGGCACTCTGGAACTTCCCTGTTCACAAGGGATGAGGCATGATCAGGCAAAGGCGGCAGCGAGTCAGAAAAATATAGGAGCAGATTCAGTCTCTCGCCTTCCGGAATAGCAATAAAGTCATCACGTATTTTTTCCAGAGCCGACGTCATTTTAGATCAGCCTTACTCTCTGACGAAACACAGAAAATCGCCCTAATGCACACCGCCCGTGATCCATGGAAACAAAGGAACTGCCGTGTCACCAAAAGCTAGGGATTAGGGCCGGTTACGATAGGAGCACGCACCAGATTACCCCACTCAGTCCATGAGCCATCGTAATTCCTTATATGCTTCACACCAAGTAAGTATTTCATAACAAACCAGGTGTGACTTGATCTCTCGCCGATCCGGCAATAGACAATCGTATCTTTATCAGCACTGTGACCAGTTTGTCCGAAATAGATTTCTTCCAGTTTTTCTCTAGGCAGAAAGGTCCCATCGCTCCCAACTGCGCTTGACCAGGGGATTGAGACAGCACTTGGGACATGTCCCCCTCGCAGAGCACCTTCCTGCGGGTACTCTGGCATATGCGTCAGTTCGCCCGTGTATTCCCTTGTTGAACGCACATCAATCATTTGCTTGCCAATATGTTTCGCGACATCATCCCTGTATGCCCTTATCTCATCATCGTTGCGAACAGGCAGCGCATACGTACCCCTCGGGCGATTGGCAACTTCTTTTGTCATCGGGCGACCCTCCGATATCCATTTATCACGTCCACCATCAAGTAGCTTCCAGTTATCGTTACCGTACAAGCAAAATACCCACGCCGCGTACGCCGCCCACCAGTTTGACTTGTCTCCGTAAAAAACTATTATGTCATTGTCTGAAATACCTTTTGATACACACATATCGCGAAACTTTTCCGGGGACAGATAATCCCTCAGAACCGTGTCGTTCAAGTCGGTATGCCAGTCAACCTTTATAGACCCAGGAATATGCCCGCTCTCGTACAGCAGAACATCCTCATCGGACTCAATAACAGTCACGCGATCAAGATTCTTGGCAAGCCAATCTGTCGTAACCAATCGGTTCGGATCTGCATAAGAAGATATCTTCTCTGCATCACTAAGAAATTCTTTCACAAAACCCCCAGTCCACGACAAACACCGCGTCAAATCACTTTGTCACCACAAGGGTAACAATTCAAGCACAACCGTTCCAAGTATATTCCCGGCAATTCTCCTTTACAAGCATGGCCAGAGTCCGTCAATATATGCATTGACACGGTATATGCATTGACACGGTGCACCGATCTGTCTGGAAGCTTTCAAGTGCTATTACATGCGCTAACTGCGCCACATCCGCGACAATCCAGTGTGGGCGATACTGGACTCGAACCAGTGACCTCTTCCGTGTGAAGGAAGCGCGCTACCACTGCGCCAATCGCCCCCTGCGAATGTATGCCACGGACGTCCAATATCCGCGACAATCCAGTGTGGGCGATACTGGACTCGAACCAGTGACCTCTTCCGTGTCAAGGAAGCGCGCTACCACTGCGCCAATCGCCCGTACACTACACCGCGAGGTGGCGACGGGATTCGAACCCGTGTACACAGCTTTGCAGGCTGCTGCCTCACCTCTCGGCCACGCCACCAAGTCTCAAGCAGCACAGAACAAAAGTAAACGGCAAAAGACCCGAGCGGATGACGAGATTCGAACTCGCGACCCTCACCTTGGCAAGGTGATGCGCTACCACTGCGCCACATCCGCGACAGAAGTATTCTAGTACTTATTGCAGTCGCACGTGAACAAACTGTCAGAAGAATACCTCGCGTAGCACATATAACCCACCGCCATCGTACCCCAAAACAAGAATAAAACCTTATATTTAGGCCTAGTACCAATTTGATTTTTGCCAGAATTCCCAGGCTTTGCAGGGTGTTTTATAGCGAGAAGTTATATACGAAAGCCCCCATTCTATTTGTGTATTCTGATTCGTCATCCAGTCATCCGCAATATTTGCCATTTTGCTACCCGGGAGTGCTTGTGGTATCCCGTAGGCTCCGCTGGACAGATTGTACGCATTCCATCTCCATGTGGACTCACGAGTCCACAGAATCTCTAGACATTTCCATTCTTTTTCATTCCACCCACGATCAAACACCCTTTTCTTGGCATATCGCTTGGCCTCCTCACGTTTTGGCAGGCCAGATATTGCTAGAAGATAGAGCGGATTACTATCATCCTTTTTATTTTTATTCTTCCTAGTGCGCCCGCCCGTCTTACTAGTATTCGAATCTATCTCAATGATTTTCGTGTTGATTCCAGTTGACCTTGCAGGCTCTGTCTTGGCTATTGCAGCCCTCTCCTCCTCTTGTTTTAGTTGTTTTTCTTTTGCAAGGGTAGTTCCTTTTAGAGACGCGAGCATGGACAGAAGCCTCGTCGAGAGATCACGCTTCCGCGCCATATCAAGTTTTAACTGCTCGACACTTTTTACGGCTTCTGCACGCTTAGCATCAACTGAAACAATAAGTTTTTTTTGCAGAAGTCTTGTCTCTTCAATTTGTCGCTGAATATACGAAAACGAGTTATAACTGGCAAACATCTTGTTTCTAAAATTAGACAGGTTGTCCGTGTATCTATTCATAACAGTGAGGCCGTATAACAGTCCATCTGGTACCTTGAATGCATCAAGATCGAATGCAATCAAACTACCCTGAAACATGCCTGTTATAACACGATTTATCTGTTTACTGGATTCAACAATGGATTTTTGCGCATTTCGCCTCTGTAAATTAAGGTTGGAAAGACTGTTGTCAATTATTTCGAGGTTATTCTCACCGACGGTGTAATCTGCGGACAATTTCAAAACCCGGTCACTCGCCTCGTTTAATCGTTGCGATAGCCTATTCAGCGCCAAATTTATTGCATGTATTTGTTTTTGCTTTTCTCGTATGTCTGTTTTTGCTTTCTCGATTTCACTCCATGAAGGTAATTCTGACTCATCAGCAACAACGTAGGTTGTGTGGAAAAATGCAAGACTTGTAACTAAGATACACACACACAGTTTTTTGAAACGGGATTGTGACAAATGCAACCTCACCGGATTCTTCCCGTAACCAGGTCGTGTATACGCTTTAGATCGGCAAGCATTGAACCTATTGCAACCCAGTGAATCGGATCAGGTTTTGTAACGCGTAGAGGTGTTGTCAGGATAGGTATCGCAGACGTTGGTGGAGTTGTGTCAACCGCGACCTTATTACGTATAACTTTCTGCATAAACCTATTTGATTTATTGGGTTTCCATTGTCTTTTAAAAAGCTGTGTATCGTGGGCGGCCTTATTCAACTGTCTGGAAATTTCCTTTACGGCACTGTCTTTACTGAGTTCGGGGGTAAAGCTGTCCATGTAAACATGAAGCATGCCTATTAGATGACCTGCGATTCTCTCTAGCCTAAATAGCACCAATACATCATCATCAAATTTAGCTCTCATCTTCTTAGCTTTGTGGTTCAAAAGCATACTTTCTTTCGCCTTTTCGACAGCCTGATCGGCGCTTTGTATGCCGTGCTTCATAAGTTCTATATTTCTGTTAAACAGCCTTGTATCTGTGACCTTATCTGGAACCCTAAGCGCTTCTGATAGGCCCTGCATTGTAGAAGATGTTATATCGGCAAGGGATCTCATTTTTTTGTACGCGGGTTCGATCTGGATCGGCGGGACAATTATTAGGTTTACCACAAATCCAACCGCCGCGCCCAAAAGACTTTCCATTACCCTGACGAATGCATAGCCACTATTTGTTGGGATAATGGCTGCAACGAACATTGTTGAAATAACCATTTGACAAATTGCGTTATACCCAAACTTCAGTATCCAGCCGATTGTTATTCCAACAATCCCACCAGCGATAATCAATAGTTTGTAATTTCCCGGAAAGGCAATGCCAAGTATCAGTGCCACTGAAGTGCCCAAAATTGCTCCAACCGTATTTTCAGCTCCAAATCTGAAAGCCTGACTTATACTCGGTTGTATTGCCAAAAAGGCCGTAATTGTTGCAACTATTGGATGGGAGTCGGGAAAAATCAGAATACTAGCAATCCAGGCAATAACGATTGCACATGTCGCCTTTATTGGCTGGATAAGGGATCCCCGCTCTTCTGCCGCTACCGCTTTGTGACCGTACAGGACGAGCTGTTTTGTATTTTTTCGCACAGATACCCCTAAATTACTCGGTGAATCTAGATCCTGATTGTAAAGTTGCTCTTTGGAAGCATCCTTATTTCGTTTAGCATATCGGACCCGTCATATCCGTATCTGACAATCTTTAGTGTTGATTTCTTCTGCTTCCTGCGCAGAAACCTCCCTATGAAGAATGCCTCAAATGCAAACAGACGTCGTATAAGGATCAGTTCAACATTTTTCGGATAACGCAGTGCAAACTCCGTGTATATACCCTCATCATGCTGCCCACTGTCTCCTATTAGCACCCATTTTATACGGGGAAATTCCGAAATTAATCTCTCAATATTTTCCCTTTTGTGCTGATTTCCATTTCTAAACCATCTATCATGAGTTGGCCCCCAATCAGTTAGAAGCAGTGGTCCTTGTGGGTATATGTTTCTTGTCATAAATCTCTCGAGAGCAGCTGCGGTGTTCCACGCCCCGGTTGACAGATATATAAATGGTGCCCCAGGGTTTGCGCGTGCCAACAGTTCAAATAGAACATTCATGCCGGATACAGGATGTCTTGCGCGTTCATTAACAACAAACGTGTTCCATGCGGCAACCAACACCCTCGGAAGACGGGTTACGACTATCGTGTCATCTATATCCGATACAAAACCTATTTTTACTCTTTTTGAAACAATTGCTATTTGACACCTGAAAGACCCGGAGCGGGGCGTTGCCAAGTACACCGTGTGCATTCCTGGTGACAATTTGACGGGTACTTTTGCATCTATAACACCCCCGCGATCTGCCCTGAAGAAATACTCAACCGGGTTGCAGGTACAGAATGAATCATCCATGGAAGCATTTTGAGTTCCAATTGATTGCCCAATCGTCGGAGCATAATTCTTACATTTGCATATTCGTGCCTTTACGAGCACTCCAGGAACCGGTATGCTGAAAAAACTTCTCCATCCCCTTATGTCCTTGTTCTTTTTGGCGCTCTTCGGGTTAACCATAAGAACCCTCCCGAGTACTCTTATCCATTCTTCCGATCCGTACCCCATAACAGGGTTTATTATTTCTACCCGTTTTCTTTTTCTTGCCCACTTTCTCAGCAATTCGTGCATCCTATTTTCCCAAATTGCCGCGAAGTGTAGCGAATTATTTTGAATTGCTGAATCTTTGTTGTCAGAATATTTTTTTGCAAATTTTTTTATGACGGTTATGAGTGTTACGAAGCCAACAAGAATTGCAAAAAAGATTAGGGCTGCGTAATGCAATTTTCCTGATAATTCCCGGTAATTGCTTACCGCCAAGAAACCGAATGTGACGTATAAAACTGCCCACAATGTACATGAAATCATCGTCCAGAAAATGAACTTTTTATATTTCAGCCCTGCAATCCCGGCCGCCACTGGCACTACGGAGTGTAAAACTGGCGTAAACCGTGAGATAAGCAGTGCCTTCCATTCGTGTTGCTGAATAAGGCTGTTTGCTCTATCAAATTTGAGATTTTTAAATTTTATTTTCCTAAGAGATTTTCCAAAGAATTTTCCAAGAAGAAAACCGCATGTTTCGCCAACAAATGAACCGAATATTACGGCAATCAAAAGAAGGAGGTATTCACCAAAGTTTTTTACCCCAAGAGAAGCTACGATGATAACCGCATCGCCCGGGACCACAAGCCCTATAAGAATCGAAGTTTCAAGGACAACCGCCACAAAGGCTATCCCAATTAGGAGCAGTGGGTTAATGCTACTTATAACCTCAAGGAAGGTATGCACGAAGTCGAACACCTACTAAAGTTTAGTAAATGGAGACAATTGTGGAAGAAGATCGGGGTGTTTTTTGGGTGGATTACCCCGTTGACCTCTCCGAGGATTTTGCTGACAGTTGTTTCCGATACCTCTTTGAAGCCCTTTTTTACGATTCGGAGAATTGCTTTTGGCTGGATGATGCACGACCACTGCAAAACCGACGACGCAGTGCGATTGGCTCTGGTCCGTCGGTGAGTCTTCGATCTGGGAGCTGTCTTGATCCGACTGATGTGGAGTCTTTTTTCTCAAAGCTCTTGGATTGTGACCCACAGCCTTGGCCATTAGGCTTTGTTGGGTGGATTGATTACGAAGTTGGCGCATGTCTATTGGGTGTAAATTATCCAACACAGCAAGATGCTCCTGCTACAGGTCAAACTAATTTATCCTCGTGGATTTGCTGCAACCGCGCGATATGTATTGACTACAGAATGGGATTGCTGAAAATTATCAGTTTTTCCAAAAATACTGTTGATGCAAAAGAATGGGTAAATAGGGCTTCAACTCTGGTTGAGAAGCTCTTGATGAAAGGTTCAATAGACCGAGAAGATTATATCCCGCAGGCTAAATCAAGGCATTTAGCAAACTCAAAACTCATGCCAAGAAATAGTTTTGCTTCAGGGTTGCAGTGGCTTCATACCGATCAACAATATTTGCAACTTATTCACAGAGTTCTGGAAAAAATCATGCGTGGAGATGTTTACCAAATTTGTCTGGCTAACAGACTTACGATCAGGAACTCCGGTAACAGGTCACCATTTTCTGCCTTTTGGGCCCTTAGACAGAAAAGTCCAACACAGTACTGTGCCTATATCAAAATCGGACCGCGCCACTTTGTTAGCTCTTCCCCAGAGCTTTTTCTGGCATTATCTGACAATATTCTTGTCACAGAACCGATCAAGGGAACACGCCCAAGGGGTAGGTCTCCTTCCGAGGATTCATATCTGATATCGGAGCTTAAAACTTCTGAAAAAGAGAAAGCCGAAAACCTTATGATTGTCGATCTAATGCGCAATGATTTTAGTAAAATCTGCTCTTCGGTTGAAGTTGATTATATGTATAGGGTCAGAACATATAAGGGTTTGCATCAGCTTGTATCGAGAGTAAGCGGTATCTTGCGCCCAGGACGTGGATTTTTTGATATTTTGTGTGCAACATTTCCAGCAGGATCAGTGACCGGAGCACCCAAAATCGCAGCCGTCAAGTCTATATATGATTTGGAAAGGGCAAGAAGGGGAGTTTATTCAGGTGCATTCGGTTATATATCGGGCGATGGAAAGAATATCTGTTTTGCGATGTCTATTAGATCAGCAGTTTTTTGCAATGGAGAAGTCAGTATTGGTAGTGGAGGGGGAGTGGTGTTTGATAGCGATCCGGAGTTTGAACTTGCCGAGACTAAACTGAAGGTAGCGGCAATGATTGATGCGATTTTGGGTAGGTAGATACTCTTCATGAAAACCTATAACCGGTTCATCCAAGAACATGCATGCGTTACGTGCCTTAGATACATTGTGTGAGAATATGGAATACAATTTTCGTGCCTTAGAAGAAAAATGGGCCCCAATCTGGGAGCGCGATAGGTTATTTGAGGTTGATGAAAATGATTCTGAAACACCTCGAAAATACGTTTTGGATATGTTTTCCTATCCCTCAGGGGACTTACATATGGGACATGCTGAAACATATGCTTACGGTGATTTCATAGCTCGTTACTGGCGTCACAGGGGCTACAATGTACTTCATCCTGTTGGGTGGGACTCTTTTGGCTTGCCTGCGGAAAATGCCGCAATAAAGCACGGTTCAGATCCAAAAGTCTGGACTTATAGGAATATTGATCAGCAAGCAAGAAGTATGCGACTTTATGCCGCGTCGTTTGACTGGTCTCGACGGTTGCATACATCAGACCCTGAGTACTACAGATGGAATCAATGGCTTTTTCTAAAACTTTATAAACACGGTCTTGCCTACAGGAAAAAGGCATGGGTTAATTGGGATCCTTCTGACAGAACTGTTCTTGCTAATGAGCAGGTTCTACCGGATGGCACTAGCGAGCGCAGCGGAGCTTTAGTTGTCAAAAAGAAGCTTACTCAGTGGTTTTTGCGAATAACTGCGTATGCTGATCGTCTTCTTGATGACTTGAGCATGCTTGAAAATAATTGGCCAGAGCGAGTGATTACAATGCAGCGCAACTGGATCGGCCGCTCGGAGGGTGTTTCGATTGAATTCAATATTCCAACACTAAAGCGACCTGTAACGGTGTTTACAACTCGTCCTGAAACTATTTTTGGTGTCACTTATCTTGCGCTTGCTTTTGATTCTGAGGTGACAGAAGAGCTAGCGAGCAAATCTGGCGTACTAGGCGAGTTGCTCGAATTGCGACATAATATTGATAAAACCCATGAGGGTGTCCGTGGTCTAGACCTAAAATCCTTTGCAATTCACCCGCTTACAGGACAGAGTGTCCCAATTTTTGCGGCGAGCTACATTCTTTCTGACTACGCAAAGGGAGCTGTTATGTCGGTTCCAGGTCATGACACTCGCGATGAGAGGTTTGCTGTGAGGTACAACCTTCCAATAGTCAAAATTATGGAAGATAATCGCCTTATTTCTTCTGGTAAATACTCTGGGCAGAGTGTCACGCAAGCAAGGGAAAATATTACTAGAGATCTATGCGCGAAGTCCCTTGGAAGAAGAGAAATATCCTATAGGCTCCGTGACTGGCTTATTTCAAGACAGAGATATTGGGGGACCCCAATACCGATTCTGTACGATTCAAATGGCTCCGAAATTCCTGTTGAAGAAGATGATTTACCTGTTCTATTGCCGGATTCAGAGGGTATTGATCTAACTCCAAGCGGACTGTCACCACTTGGTGGTATTCATGACTGGGTAAACCTTCATAAGGCTGGTTCGCTCTTTCGAAGAGATACAGATACGATGGACACATTTTTTGATTCATCGTGGTACTTTCTGCGATATCTGAATCCTGATTGTGATACTGCGCCGTTTACCTTGGAGAAGGCTAAGAAATGGGGCCCTGTAGATCAGTACTGTGGCGGGGTTGAACATGCCGTGCTGCATTTGTTATACGCAAGGTTTATAACCAAATTCTTGTACGATATCGGGTTTGTCGATTTTAAAGAACCATTTCTGCGTCTTATAAATCAGGGCATGGTTGTCCTGAATGGGGCAAAAATGTCAAAGTCAAAGGGCAATATTGTTGAATTTTCGAAGGAAGTTTCCCAACACGGAGTTGATGTAATCCGGTTCGCTCTAATATTTTCTGGACCACCAGAAGAAGATATTGATTGGAAAGATGTATCAATGACAGGAGCGGCAAGGTTTCTATCGCGTTGCATTCAAACTGCAAAAGAAGTTCCAAAGCGCACCGCCGATCTTTCATTGGGGGATATTGAGCTCAGGAAACACACACACAGCTTATTGAATGATATCGACTGGTTAGTCGATTCTTATCGTTTTAATGTTATTGCCGCACGGCTAATGGATCTTCTGAATATAACTAGAAAAAAAATTCAGACAATAGGGGCTGATAATCCTGCTATACGAGAGGCAATTGAAACAATTGCGATTGCCCTTGATATGTTTTCCCCCTACACAGCCGAGGAAATGTGGGAAATTTTGGGCAATAAATACAGCGTCAGTAAAGCGCTTTTCCCAGAAGTTGATACAACTTTCTTAGAACAGAAAACCACCTGTGCAATAGTGCAGATAGACGGTAGACTACGAGGTCGACTGAACGTTTTGACTAATATAACAACTGAGCAGCTTGTACACAGCGCCCGGAGCCTGCCGGCAATTGAGCATGCGCTTTCTGGCAGGTCAGTAAAGCGGGTAATCTGTGTTCCACCAAAACTTGTAAACTTCGTTGTGGAGCCCAAATAGATCGTGCTGCAAGCTAGGTAAGTTTTACACAGTTTTTGCTTTTTCATTTGTTCATAGGGTGTAGCAAAATATCTTTTCTCTATGCACAAGTTTCGCTGGACCCTTTCTGCGGCGACTTCTTGGTCCTTCGTTATCTCTTTGGTACTAGCGTCGGGCCTGCTCATTCTGGTTTATACAAAACCTTTTTTTGGCCCTGATAAGAATTCTAAAAATGTTTCATTTGATGCTATTGAAAGTCCTGCACATACCAGTTTTACAGCCACATCCTCTGGAATGAATATGATTAGCGTTCATGTAGCCGGTGAAATCGTTCATCCCGGAGTCTACTCTCTTGAAGCTGGCTCACGCGTAAATAACGCAATTATTGCTGCAGGTGGATTCAAACCGCTTTCTGATACTAATTCAGTAAATCTTGCAGAATTACTCCGTGATGGGCAAAAAATTGTTGTTCTTCCAAAAGACAGTGAATCTTCGCCTGTAAATATAAACACTGCGGATGCCCAGAGATTGCAGTCAATAAAGGGAATAGGAAAGGCTACAGCTAAAAGAATTATTGATTGGCGCAACAAACACGGACCCTTCAAAAGGCTGGAGGATCTGAAAAAAATATCTGGTATAGGTAACAAACTTATCAAGAGCATAAAAGACAAGGTTATACTTTGACAGATTTTCGTGCTGTGCCCTTAGCTTTATCGGCCTGGACTACATCTGTTTTGTTGGTGCAACACGTTAGGCTGTGGTTCCTCGTATTTGCCCTTTTCGTGCCGTTTTTGTTTACCACCTTCAGATATACTGCCATTGGGTGCGCAGCAACAAGTATCGCGATATGTTCTATATTTTTTGTTATTGAGCCCATTCGAGAGCCTCCTGCTCTTCTTTCTGCAACAACCACGAATTCCGTTCATAAGCTTGTTGTAAGGATTGACTCGTTGCCCCGCAGCAGTGCCTATGCCTCGAATTTAAAATGCACCTTGCTTGAGATAGACACTTATTCTGACCTATCTGTTCCATGCGCCCTGAGAGGTGATACTGCGTATTCGGTTGGAAGTGCTATCGCTCTCAATGGCAAGCTCAAGAAGGCGCCCCCGGGCCGGCGTGAGAGTGTTTATATATCTCCTGTCAGCGACCCGAAACCCGTACGCCATTCGCCTTGGTATCTGGACTGGGCGAATTATCTTCGAAATGGTGTATTCGAAAAGGTCTCTTCCATACCTGGTGACGGGGGAAAGCTGCTTTTAGGTTTATCAGTTGGAGATACACGTGGCGTAGGACAATCGCTTGACAAAGCCATGAAGGATACTTCTCTAAGTCACCTAACTGCCGTTTCTGGATCAAATTGTGCAATGGTTGTGGCTATCATTGCGAGGCTTTTTAGTTTCTTGAGGGTACGCTTTAGGGTTATTGTATCCATTCTTTCTCTTCTCCTTTTTGTGATACTGGTTATTCCCGATTCCAGTATTGTTCGTGCAGCAATTATGGCTTTGGCAACCCTGTGTGGACTCTATTCAGGCCGTATAGGTGTTGGCCTGCCAGTTTTGTCTCTTGCTGTTTTAGGTATGCTTCTGTGGAATCCGTGGTTTGCTTGCGATTATGGATTTTTACTCTCCGTTGCAGCTACTGCGGGTATCTTACTCATGTCAAAATCGATTGAAATTAGAATGCAGTCTATGAGATTTTTGAGATTGAATCTGGGGCCTATTGCGCCACTGATTGCTGTACCATTATCTGCTCAACTTGCTTGCCAGCCAATACTTGTATTGATTACTCCACAAATACCACTTACGGGTGTTGTGGCTAATGCAATCTCAGAGCCTGTTGTCCCAATTGCAACAATTCTTGGTCTTCTTGCGGTTTTATTCTCACCAATTGACATGGTGTCGCACCTTTTTCTTATGCTTGGATACTTACCGTCTGAGTGGATTGCGCGTGTCGCTCGTGCTCTCGCCTTTATTCCACCGCTTCCATTTCCGGGTGGTGTTCTGGGCGTTATGCTCCTGATCACTCTAACATTGAGCATTATTTTTGTCGTTAGAAGATTGACGGGCACGACAGTGCCCATGCAAAAGAGCAAAGTATGAAGAAATATCGTTTGGCTATTGCACTATCAGCTGTTCTCTCAGCAATTTTTGTGTATTTTGCTGCGTTTACAGGAGGGCAAAATTGGGTCGTAGCTGTGTGTGACGTAGGTCAAGGCGATGCGGTTATGATTCGCAGTAACTCGAGTATTGCCATGGTAGATATGGGTGCAAGTGAAAAGTTACTCGATAAGTGTATGAAAAGATTTTCTGTTCAAAGGATTAATCTTCTTGTTATAAGCCACTATGACCGTGACCATGTTGGAGGATACAAGAGCGTTGTTGGGAAGGTTGACAGGGTGCTTACCGGTGAAAATGATCGGCTCTTGGCAAGTGTTATAGAAAGCACCCTTGTAAAGGGTGGGGCCAGTATGTCACGCGTACATAAAGGGGATACCGGACTCCTTGGTCAGATGAAATGGGAAATTATTTGGCCCCGGAGAGATAATCCGCCAAACTTACGCCGTGGTAATAACGGAAGCGTAGTTATAGCCTTTCGGGGAGATAAGCTGAGCATGATATTTTTGGGCGATCTTGGCAAGCCGGCACAGCAGTTAATTTTTAGTGATTTTACAAACACTACGCACGGTGCATACGACATAGTCAAGGTTGCCCACCACGGTTCATCTGATCAATTTCCTATGCTTTACAAGCATATCTCTGCTAAATATGGGATTATTTCTGCGGGGAAGCAGAATCGATATGGGCACCCAACGAAAATCGCTCTTGAAATACTTCGAAAGTATGGTACGCAACCCCTGGTTACGTCTGTTTCAGGTTATATTTCCATTTCTGGTAACAGGGATAATTTTGAGATTCATAAGGAGCATGACTAATATCCATGGCATGTGGTTACTTGAAACATCGACTGATAGTGTGCTTGGCGGTATCAGTCTATGAGTATTGACCCTCTTGTTTTGTTATCAGGTAAATGCGAGTACTCGGCCAATGAGGCTATTGCTAGCATAAGGAAAAAGATAACAGATTCCCTGTCAGCGCCCGAGGTTCATGTAATCTATGCGGACAATTATTCCGCGGGCGAGTTGCACCGATTGGCATCACCTTCTTTGTTGTTTTCTCCAAGACTTGTAATCGTAAAACAAGTCGAGGAGTGTAACGATATTTTCCTTGATGAAGCTATGTCCTACATACAAGATCCTTTTAAGGATACGTGTGTTGTGTTTAGGCACAAGTCTGGTATTCGGGGCAAAAGGCTGCTCGGAGAGCTAAGAAATATAGGCGTAGAGATTGCCTGCCCTGATCTCACCCCGTCACGTTTTGTATCTGATTTTTTCAAGAAGGAGAAGCGTAACATAACCCAAGCTGCTATTAACCTGCTCGTAGAATCTTTTGATGACATACCGGAGCTGGCTCAGTTTTGTAAACAGATTATTTCCGATACCAAAGGCACCATCTCGGCCAAAGGCACCATCTCGGAATGTGAAATTGCTTTCCTTTGCTGGTCTAGGCCTGGTGCATCAGTCTTCCGGGTGGTCGATGCGGCCATGAATGGCGACGAAGCTGCTACTGTACTGCTTCTCAGTCGACTCCTTACAGAGGGTGGTAGTGCGATTCCCCTTGTTGCCGCCGCAAGCGCAAGACTCAGACTTCTTGTTAAAGTGAAGTATGGCAAGAAGGTTACTGCCGCACCCTGGCAGATTGCACTTGCTAAAAAGCAGTTAGCACCCTGGACGAACAGTAGCTTCATGAGCTGTATTCTAGCTCTTCATGCGGCAGATCGTGCCCTGAAAAGCACGGCGGGGAATCCAAACTATTTGGTGGAGCATGCCATGCGGCTTATCGCAAGAAGTGCCCGTCTGGACTGAGTTCTGTAACCGGTGATCTATCCGGCTATGAAGGGTAGGATACGCCGTAGAAACATTACCGGGCACACTACCATGCAGGAAGCCCCACGCTGTGACCCACGCTGTGACACTCGATGTAACCCCTGCTGTGACACTGGCAAAATAAAAGTGCATCAATAAACACTGGGGGTTCTTAAAGGCTAAGGGTCTCTAAAACAGAGACTACCTCACCTGACAAAGCTGTGAAGAACACAAAAGTCCGGCAAGTGGTTCCAAATTCACAACAGCACCCTATCCACTACAAGAGATCGCATATCGTCCGGATCAATGCACTTACAGTCAGAGCTCTCATGCCCTGCTGCCAGATCTCTCGCAACCCGTTCAATCTCAAAGTTCAGCCTACTGTATTTCGAGGTAAGAGCCTTAATTATTCTTTCAACATCCTGTAGATGGGAGGTTTTCATAAATGACACATTACCGACTTCTTCAGAAATAAGGATTTTGAGGCGTATCTTTTCGGCAATCTTCATTCTCTTTATCGCGATCCCTTGCAGGTTTAAAAGCTTAATCGCATTGCTGAGTCGTGCACTTTCAACGCTTCCCTTTTGCAACTCACAACGACTGCGGGCAATTTCGAAATGGTTGAGCATCCTATCACACATAGCCGAACAATCACGGTACTTGCTCTCAGTAACACCCAATTCAGCCTGCAGAGCTTGAACCCTCGAGTTTCTCTTGTCCAGGTTTCGGCGCGCTGCTTCCTTTAACAACTCCGCAAAGCAGGTATCAAACTCATCCTTGCGGTTAATAAGCAGGTTATCAATATGCCGGTTGCAATCGTTCCAGATAGCCCTCGCACGCGTGCGCTCTTTTCTGTCGAGTCGGTTTATTGCCGCCTTGGTCATGGTAACCGTCACAAGTTCCGAGTCGATCAAGCACGCAAGGCCCCGCATATCACAGATTGTCAATTTACTAGGATGAACAAGCATTATGCTAAGAGCTGTTGAGAGCGGTGACAAAACCTCCATTGGTCCACAGGTCAGGAATGAATAGTGTGGCGAGAGTGGGTTATCGATATTCCATCCCTGCGGGGTAACCATTCGCCGAGTTGAAGATAGAATCGCCGCCTCATGCGACTCGGGAAGTGCCCTCCCGGTCCAGAGCCAACAGGAAGTTGACCTGACCGGAACATAACCATACCCAATTTGATACTGTATATCGGCTAACCTGTGGTCAAATGCGAGCTTCTGGTCTGGTGTATAACAGACATCAATCCGCCTCAAGGAAAGGGTGCCAACTGCAGCCGCCATGCTTATTGGATCCAAATCAGATGGGGTGATCAATGTAATAGATCTACGCTTTTCCGCACTCATAGAGAGATGATGTACGAGAACCCCTGGCAAGTCAAATTATTTTTGAAAAATACCTTATAACCAGGTAAAAGTTCATTTTATAATATCGATAAAACTCTTAGTTTTTCCGATCTCATTTTTTATTTTTTCAGAATTCACCGTGTTTGTTTCGACTTTAAGGCTATTTTCCAGGCTCAACAGCTTTGCCTCGAGCTGATCTAGAAGCAGTCTTGATCGCAGATTTCTTTCTGTATCATTCTTTTCCCAAGCTTCATTTTCTTTTTTCCGTATTGCCAAATCCAATTTGCGTAGATCATCTTCAAGAGATTTTGTTTTATCTTTTGGCACACTACCAATTTTTTCCCACTTGTCTACAAGCACCAGATATTCCCTACGTGCCTTACGGCAATCATCGATACTCAGAATGCTTCTACCTTTTTCCAATAGTTTTACTTTCTCTTCGAAAGCTGCGTTCTGTTTCTCCTGTATTTCTATGAGGCTTTTTTCATGCCTGTCGACGAGTTCGGCTGTTGCGGTTCGGAAATTTTGCCAAAGTTCATTCTCCTGACTTCTTGGTACTTTTGGAAGGGATTTCCACTCGTTTAGAAGTGTTTTATACCGGGCATATGCATCTGTTGTCCTTTTTATGGACTTAGCTTTTTGAATGATGCTCCGTTTTTGCTGCACAACACGATCGTTCTTGGCTCGTTGATCCTTGAAATAATTATCTAGGTCTTTTTGTAATTCCATCTTTGCAACTTTCATGCGTTTGTGCAGACTGCCCGCATGTTTTGGTTTTTCAAGTTCATACCACTTCTTCAGAATCGCTTTTGCTTCTCTATTTCTTTGTGCACCGTTTTTATTCTTTTCATTGACCAGCGCTTCCAGCTTGGTAACAAGCTCGTAATTATCTTCATAGACTTTCTTTTGCTTTTCTGAAAGATTTCGTTGAGCTTCCTCAAGATTTTTTCTAGCAAGTGTCAGCTTGTCGCGTAGAACCGTAATATCACCTAAGAACTTCGGAGAGGCAATTTCTTCCTCAAGTCCACATATTTGCTCTTCGATCTGCCGTGGCTGCGCGTAAAGCACGAGAGTGCGGGTAAGAATAATCTCAACCCGTTTACGTACCGCGTCATATTTCCGCCTATAGTGGATCAGCGCTTCCTGAGGTGTTCCGTCTGGGTAGTTCCCGATTAGTACATTAGCGCCGTTACTCCTTAGGTAGACATTGCGGGCATCATCTACAAAACCCCATTTGTCACTGAGCATCTTTAATCCCTTATCTCGTGCCACTCGGAGTCTCTGTGTACACATATTTTTCCATACAGATTTTCTGGCAGATTTTTTCAGAAAGTACTTCCATGCTATCCTTCTTTCGTTTGTTCGGGGGTTTACTTTGTCATCGTGTTCTAGGACGCGCCTTTCTCGCGCCCTTGGTGTTCCTCTCACCCCCAAGGCTGCTCGCCTGATGGAGGTGCGCCCTTACCCTCCCGGTCAGCATGGTCGGTTTAGGCGTAAGGGTGATAGCGACTACGCTGTTCGTCTTCGCGAGAAACAGCGTCTCAGGGGTCAGTACGGTTTGCGCGAGAAACAGCTCGCATCTGTCTATCACGAGGCACGCCGCGTAAAGGGCTTGGCTGGTGAAAATCTTGTTGAGATGCTGGAGATGCGACTTGATGCCTTGGTTCTGCGCGCCGCCTTTGCGCGCAGTATTTCCCAAGCTAGGCAGCTCGTTGTTCACAGGCATATTCTTGTCGATGGCAAGCTTGTTGACAGGCCGTCATACTCGGTCTCTCCTGGGCAGACGGTGAAGGTAAAGCCGAAAAGTGTACCGTTGGACCCATTTCAGGTGGCAGCATCCGGCGGGCATGCCGATGTTTTGCCGCCTATACCGGGCTATATTGAAGCTGACTTGGAAGGATTGTCATTTAGGCTTGTTCGCAGACCGAAACGCTCTGAGGTCCCTGTTACCTGTAACGTTCAGCTCGTTGTTGAGTATTATGCGGCGCGCTAGGTAGTGTGCCCCGTGTTTAGAGCTTTTTCTTTTCTTGTCGGCATTTTTACTGGCGTTTTGCTGTCAGCCCTCGTTGTTCGCAGTTCCTCTGGCCTTCGTTTGCTCAGGACGGTCGGCGACTCTGTGTTACGCGCATCGGGTACACTCATGGAGTGCACCCGTGAGGTAAAGGATGCTAAGGGGCGTTCTTAGGCATACTTAGCTGTCTATGCTTACCTCCGATTTGCGCCTTTTGTTCCTGGATTTCTTCGCTAAGCGGGGTCACAAAGTCTCGCCCTCTGCGTCTCTTATCAGTAATGATCCGTCGGTTATGTTTACAATAGCCGGCATGTTGCCATTTATCCAGTGTTTTCTCGCCCTCGAGCCCCCACCCCATCCGCGTGTTGTTAGTGTGCAGAAGTGCATAAGGACATCTGATATCGATGAGGTTGGAAAAACACCTCGTCATGGGACATTTTTTCAGATGATGGGTAATTTCTCCTTTGGTGACTATTTCAAAAAGGAAGCAATTGAATATGCCTGGGAATTTTTGCTTTCTGAGCTTGACCTAGCTCCAGATAGATTGTGGGTGACTATTCACGGAGACGATAAGGAGTCTGAGAAGTTTTGGCTGCTATGTGGTGTTCCGCAAGAGAGAGTTCAGAGTCTAGATAGTAATTTCTGGTCGACAGGTAAAGCTGGACCTGCGGGTCCCTGCAGCGAGGTCTTTTATGATCTGCATGGTGGCCCGGGTCCGGGCCCGGAAGGAGATCCAGACAGATATCTGGAGGTGTGGAACCTCGTTTTCATGCAGAATCTCAGAGACAATGATGGGCATATCATTTCTTCTTTGCCGAAAAAATGCGTTGATACAGGTATGGGCCTTGAACGGATTGCGATGATTACACAGGGCGTCGGAACCATATACGATACTGATGAGCTAAAACCGATACTTGATGAGGCTGGGTATATTTCGGGGAAACGGTACGGAAAAGACAGAAGAGATGATATAAGCCTTAGAGTGCTCGCAGATCATATTCGCTCCTCTCTTATGCTTGTCGCAGACGGACTTAGACCCTCAAATGAAGGGCGTGGGTATATTTTGCGAAGACTGCTTCGTCGAAGTGTGCGCGCTGCGAAATTACTTGGAATTCAGGAAAACTGCTTTGATCAACTTTTTGCGAAAGCAGCCCAGGTTATGAAAGTGGGTTATCCAGAGCTTGAGGGAAAGCTTGCGGAGATAAAACAGGTTGCATGTCTTGAAGAACAGTCTTTTTCCCGCGCACTTAATGCCGGAACACAGCTTCTTTCACGTTCTATGTCTTCATCAAAGAAACGTGTATCAGGTGACCTTGCCTTCAGGCTTCATGACACGCATGGCTTCCCGATTGACTTGATTACTGAAATTGCCAAAGATTCGGGTCTTGATGTTGATATGGATGGGTTTTTTACGCTCATGAAAGAGCAAAAAGATCGCTCGAGGGCCGCCCTGTCAAGGTCAAAGCCAATTGTTTCGGATACTACAGGTTATGAAGGCCTGAGAAGTAATTTTCTTGGCTATGAGATGTTGCAGGTGGATACTAAAATAACTGCTCTTGTAAAAGATGGCACTATCTTGACTTCTGCTAAGCAGGGGGATTGTGTTGATATAGCCCTTGAACAAACCCCTTTTTACGCAACGGCTGGGGGGCAAGAGGCTGACAGGGGTTTTATAGAATCAGATAATTTTTCTGGAAAAGTCGTTACCGTTTTTTCTCCCCTGCCTGGCCTTACTGTTCATCGCTGCGAAATTGTTTCAGGTCTTGTTGTCTCGGGAGAGGTAGTTCGGGCAAGTGTTGATTCTGCTAATAGATTCGCCGCCTGTCAATCACACACGGCAACTCATGTTATACATGCGGTAGTTCGCGAGATGTTTGGATCAACATCTGTTCAAATGGGCTCTTATAACCGTGCTGGATATCTGAGATTTGATTTCTCATGCAGTTATGCGCCGACCGATTCTCAGAGGATAGAACTTGAGGAAAGGGCTAATCGTGCTATACAGTCTTGTCTTGAAATTTCTAGCACGTATACGACCCTTGAAAAGGCGGTAGCCTCTGGTGCAATTGCTCTTTTTGGTGAGCGGTACGGTGACACTGTGCGTATGGTTGAGATAGGTGGACCTTGGTCACGTGAATTGTGCGCGGGGACTCATCTTCGGAATTCATCAGAAATAGCTGTTGTTTCTCTTGTTTCCGAAACTTCAGTCGCTTCAGGCATCAGAAGGGTTGAATGTTTAACAGGTTTTGACGCATTTTCTCATTTTGCTCAAGAAAGGGCACTTGTTGATACCGTGATGCGTACATTAGGTGCGACAAGACAGGAAATGGAAGGGGCTATCGATGATCTACGTGAGAACCTGAAGCGATCGAAGCACGCCTTGCAGACTGCAAAGGATAAGTTTCTGAGCGCTTTTGCACCCCGATTACTCCAGGAATTTAAGTCTGTTTCTTCTGTTCGTATTCTTATCGCTGATCTTTCGAAATTCTTATCTGGTCCATTGTTTTCACCTTTCGAATTCACTGCTGAAGATATCAGGGCTGTAACTTTGAGGTGCAAGAAGCTTCTAGAAGAGCCACATGTTTTGCTTCTGGCTGCCGTTATTTCAGGGCGGGTACATGCAGCCTGTTCCATTGATTTAAGCTCTGTCAAGTTATCTTGTATGGATGATTTATCCGCTAATAACTTGATCAAGGTTTTTCTTAAAACATTGGACGGTTCAGGGGGCGGGCGTGCCGATTTTGCTCAAGGGGCGGGTTGGAATGCAAAATTGCTTGACTCCGCTTTGGATAACTTGAAGGCCTGCGTAATTGGTAAACTTTCCGGGGTATAGAGATTTATCAAGACACATGGCTAAATCAACATGGTTAAATCAGTAGCTGACCGGTTTTTTTTGGGTCTTGATTTTGGGTCCACACGTATTGGCGTTGCTAGGAATTGCGGCAGTCTGGCGGTTCCCGTTGGCGTTCTTCCCCGCGCCTCCTGTGCTGAGATTCTTGGTTATATCAGTCGGTATTCTATTGATGAGGTTGTTATAGGCCTCCCGTTAACTCTTGCTGGAAAGGAAAAACAGTCAGCGCGGTTGGCAAAGGAGTTTTCACGCTTTCTGGTTTCTTCTGGTGTACAGGTGAGGTTTTTTGATGAGCGCTTCACAACTGTTATCGCGACACAAAAGTTTTATTCCCTTGGGAAAGGTGTGAAGCAGATTCGCAAGTGTGTCGACGCCGCCGCCGCGACTGTTATGTTGCAACTCTTCCTTGATATGGAAGTTAAAGTTGACCCTCTGGAGAGAAAGCCTTGATTCGACGATCTTCTTTTATACGGTATCTTCGTGATCCATCGGATGGTTCCGAAGATGGTATTAATGGTTTTTTCGACGCAGATACAGATTCGGTGAATGTTACTCGCAAAACGAGACGGTCCTTATTGCGCAAGACGCGTAAGAGTTTCTGGTACCGATTTTGCAATTGGCTACGCCGTCGAATGCTCTTGAAAATACTCTCCCTTTCTCTTGCTGCTCTATTCCTGTTTATCGCAGCCGTGTTCGTTATTAATGTTTCAAGTGTGCAACGCGCTGGTGATATTGTGCAGGTTACTGTCCCATCCGGTACTTCTGGTGCGAAAATTGCAGATATTCTGGCACAGAATAGTGTTATCGGTGATAAACGAGGTTTTATTGACTTATTAGTTGCCCAAAAAGTTTCTCTTCGTGCCGGAGTGTACAGGTTAAAAAGAGGTATGTCACCCCGGGAGGCTCTGCTTGCAATGCTTAATCCAGAAAATCGGACTAGCAATACGGTTGTCATTATTGAGGGTGCAACTTTGACAGGAATCTTTAGTGCTTTGTCAAAAAAAACAGGTATACCGATTGTCGAATTTGAAAAAGTTGCATCAGATTTGAGTAATTTTCCTGATCTTCCGAGGCAGGCCTCTTCCGTTGAAGGTTTTTTATTTCCCGCTACATATGACATAGAAGAAGGGGCAACTGCAAAATCTTTGCTGCTTGCTATGTACAAAAGAATGTGGGCAGAGATTAGGACCCTTGGAATTCCGTCTGAGAATGTGTGGCGTACTGTGGTTCTTGCGGCTCTTATTCAGAAAGAGGGAATTCCGTCTGATTTTGCGCGCGTATCTCGCGTTTTTGTAAATAGGCTCGAGCGGGGCATGAATCTTCAGTCTGATGCAACGGTCTTGTATGGCCTAAAACTTTCTGGACAAGTGGTGACAACTGATGAACAAAGGGAAGATAAGGGTAATCCATACAATACATACGTACATGCAGGTCTTCCCCCCGGGGCTATCTCAAATCCTGGGGCTGCGGCACTCAAGGCTGCAATATATCCCGCGCCGGGAAAATGGCTTTTTTTTGTTACATGGAACGAATGCACCGGCGAGACAATTTTTTCTGAAACATTTTCTGAGCATCAAAAAGGGGTTGACAAATGGCTTAGATGGCGCAAAAATCACCCGGATGGTAAGTGCTGATTGCTGTTTACAAATGCTGTTTTGGGCCTTCCGGTCTCCCATTCTTTGTCTCCAAAAATTCATTCTTTGGCATATGACCTGTTAGGTTTACCCTTCCGGTATGTCGCAAAAGAAATGACAATCGATGGGTTCCGTGATTTTGTTTCTAAAATTATTGATGAAGATTATCGGGGGCTTTCGGTTACCATGCCCTTGAAATTCCTCGCAGCGACCTGTGCCGATCGCCTGTCTAATCTGGTACGGCGCTGTGGGGTTGCAAATACTCTTGTTTTTGAGTCACACAGCGAAGAACGTGTAGGTCTTACAGATCAATATCTTTCCAGGATCAGTCCGGATCAAAAAACATTTTTTGGCAAGTCACAGTTACTTGACCCGAACACGCAAATCCCGTCTGACTCAGAACATATGCCAGACCCCCGGGATTTATCCTCAAGGATCCTTACTGCGTATAACACAGATGTATACGGCATAACTAGGACTATTTTTCACTACGGCCTTGATTGCTCCGAAGTTGCTATACTGGGCTGCGGGGCAACTGCCGCATCTGTTCTGCTTGCCCTGGAAGAGCTATCTTGTACTGGTAACACGGTTATTTATGCAAGGAATCTATCTGCAGCAAAAGGCATGCAAAAAAAGCTTTGCCTTGATCTTGACATTCTGCCAATTAGCACATTCAAAGGTAACTTTTCCTGTGTAATAAGCACTCTGCCATCTGACGTGGTGTTGCCAATTCCGCGATCTGTCCGTGGCACCTTGTTTGATGTAAATTACAATCCTTGGCCGACCGGTATTGCGCGCTCTTGGCCGACCGACAGGGTGGTTTCTGGGCGTCTTATGCTTGTTGAACAAGCTATTGCCCAAATTAGCCTTTTTTGTTTTACTCAACTCACTCAGGAGATGGAATGTCTTCTAAGAGACACATTGTACGCAAGGATTGTGACTTGCTAGAGTTTCCTTTCAATGCTAGGTCCAGGTTTATTCATCCCAGGATTGCAAGTATTTTTATGACTCACTCTGAATTACCAAATATCTTCGCCGGATAAGTTACATCACGATAAACTTATTGCAATGTTACGTTGGTTTACTGCTGGCGAGTCACACGGGATGGAGCTTGTTGCCATCCTTGAGGGGCTACCGGCAGGCATACCGGTTTCTCTCGAGCACATAGGCAATGAACTGTCAAGGCGCAGGCTGGGATTTGGGCGCAGTGCAAGGCAAAAATTTGAGAAAGATCTAGTTACGCTATCGGCCGGTGTGTTACATGGCTCAACCCTTGGTAGTCCAGTTGCGATTAGGATAACTAATTCTGAGTGGGGTAAATGGGAA
Organism: Tropheryma whipplei str. Twist; assembly: GCF_000007485.1. Classification (NCBI taxonomy): domain Bacteria; kingdom Bacillati; phylum Actinomycetota; class Actinomycetes; order Micrococcales; family Tropherymataceae; genus Tropheryma; species Tropheryma whipplei. The sequence goes on along the minus strand of NC_004572.3, from coordinate 459,724 downwards.
AAGATTATGACCCCGGAAGTGCCTTGTAAATCAGATATGTCTGATGCAAAAAGGGCTCAGGGTCTCTATAAGCCGCGGCCAGGCCATGCCGATCTGGTCGGTATGCAAAAATATGGTTTTCAAAATTCACGTCTTGTTCTTGAAAGAGCCAGCGCTCGCGAGACAGCCGCGAGGGTTGCATGTGGGGCCGTTGCAAAGGCCTTTTTGCAACAACTGGACATTTTTATCCTAAGCCACGTAAAGCAAATTGGTTCCATAAAAATTGATTATGAACAGGGCGCGTATCCGAGATTTTGTGATTTAGAAGCAATAGACTCTAGTCCTGTTCGGTGTTTTGACAAGAACACATCTGAGAAAATGAAAGATGAGCTTCACCGAATCAAGCGGTGTGGCGATACCCTTGGTGGTGTTTTTGAAGTTTTGGCCTATGGCCTCCCTCCCGGCCTGGGAAGCTATGTGCATTGGGATAGACGCCTTGACGCGATGCTTTCAGCAGCTATTATGAGCATTCAAGCAGTAAAAGCGGTTGAGATTGGTGACGGACTTGCGATCTCCGCTCTGCCTGGGTCAGAGGCACATGATCAAATTGTGCTTGAGAGTGGTTTACTAACGCGCATGTCAAATCACAGCGGGGGAGTTGAGGGTGGTGTAACAACCGGATCTGCTTTGAGGATCAGTGGCAGCATGAAACCTATATCGACTGTCCCTCGTGCACTAAAAACTGTTGATATTTCTACACGCCAACCGGCTAATGCCGATCATCAAAGATCTGATATTTGTGCTGTTCCTGCGGCGGCAGTTGTTGGAGAATCAATGGTTGCACTCACGATATCTTGCGCAATCTTGGATAAATTTGGCGGAGATTCGCTTTGTGAAATAAAGCGGAATTTCTCTGGTTATCTTAACTCTATTCCAAAAAATCTCATGTCTGTCATAGAAAGATAGCTTCGGCCGTAATCGGATTAATTGGAATCAATGGCTATCGTACTAATTGGTCCTCCTGCCGTCGGGAAAACCCTTTTGGGGGGTCTTGTTGCAAAGCGCCTTCGGGTAATCTTTAACGATACAGATTTTCTAGTGGAAAAATTTTTTGGACCCGTGAAAGAACTGCTTTTAACCTGCGAAAGTCAGTTTAGAGATGCTGAGTCCATCTGCTTGCGAAATGCCCTCTCTCGCGGGGGTGTTGTCGCAACTGGTGCAGGGTGTGTTCAGCGAAAGGAAAATCAGAGGTACATATCCAGGCATTTAGTTATTTTTTTGCGCACCTCATGCGATAATGTCGCTCCACGCCTTTGTTTTGACACACGTCCCGTAACGGGTGATATTGAATCATGGATTGCTGTGTACAACAAACGAAAAGATATTTATTCAAAACTGGCAGATATTGAATTTGATGTCAATAAGAGCAGTCCGATATCTTTAGCAGATCAACTTGTACGGTTTATTTACAATCGCTCTTGGCATCGAGAATTCTGATACCGTGCCTAGATTTTACTGTTGTCTTGCCGCAAGGTAGGTTGTAAAGGCGGAATCTTGTGATGAAGAAGTACTCGTTGACAACGCACAGCACGGAAACTTGCCAGATCTTGTTTACAAGCGTGTCAAATGTGTTCAAATACATACCATCCGGGACACGCCGCATTCTTATTATGTACCAGGATTCTGTTTCACAGGTGTTACCAATTTTTTCTGCTGCTTCGGGGGTTCAGTGTTATCGATACTTGATTCCAGATTCAGAATCAGCAAAGCAACTTGGTGTAGCCGAGCAGTGTTGGAGATTTCTTGCTCAAAATAATTTCACTCGCTCCGATCTGATCGTAAGCTGCGGTGGTGGGGCAGCCTCAGACCTGTCTGGATTTGTAGCATCGTCCTATTTGCGGGGGATAAAGGTTATACATATTCCCACAACTCTTGTTGGCATGGTTGATGCGGCTATTGGTGGAAAAACGGGAATAAACCTTAAAGAGGGTAAGAACCTTGTTGGTTCCTTTTATTCCCCATATATTGTTTTGTGCGATCCTTCAATGCTAACAACCCTCAATGAGGAGCATTTAAAATCAGGTCTTGCAGAGATAATAAAATGTGGGTTTATACAGGATGAGAGTATCCTCAGCATTCTGGAACACAACGCGCAAGACCATATGGATTGCTCGCAGCGCGTATGTGCAGAAACTTTACCGCCGAAACTCCTTGAAGAATTGATTCATAAAGCAGTATCTGTAAAAATCACAATGGTTGACTCTGATTTTAGAGATACGCATAAGAGGCAATTTTTGAATTATGGTCATACATTAGCTCATGCCCTTGAGGCAGCCACCTCTCATAAGCTGCCTCACGGTCAGGCGGTATCCATCGGCATGGTGTATGCAGCACAGGTTGCTTTTGCAAAGGGTTTAATTGGCAGAAATATTTTGACGAGACATGAGCGAATTCTTGAAACATACGGCTTGCCAATTTGTCCACCTGAGGTTCAGTGGCGCAACATTACTCCCTACATGCAGCGTGATAAAAAGAATATGCAGAGCAATGATACGGATAGCGACAAAGATTCACGAGAGATGCCTCAAATCAGTACGCAGAGTAAACTAGTTTTACTACGTGAAATCGCAAATCCTTTTATCAGTTCGGTTTCTCATACGGTATTGCTTAAAGCGTATGAAGCCATGTTTCCTCAATAGGGGCGTATATTGTTCAGATCCTTTATCGTATACATAAAGGGTGTTTGCAGTGGCGAAATTCCAGGATAACCAAGTGGAGATGTGTGAGTAAGAAGAAAATCTATATTCTCAATGGACCGAATCTTGCTATGCTTGGCAGTCGTCAGCCTGAAATATACGGCACGATAACTCTGGAACAGATAAAACAAGAGCTGACTGAATTTTCCAATGATGTTATTGAATTACTTTTTTATCAGACAAATGATGAGGCAGAGATGCTAGATTACATTTATCAGGCAAGACAGGATGCCTGTGGTGTAATTATCAATCCTGCGGCTTTTACACACTACAGCTATTCTCTTAGCGATGCTCTTATTTTGCTACGGGAGCGGGGTATTGCAGTTATTGAGGTTCATCTTTCAAATCCGTATGCCAGGGAGAGTTTTAGGCACAAAAATGTTATATCCCGTGTTGTTAACGCACAGGTTTCAGGGCTGGGGGTTGATTCGTATAGACTTGCCCTTGACCATATCGTACGAAAGATAGCACGTTAGGTGTTGGGCATTTGAAAGGGGATTGTGGCGTCAACTTCCGATATCCGTAATGGTGTTGTTCTCAATATAAATGGGCAACTGAATACAGTGATCGAATTTCAGCATGTAAAGCCCGGGAAGGGTGGTGCATTTGTTAGGACAAAACTGAAAAATATTCTGACTGGAAAGGTTGTTGATAAAACATTTAATGCAGGTGCCAGCGTTGTTCTTGAGAATGTTGATAGGCGTGATTGCACCTATCTGTATCGTGATGCTGATAGTTTCGTGTTTATGGATCTTGCTGATTACGATCAGATACGCCTAACTGCCTCTCAGGTTGCTTCTGCTGCAAACTATCTTTCCGATAATCAGAAAGTTGTTATCGCGACACATAATAATGCGCCTCTGTATGTTGATTTGCCTCCGTCTGTTGTGCTTGCAGTTACGCATACAGAACCTGGCGTTCAGGCGGACCGTTCAACAGGTGGAACTAAACCTGCAACCCTTGAGACTGGTTATCAGATTCAGGTTCCACTCTTTATTACTGTCGGGACTCGTATAAGAGTCGATACCCGCACGGGGGCATATATCGGCAAAGCATGAGGATATTAAATTGTGACCCGCCAATCTTTTTTTATAAAAAATGTAACACTGCCAGGGCTTGGCGCGAGAACATTGTTTTTGTCTGGTGGTCTTATCCAGGAGATTATTTGCAAAGACATTGAGGAGCATCAGTTTTTATCTACAAAAAATACTGATAAGGCTTCATGTCGGGTTATAGACGCTGAAGGGTTTATTGCCCTTCCTGGTCTTGTTGACCTGCATACTCACTTGCGAAATTCCCGTGATGGTTCCATAAGGGATGTTACCAGTGCAGCTATTGCAGGTGGATATACAACAGTCTCGTCGATGCCAAATATGCATCCCGTGCAAGACTCGCCAGAGGCCGTAAATATCCTGAAGGCCATTGCAAAAGAGGATGCGGTATGTGATATTCGGCCGGTGGGCGCTGTAACAAAGGGACTAAGGGGTAATGAAATTACTGATATGCACTCTCTGCTGGATGCCGGTGTAAATATATTCAGCGATGATGGAAATTGTGTGCATGACCCCGGGATTATGCATCAAGCACTATCTTTTGCGGGGAGAAATAATTGTGTAATTGCCCAACATGCTCAGGATCCCACATTGACAAAAAGTGCTCAAGGGGACACACAAGGCCCAATAGTTGCACCCAAGAGTCTATGGCCTTCAATTGCTGAAAGTACAATAGTTGCCCGTGATATCCTGCTTGCCCGTGCAGCAAATGCACGGCTTCATGTGTGCCATGTTTCATCACAGGAAAGCGTTTATGCAATAGCCTGGGGTAAGAGTCTTGGTGTTCAAGTAACAGCTGAGGTTACTCCGCATCATCTCTTGTTTTATGACTCCCTCGTAATGACAGGAGATACTCGATTCAAGGTGAACCCACCACTTCGATCAAAAGAGAGTGTGGAATGTTTACGAGACGCTCTTATTCGGGGCGTGATTGATGTTGTTGCAACTGACCATGCTCCGCACAGGAATAAAAGTCCCTTTTGGCATTCTGCGCCAAACGGCATGACCGGTTTAGAGTTTTCAGTTTCAGTGATCCAAAAAATTTTTGTTAACTCCGGGCATCTAACTTGGCCAGAAGTTGTGCGGATAATGTCAAACAAACCTGCTGAAATTCTTGGTATGACACCTAATACAGTTAAAGAAGGTTCCGCGGCTAATTTTTTTCTTTACAACCCTGACGTGACACGATTCGTAACATTTGATGATTCTTTAGGTCCGAGTGTAAATTCTCCATATGCCGGGATGAACTTACCGGGGAAGGTTATGTACACCTTTTATGAGGGTAGACTTGTTTTTGAAAACTAGGGCAAGATTGTCTTCTGCTTTTGTGAGGTTTAAAAATAGGCGTGCTTAGCTTTCGGTCTGCGGTATTCGTAATGGAAGATGGTTCTTGTTTTGAAGGTGTTCCATTTGGTGCTGTTGGTACTGCATTTGGCGAGGCCGTTTTTTCGACATGCATGACCGGGTATCAGGAAGTTTTTACAGACCCGAGTTACACAGCGCAAATTCTTGTTATGACAGCTGTGCATGTGGGTAACACAGGTATTAATGATTTTGATAACGAATCGGACAGAATGTGGCCAAGTGGGGTTGTTATAAGGGATCCATCCCCAATCGCATCCAGTTTTCTTGCCAAAATGGATTTGGCAAAAGCCCTTGCTAGTGAGGGAGTTATCGGAATTTCTGAGGTGGATACGCGCGCTATTGTTAGAAAATTACGCACATCAGGCGCCATGCGTGCCGGTATATTCTCGCAACCGGACCGACCTTTGCCCGATTTGGTGGATCAGATAAGGGGAACGCAGTCAATGCATATGCGTTCTCTAACATCCGAGGTGTCCACAACATCGCGCAGGTTTATCAGTTCCGAGTCCCATTTTGCAACTCTTCTTGTCTTAGATCTCGGAGTGAAAAAAAGTACCATCAATTTACTTCTAGAGCAGGGGTTCGATATTTGGCTTATGCCTCATAATATTTCCTTTGATGAGGCTATGCAGATCAAACCTGATGCGATATTTTACTCAAATGGACCCGGTGATCCCGCGGCGAGTGGTACCCAGGTCGATCTCTTGCGCAGTCTGTTGAGAGCGGGTCTGCCCTACTTTGGTATTTGCTTTGGGAATCAATTGCTGGCCAGAGCCTTGGGTTTTGAAACCAAGAAGCTTCTCTTTGGGCACAGGGGGATCAACCAACCCGTTTTCAACAGGGCAACAAAACAGGTTGAGATAACATCTCAAAATCATGGATTCTCGGTTGATATGCCAATCGATCGTATTTCTGTTTCACCTCTGAATTTTGGACGGGTCGAAGTATCTCATTATTGTCTTAATGATTATGAAGTTGAAGGCATAAGATGCCTTGATATTCCCGCCATGTCAGTCCAGTATCATCCGGAATCTTGTGCCGGCCCGCATGACTCGCGCTATCTTTTTCGTGAATTTAGAAGAATGGTCGAAGGACACCTAGAGCGAAGATACAATGCCGAACCCTAGAGATATAGGATCTGTTCTCGTAATCGGCTCTGGTCCTATAACTATAGGTCAAGCATGTGAGTTTGACTATTCAGGAACCCAAGCTTGCAGGGTGTTGAAAGAAGAGGGTATAAGGGTTATCCTCCTTAACTCCAATCCCGCGACAATTATGACTGATCCTGAGTTCTCTGATGCAACTTATATAGAGCCAATGACTATTGAGGTCCTTGAGGCAATTCTTGACAAAGAGCGGCCCGATGCTGTTTTACCAACTCTTGGTGGGCAAACCGCGCTTAATCTGGCGATGCAGCTTCACAACAAAGGTCTTTTGGAAAAATATGGAACTCAGCTTATAGGTGCCACTCCGGAAGTAATTGCGCGCGGGGAAAATCGTGAGATGTTTAGGCACATTGTTCTTTCTTCTGGCGCCGAGGTGGCAACCTCGGAAGTAATAACCTCTGTAGAGGGTGCCGTTTTATTTGCCCAGAAAAATGGATACCCACTTGTTATCAGGCCATCGTACACGATGGGTGGACTTGGATCTAGTCTTGTTCACACTGAGTCCGAGCTTGTAGATTCTGTAAAGCAGGGTATTGAAGCCAGTCCGAATGGCCAGGTTCTTCTTGAGGAGTCGATTGTTGGCTGGAAAGAATATGAACTTGAACTCATGCGCGACGTGGCGGGTAACACAGTTATTGTGTGCTCAATAGAGAATATTGATCCCGTTGGTGTCCATACCGGTGATTCGGTTACAGTTGCACCGGCAATGACCCTAACTGACCGCGAGTATCAGAATTTGCGCAACATAGCAATTGCCATTATTCGCATGATTGGGATAAATACCGGAGGATGTAATATACAGTTTGCGGTAAACCCCACGGACGGCCGTGTTGTTGTAATCGAGGTAAACCCCCGCGTTTCTCGTTCATCCGCGCTGGCAAGTAAGGCAACAGGATTTCCGATTGCAAAGCTTGCGGCAAAGCTTGCATTGGGATACCGTTTACACGAAATAAAAAATGATATAACAAAAAAAACCTTTGCAAGCTTTGAGCCGTCACTTGATTATGTTGCTGTAAAAATACCTCTGTTTGCCTTTGAAAAATTCCCAAAGGCAAATCCCGAGCTTACAACTAGCATGAAATCCGTTGGTGAAGTTATGGCAATTGGGCGGAACTTCACAACTGCTCTGCAAAAGGCCATGCGTTCACTTGATCAGCCCCATATGTGTTTTCATTGGCAGCCATTCGAATCACCGGGGCATTCAATTGCTTCTGATGTACCTGACCCGCGTGAGTATTACCTGGATTTCATAAGGACCCCTCTGCCATCGAGGCTTGTAGCAATACAACAGGCTCTTCGTTTTGGCGCCAGTATAGACGAGGTTCATGAGGCATCCAGGATTGATAAGTGGTTTGTCTCTCAGATAGATTTAATAAATAAAACGGCAGATTCTTTAAAAGATCTTTCTATGGATTGCCTATCTCGTGCAAAAATGCACGGTTTTTCCGATAGGCAGATAGCTGACCTTCTCAGAATTGATGAAGAGGATGTGAGAAAAAGACGGTCCGCACTCGGGATAGTACCCGTGTATAAGACAGTTGATACTTGTGCTGGCGAGTTCCCCGCCGTCACCCCATATTACTATTCGAGCTATGACTCTGAAAATGAGGCTATTCCATCACCCTCCAGAAAGGTAATTATTATCGGTTCGGGCCCGAACCGGATCGGTCAAGGAATTGAGTTTGACTATTCCTGTGTTCATGCCGCAATGGCACTCTCGGGAATGGGTATCGAAACAGTGATGATTAATTGTAATCCGGAAACGGTTTCAACAGATTACGATACAAGCGACCGGTTATACTTTGAACCTCTCACCCTGGAGGATGTTCTCGAGGTTATATCTGTTGAACAACGCAATGGTGATCTTCTTGGCGTTATAGCCCAGCTCGGTGGGCAGATTCCGCTCAGTCTTGCGAAAAGCATACAACATGAAGGTATTCCGATTCTTGGGACATCACCTGAGTCAATTGATTTAGCCGAGAACAGGGATCTATTTTCTAACCTCTTAAGGTCACTCAATTTGCCGACTTATGAGCATAGAACTGTTAGTAATAAAGATGAAGCTATTATCGCTGCAAATAAAATGGGTTTTCCGGTTTTACTTCGTCCAAGTTTTGTTCTGGGGGGTCGGGGCATGAAGGTTATTCATGACTCTCAGGCTCTGGAAGATTATTTCAACACCTTTCACGCGGTTGATTCAGAACACCCGCTTCTGATTGATAAATTCTTATCTGATGCGATAGAAGTAGATGTTGATGCGCTCTATGACAAGCATGAATTGTTTATAGGCGGCATCATGGAGCATATAGAGGAAGCAGGTATTCATTCTGGTGACTCGAGTTGTACGATTCCCCCGGTAACTTTGGGCAAAAACATTGTTAATCAAATTGTTAGCACAACACATGCAATCGCCCGTACACTTTCTGTTCTAGGCCCTGTGAATATCCAGTTTGCCATTGCTTCGGGCATTTTGTACGTTCTTGAGGCTAATCCGCGCTCTAGCAGGACTTTACCTTTTGTTTCAAAAGCCACCGGAATTCCCCTTGCAAAAGCAGCTACGAGGATAATGCTCGGTCATACAATAGAAGATTTGCAGAGAGAGGGTTTATTACCCCAAAGGGATATGCGGTTCTTTAACCCAACAGATCCGATTGCGGTAAAAGAAGTTATTCTCCCTTTCAAGCGCTTTAGAACAAAGTCGGGTGAGTTTTTGGATACCTTACTGGGTCCGGAGATGCAGTCTACTGGCGAGGTAATGGGTATTGGGCCAACATTTCCTATTGCATTTGCAAAAAGCCAACAGGCAGCGTTTAGTGAATTACCTCGCACGGGGGCGATTTTTGTGTCTGTTGCTGATCACGATAAACGTAAAGTTGTTCTTCCGGCAATGCGGTTTTACAAATTAGGATTTAAAATATTTGCAACATCTGGTACGGCCGACACTCTGCGTAGGTTTGGTATAGATGTTGTTACGATTCAGAAATTTAGTGAAGCTAAAAAAACCTCTTCCCGGTCTGTTGTTGACCTCATAAGGGAAGGCAGGATTTCCCTTGTGATTAACACACCGTCTGGAGGGGTCAGTATTGCAGATGGCTATGAGATAAGGGTTACCGCCCTTGCCTGTGAAATCCCTGTCTTCACAACTATTTCGGAAATGAACGCTGCAGTTATAAGTCTTGAGTCGGGTTCGCACGAAATCGCGAGTTTGCAGGAGCTATATTCTAGCCGCGCGCGTTCAGCTGAAAATCTCTGCGGATGATCTCTTTCGGGGATAGATTGCAGAATGCCTTCACTGATTTTGGGCATCTGTGTGTCGGAATAGATCCACATGAGTGGATTTTGGAGCAGTGGGGGCTTCCAAACTCTCCCGCTGGTGCGCAAGAGTTTGCCCTTAGGATACTTGACTTATCATCTGAATGTGTTGGCCTCTATAAGGTACAGGTTGCTTTTTACGAAAGATTTGGCTCGAAGGGGATTTTTGCGCTTGAGGAGGTAATATCCGCAATTCGCTCAACCGGCGCTCTTGTGATAGCCGATGGAAAAAGGGGGGATATTGCATCGACAATGTCAGGATACGCAAAGGCTTGGTTGTGTAGGGATTCACGGCTCTTTAGTGATGCCCTGACCGTATCTCCTTATGTTGGTCTTGGCAGTTTTAAGGGCAGCATTGATATCGCAAGACAAAATGGCGCAGGCTTGTTTTTTCTCGCGGCAACTTCCGAGATGCATGCATTTCCGATACAGAGTGCAATTCTGCAAGATCGCCAGGGAATTTTCGGTGAGTCCTCTGGAAGCATATTGTCATGTTCCGATATAACCGTTGCGTCATACATTTTTGAGAGTATCGGGACTCTTGTAGGTAATCCCTCTGATTGTTCCAGTTTTGGAGTTGTTTTGTCTGCCACAAGCGATCTTTTATCTCTGGGGATTGGTTGCAATCTCTCTGAGTTTTCAAGGGTTATGCCAATTCTTGCACCGGGCTTTGGTTACCAAGGGGTAGAGCTTAAGGATTCCCGAAAACGATTTGGCAGTCTTATCTCTAATTTGATAATAAGTGAATCTCGCAGTCTGCTTGCCTCAGGCCCCAGGCGGTTTTCTGCACTTGTGAATACTCGCTCCGAAGAGCTAAGATCGCTTTTTGACGATTCGCACGAGAATGCTGGTTAGGAAGGTTATTGGCGATATATGAGACGCCCTCCTCCAAAACCCGACTGGCAGTCGGCATCAAAAAAAGGGGTTGAAGTGCGGAAGATCCGTGCAGAAGTGAAGAAGAAAATCGCCTTTCTACCGCACTGCTCCCTGTATTTCCTTCGTTATGGGCGAAACAGGAAGGGCAGTGTAATTTCAAATATGCGTGTTGCAGATCTTTTATCCCCTCTGCCTGGTATTGGCAGAGTAAAACTCGCTCGTGTAATGCTTGAACTGGGCATTGCTTCCCGTAAACGAATTGCGGGTCTTGGGTCGCTTCAATATGTTCGTCTTGAGGCATTTTTGAAAACTCATCTTGGAATACAAAGGATGCAGCTTTTTGACTTATGGACTGACCTTTTGGATCTTTTGACCATTGTTGCCGGGCCAACGGCAGTTGGTAAGGGTACGGTTATAAGCCATTTAAGAAAATGTCACCCTCAAGTCAAAGTTTCTATATCTGCTACAACAAGAGAGCCGAGGGATAGCGAAAGAGATGGTATTGATTATTATTTTGTTACCGATGAGGTATTTGATTGCATGGTAAGAAGTGGGCAAATGCTTGAATGGGCCACCGTGCATGGCCTTCACAAATACGGAACGCCAAAGGAAGAAGTTGAACGTCTGCTGCACACGGGCCAGCCGGTTATACTCGAAATTGATCTCCAAGGAATGCGCAAGGTAAGGAAGATATTGCCTGCAGTTAGAACGGTTATTTTACTGCCTCCCGCTTGGGATGACTTGATTTGTAGAATAAAACGCCGCGGGAGTGAATCACAGGATGAAATTGATGCACGTCTGGCAACAGCAAAAAAGGAACTTGAGGCTATAGGCGAGTTTGACTACAAGATTGTCAATGCTGATGTTGAAATTGCGGCAAATGAATTATGGCTGGCCATGAATCGTGTTTAACAACATCTGGCTATATTTACTCTTGCTAGAGTTCTGTTGTTTACAGCATTGTTTTGGGTTAGTATATTTGCTGTTCGGTTTATTTGGAAAATGTAAATACTTTTCTGGAAAAGGTTTTGTATATGGAAGAAGATCGCGGAATAGCAGATCCACCTCTTGATTCTTTGCTCAGCAGGTCGGGTTCAAAATATGGCCTTGTGATCTATGCGGCTAAACGCGCGCGGCAGATAGATCAGTACTATATTGACCTGCATGAAGGGTCGTTTTATGCTCATGTTGGGCCGCTTGTTTCTGTTGATGCTGATGATAAGTCCCTTACAGTCGCAATGCGTGAGATTGCCGAGGATAAACTCGATCTTAAGTCTTCTGCAGCCGAGTGATGCAAAATGCGATCGGGCGCATTTTCTTGGGCGTATGTGGGTCCATCTCGGCATACAAGTCTGTTTATCTTGCCAGATTATTCGTAAAAGAGGGCTACGATGTTAGGGTTGGCTTCACCAATGGGGCTTCCCAGTTTGTGGCAGGCGAACCTTTTCGTGTTTTTACCGGGCATCACGTTCTGAATTTTCCCTGCGATGACCAGAGTCATATTGATATTTCTCAGAGTCATATTGATATTTCTCGGTGGGCAGACGCCATTGTGGTTGCACCGGCAACTGCAAATATTCTTGCTGCCGCCCGGGCGGGTTTGGCAAGCGATATAGTCACTCAGACCATTCTCTCCTCTCATGCTCCCGTATTGTTCGTCCCCTCTATGCATACTGCCATGTGGGAGAATCCCGCAACTCGTGATAACGTCAATTGTTTGCTAGAGCGTGGTTATCATGTTCTTGGTCCGGTTACTGGTGATCTTAGCAGTGGTGACTGGGGTATTGGGCGAATGGTGGATCCCTGCGAAATTGTGCAGTATGTTTCACGCAGCCTTTTAAACCACCAGACTGGTAAGCTGTCGGGTAAAAAGTTTCTAATAACCGCCGGGGGAACAAGGCAGCCAATAGATCCGGTTCGTTATATCGGGAATCGTTCGAGTGGAAAGCAAGCAATTGCCATAGCTAAAGAAGCGCAGAAGAGGTCTGCTGAGGTGATTCTTATAGCAGCAAATGTCGAGGCGGTTACTTTGCCAACCGGTATGAGAGTTATTACCGTCGTAACAGCTGAAGAGATGCGGAAGGCCTTGTCCGATAACATTGATACGAGCGATGTTGTCATAATGGCTGCAGCAGTTTCTGATTTTCAACCAAGAGAGGTTGCGTCACAGAAAATAAAGAGTAATGATGGCTGGACTTTGCAGCTTATCTCGACCGATGACCTTCTTCGTGAGCTTGCCAGCAATAAATCCCGCCCCAGAGTGCTTGTAGGGTTTTCTGCTGAAACAGAGGAATCTGCCAATTTCCGTATAGATATCGCTCGACAAAAGCTCCTTAGCAAGGGCTGTGACTACATGGTTGTAAATCAAGTTGGTTTTGATGTTGGTTTTGATGTTTCCGATAATGAGGTCAGTTTAATAGATGATAAGCAGGTCTTTTTCACGGCAAGGGGTAGTAAGGATTACATTGCAAAGCGTATCCTTGATTTCCTCTCCGAGAGAGTGATCGTTACATATATTGACCCTCTCGACAGGTCGCTTTAAAGGTAAGTTGTGATTCTCACATCTGAATCTGTGACAGAAGGGCATCCGGATAAACTATGTGATCAGATTTCTGATGCGATTCTTGATGGTGTTATTTGCAAAGATAAGAATGCCCGTGCAGGTATTGAGACAATTGCAGGTAACGGCGTTGTGCATGTCTTCGGTGAAGTATCAAATCCGGATTCTGTTGATATACCCGGGATAATCAGAAAGACAATCTTGGACATTGGTTATACCAGCGAAGACGCGGGCATAGACGGTAATACGTGTTCGATACAGGAATCCATAACCTCTCAATCCAAGGAGATTGCAGATGCTGTAAACTTCTCTCTCGAATATCGCAATCAACAGGGTGATTTGGGGCGAAACAGTTTTTCACAACAAGGCTCAGGCGACCAGGGAAGCGTCTTTGGCTATGCGTGCAGGGAAACACCAGAGATGATGCCCTTGCCAATTACTATTGCGCATAAGCTTGCATACTCCTTAGCCTTCGTGAGAAAAGAGAAGATTCTTCCGTATCTTTTGCCTGATGGAAAATCGCAGGTTACCCTAGGTTATGATTCGGCGAATAGACCCAAAACGCTTGAAACAGTCGTTATTTCGGCACAGCATGAAGATTCTGTTGACCTAGACAAACTGAGGTTTGACATTCTTGAGCGTGTTGTAAGACCGGTTATTTCAGCAACCGGTCTTGATTGTAGCAAAGCTACTTTTTTGATAAATCCGGCTGGAAGATTTGTTACGGGGGGACCTTCCGCAGACTCTGGACTTACCGGTCGAAAGATTGTTGTTGATACGTATGGATGTGCCGCAAAGCATGGTGGAGGTGCCCTTAGCGGTAAGGATCCATCAAAGCTTGATCGTTTCGCCTCCTATATGGCGAGATGGGTTGCTAAACACGTTGTTGCGGCTGATTTTGCCGAATCGATTGAAGTACAGATCTCATACGCAATTGGAAAAGCCCATCCGGTTGCGTTTAACATTGACACACACGGGACAAATACTATCGCCTTAGATAAGCTCAAGCGTGCAATTCTAAAGGTATTTGACTTCAGGCCCGCTGCTGTTATAGATTCTCTCGATCTAAAAAGGCCCATATATCAAAAAACGGCTGCATACGGCCATTTCGGTCGAGATATCTTTACCTGGGAGCGCATCTGTCCTGATAAGCTTAACGCTCTTTTGGGTGCTGTTTAAGTGCCGCGTGTAGCAAAAGTTCTTCTGAATTTATCGGGACGAGATATTCTGCTGGACTATTTTGTACCAGATGGTTTACATATAAACAGAGGGCACCTCGTAACTGTTCCTTTCAGGGGCAAAATCTGTGAGGGTTATGTCTTGAACATACACACTCCAGAATCTTACGTAGGACATTTGCGTTTTATCCATGATAAGCCCTTGGAAATACCTGTTCTAACACGTGATATAAGCCTTTTGGCTCACAGGATTGCACGAAGAAACTGCAGTCAGATTGGTAATTTGCTGCATCTTGCAATTCCTAAAAGAAGAGTCAGGATAGAAAAAGCCTTCTTTAAAAATCTGTCCGGCATAAAAGATACGGATCCACCAGTCCAGAGTCAAGATTTTGCCTTTTTCAGTCAGCGCGTGCGCTTGACCTCACGGTGCAGGTATTCATTGTGCGTCCCGATAGGTATCGATACTCAGGGTATTCAACCGTGGGCCCACGAATTTGCTGCCCTTGCCACTCAATGTTATCGATCTGGTAGAACAGCAATTCTTGCTGTTCCAGATCAAAAATGTCAGAGGCAACTCTTAAAGGCACTGTCAAAGGTGCCTGAATTACGGAATGATGATATAAAGATTCTTAATTCAAATCAAACTTCGTCCGATAGATATAAAAACTTTCTTGATTGCCTCCTTGATAGGGAGAGAATCATTGTTGGGAACCGTTCTGTTATTTATGCGCCCAGCAACAATCTAGGGCTTATAGCAATTTGGGATGAGGCAAATTATGCATTTCTTGAACACAGGACTCCATATCCACATATAAGAGATATTGCACTAATAAGACAACAAATCTCCGGCTGTGTTTTATTATTTGCTTGTCATATCCCAAGCATGCCGGTTATGTATCTGGAAAAAACCGGTCATATAGAATGTGTCGGATACGCATATCGAAGAAGGCCAAAACTTTTTGTACCGAAAGAACCCGGGCAGATTCCATCTGATGCCATAAGAGTTATGAGAAACGCTTTGGATACGGGACCCGTTTTGGTTCAGGTGCAACAGAAGGGTCATATTCAAAGCTTTTCCTGTGCAAATTGCGGCCAACTTGCCCGCTGTAAGGACTGCTCCGGACCTCTCACAAAAACATCTTTTTACGGCACCTCTCAGTGTAAATGGTGTGCCAAAATTGCCGATAACGCATGTTCAATTTGTGGATCACAAAAAATTGTTATGCTCAGAAGGGGCAGTGATAGAACTGCATATGAATTAACCCAGGCATTTCCAGGGTGTAACGTGCTAACAAGCGATTCATCGAATCCGATTGAGTTACTTGATGTCAAAATGCTTAAAGGCACTATTGTTGTTTCGACTTGCGGTAGCGAGCCGTTAGTTTCGCAGGGCTATGCTGCTGTTTTAATTCTTGATGCAAACACAATGGCCGTTAGGCAAAACTTTGAGACTGCCTACTCGACTCTAAAAAGGTGGACTGCTGCAATTTCCCTATTACGACATGATGGCACTCTTATAATTCCAGGTATTGTAAATAGATTAGTGAGAGCGATCGGCGCTTGGCAACTTGTGAGCTATCTGGAAACAGAGTTGGAGCATAGGATTACCCTAAAATTACCTCCGGCTGTGAGAATTTTCAGTATAACTGGTCGTAAAAGTGAAATTGATATTATCGCTTTGCATCTCAGGGAATTTGATCCTGTTAGGGTTTTTGGCCCTATAAGCCAGGATGATTCAAAATTTCGCTTGATTGTTATGAACGATTTTAAGGATGTCAATAGAGTGATGGATTTTGTGAAAAAAATGTTGGATTCTTTGCGTGGTAGCTCTATCAAAATTAGATGTGACGACCCGGAAATTCTCGATGAAATCTAGTTTACGGATTGTATATGCCGGTACTTCAAGCGTTGCGTTGCCAGCGTTGCGTTGCATAAAAACAAGCCAACATGCTCTGGTTGGAGTTTTAGCAAAGCGCGTTCCGGCAGATCTATGCAGTACGGATTTAAACAATGTTATTTCTGTACAGGCGCAGAATTGGCAGATTCCGGTAATAGAGGCACCTATTCTGCGACCCCCTAAAAGCTGTACGAAATCCGCGCTCGCGAGGTACGAGTTAGCGCGAGAAAAAATACATTCCTTAGCCCCAGATATTGGTGTGATAGTTTCATATGGCGTTCTTCTTGGCGAAGAAATTCTATCCATTCCCCGCTTTGGATGGATCAATTTACATTTTTCTCTTCTTCCACAGTTTAGGGGCGCTGCACCGGTTCAAAGAGCAATTATGAATGGTCTTGATTCGAGCGGTTTCACAATTTTTCGGCTTGAACGGGAATTAGATTCTGGTGCAATACTTGAAAGTAAAAGATACACTTTTTCACGAAATCTCAACTCAGGTGAGGAGATTTTAAAAATGGCCGAGTATTCTGCACCTTTTCTTGTTGAAGTGCTGGACTCTCTTGACAGTAAACTTGAAGCTGCCGTGCCACAGAAGGGAAGTGTCACGCATGCGCCAAAATTGACTTACAACGAATGCCAAATTGACTGGACGCAGAATTCTGAGAAAATCCTAAGACTTATAAGGGCTGCCAATCCAGATCCATCTGCGTATTTTTTTGAAAATAATAAGAGAATAAAAGTTATCTCGGCGAAACAACCTTCTGATTGTTTCGCAAGTTCATTAGCACCCGGTGAGCTTGTTATGCTTGACAAGAAAGTGTTTGTCGGAACGGCAGATCTGCCGGTTGAACTTGTATTGCTTCATCCGGAGGGTAAAAATAAGATGTCCGGTTACGCATGGTGGTGCGGTTTGCGGACCAGACATTAATCTTGTTTCTCACAACATCACAGCCTTTGATATTGCTTATGTCATAACCGATTACGGTAATTCCTGGGAATTTTTATTTGCTAAGGTTCACAATTGTTATGTTTGCTGTATTCAAAAATTGCCCTTTGTGTGTCTTATCGACAAATTAGTAGATTGTTCATGATTATGGAATTGGGCGTGATAACTGTCACAGTCCGCGTCCTAATTGGCTAGACTTTATGCGCATAAAGCAGTTTGTGCGTTTGTAATGTCGTCTAAATCACTTGTTAGGGTTTCTCTGAATATAGAATTATTGGGCAATGGAGATTCGTATAAGTCCGAGTATATTGTCGGCAGATTTTTGTAATCTTGAGCGGGATCTTCAACTTATATCTAGTGCAGACATGGTGCATGTTGATGTGATGGATGGGCATTTTGTGCCGAATATCACCTTTGGTCTTCCTGTTGTGAAAAGAATATGCGAAGTTTCACCGGTTCCGCTCGATGTTCATCTAATGGTCGAAAATCCAGATTATTGGGCTTTGCAATACGCTGACCTTGGTGTTTATTCCGTCACATTCCACTTTGAAGCAGCGAAAGATCCAATTGCAACTGCCAGAAATATACGATCTAACAAATCAAAAGTTGGACTTGCGGTAAGTCCCGATACTGATATTGGGGAATGTGTACACGTTTTGCCAGAAGTGGATATGCTGCAGGTCATGACAGTTTACCCTGGATTTGGCGGACAAAAGCTTATCCGAAGGGTTCTTGATAAATTTTCTAGAATTACCCGATCAGAGTTTGAAAACCTATCGTTTTCAGTTGACGGCGGTGTAACATTGGGTAATATCTCAGAAATTGCCTCTGTTGGGGTGGACACATTTGTTGCAGGGTCGAGCGTTTTTCTATCTCAATTACCTGCCGATAGCGTCGAGTCCCTCAGGAAACTTGCCAAAGTGGCTTATAAAAGATTCTAGAGATACTTGCCTGTTCGAAGCCATTCGATCTGGTCACCCAATAGGGTTACAATACATCATCTCGGCCAGACAATCGCAGTGCCTCGACTATCTGTTTTACTTTCTTTGCATCATCTTTTGTTGTAACCAAAAGAGAATCGGGCGTATCTACAACAACTATGTCTTTTGTGCCTATCACAGAGATTATTCTGTCGGTCTGACTTACAACTATCCCTGTGGCTGAATCCGAGAGTACGCGGCTAGTTTCCCCGAGAATAACAAGGTCGCTTCCTCCCCGTGAGTTTAGTCTTGCAATTGATGAAAAATCTCCCGCGTCGTTCCATTCAAACTTCGCCGGGACAGTCACCATCCTACCTTCTGCGGCGCACGGTTCTGCGACAGAGTATTCTATTGCAATACGAGGCATTTTTGGCCAATTCTTTTTTAGCGCAGAATCCAAATCAGGGCTATTGGCAATGTCTATTATCAGGCTGTGTATGTCAGGTCTTGCCTTTTCAAGCTGTTCAAGCAAAACACATGCCTTAGCTATGAACATACCGGCATTCCACAAATATTTTCCAGAAGATAGATAGCGGTCTGCATCTTTCTGGCTAGGTTTTTCAACAAATCTTTTTACCGACAGGACCTGCGGTGCCCCCTTTATTCCAGCTGAATCGCCACATAATATGTATCCAAACTGTGTTGCAGGCTCAGTTGGGGTAATTGCAATTGTTACAACATATCCTTCATTTGCCGCTACTACGGCCTGTGCAACAGATTGCTGAAACAGGGGAGAGGTTTTTATCACATGATCGGCGGGGAATGAGCCAATAATCACATCAGGCTCTCTAGTATTCAGAATGGCCGCGGCAAGGCATATTGCTGCTGTTGAGTCTTTGGGTTCTGGCTCCAGAATTACGTTATGCCCCTTAAGTTCCGGTAGCTGGGATGTAACTGCGTCGAAGTGGTCAGAGCCAATCACTACCATAATTCGATCTACCCCAGAGATGGGCACAAGACGATCCCATGTATCGCGCAGCAACGAGGTTTCAGTCCCGGTCAGTTTGTGTAGGAACTTAGGCGACGCCGCTCTCGAGAGTGGCCACAAGCGGGACCCTATTCCTCCCGCAGGGATGACACTGTAGAGCTCTGAGCAGTCCATAAACCATCCAAAATTCTACCCCAGAGATGGGTACGTTCCACCACTTCAAGAAGGTTATGCTCCAGAACTGAATTCTAACCTATCTTCTTGTAATCGAATGCTACGTGGGAGAGGAATTTACCTGCCTCTAAAAAGATTTTGTA
The DNA here is from genome assembly GCF_000007485.1 of Tropheryma whipplei str. Twist. Classification (NCBI taxonomy): domain Bacteria; kingdom Bacillati; phylum Actinomycetota; class Actinomycetes; order Micrococcales; family Tropherymataceae; genus Tropheryma; species Tropheryma whipplei. Next base: position 440,412 of record NC_004572.3, on the reverse strand, counting down.
GTGTAAATTTCGTGTGTTACACTGCGACTGTCTTTTGTCGACTAGTGAAGGGTGTGTCGCTTGGATAGAAAGCTTTTTCTCGTATTTGCTTCAGTTGTAACTCTTTTTTCTGTTTCATGTTTTGGAAACTCCAAAACCTCTTTAGAGGGGTCGGTATCAGTAACTGGGGCTTCTAGTCAGAGCGTGGCCCAATCAGTTTGGATATCAGAATTTCGCAAGATCCATCCGGGTGTAACAGTCAACTATGAACCTCAGGGGTCTGGTGCGGGGCGTAGGGCATTCTTGTCTGGTGCAGTTGATCTGGCCGCGACAGATGTTCCCTTTGCTGACCCCGAGCTCACGGGGGACTTTAAGGGTTGTACTGCGGATGGTCCGCTTCAGCTTCCTGTCTATATCTCTCCGATCGCGATAGCTTATAACCTTCCAGGGGTCTCTGACCTAAAACTTGACGCTTCCGTAATTGCTGGGATTTTCAGTGGGGCAATAACTACTTGGGATTCGCCTAGAATTTCTGCTCTCAATCCTGGCATAGAGTTGCCGAATAAAAAGATAACCGCTGTGCACCGCTCGGATAATTCGGGGACTACAGAGAATTTTTCAGATTATATTCATACCAATGCCCCCAGTGATTGGCCCCATAAACCATCAACTAAGTTCCCTTATACATACGGTGAGGCCGCTAAAGGTACCTCTGGGGTAGCGCAGGTTTTGAAAGCTACAGTTGGCTCTATAGGTTATTTGGATCTCTCTTTGGCTCGTGGAATGTCTCTTGCGACCCTGAAGGTTGGTTCGGGCTTTTCAAAACCATCGGCCGAGAGTGCTACCCTGACAGTGAGCGACTCTGAATTTCCGAGCAAGAATCCGAATAGTTTTTCTGTAAAGATAAATCGCAGGACAGAGAAAGCTGGCGCCTGGCCCCTTATCCTTGTCAGTTATGTCGTTGCTTGCGTTGGCTACAAAAAAGGCAACAAAGACGCTATTTTCTCGTATCTCAAGTTTATTCTTTCTGAAAAAGCCCAGGGTCAAGCAGCACAACAGGCTGGCTCTGCTCCATTACCGGAATCTCTTTCAAAGAAACTTCTCGAGCTTGTCAATAAAATCGCTGAGAAAAACGGCGCCTAAGGGGAGATCTGTCTTTGCTTTTCCGCCCCCATTGCGTGTTTTTGCTGATGGTGTGTTCTAAGTTTCTGTAAGGTCTTTTTTCGTGCGTAAGGACTTCTTCCTTTATGTATGCCTTCTGTCCGGTGTATGTATCCTTGCCATCCTTTCTTCTGTTCTTATTTTCCTTGGCCTCCAGGCACTTCCTGTGCTCACCAATCCAGATCTCGTTTTACCCTCCGGTTCGGTTGGTATTTGGGACTATGTAGTTCCGCTCGGCTTTGGCAGTATTTGGGTTTCATTTTTAGCTCTTTTGCTTGCTGTTCCTTTTTCCATTTATTTTGCGCTGTTTACAACTTTTTATATTCCGCAGGGTCTATCAAAGCTTGTTGGTCGCGTAGTTGATTTTCTTGGAGCGGTACACTCTATTGTGTTTGGTCTATGGGGTGTAACAGTTATTGCTCCGGCTTTGGTGCCGGTTTATGAGTGGCTTGGCACGCATTTTCCATGGCTGCCATTTTTTACAGGCAATATATCCACAACGGGGAGAACAGTTTTTACAGCAGCCGTTATTTTGGCTGTTATGGCATTACCCATAATAACTGCCTTGTGTAGGGAAATTTTTTTTCAGATTCCCAGATTCCTTATTGAGGGTGCTTTTGCGCTTGGGGCTACAAGATTTGAGGTCATGAAGCTTGTCGTAATACCGCTTAGTAAAGCAGGTATTGTCTCTGCAGCTGTTCTTGGGTTGGGCAGGGCAATCGGAGAAACTATAGCTGTTGCTTTGATTCTTAGCTCATCTGGTGTTATAAATTTTTCTCTTATAGCCGCCCAAGCTCCGAGCACAATTGCTGCCAATATAGCTTTGCAATTTCCAGAGGCGCAGGGTAATCTTCTTGCCGCGCTTATTGCCTCAGGGCTTGTTTTGTTCGTAGTTTCTTTCCTAATCAATTTGGTTGCCAGAAAAATAACGAATCGTCAGATTAAAGTCCTAAGAGGTATATAAGCTGGGCATTTGATATATGAGTAAAAGATGTGCGCACTTGCTTCGTGAGATCCTTAGGGTCCAGGAATGACTAAGTTACCTCCGCGTAAAAATATGCACAAGAGACGTGTAAGAAATAGGGTGTTTACCTGTGTTGTTTACGCTTCTTTTGTAATCGCGATATTACCCCTTCTGTCACTTTTTTATACGACGATTGCAAGTGGTTTAGGACGCTTTGATATTGCATTTTTTACACGTACCATGGATGGCACTGTTAACGCTGGAGGTGGTGCCTTGCATGCAATTATGGGCAGTTTTGAAATAACAATACTTGCAGCTCTAATCGGTATTCCACTTGGCTTATTGGTTGCAATTTTTTTAGTTGAGTATGGGTCTGGGGGTTTTTTGTCTCGCACAGTTGCCCTCGGGGTGGATGTAATGGCCGGCATACCATCGATTGTTGTTGGACTTTTTGTATATGCCTTTTTTAGTCTTGTTCTTGATCAACCCGGTATCCGCTCGGGCTTTCTGGGCGCTGTTGCGCTCTCCATTTTGATGTTACCGATAGTCATACGCTCTGCGGTTGAAGTCTTGAGACTTGTCCCAAATGACCTCAGAGAAGCGGCTTATGCCCTGGGAACTCCAAAATGGCGGACAATACTTTTTATCGTTTTACCAACTGCTTTTTCTGGTATTGCCACTGGTTCAGCCCTTGCAATTGCGCGAGCAGTCGGAGAAACTGCACCTCTTTTGATTGTTGCAGGTTTTACCAATTCGCTTAATCTAAACCCGTTTGTAGGGCGCATGATGACCCTCCCTGTTTATGTCTACACACAATACTCATCTCCTGGTGTCGATGTAGGCGCATTTTTGGATAGGTCGTGGTCAGCAGCTCTTGTTCTTATTGCAATTGCAGTCTCTTTTTATATCTTAGCTCAGATAGTTTCTAAAATGATTGCCCCAAAATCTACGAATCGTTGAGAAGGGTTATATGACTTCATTACTGGAAATAAAAGATTTAACCGCCTTTTACGGGCCATTGAGAGCTATAAAAGATGTTTCGCTCTCGATACAAGAGGGGAGTGTTACGGCTCTCATTGGACCTTCGGGGTGTGGAAAATCAACTTTGCTCCGGACTTTAAATAGAATGCATGAACTCTCTCCCGGTGCAAAGGTTAAAGGTCAGGTATTACTTGATGGTCGTGATTTATATCAACTCGATCCGGTTTATGTCCGCCAAGAAGTTGGCATGATTTTTCAAAGGCCGAATCCATTTCCAACAATGTCGATCAGAGAAAATGTCCTTGCAGGTATAAAGCTTAACCGCAAGCGCATCCATCGCATTCAGCAAAACGAGTTGATGGAACGCTGTTTGCGTAGCGTAAATTTATGGGATGAAGTGCATAATCGCCTGGGTCGACCCGGGGGAGAGCTCTCTGGAGGTCAACAGCAGAGACTCTGTATCGCTCGGGCAATTGCAGTATCCCCGAGAGTTATTCTCATGGATGAGCCATGTTCGGCACTTGATCCGGTGTCAACCAAGGCAATTGAACAGCTTATTTGCAAGCTGAAAGAAAAACATACAATTGTTATTGTCACGCATAATATGCAACAGGCATCGAGGGTGTCTGATTGGACTGCGGTGTTTAACGTTGCAAGAAGCGGTGGATCTGGTGAATTGGTTGAGCATGACAAAACTGAGGTCATATTCACAAGCCCAAAGAACGAAGTTACTCTAAATTACATTTCTGGTAAGTTCGGCTAATGGTATGTCCAAGATGATTGCGCCCCCAGCGGGATTTGAACCCACGGCCTTCTGCTCCGGAGGCAGACGCTCTATCCCCTGAGCTATGGGGGCACTACTCTACAATCTTAGTAACATACAGGGAATATCTTTATAAGTCTTTTTAGACCATTTTGGGTAAGCTCTTTCGTGGAGATGACAAATACTGAGGCAATTTACATAAGATGTCGAAATAAATAGGTTTTAGACGATGAATGTGGAAGATCTGAAGAAATCCGTAACCAATATTGTGCACTCAATGTATAACTTTGATTGTTCAGAAATTGTTTCACTAACTCGCCCACCGAAGCCTGAATACGGTGACTGGGCTTTGAGTTTACCTCTAAAACTGGCAAGCCTTCTGAAAAGTCCCGCTATTGATATCGCACAAAGCATCGCTTCGGCATTATTAGAGCTTGATGGGGTGCAAGATGTATATGTTGCAAAGCCTGGTTTTATAAATTTAAAACTCAGCCGCGAACACACTACTGGTATCATCTCAGAAGTTCTAGAGCAGGGTAGTTCTTTTGGGCGCAACACAACCCAGTCTAGTAAAAAAATAAATCTTGAATTCGTTTCCGGAAATCCAACCGGTCCGCTCCATCTGGCACATACTAGATGGGCAGCTGTTGGTGATTCAATAGCTCGTATCCTTATAAACTGTGGTGCTGATGTTACGCGGGAGTATTACATCAATAATGTCGGCAATCAAATACATCTTTTTTCTGAGTCAGTGTACGCCCGGGCACTTTCTAAGTCTCTACCTAAAGATGGGTATCCGGGTGAGTATGTAAAAGATATTGCAAGAAGAATACAGTGTGAATTTCCGAATATTATTGATCTGTCATATGAGGATGCAATCAAGATTTTTCGCAAGAGATCATGGCAGATACAAATAGAGGAAATTAAAAAGTCTTGTATAGCCTTTAGGGTCAATTTCGATGTTTGGTTTAGCGAGGAGTCTCTGCATGAGCCAGATCGTTTTGGAAAAAGTCAAATTGATAAGGCGCTTGCTAGGTGTAAACAGAACGGATACCTTTTTCAAAAAAATGGGGCGTTTTTTATTCGCACAACTGAATTTGGTGATGATAAGGATCGCGCAGTCTTGCGCTCTGACACTTCCTATACCTATTATGCTGCGGATTGCGCATATTACCTGAACAAGATCAATAGGGGCTTTTCGGACCTTGTCATCCTGGTGGGTGCAGATCATCATGGGTATGTTAAACGTTTTCAAGCAATGTCAAACATATTTCATGTAGATTCTGAAAATAACCGAAAAAATGTGCAGGTTTTATTGGGACAAATGGTTTTACTAAAGAATAAACGTCAATCAAAGAGGGAGGGTAATGTAATTGGATTATCCGAGATTATCCAATCGGTTGGCGTCGATCCACTGCGTTTTTGGTTTTGTCGTTATCCAATAGACACACCAATTGACTTGGATGAGCAGCATCTCAAAAAGCGCAGTAATGACAATCCGGTTTACTATGTACAGTACGCTTATGCCCGCACTCGTTCTCTTATTCGTAGCGCAAACCTATTGCAAATGGAGAAATTTGGGTTTTTTCCGGAGCTACTGGTGCATGAAACGGAAACCGCGCTTGTGAGTTTATTGTATGATTACAAAACTGTTGTTATCGACGCGGCACGATTCTTGCAGCCTCACAGGGTTGTGAGATATCTTGAGAGTCTTGCAGGTGCGTATCACAAATGGTACGACAAATGTAGAATAATCCCAAGAAAAGGTATTCTCGATAAGAGCGAGGCGGAGCTTGTAAACACCCGTCTGGAGCTCAATAGGGCAGTGGGTCAGGTCTTATACAATGCCTTGGATTTGATTGGAGTTTCGGCGCCCGAACGCATGTGAGGGTTTTGACTCTTCCTGCGTAATATATTTGTAGTCCGGGAATTCGCTACTCAAGACGGGGGCGATAACCTTCTTTATGCTGGTCTTGGAAGACAGTGTCAGCTCAACATAGTCCCCGGGCGCTGCGCCGACATTATCTATGGTAACTTTCACTTTTGGCCCGAAAACATTACTGCCCTCAGATAAGAAAAGTTCAACCTGTTTAGATGAGCTCGTCTCAGCCGTTATCGTCTGCCTCTTGTCTGTAAAGACTGTCATAACGAGAAATCCGTGTCCTGAATCATCTGCAACAATGAAAATATTTCGAATTAGGATAGTTCCAAGATTTGCCGAGGCGCCAACACCGGCAGAATATGTAATTGTTGTTGCCGCAGGGGTTAGAAGTGAACAGCCAGCCGAAGCAAATGTGCAGATAACTAAGATGGCGACGCGCATAATCAGTCGGATCTTTAACGGCAGGTAGAGAGACCGTGATACCCCTGGAGACATAGCACAATTCTAACGTACATGTTTTATTAGAGGGTACACAAAACGTATATGAGTACTGCTTGCTGCGTGCATAACCTATAATTCCGTTAGGGGGTGGTATGCAGTTCAAAGTGGGACAGACTGTGGTTTACCCTCATCATGGCACGGCATCCATTTTGGAAATAAAAAAGCGTGTTATTCGCGGTGAAGAGGTAACTTATCTGAAATTACATGTTTCAGATGGCGACTTGATGATAGAGGTGCCAGCCGAAAAAATAGAGGCTGTGGGCTTGCGTGGCGTTATCGATTCAGACGGTGCCCGCAGGGTTGTTGAAGTTTTACGCGAGAATCTGGTTGATGAGCCAACCAATTGGTCCCGGCGCTACAAGAGTAATTTGGAAAAAATAGCGTCTGGGGATGTCACGAAGGTAACAGAGGTTGTAAGGGATCTGTCGCGACGAGAGAAGACCCGTGTTCTTTCCGCTGGAGAAAAACGGATGCTTACCCGCGCCCGCGGTATTTTAGTTGCAGAGTTAGCGCTTGCCCGTCACACAAACCAGGAAGATGCGGAAGCTTTGCTTGATGAAGTGCTTGCTGAATAAGTCAGTATGGCAGTTGGATTGCTTTTGCTTGCGGCGGGTGTCGGTAGCAGGCTGTCTTCTTCTCTGCCGAAGGCATTTGTCTCAGTTGGTGGTTTGGATTTAATACAATGGTGCCTAAAAAACTTGGGTCAGTTAAGAACAGCTTTGGAAGTTGTTGTCACTGTTCCAAAGGGTTTTGTTGAGCTTTGCGAAAGAAATGTTTTACAGAGCCTAGGAACTCTTGAAAAGATTAAGATAGTAACTGGCGGGGCAACTCGGCAGGATTCCGTTGGTCTTGGTATCAGGTATTTTTCTGCAAGGATAACAAAACTTCTTGTGCATGATGTAGCTCGTGCATTTACACCTCCTGAGATTTATCTATCGGTTATTAAGCAACTTGAGACATCTAAAGCTGTTATTCCTGTAATTGCGATTGTCGATAGCATAAAGAAGGTAAATATGCAGGACGCATATCGAGAGGTTGCACGGGGCCCCGGTGAACCTTTTCATACCAAGAGCGTGTTGCATCTTGACAGGAGAGAATTTTTTAGCGCACAGACCCCACAGGGCTTTGATCGCGCGCTGCTTGAAGCTGCCCACGAGCGCTCTGTTGCTAGCAATGAACAGTTTGCCGATGACTCTGTAATGGTTGCCCAGATTGAAAAGGATATAACACTGATAAATGGACATGAGGCGAGTTTTAAGGTAACCAATCCGTGTGATTTGCAGCGCGCCGAATTTGCGGCATCAAGTCTGCTCTCTAAGTCGAATGTATCTCCTGTAAACATCTCGCAACCGCCGATCTCTGCTCTAAGCATGCCGTTACCACTCATTGGGGTTGGTATTGATTTTCATAAATTCATTCTGGACGAGTCCCCACTCTTCTTGGCTTGTCTAGAGTGGAAAAATTACAGAAGATTGCAAGGTCATAGTGATGGGGATGTTGTTGCGCATGCTTGTACAACGGCTCTTTTATCTGCCGCGAATATGGGGGATATAGGAAGTGTCTTTGGTGTTGACCTGGCCGCAACAAAAGATGCATCCGGGGCTTATTTTTTGGAATCAACTAACAGACTTTTGGCAACAAATGGATTTTGTGTTCTAAATATTGCGGTGCAAGTTATTTCTAATACCCCGCGCCTTGCAGACAGGAGAGTCGAAGCAGAGCATGCAATTTCAGACTGTCTATCAGGCGCGCGAATCAGTCTTTCTTCTGTAACAACTGATGGCATGGGGTTTCTAGGTCGCGGTGAGGGGATTGGGGCAATTGCTGTTGCTCAGATTTACCACCGATAATTCTTGTACAGATTAGTATTTGCTTTATAAGTGCAGTGAATTGGTATAGATCTGCTTTGTTCATTTGACATACTGTATCTTGTAATGACGTTAAATTTATACGATACCCTCTCAAGACGCATTGTTACCCTAGACTGCAGGGATCGTGTGGAACTCTACGTTTGCGGACCCACAGTACAATCACCTCCACATATTGGTCATATGCGATCGGGCGTAGTCTATGACTGTTTGCGACGGTGGTTGGAATACAAAGGCCTTCCGGTTTTGTATGTACGCAATATAACCGATATAGACGATAAAATACTTGCCTCTGCGCGCAGTACTGAAACAGGCGAAACTTGGTGGCAGATTGCCTACAGGGTCTCTGGATTGTTTAATGAAGCCTATAAGGCGTTGTTTGTAAAGCCACCAGACTATGAGCCATTGGTAACAGCGCATATTCCGGACATAATAAAGGCAATAGAGATACTCATACAGAAAAACGTCGCCTACAGGGCGATGGATGGTTCAGGTAACGTCTTTTTCAGTATTGATAAGCACCCAAGTTATGGTGAGCTAACTGACCAGAAAGATCTTTTAATCGATGATTGCATTACTCCTGGAAAGCGTGACCCCAGAGATTTTACTCTATGGAAAGAAAAAAAAGACACAGATCCTGACTTGGCTTTTTGGGAGTCCCCCTGGGGTCCCGGAAGACCGGGCTGGCATATAGAATGCTCAGTTATGGCAACGAAGTACTTAGGCACTCGTTTTGCCATACACGGGGGTGGAGTTGACTTACGTTTCCCTCATCATGAAAATGAGTTGGCTCAAGCCCGCGCTTTGGGAGCGCATTTTGCTGATATATGGATGCACACGGGGGCAGTCAATGTTGAAGGTATCAAAATGTCTAAGTCTTTTGGTAACTCAGTTCTTGTTCAGGATGCTTTGTCAAAAGTGTCACCGTCTGCTTTGCGATACTATTTTCTAACTGCACACTACCGCTCAACCCTTAATTACACGGAAAATTCTTTGTCGCAAGCCTGTAACACTTGGAATAAACTTCAAGGATGTATATACCGAGTATATGACTACCTCGAACGCGAGGGTTATGAAAACGACTTCTGCGTTTCCCAATTGAATACGGATTTTTCTACCTCACTTGATAATGACCTAAATATACCCGAAGCTCTTGCTATTGTTCACAATAAGGTAAGAGAAATGAATCGCTTGGTTGATACACAGGCAGATATGCAATATTTGGGGAATACACTGTCAGAAGTTGTAGAGATGCTTTCTATTTTGTGCCCAATTGATCATAAAATAACATACACCAGTGGAGCGCAGGATAATAGCAAAGCCTTGCTTCAAGTATTACTTGAAGCAAGAGACAGGGCGCGCTCTAAGGGTGATTTTTATACTTCAGACCTTTTGCGAGAATTATTAGCCGAAGCGGATATAAGCGTTTCAGACGGTCATGTGTCTTATGGTAGTCCGCGGGGATGAGACGAAAAAACAGGTCAGTTTCTAGCTCTTCAAGAAGGTCCGGGTTACCAAACCAGATTGAGCACAATACGATTGTTGGAATAAATCCGGTATACGAGGCGTTGCGTGAAAGGGTGCCATCGATAAAGCTCCTTATAGATAAAAGTTTTGCGCTTAAACACAATCCACGAGTGTCAAAAATCATGAATTATTCAGATATTCCTCATATATTTGTACCTCGCAGCACACTCGATAGATTGACAGACTTGCCTCATCAGGGTGTCGCGCTACTGTGCAAGTCTTATAGACCCAGTCGCGCGGAAGAGCTCTTGAAACAGACTTGGCCCCGTCCTCCTTTATTCATTGCATGCGATCAGGTTACAGATCCTCGCAATCTTGGTGCGATTGTACGCTCAGCGGCTGCCTTTCGCGCATCGGCTGTTCTAATAGGCAAGAATCGCAGTGCTCGTGTAACACCTATGGTATGGAAAGCGAGTGCTGGGGCAGTTGGCAAATTACCCATTGCGGAGGTGGGGAATCTAACCCGTTATATTGTCCGTTTTAGAGAGTACGGTGGTTTTGTACTGGGTTTAGATTCGAATTCTAAGACTCCAATTGATAAAAGTGTTTTTTTAAAAAAGGAGGACAAACGTGCACTTCTGCTTATTGTTGGCAGCGAAGGTAGCGGCATAAGTCATCTTGTAAAAAAACACTGTGATGAACTGCTTACAATTCCGACGGATGCTTCTGTTGATTCTCTAAATGTGTCGGTTGCTGTCAGTATAGCCTTGTATGAACTGCAGCGGTAAAGTGCTTTTTGCGACAAGAGGTTTTCTCAAAAACTGCACTTTGTGCTTCAATAGGAGAGTAGACTCGGGTGTTTTGCCCCTTATTGTTTTGAAGAATTCTTTGGGTTTAGCTAGATGGATTTAACTAAGAGGGAGCGACGTGATCGCGCCCGGGAGAAGGCCAGGCACATACGTGACCAACAGGTTAAATCCGAGAGGCGCGCGCGGTGGTTTATCCAGGGCGGTGTTCTACTTGCAATATTTGCGGTTGTAAGTGCGGTAGTTCTTGTTATTGTTTTTTCTGTTCCTTCTCAGGCAGCTGGTCCACGTAATATGGTTTCTGATGGTATTGTTTTTGGGCCAAAAGGGGAACCAATTTTAACTGAGGGTATCCATCCTGAGTTCGGTCCTACTCCTTACTATGAAAGTGCGGAGAATGGAAAGATAAACATCAGGGTTTACGCTGACTACAGCTGTCATTACTGCAAGCAGTTCGAAGAGACTACCTCCGCGTATCTCAGCAGTTTATTGGATGGCGGTAATGCAACCCTGTCTATCCACCCAATTGCGATATTTGGTTCAGGGCTTAATCGTTATTCGGTTAGGGCGACAAATGCCGTTGCGTGTGTTGCAAACTACTCTCCGAAATATTTTCTTTCTGTTAATGCCGCCTTGTTTCAACACCAAGAATCTGCACTTCAGAACAGAGGTTTGGGCAATGATGAACTTTGGACTATTGCCTCTGCATCCGGGGCTTCTGACCCAAAGGTTGAGGAGTGTATAAAGCACGAGATGTTTTCAGATTGGGCCGTTGCTGCTACCGAAAGGGCTACCAGGTATATTCTTCCTAATAGTGACAATGTCTCCCTCAGGGGCACCCCAACTGTTCTTGTGAATGGTGCCCTTTATACTGGCTCTCCGGGTGATCTTGACTCTTTTAAGCGCTTTATTGCCGAATCTCAGGGCAAGACTTTCAGTACAAAACCGCCGAGTCACACAGGCGCTCGGAATACCTAGACATGCGAAGGGCTGTATTGTAATCTTGTGTGCCGTTTTATCCTGCCAGCTTGGCGCAATTGGTAGCGCACCCGACTTGTAATCGGGCGGTTATGGGTTCGAGTCCCATAGCTGGCTCTGCATCTATCTGTTTTGTGTTTCTGCCCCTTGCCCGGTTTATTTGGGGTCTTGGACTATTTTTGTGCTGAGAAAATTTGCTTTCCCGGGGGAGTTTATTGCCCTTGCCGTTTTATTCACCCTAACAGGCCAGGTTTGGTTTACAGTTCGTGTGACTGACAAACTGCTTTCTTCAAAGGATTTTATCGAGATAAACGGATCTAGTTTTTTTAACTCCTCTATTCTTTTGACCCTACTCGTTCTGAGTTTACTCAGCAGATTGTTTAAGCTGTTCCTAGCAAGGATATTACTTTTCTCGATTGCAGTTTTGATGCCATTGCTCTTTGTCTTTACGAAACACGTCTTCTACGCAAAACTGTCTGAGAGCTTCGGAATCTCTGGGGAAACATCCCTAGAGAATATTCTATCTACTGCAAGTATTATTCCTCAGATACCGCTGTTATTATCTATCGTTGCGTACACTGCATACTTGCTATGTTTTTCTGTAGCGATTTTTTTGAAGAAAAAAAATAGGCACAGCAGCAATAATGAAGAAAAGTTGCAAAATAAATACATTTGGGATAGTTTAAGCAGGGGAGTTGACCCCACTTAAGGTTTTATCGCATGTCTTCAAATCACTCTGTTTCTCATGGTAATTCTTTCGCAGCATGGTTTTTGGTTGTGTGCATCTTATCAGCGTTTCTCGCTGGGGGTATATTTCTTATATTCGACTTAAAAGTTTTACTTCTTCCCTGCGCCGTACTGGTCGTTGTAGGCATCCTGGGAGGTTTGAGCTTCAAGAAGAAGACTTATAATCAGTAATTTCTCCAGTGCCTGGACGTTCTGAGCAAAAGGTCGTTTGAAGTATCTGGCCCCCAACTTCCTGGAGTGTATTGGGGTATCAGGGTATTGTCGTTTTCCCAAACCTCCTCAAGGGGGTCTATTATGCCCCAACACAACTCCACTTCTCTTTGCTGCGGAAACAAGGAGGCCTCACCCCTCATTGCATCCAGAATTAAGCGTTCATAAGCCTCTGGACTTGATTCAGTAAATGAGCTTTTATACGAAAAATCAAAATTCACCTGTCGAATATCAGAACGATAACCGGGCACTTTCGACGCAAACCAAATAGACACACCCTCGTCTGGTTGCAACCTTATAACAATCACATTTTGCAAAATACTCATATCAGTTGGCTTGAATACAAGACTTATATATGCACTACGTTTTGCCATCCGTTTCCCAGTTCTAACGTAGAAAGGTACACCATACCAACGTTCATTATCGGCATTTAGCTTTATCGCCGCGAATGTTTCAGTTCTTGAAGATGGATTAACCCCATCTTCTTGCAAAAAAGATACAACCCTCTCATCCCGTAGATAGCCGGATGAGTATTGGCCACGAACAGCATTTTGAGCTATATTTTTCGGAAGACTCACACATTCCAAAACTCTCTGCTTCTCGTGCCTTATATCACTCGCGTTATTCAAATTCGAGGGTCTCTCCATCGTAATTAGAGCCATAAGCTGCAAAAGATGATTTTGTAATACATCACGTGCAGCACCGATTCCGTCATAGTACTTACTGCGACCCTCAACCCCTATATCTTCAGACATCGTAATCTGCACATGATCAACATGTTTCCTATTCCAAATAGGGTCAAAGATTTGGTTTCCAAAACGAAAAGTAAGAATATTTTGAATGGTCTCTTTACCAAGATAGTGATCAACCCGAAAGATAGCACGCTCAGGGAAAGCTGACCTAAGCACTGAATTAAGCTGTATTGCACTTTTAAGGTCATTACCAAAGGGTTTTTCAACAGCAATTTTATGCAAACATCCTCTAGACAGCCCACTAGCAGACAAGTTTTTCATGATGGGAGTAAATACATTTGGCGGAACTGAGAGATAAAAAACACAATTACCCCCAGTTTCCTCTTTGGTGGTTTCTAATTTCTCAGAGAGCTCAATATATGTCTCGGGGTCGGAAAAGTCGCCACTTACATGATGTACCCTTTTTTGGAGATCAAGAAAAACAGACTCTGACCATCCCGTCCTAGAGAAAGACTTAACGCAATGGCGGAAGTGACAGATAAAATCTTGCGCCGAGAAGTCTCTATTCAGAGCAATTAAAACGAACCCATTTGATAGAAGAGAGTTATGAAACAAGTCGTACACCGCTGGCAATAGTTTTTTGGAGCTCAGGTCACCCGTTGCCCCGAATATAGCAAGCGCCCCAGGCAGGGCAATCTGCTGTGTTGCGCAATTCACCTTTGGCATTTATATTCCACTTCTGTTTTAAAATCCATATGCGCGATCAGTTCAATTGGATAGAGATGGCTCTAGGCCTGGCAGATTCAAAGTCAGATCTTCTAATGAATTTACAAAAAGAGTCAAAACAGGTCGTCCGATGGACCTTAGAACCTGCGCATCACCCGCGGCCTGAGATCTTATCAACTTCCCAAAATCAAAACCCAAGCCCGGTATCTCCAAACACCTGTCAGAATCCGTTACAAGTTGCAAGAAGCTGCCAATTCGGGGGCCACCCTTGTGATACTGCCCAGTTGAATGCAAAAACCTCGGACCCCAACCGAATGTAACAGGCCTGTTATAGCGCAGCACCATGTACTTGACAAGATCCATTACCCCATCGTCATTCTTTGGGTCTAAATATGCTTGAATCGCAAGATACCCGGAGGGCGGGATTGCCCTCCCAAGGGTATCTAATAACTCACCAAGATTCTGAGTACAGGCACCTCCAAGGGTCTTTATACCGTTTTGAAGAGATATAACGGGCTCATCTTCAGGTTTTTTAAAGTTGCCTAAAATACCTCTTGTCGCCTCCTTAGCCTTTTCTACATCAGGCTGGTCAAAGGGGTTTATGGAGAGAATATGCCCTAAAACAGCAGTTGCAAACTCCCACAATACGAATTGTTCGCCAAGCCCCGCAGTAATTCGAGCACAGAACTCTTTATCCGCACACTCTGTCTCAGATTGAATACTTTTCTCACTAGAATTCTCGCTAGAATTCCTAGATCCATCTTCTAGCCGTACATCAAAATACGACACACCTTCCAGTCTGACTTTAGACAGGTCACCATTCGTAACAATTGGCAAAACCCCGGTTAAATCTTTACCTGTTGACTCTGCCAATAATTGTTCTATCCAATTTCCTATAAGGCTTTCGGAAGCAATTGCGGCCTTACCCTCAACAGCTAACAATGCGCCAAGTATAAGCGCCGGATTTGCTTGGCTATCTTCCTTTAGTGCAACAAAGGCCCGCTTCGCTGCAGATAGTATCGGAGTAACATCTATTCCGCACAACACTAATGGTACGATTCCAAAGGCTGTTAGGGCAGAGAATCGCCCGCCAACACTTGGATCTGCATTAAATACTCTGTAACCCTTTTCTTGCGCGAGTAAGTCTAATGGTGAGTTAGGGTCAGTTATGCAAATAATACGGCTACTTGGGTCTATTCCAGAGCCTTTAAAGTGTTTTTCAAACAAGCGCCTGTGCGAATCAACCTCAAGCGTGCTACCGGATTTGGAAGATAATATGAGGGAAGTCCTGTCGAGTGGCTCGGATGCGACTCTGAATACGTGATCAGGATCGGTTGTATCAAGAACAATAAGAGATGTTTGAAAGTAATCACTCATCAACTCAGAAGCGAGAGAAGAGCCACCCATGCCACTCAAGACAAAGCGGTCAACCCCATTTTTGAGAAGATCATTTCTTAACGCCTTTGCTGATTGTGCAACGGGGAGAGAGTGATCGTATACATCAAGCCATCCAAGACGTCTTGAGGCTTCCTCTCTTGCACTTTCCACCCATACCGAGCAATCCTTCGCAGAGATACGCGAAGCAATTTTTTTATCAACTAGGGTATCAAGAATGCACCTGATCTTTTCTTTCTCACTTGATAAAACTTCCAAAACTACCCAACTACGCGACAAATCGCGCAACACCGCAAGCCGCAAAGGCTCAGAAGCGGGACCTCACATTCGACTTTAACTGATTCCAGGAATCTATAAACTGTTTAACACCATCAGCTTCAAGCTTGTCTGTTACCTCAGTATAATTCACGCCAAGTTCAGCAAGTTCACTGAGGATGGCTCTTGAATCTTCGTATGTGCCAGTTATTGTATCGCCCCTTATTTCACCATGATCATTCACTGCATCAAGTGTAGCCTCTGGCATGGTGTTTACAACATCTCGTGCCACTAGATTTGTAACGTAACAGGTATCGGGGTATCTCGGATTTTTCACACCGGTACTAGCCCATAACGGTCGCTGTTTATTGGCTCCCTTATCTGCAAGGATCTTATATCTTGGTGTCGCAAAAGCCTCCTCATACACCTCATAAGCAAGTCTGGCATTCGCAACTGCAGCCCTGCCCTTCAAGTGAAGAGCCTGCGGTGTGCCGATGTTATCTAATTGCTCATCAACATAGACATCAAAGCGGGAGACGAAAAAGCTGGCAACAGAAAAAATGTTTTCAATGGATCTTCCTGCTTCAACAGCACGCTCAAGGCCTGTGAGATAGGCATCTATAACTTCTCTGTACCTCTGAAGACTAAATATCAGCGTGACATTAACACACACTCCAGAAGCAATCGACTGCGAGATAGCCTCTAACCCTTCCCGCGTAGCGGGAATTTTCACATACAAGTTAGGCTTGTTAATTGACTCCCATATGCTTTTCACGGAACGGAATGTTCCCTCCGTGTCATACGCAAGAGTTGGGTCAACTTCTATGCTAACCCTGCCATCAATACCCTTCGAAGCGCTATAAGAATCTGCCAGCAGATCAAGCGCCCCACTAACATCCTCAGAAATCACACTTAAGACTGCCTCATCAAGGGTGCATCCTCTCGAAAATGCGTTTTTAAACGAGGAATCGTAATCACGGCTAGAGGCAATGGATTTGGCAAAAATACTTGGATTAGTTGTAACCCCAACAACGCACTGCTTCTCAATCCTCTTCTTCAGGTCACCATCAGTAATTCTCGAACGGGAAAGGTCATCAAGCCACACACTTACACCGGCAGTAGATAATTTCTGCAGGCTATTCACCACACCCTCCCAACAGAGCATCTGCTGTTTTTACAATATTCTCAACGGTAAAACCGAAACGTTCAAAAAGAACATCCCCAGCGGCTGATGCTCCATAGTGTTCTATAGAAACGGATGCGCCCTTATCTCCAATATACTTCGACCAACCCAGCGACAAACCTGCCTCAACAGAAATTCTGGTTTCTACGTCTGGAGGAAGGACATGGTTGCGGTAACTTTTCTCTTGTTGATCGAACCACTCAAGACACGGCGCCGAAACCACTCTTGTGGGAATACCACGATTTTCAAGAACTTCCCTAGCACCTATTGCCAGCGAGACCTCTGAGCCCGTCGCGATTAATATCAATCTCGGATAACGCGATCCATCAGCTAGGATATACGCTCCCTTTCTGAGTTCGCTGGCAGGTGCAAGACAAGTCCTGTCGAGCACAGGAAGATTTTGTCGTGATAAAACAAGCCCAACCGGACCATCACGCCTCTCAAGAATTTCTTTCCAAGCCCAGGCAACCTCGTTAGCATCAGCGGGCCGAATGACAGATAAACCAGGGATGGCACGCAAGGCCCAAAGATGTTCAACCGGTTGATGAGTCGGCCCATCTTCTCCCAGTCCTATTGAGTCATGAGTCCAAACAAAAATAGATGGTATCTTCATGAGTGCAGCAAGTCTAACCGCAGGACGCATATAGTCACTGAAAACCAAAAAAGTCCCACCAAATACCCTTGTATTCCCGTGGAGAACAATTCCGCTTATTAGCGCAGCCATCGCATGTTCCCTCACTCCAAAGTGCAGGATGCGACCATAACGATCAGATTTCCAATGATCAACTGTCACACTTTCGGGTAAGAAACTGTTCGCAGACTTTATAGTCGTATTATTCGATTCTGCGAGATCCGCCGACCCGCCCCATAACTCTGGCATAACTTCAGCGATACGGTTTATAACTTGCCCACTGGCCGCCCTGGTAGAAATCGGTTTCTCCGAGGAAAAAACAGGCAAAACATGATCTATATCCGGAGTAACCCCATTTTGTAATCTGTCAAATAAAGCAGCCTCAATGGGATGCTCTTGACGCCAAGATGAAAAGACATTTTCCCAATTGTCCTGCTGTGACTGGCCTCGATCAAGTGCCCCTTTAGTGTGCTGAAGAACACCGTCTGGAACCTCGAATGTTTTTTCGGGATCAAAACCCAGAATACGCTTCAGGTCTTTCACTTCATTTACGCCAAGTGCAGCACCATGCGCAGCGCCCGTATTTTGTTTGCCCGGTGATGGCCAAGCGATAACCGTTTCCAGGATTATTAGCGACGGTCTATCAGTATCCTTTTGCGCTTCCAAGAGGGCCTCATAGAGGGAGAGGACATCCTCCCTATACTCTGCCCCTGCTCGACGCCAGGGAACCTCGATTACTTGCCAACCGTATGACAGATATCTGGACTTTATATCTTCAGAAAGGGCTATATCAGTATTATCTTCGATACTTATATAGTTTCTGTCAAGAATCACCAAAAGATTACCGAGCTGCTGAAGTCCAGCAAGAGAACATGCCTCAGAAGTAACACCTTCTTCTATATCACCTTCACTCGCGATCACATAGACATAATGATCGAATATATCCGTCTTGAAGAGGCCCCTTTGGAACCGCGCGGAATATGCAAACCCAACAGCGCTAGCAAGGCCTTGACCAAGAGGACCTGTTGTAATTTCAACCCCGGGTGTATGCCCATATTCCGGGTGTCCGGGAGTCAGCGAGCCCCACTGGCGAAGGCCTCGAAGATCCTGCAGGGAAAGTTTATAGCCGGCCAGAAAAAGCTGAATATATAGGGTAAGTGAACTATGACCGCAGGATAACACGAATCTATCGCGCGCCGCCCAGGAAGGATCAGAGGGGTTATGGCGCATAACCTTCTGAAACAAAAGATAAGCAGCGGGTGCCAAACTAATCGCCGTTCCGGGGTGACCGTTCCCGACATTTTCAACTGCGTCTGCCGCAAGTACCCGGGCTGTGTTTACCGCCAGATCATCCTTATCATCCCAAACAAACACAGTCAAAGCAGAAACCCTCCGTTCCCGCGAAACATTATATTCCATTCTGGTTGCAATGCGAATACAGTCGATCTGACCAGTATTTTATGTGTGGGTATTTTCAGTATTTATTTTCTAGCAGTGCCATATATGCTTCCCTATTCAGGTAGACTTGTCTGTGAGAAACCGTCCGCTTTAATCTGAATGGGTATGCAGGGTCGTTCTTTCGCTAGACAAATAAGGGCTTACGTCTCCCTCACCAAACCTAGAGTTGTTGAACTTCTATTATTGACGACTGTACCGACCATGATTCTGGCTCAGCGTGGCGTGCCAAACCCTCTGAGCGTCTTGTCAGTCCTGCTCGGCGGGGCAATGAGTGCCGGCGCAGCTGGAGCGTTTAATTGCTACATAGACAGAGACATAGATTCTAAGATGTCGAGGACGAGAAATCGTCCCCTTGTAACAGGGGCACTGTCCCCAAAGGCATCCCTTATTTTTGCCTGGATGCTTTGTGTGATTTCAGTCCTGTGGTTTTTATTGTTTGTAAACTGGCTCTCTGCCCTTTTATCCGCCATAGCCGTGTTTCTCTACGCTTTTTTTTATTCAATCGTTCTAAAAAAGAGAACCCCCCAGAACATAGTCTGGGGTGGCCTTGCAGGGTGCATGCCTGTCTTGATAGCCTGGGCCGCTGTAACAGGCTCTATAGATTGGCCAGCGATTGTCTTATTTGCTGTTGTTTTTTTGTGGACCCCACCGCATTACTGGCCACTTTCCATCCATTATTCAGAGGATTATCGACTTACCTCGATACCGATGTTGGGTGCAATATTTCCCAGAAAATTGGTTGTTTTGCAGGTACTTCTCTACGCGTTTGCTGTGGTTGCCTGCACATTACTGTTGATTCCAGTTGCACACATGACGCCCCTGTACGGCCTGTTCTCGGCTGTACTGGGCGCATGGTTCGTTTATGAAATATATCGTTTATATGTGAGAGTTGTGCGCGGACATGAGATAAAGGCAATGCACATATTCAGCTTATCGAATACTTATCTTTCGCTTGTCTTCCTATCGGTTGGAATAGACGGTGTTGTTTCTCAGCTTCTCTAGGCACTTTTCGGCTCGTACTTGACCGATATTGTTGAGCAAAGAAGGTCAGAGCCGCAGCCAGGAGTCCTGCCAGCATTAAATGGGATGCTACCAGATATTCCGGAAGGTTCGTGTGAACTTGAACTAATCCGATTGCTATCTGAACAAATAACAAAAGGAGGAGACAAGCAGATGCTCGTTTTGTTCCAAAACCCGCTTTCATTGAAAATACAAAAACGGTAAGAACAAGAAAAAACAATATAACTGCAGAAACTCCGTGCAGCAATGGAGCAAGCCTCAAAGAATTTCTTACAGCAGCAGGATCTCCAGAGTGCTTCAGATTGCCAGTTGTGAGTATTCCAAGTACAAACACAAAACAAGCAAACAGAATTGTAAAAACAGAAAGAAACCTGTAAGCAGCTGGATAGCAATCAATTTTTCTGCGTGTGTAGGTCACAAAAACGGCAAGACATGTATCTGATATCAGGAGTATCGAGACAAGGGTATGCAGGCCAACAACGTATGGATTCAATTTTGTCAGAACACTTATTCCACCAATCAAAGCCTGCAAAGGAACCCCGAGTGCAGACAGAAGTGTGAGATAAAAAATTGTTGAATGTGTTTTTCTAAGCTTCCAAACAGCAACAAGCGTTATAAGTGATATAACAGCAACCGCAAGCGCAACCAGGCGATTTCCAAACTCTATATACCCGTGTATTCCATATCCGGGCGCAGCAATGAGGCTCTTCTCTGAACACGCGGGCCACGAAGGACACCCAAGTCCCGACTTGCTTACACGAACAATATTTCCCGTAAACAAGATGAAAAACTGGGACAGCGCATTTACGATAAGAAAAACTCTAATCCGCACCGTCACCCCGGGTATGAGACCGTTCCTCAGGCCCGGAAAATAATTCCCAGTTTTTGAAACCATACAACAAAACCATATAACAGGGTTATGTGACAAGGCCTGTAAAGTTATCAATTGCCAGATATGCAAAAATAATCTTTTGTCACATACCTCTTATCCCTGATATCGTTACTTCACGCGTTATTTGGATAGTAATTAATGAGTGTTCTAGAGCAAGCCGGATATATTTCAGATTTTGTTGGCCAGACTTTTCATTGGAGCGAATAAGTGAGCGAAAATCTTATCGCCAATAGACCTGACCTTGATAGCCTGGGGAAGTATGAGTATGGGTGGCACGATTCAGATCGTGCTGGGTCAGACGCCAGGCGGGGTCTATCGCGCGATGTTGTAGAGGAAATATCCGAAACCAAGGGGGAACCTGACTGGATGCGCTCAATGCGCCTCAGGGCACTTGAAATCTTTTATCGCAAGCCAATGCCAAACTGGGGCGCTGATCTGACTGGAATTGATTTTGACCAAATAAAGTACTTTGTACGTTCAACTGAACGACAGGCCAATTCTTGGGAGGATTTGCCAGAAGAAATACGTAATACATACGAAAGGCTGGGCATTCCGGATGCCGAGCGGCAGCGTCTTGTGGCAGGTGTTGCTGCACAGTACGAATCAGAGGTTGTATACCACCAGATAAATGCTGAGCTCGAACGGCAGGGGGTGGTTTTTCTGGACACAGATACAGCCCTCAAAGAGCACCCGGATATTCTGCGTAAGTATTTTGGGTCAGTTATTCCAGCGGGAGATAATAAGTTTGCCGCACTGAACACCGCCGTTTGGTCCGGGGGGTCTTTTGTATATGTGCCAGAAGGTGTTAAGGTCGAAATTCCCCTTCAAGCGTATTTCAGGATTAATACCGAGAATATGGGTCAATTTGAGCGCACCCTGATTATTGCCGATAAAAACAGC
This sequence comes from Tropheryma whipplei str. Twist, assembly GCF_000007485.1. NCBI lineage: Bacteria > Bacillati > Actinomycetota > Actinomycetes > Micrococcales > Tropherymataceae > Tropheryma > Tropheryma whipplei. The sequence continues at coordinate 418,953 of NC_004572.3, read as the reverse complement.
TACGTTCACTATGTTGAGGGGTGCACAGCTCCAATATATAGTTCGCATTCACTGCATTCCGCGGTTGTCGAAATTCTTGTAAAAGAAGGTGCAAGGGTGCGTTATACAACTGTTCAAAACTGGTCTACTAATGTCTACAACCTGGTAACGAAACGTGCATATGTCTCAAAGAATTCAACTATGGAGTGGATTGACGGGAATATAGGGTCAAAAGTTACCATGAAGTATCCGTCTGTTTATCTTGCAGATGAGGGTGCAAAAGGGGAGATTCTCTCAGTTGCCTTTGCCGGTCCGGGGCAATATCAGGACGCCGGTGCTAAGGCCATACACATTGCACCCCGAACAAAGTCAGCAATTGTTTCGAAATCTATTGCCAGAGGGGGAGGCCGCACTGCTTATCGAGGGGAAGTAAGGGTTGAAGAAGGCGCAAAAGATTCAGCTAATTCTGTCCGATGTGATGCATTGTTAGTCGATACAATCTCAAGGTCTGATACATATCCAGCGATAGACATAAGGAGGGATGATGCGCAGCTAGCCCACGAAGCTACCGTGTCAAAGGTCAATGAGGACCAGCTCTTTTATCTTATGAGTCGCGGTTTGGAAGAAGCTGAGTCTGTTGCGATGATAGTTCGGGGTTTTATTGATCCTATAGTGCGAGAGCTACCCATGGAATATGCAATGGAGCTCAATAAATTGATTGAAATGAGCATGGAAGGTGCAGTTGGCTAGTCAATCGCCAACACAAACTCGGTCCGAGAGATTCTGTTCTGAAAATCCTAGTGATTTTCCGGAACCGAGCAATAGAGATCTGGCCTGGAAATATGCCCCAATCCCCATTGTAGAAAACTTCCTTAGCAAGGATTTTTACCCCTATGAATACCATATATCTCTCGCGGGCTCAGATGCGGGTAATGTAAAGCCAGCCATTGATAGGCCGATTTTTAGGTGGTCTACAAAAGAAAATGTTGCCCTAGGGCGCGCTGGTTTGCCCGAGGATAGAGCCTCTGCTTTTGCGTGGCAAAGGACACAGCGTGTATTGCTCGTTGACCTGGAAGGCACAGAGTCTATTATCCTCGATCGAAGATTTGAGCGCTGCACGGTTGCACATACCATTATTCATGTAAAAGCTCACGCAGATGCAAAGTTATTCATAAATAACCACGGTTACGATGGGCTTATAGAAAACCTGGAAATAATTCTTGAAGATAATGCAATTCTTCAACTTATTAGCTGTCAGGATTGGGATGAAGCATCTGTACATCTTGCGTATCATTTTGTGTATTTTGGAAAAAATAGCCGCCTGAAGCACTGTTCAGCCACGACTGGTGGTCGGTTTGTGCGCCTTAATCCAGCGTTTCAATTGGCAGAAGAAGGTTCCGAAGTTGAATCACTTGGTATTTATTTTGCCCAGAATAAGCAACATTTTGAACATCAAGTATACGTGCATCATGCAGCACAGGATACAAAGAGTGAGATTAATTACCGTGGTGTTCTATCTGGTAATGGTGCACGCACAGCCTGGGTTGGCGATGTGCTCATTGATACATTAGCGAGAAACTCTGATTCGTATGAGCAAAATAGAAATCTCATGATAGGCAGCGGCACCAGAGCTGATTCTGTTCCTAATTTGGAAATAAAAAATGGAAACATCCTGGGTGCCGGGCATGCCAGTGCAACTATGCGCTTTGACGATGAGCATCTCTTTTATCTACAATCAAGAGGTATAGACAAGAATCAAGCTTTACGTATGGTTGTCTCTGGCTTCGTACATGGCATGTTACAGAAGTCTGATATCGGGTGTGGTGGGGATGTCCTTCTGTGCTTATTTTCTAAAAAGCTTGATGCTCTTGTATCTTGTATTGGGGATTGAGCTTCAGCTGGAGGGTGCATTCTATTGAAAGTTTGCCCGGTATCTGATTTGACAGAAAATCAACCGGCACGATTTGAAGTAGATGGTGTTTCTGTGGCCCTCGTAAAGTTATCAGACGGGTCAGTGTACGCGGTAAATGACTGTTGCACGCATGCAGATGTTCCACTTTCTGAAGGTTTTGTTGATGGTGAAACAATAGAGTGCTGGGCACACGGGGCAAAGTTTTGTCTTAAATCCGGCGAAGCTCTTACTCTGCCTGCTTCCACACCGGTTGCAACTTATAAGGTTGTTCTTCAGAACGGATTCGTGTTCATTGACCTGCCTTAACCAATAGAACCCTATGAGTATTTGTTTTCCGGTATTTGTTTTTCCGGCAATTCAATTATCCATAAAATTGTTCTTGTCTGTTGTTGTAACAGACTTGTCTATGAGGATACTTAGCGATACCAGGGACGGTTTATGTCGGTTTTAGAAATAAGGGATTTATGTGTCACTATCGGAGATGATTCTGTCAAGAAGGAGATTCTCAAAGGGGTGTGTTTAAAAATCAAGTCAGGCGAAAAACACGCAATTATGGGCCCAAATGGTTCTGGTAAGTCAACGCTAGCCTCTGTAATAGCAGGCCACCCCCGATACACGGTTACCAGCGGATCGATAACCCTTGATAACAAAGATGTGCTACAGATGTCTGTTGACGAGCGCGCGCGAGCAGGGATCTTTCTTGCTATGCAGTACCCGATGGAAATTACGGGCGTATCTGTCGGTAACTTTCTGCGTACAGCAAAAGCTGCCCTTGATCAGAAGCAACCTCAAATACGCCAATGGATTGAAACGGTGAGGGGTGCAATGGATAGACTCCAAATTGAAAGAGCTTTTCTTGAACGCAACGTGAATGAGGGTTTTTCCGGGGGCGAGAAAAAAAGGCACGAGATACTGCAGCTTGAGCTTTTTAAACCCCTCTTTGCTATTCTTGATGAAACCGATTCAGGTCTTGATATTGACGCGCTGAGGGTAGTCTCGGAGGGCGTTAACCGAGCACATTCGGAAAATAATATGGGCATTTTGCTAATTACCCATTACACGCGTATTCTTCGGTACATAAAGCCAGATTTTGTTCATATCTTTGTCAATGGACGGATTGTCGAAGAAGGGGGAGAGGGTCTTGCCGACCGTCTTGAAAAAGAAGGATACAATGCGTATGTGTCATAGATACTTTCACTTATTCTTTGAACAATGAATACCTGTGAAGATGATCCGCTTGGCCTTGGTAAACAGCCCGATGTATGCGAAGGCGCCTTAGAGGCATTGAAAGATGTTATCGATCCCGAGCTCGGAGTTAACATAGTTGATCTCGGCCTTGTTTACGGCGTGTCCCTTGACGAGGCCGGGGTTCTGTCGGTTCGTATAACGCTCACAAATCCTGGATGTCCGCTTGCTGATGTTATTGAAGAGCAGATAGCATATTCTCTCCAGTCTGTATGCGATTCGTATCGTCTGGAGTGGGTCTGGTTTCCACCGTGGACTCCGGAGAGAATAAGTCATGACGGCCGCGAGATGATGAGAGCACTTGGTTTTGCTCTGTAATTCGTGGGTTGCCCCTACACCCAATTCCCGGCAGACCCATCGCCCGGTTAGCACGAATATCGTATGCAAAATTTCCCGCAGGATCTAACCTTCCAGCAAGTCTTCGTATTCCTCATCGGTTATTCTCTTTCTTCTGGAAAATATCTTATTTTTCACATATGATTTACGGGCTCTTACATCCTTACGTGCGCAGTAGAAAAAAGCGAGAAACGCAGCTACAGCAAACACAACCCACTGAAATGCATATGACCAGTGCATTCCAACATTTTTTGCTGGAAATATAGCCTCAATTGGTAAAACCATCTCAGATGATCCTGGGTAAAGACTGTCTGTTTCGCCGGTGTTTCTATATACTGGAGAGTTCTTATTTATCGCATTTGGCACAGCATAAAAGTCTGTTATCACATCGGAGTTAATATAGGATTTTATAACAGACAAATTTAGACGGTTTATTTGTCCATTATTTATTCTGGCATCCTGAAACACAGGTTTCTGTAGCCTCAAAATCATATGCTGTTCCGGCTGTTTATCATAGACCTTAGGTGTTGCTTGCTGTGCGTTTTTGATCCACCCTCGCTTTACTATCAGAATTTTTCCATCAGAAAGCCGAAGAGGGGTTAGCACGCCAAACCCAACATCAGATCTGAACCATGTGTTTCTAAGAAGAAGCTGTTTTTCATAGAGATATCTACCGCGCGCTTCCACCAAGCGCCATTCAGGATTTTCTTTCTCTATATTCTCAACAGGCTTGATAGGCGCCATAAGGTTGCGTTCAAGAGCTTGATTTTCAAACATCGCATTCTCTGCGCGTGTATATTGCCAAAATGCTAGCATTACGCAAACTATCGCAAATATACATACAAGAGCAAAATAACCGAGAAAATTTTTCTTACGAGCTTTCAAGATTGGTTTTACCGGTAAATGATTCAACACCAATAACAAAATTTCGTAATTGTAAAAAATTTAATAAGAAATCAGAATGCTCTTCACATGCAGTCCAGACCTTATGTCTATCCTCGCTGTGTATTGAGGGATTCCTCCAAAGGATTTTATGAGATGCAGTATTGTCACACCCTACGCGCGAACATATAACCCTCACAGCACGATTCTATATCTTGGTCTTTATTTTAGATTAAATTGTCATAATATATATTATCAGTCATTAATAACCAACGATCCTAACGCTATAAACAGAGACAATCATTCACATTCCGGCACAAAGAAAATATGTGTAAAAGTGCCTTTGATAGGATTTTGTGGGGCGGTAGCTCAGCTGGTTAGAGCTGCGAACTCATAATTCGTCGGTCACGGGTTCGAGTCCCGTCCGCCCCACGTCACGCGCCGAAACTCCTTCTCCTTATTGAAAAATCCCGTATTGCCCTAAGGAAGTCTACTTTCCTAAGGTCCGGGCCTAGAGCCTCGAGAAAATAGAATTCGCTGTGTGTGCTCTGCCATGGCATGAAGTCTGACAGTCTTTGTTCTCCGCTTGTTCTTATTATCAAGTCTGGGTCAGATAATCCCCCAGTATACAGATTTGCTGATATAACCTCTTCGGTTATCTTCTCTGGCAGATCTCCAATTGGATACGTATTGACTATTTTTCTAACAGCCTCGGTAATTTCCGCTCTACCACTGTATCCAATTGCGAGATTTACAGTCATAGACCTTTCTGAATACCTGTTGGTTTTGGTACTAGATTTTACGCCCTCTAGGCTGTTACCTAGCAACTCCGGTAGATTTTCGCAGGATCCGACATGATTTACTTTCCATCTCTTGGAAACTTGTGCAATTAGGTCGCATATAACCTGCACCAGGTCATTTAGCTCCTGGCGGTTCCTGTTTTTTAGGTTGTCATTAGACAATAAGTATAGCGTTACGATATTTATATCGAGCTCATCGCACCAATGCAGAAAATCAACAGCTTTACCAGCCCCCGCCCTGTGCCCGTCGGAAATTCGATCACGCTTCTCTTTACGTGCCCATCGCCTGTTCCCATCAACAATTAGTGCAACATGCCCTGGCAGGTTATTTAGGTTAATCTGTCCTAAAAGATACCGTGCGTACACCTTGTAAATAAGTTCAGAAACAGATCTAAGCATTTTCCCGCCCAATACGCTTTTATGCTTTGTCAGGGTGCTTATCTATGATAAGAGTTATTGGGTAGCTTTTTGGTGCTACGTTGTGCTTCAAGGCGCTGCAGCCCTGAGGTATTTCAGTAATCGGAGGTGCTTTGCGCGAGTCAGAGGGTGTCATGCTTCAAATGACCGGTATAACCAAGTCGTTTTCTGGGGTTAAAGTCCTTGAGGATATCTCCTTTTCTCTCCGAAAAGGTGAAGTGCACGCCATATGTGGTGAAAATGGCGCAGGAAAGTCTACCTTAATGAAAATTCTCTCTGGCGTGATTCCTGATGGATCATATGATGGTGAAATAATCCTTGAGAATAAAAAAAGGCGTTTTAAAAACCTTGCTGCCAGTCAGGCGGCCGGGGTGGTTATGATTCACCAAGAGCTTACCCTCATACCCGAAATGTCCATTGCGGAGAATATATTTTTGGGTAATGAGCAGAGATATTCCGGACCTTTTTCTGGGCAAATAGACTTTACAAAAACCCGCACAAAAGCTGTGGAACTTATGAAACTTGTTCATCTAACAGAATCCCCAGACACTCTTATTAAAGATCTCGGGGTTGGAAAACAGCAGCTTGTTGAGATATGCAAGGCGCTTGGTAAAAATGCAAAGATTCTCGTTTTTGATGAACCAACTGCTGTTTTGAATGAGTCTGATTCTGAACATCTCCTGAATCTTATGAAGAAATTCAAGACCCAAGGTCTGTCATCCATAATGATCAGTCACAAATTGAATGAGGTAAAAAATGTTGCAGATACCGTGACTGTTTTACGAGATGGCAAAAAAATAGATACCATACCTGCCGACGCAACGACGGAAGATGATATCATTCGCAAAATGGCAGGCAGAAGCTTGTCCACGCGCTTCCCTGAGCTTTCACCTTCTATTGGTAAGGGTGCCTGGCAAATAAAGGATTGGACTGTTATACATCCCATTAGGCGAGAGATATACGTTTCGAATAACATCTCTCTTACGGTTCACGATGGTGAAATTGTGGGTCTTGCTGGCCTTGTCGGTGCTGGGAGAACAGAGCTTGCGCGGTCAATATTTGGTCGTCAGTTCGGAATCTATACTTCTGGAAAAATATGCAGGAACAACAAAGAACTTAAGATAAACAAAGTCAGCCAGGCGATCGGTAATCATATTGCATATGTCACAGAAGATAGAAAATCTTTTGGCTTCAATCAGTTTGATGATGTGAAGAATACGATTGCCTCTGCCTCACTGAAACAGTTTTTAGGTAAACACCATTTTTTGGATGATGGCAAATTGCACACTGTTGCTGAGGATTACCGCAAAAAGCTAAAAATAAAGACGGCCAGTGTTGCTGCACCAATTACCTCTCTGTCTGGAGGCAACCAGCAGAAGGTTATTTTGGCCAAATGGATTTGTACGGGACCTGATTTTTTGATTCTTGATGAGCCAACACGAGGTATAGATGTAGCCGCCAAATACGAGATTTACTCTATCATCGGAGAACTTGCTGCCTCCGGGAAGTCTATTTTGTTTATTTCTTCAGAGCTTCCCGAACTGTTAGGTATGACAAATCGTATATATACTCTGTTTGAGGGTAAAGTAACTGGGGAGTTTAAAACTTCAGAGGCTAGCCAGGAGCTACTTATGCGTTATATGACTTCATATGGAAATAATGAAAATTAAACTTTTTTCTAGTAGAAATTTTGGGATTCTTGTTGCAGCCGTTGCGGTCGCTCTGTTTTTTCAGGTAGCTTCAGGCGGTAGGATGCTGACAAGCGACAATGTGCTCAATATTGTCAATGGAAACAGCCATATCTTTATTGTGTCGATTGGCATGGTGCTTGTAATTGTTTCGGGCAATATTGATCTTTCAGTTGGTTCTGTTGCTGCCTTTGTTGGAATAGTTGTTGCCGTTGCTACCGATAGCTTTCATTTAAGCGCATGGCAAGCCATTATCCTGGGGCTGCTAATTGGGCTTGTAGTCGGGTGTTGGCAGGCTTTTTGGGTTGCCTTTGTGGGTATCCCGGCTTTTATTGCCACTTTGGCTGGCATGCTTACTTTCAGAGGTCTCAATCAGCTTGTGGGCAATTCTCGGTCAGTACCCGTGCCAGATGATTTTACTTACTTTGGTGCCGGTTATCTCCCCGATATATTCACTAACACTGCGTTCAATGTCCCGACAGTTATTTTGGGCTTTGTTGTCTTCCTGCTGTTAGTGATAATGCAGATACTTCGCAGGCGCAACAGGAAACTACTTGGCATTCAGCAAGAGAATATTCCCGTATTTTTACTGAGAATCGCAATATATGGGCTTGCCGTGGCGTATCTCACATATCTCTTTGCCACAGGTCATCCCGGGACAAGCTTCCCAATTCCTGGTCTAATATTTGTTGTTATTGCTTTTATCTATGTATTCATCTCCGAGAGAACCATCCTTGGAAGGCATATATATGCTGTTGGCGGTAATAGAAATGCAGCCATTCTCTCTGGTGTCAGTGTGAAAAGAGTTAATTTCTTTGTCATGGCAAACATGTCAATTCTTGCCAGTATTGCGGGCATGATGTTTGTTGGTCGCTCTGGAGGGTCTGGTCCATCTGATGGTGTTGGATGGGAACTTGACGCAATAGCTGCTGTATTTGTCGGCGGCGCGGCCGTCAGCGGTGGTGTTGGGACAGTTATTGGCGCATGCCTTGGTGGTGTGGTTGTTGCCCTTCTAAGTAACGGCTTGCTTATCATGGGTATTAGTGCTGATATAGCTGCGATTATCAAGGGTTTAGTTTTGTTGGCAGCTGTTTCTTTTGATGTCGTTAGTAAAAACCGGGAAAAACCGTCTATAATCAGATTGTTTGTACGACGAAGTGGACTTTCGCGGGATAAGGCCGGTGGTCGAGGATGATCCGGTCTGTTGAGTTTGAGAGTAATTGAAAGGATTCGGTATGTCCATCTCAAAAGGGTTATTCAGGGCGGTTTTATTTACGGCTGCCGCGTCATTGTTTTTAATGTCCTGCCTTGGCGGCGGTAGGGATGAGAGTAAAACGGGCGGTGTGTCATACACGAAGGGATTCCCGTCGGATTCTCTTATTGGTGTGGCTATCACGAAGAAAACAAGTCAAAACCAGGTTGATGCTGGAAATTTCTTCGAGGAGCTGCTTAAAGACGCCGGTTTCAAATCCAAAGTGGTATTTGCCAATAATGGCGTTTCAGAACAGCAAAGCCAAATTGACAATATGATTGCTTCTGGAGCAAAAGTAATCGTTGTTAATGCAGTTGACTCGAGTCTTTTGGGTCCGCAGCTAAAACGAGCTAGGCAAGCTGGCGTAATAGTCTTTGACTACGATAGGTTGCTTGAAAACACAAAAGATGTTGACTTTTATGTTACATACAACGCTCGTACGGTAGGAATTCTTCAGGCCAATGCTTTGCTGCAAGGCTTAGAGAAGAAAAAGCCGGGTGGTCCGTGGAATATTGAGCTTTTTGCTGGCTCCCCTGATGACAGCAATAGTAGGATCTTCTTTGATTCCGCGATGAGTGTTCTGAACGAAAAAATCAAGTCTGGCAAGCTCATTGTCGTGAGTGGTCAGACGGATTTTGCGAAGGCTGTAACTCAGGATTGGTCAGCTGAAAATGCCCAGAAGCGCATGGATGTTCTTTTGTCTACGTATTACAACACAAAGCAGTTGGATGGCGTTCTTGGGCCAAATGATGTCCTTGCCAGGGCTATTCTCCGCTCTGTCGAGCTAGCTGGCAAGCCTGTGCCCGTTGTGGTTGGGCAAGATGCTGAAGAGCCTTCGTTAAAGCTCATTGCTGCCGGTAAGCAATACTCGACAGTTGCGAAGAGTACAAGAGCTCTTGTTGAAGCAACTGTTAAGGCTATCAAGCAGCTTGCCGATAAGAAACTGCCTGAGACAAACAGTAAATCTAATAATGGTGAGGTGGAAATTCCAACGATTCTCCTGACGCCTAAAATTATAACGAAAGAGAATCTTGACACCATTTACAAAAAGTAGGCAGTAAGAATATAGCAGCGGCGGTGTCTATTGCCGCTGCTATATTTGAGGTATCGTGCGCCTGTACCGTCCCCTCTTTTATGCCTGTTTACTTCTGAGCTTTTTATTTTTCATTCTTTCTGACCGGTACGGTATGGAGAGAACCCAGAGCCCTCACACGGTTGACATAAGTCAGAGGTACTTTGCTGACTCGAGCTTATCTCTGCTCCCACATCTACTAGATCCTGATATCAAACATATTGCTTTAGATGTTGATGGGCATCCCGAACTAAAACTCAGAAAGGGTAATAAAGGAAAACATCCGATTGCAAGTATTAGCAAAGTTATATTGGCCCTTATGCTTATAGAGCGATACTCTCTTTCAGAGCTAAACGATGGCCCAAATATCACCTACGATACCGAAGATGTCAGTTTTTTTAGAAATTCTGTCAAAGATGGAGATTCGTACGCACCTGTTTATGCAGGCCTTACCCTGACACTAAAACAGTCCCTTATACCGCTTATGTTACCCTCGGCAAATAATTATGCAACCTCTCTTGTAAAGCATCTTTACGGAAAGTCTTATCCAAAATTTGCTAGAGAATGGCTTGATAAGAACGGCCTATATAACACTGATATTTATGAGGCAAGTGGATTGGATGACAGAAATGTAAGCACCGCCGATAACCTTATCGTGCTTGCGAAAAAAGCTTACTCTAACCCTGTTTTACGCGGGATAATGCGCTTAAAAGAAGCTAGCATTCCAAATATAGGGTTGGTAAGAAATACGAATAAAGCGTTGGGTATAAACGGAATTGACGGAATAAAGACAGGTAGCAGTCCGGCAGCAAAATCCAATCTCTTATTTACTGCAGCTATTAAAACAAAAAATGGCTTGATTCGTATTTATGGCGTATTTAAGACAGAGAAAAGCTACGCGTCACTCTACGGAAAACTGGACACCCTCTTGAAAAGAGTACGCGCGTACTTTCATCAACGTAATTTATTAACTGACTAAACAGTAATTCAGGAATTACAATGCTCAAGGAATACAGCTGTAACGCACTCTTCTATAACAAAACGCCCGCCAGTTATCCCCGGCGGGCGTTTATAAAAACTCAGCTTAAGCTCTAATAGCTACCTTGACGACGTTGTGTTGAGCCGCAGCAGAGAAAACATCATACGCCCTCTCCAAATCGGACAGATCAAACTCATGTGTAACGAATTGACTTGCATCGATTTTGCCCTCAGAAAGCGCAGCAAGAAGGAGGGGAATCGTATGTGTACTAACAATGCCCAGTGTTACGGCAATGTTTTTGTCCCACAGGTCTTGGAGGGGAAAGTCAACCGGTGCCCCATGAACACCAATATTGGCAACTCTCCCACCGGGCGCAGCAATCCCAAGCGCCATACTGAAAGTTACCGGAACACCAACCGCCTCTATCGCAACATCGACCCCGAAGCCACCTTCTGTGAGCTTCTTAACATCTTCAATTGCATCAAGAGGCCTTTCCCTATTGACACGCACGGTATCTGTCGCACCCAACTTTCGGGCTAACTCAAGACGGTTAGAGTCAGCATCAACTGCAATTACCTTTGAAGGTGAGTAAAGCAAGCTCGTAACAATTGCGCCCAATCCAACAGGGCCGCAGCCAATTACGGCAACTACACTACCGAGAGTAACCTGCCCAGCCTGTGCACCCACTTCATGGCCAGTCGGAAGAACATCAGACACCAATATGCCAACCTTTGGATCGAGGCCAGAGGGAAGTTTGTGAAGTGAATTATCTGCAAGCGGTATCCTGGCAAACTGAGCTTGAACCCCGTTAATCAGACCACCAAGACGCCATCCCCCGGGACCCTCTGAATCACCCAGACAATGACCGTTATTATTCGCCCTACAGAACCTACAAACCCCGCAGGAAGACATTGGAGAGACGATAACACGATCGCCAACCGAATGGGATTTAACGTCTTTACCGACCTCAACTATCTTCCCAATCCCTTCATGTCCGAGCACAGTACCCGGTTTCACGGCCGCAACATCACCTTTGAGGATATGAAGATCACTACCGCATATCGTAGTAGTCTCCATTTCAAGGATGACATCCGTGCCAAGCTTTATAGTCGGGTCATCAACTGTGTCCAGACTCCTTTTTCCAGGTCCGTGATAAACAAGCGCTTTCATGCGCACCACCCTTTCTTAGACAGGCGAAGAACACCGCCCACAGCAAAACACAAGAAGCGGATACAACACTGTAACCACCCTCAAATTCTAACACGTTTACATAAGAATATGTATATCTAAATAGCGAGATTTTGGGATTCTGTAACGAGTAGTATGCGCGGCCGCAACACACCCCCGTATAACCCAAAGGTACTGGCAAATAATGGCAAAACAAACACCTCAAAATGGAATAGAATACATGGGATGGCAGATAAAGCATCAACATATCCCCCATTGCCGCTTACCCTACCCTCCCCGGTTTATGACTCTCATACCCATCTTGCGCCTGGCACAGATTACAAAGATCAATTAGACCGCGCTGAGGCGGTAAATGTAATTGGGGTTCTTCAGGTTGGCACTGATGTTAACACCAGCCATGCATCCGTGGAGCTTGCAATGCAAGATCAGAGAATTCTTGCTGCTGTAGCAATTCATCCAAATGACGCTGCGGATATCTATAAAAAGGCAAATGATGCCACACACCGAGTTGAAGGCCAACCACACACAGAGTGTGAAAAATGCATACCCCCAGCAAAAGCTCTTGAAAAGAGTTTGACACAGATCGCGAACCTCGCTGGTAGTAAAAGAGTGCGAGCAATTGGTGAAACTGGCCTGGATTATTTCCGCACACAGAGTGATTTATATCGAGCAGCTCAGAGATTTAGCTTTGATGCGCATATACAAATTGCAAAAGAACATAATTTGGCACTTCAAATTCATGATCGAGATGCACATCGGGACGTTATTGAATGCTTGTTGCGTGCCGGTGCCCCTGATAGGACGATTTTTCATTGCTTTTCCGGTGATGAACAGATGCTTGAAATTTGCATAAAGAACGGATGGTACATGTCATGCTCTGGAATCATTACCTTTAAAAACGCGAGAGAAATGCAAAAAATATTTGCAAAAGTTCCAAAAGAATTGCTTCTGGTGGAAACAGATGCGCCATTTCTAACCCCCTCCCCTTTTAGGGGTTTCATGAATTCCTCCTATATGCTTGCCCATACCGTAAGGGCCCTGGCAGAAATAAGGCAAGAGAATATCGATCAATTATGCACTCAACTTTCGCGTAATACATGCGAAATATTTGGTAAGTGGTAGCCTGCAAGGCCCACCATTATTTAATGGACCTCGCAATCAATCGTCCCGCATCCTATGGATATCGTGATGTATCTGTTTCTGATCGCGGTAAAAAATATGCTAAAATCGCCACGTACTGGTGGGTCCTGTCCCACCGTCCTGATTATTATGCTGTGCTGTTTGTTATATTGTCCTGTTTATCGTGCTGTTTGGGATGGCTAGGTCATGAATAACAATTCTTTGCAGCGGATGTATGGCAAATGACCGGAGTATGACGAATAACCAGGGTATGGCAAATGACCGGACAAATAACTGGAGTGAGTGGGTGCGAGAATGATTGGCGTTGCGCGTAAGCTGTTTCAAAATCCGTCGGGGGGGGGGATATCCCGCATTAGCATGCCGGTTTGCCTTACCGGAGTTTCTGCCCTTCTTCTAGCCCTTGTCTTTATCACGCCCGCCTCTCACGCATATGCCGGTCGGGCCGGTGCCCATGTGTTTGCCACCCGAAACTATAACTGTTTGGGTACTTTTCTTTTTGCGTATCGCCAGCGCGGGAGCTCAGCACCTAAACCGGTCTGTAGAGAGTTCTATCAGCGTAAACCCTCTAGCAAACCACCGGTGCCTCACAAGCCCGTGCCGGCCAAACCCTCTAGCAAACCACCGGCACAACAGAGGCCACCGGTGCCTCATAATAACCCGCGGCCCTTACCTGCCAAACCGACTTCACAACCAACTTCCAAACCACAGCGGCCTTCGGTGCCAGTAGTGCACCCAGTGCCTCCCGCCGCACCAACTACATCACCAACTACAGTGACTGCTCCATCAGAACCTGCACCTACTACTGACACAACTAAGCAATTGTCCACTAGTAACGGGCGTGCTCGCTTGCCATGGTGGGTGATGCTTGTCACTGGATTATCAGGTCTATTTCTAGGCTCTGGACTGGTTGCCCTTCCCTTCCTCTTATAAAGAGTACTTGCCTGTAAATTTCTACGCTTGTCTTATGACAATGCCCTGCAAGCGATGAATCCTGACCCAGCGGCCAGTACCCGCGGGGTAAATCAACAAATGATTTACAAACAACCCTTAAACACCAATGGCAATCAACTGCCCTCGTATACACTACATATATGATTGATGTTCTTGATCACTTTGCTACAACGGTTATTGACTCTGCGCGCTCGTATGGACCGTGTCATGATGCTATAGAGGATATGGTCGGACAGGATGATGGCGATGGTCTTGCGCACTATGCCAGGAAGGGGGAGATAACTCGTTCATATGTTATGGGCATACCCGTCATTGCCCTGTGTGGGAAGAGGTGGCTTCCTTCCAGGCTACCTGACAAACTACCAATCTGTCAGACCTGCAGTGATATATACAACAGCCTGAGCGATTGATTAGCCTTCTGTATCTGTCAGGAATGTACTTATATCGCCAACAAATTTGATATTGCCTTCTGGAATTGGGTCAATTGCTGCTCTGGCTACTTCCGCCGCAAATTCTGATACATCGTACAGCTTACCAGTCTTATTCCTACGCTCATCTAGCGCACCGGGATACAATCTATTGATAAGCATTGCTGTAACTGTGCCGACTATCATATCCCCAGAGACAACAACAAAACCTATATACGGTATATCTTTCATTTTTTGCACGAGAGCATCTTCCCCGGCGCGTTTTGATAGCGCAACTTTTTCGTACTCAGGAAGAGTCTGGCAGGTAGTTATAAAATGCGCCTGGTGACTTGTTACAAACACCACCCTGGAGCCAGCTGGCATAAATGGAAGACAGGTCTCCACGGTATTTAGTTGAGCATCTCGATTTAACCTCATAGGGTAATCGCCGGGCATGCCAGATTCCATGCCACCCGATGCATTCAGAATGAGTATGTCGAGCTTTTCTACTTTCTCTTTTAAAAACCGCCGCAGAACATCCTGATCTGTAGTTATATCAGCCCGAACCGCACAACCTTTAATGCCTGTACCAGATTCTATTTCATGAAGGACCTTATCAGCTCGCGCGGCACCATTCCTGTAAACAATGGAAACTTGAGCTCCCCCTTGAGCAAGAAAATATGCGGTTTTAGCACCGATACCCCTTGAACCACCGGTGATAAGGACGTTTTTATCGCGTAAAACATCAGAATCAAAGACAATTAATCCCAAGTCAGTCACGACAGAGAATCCCTAATTTTTTCATAACCAAAACAAATGAGACAAGCAAAACCGTACAGAAAAATCACAGGTGCGGCAAGCAGAAACATAGAAACAACATCAGATGCCGGTGTAACAGCCGCACTGAACACAATAACAACCAAGATAATCACTCTCCACATTTTCACTATTGCCTTAGCAGAAACAACTCTCAAGATATTCAGAAACACTAAAAAGGACGGTATAACAAATGCCGCGCCAATGACCAAAAGGAGTTTTAAGGCAAACGCATAATACAGTCTCGCGTCCATAATTAGAGTATCCTCGGGCGAAGCGAATTCGGTTGCAATCTGGACAATATTTGGAAACAAGCGCCATGCCAAAAACGCACCGAACAGAAACAGTGGTACATTTACAGCAACAAATAAGATGGCAATTATCCTTTCAGTGCGCTTCAGGGCGGGAAGGAAAAAATAAAAGAGCTGATGAAGCCAAACGGGCGAAGCTAGGATAACCCCAATGGTAAAAGCAACCTGGATCCTCAGCTCAAAAGCTGCAGACAAAACTGGAAAATTTAAAGTCGCAATCCTCTTTCTGCTAAGAAGGGTACGTATCGGCTCCCTAAGAGCTGCAAATATTTGATCAAAAAAAATCCACCCAATAACCGAACAAAGCAGTATGGCAAGACCGGAAATGAGCAAAACCGATCTGAACTCCGCAATATGCCCAAGCAGGGTCATGCTTTTGAAACTATTTGCTCTTCTTAGCTTCTGTAACACTCGCACGTTTCTCTGATTGTTTTTCCGACTTCACAAAAGGCACAGAGCTAGCAGATTCAGCAAAGTTTCCCTGAGAATCATGATGCCCATCTTGCGATCGGGTAATATCTGAAGCCTCATTAAACGACCGCCTGAAAATCTTCAAAGCCTCTACAACACTTTTAGATAGCTTTGGTAACCTCGAAGTTCCAAACAAGAGCACTATAACCAAGAGTATTACAAGCAAATGCCAGCCGCTAAAAACATTACCCATCGACTTAGTTCCTGGAAGTAGCCATGAGGATATCAAAAACAAAAATAAGCGTCGAGTTTGCGGGAATATCACCCTGCGCTTTATCGCCGTAACCAAGGGCAGGGGGAACGACAATCAGAAGCCTGGAGCCCACTTTTGCGCCGACAAGCCCATCTTTTACACCTTTTATAAGCCCATCAAGGAGAAATTCCGCAGGGGCGCGTCTGTTCCAGGAGGAATCAAACACTTTGCCACTCCAAAGAGCACCAACATAATGCACCGTGACTTTATCAGTTGGCTTAACAGGATGTCCCGACCCCTCTATTAAGGTAACAACAGACAGAGCCTGCGGAGCCGGGGCCGTAACAGGCAGAATCTTTGGTCCATTCGCGGAATCAACAACAGTCGGTAAACCCGGTGGAGAAGGCTTTTTTGGGCCATTAAGCTTTGTTGCAATCACATTTAGAACATCGAGGACAACAACCGCATTATCTCGCTCACCAACACCTTCCGGCCGAGAATCAGACCCCCACAGCAAAGCCCCCGGAACCTGCGCGAGAATTCTCGAGTGTACTTTTACTTTCTGGAGGATTTTATCAAGATAAGCCCCCTGGCCAACAGTATACGTCGAGATCCCTCTAGCGGTGCCAAACTCCCCTGGCTTTATCCTATCCCCTGTTGTTCCGTTGAAATAAGCCACTTGGTAAGCAACCAGGTCGCCTGATTTTAACTCCGGACCGTCACCCTCATCAATTACGGTGCGGGTAACATCTTTCACCTTCACAACGGTCTCAATAGACACCCTGACTGGCGTCCCAAATTTACCATCAACCTTGATACCCTGATCGGCGCACCCCGACAAGAGCGCAACAAGCCCGAAGGTCAGAACCACAAATTTCAAAGAAACCATTAGCTAATATAAACAGTCTAGCCTATTTGCTCCGGAAGCCAGGCGGGAATGTCATCTTTGTCGAACTTATGTTTATGGATAGGTTTCTGCCTTATCCGTAAACTATTTTTTTTGAACAGTCGCCTAACCATTATCAAGAATCCGCCAGGCTTCATGCCAGAATGATTTGGCCGTATCGAGAGGCCTTCAATATGCCATTTTCTTTGGAGGGTTTCATAAACAATGGGTTCGGTATAAAATCCTGTATTTCGCAGCGTTTCAACCAGTCTAGAAACTTGAATA
Source organism: Tropheryma whipplei str. Twist (assembly GCF_000007485.1). NCBI lineage: Bacteria > Bacillati > Actinomycetota > Actinomycetes > Micrococcales > Tropherymataceae > Tropheryma > Tropheryma whipplei. The sequence goes on along the minus strand of NC_004572.3, from coordinate 401,743 downwards.
AGTCCAGTTGCATAACAGACAAAAATACCTCCCGGACGCAGTGCGACTGTCACCGATTCAACGCACTCCCAGGGCTTGAGCATATCCAGAACAACCCTGTCGATGCTACCACTTTCAAGATTCAAAAAAATATTCTCCCTTAGATTACCTTCAACACAAATCCAATTATCCGGGATATTGTTACAGCTCGGATCGCAGGTCGGATCACTCTGTGTAGATGTTTTACTCAACGGATTACCTCGCGATTTAAAGCCAAGAAAGTCACTCACATTTCTTTTAGCAAGTGCTAAGAATTCTCTACGCTCCTCAAATGAATAAAGAGTGCCAAAACCTGCCAGAGCATTTAAAAGCCATATCGTCAGAGCTCCCGAACCAACACCAGCTTCGAGGACATTTAATCCTGGCCTTATGTCCGCAACGGCAATTATAAAGGCGCAAACTTGAGGAAAAATAATGGCAGTTTTTCTCTTTGCAAGACTTGTGTAACTATCAAGTGTTGCACGAAATGCAATAACTTCATGGTTTTTACAGGTTGTTACAACAACACCTTCCGGATGGCCAAGTATCTGGTCACAATTTATTGCCCCAAATGATGAGTCGATCCTTTTGCCCGGAACTAATTGAACAAGCTTTTTTTTATTTTTCGGATATACGAACTCTGACCAGTCAAAATTTTCGAATAAATACGAATTATTAAAGGACATAATAGTATCTTAAATTATTGGTATTTGGGAACTATAGGTGTCTGTAATAGAGGTGGTGTGGCTAGTTTTTTAGATTGTCGGGTTCTTATCGCCGCATTTGAGGATTGGGGTGATGCCGGTAAAGTATCAACTACAGCACTGAGGATGCTTATGGAAATTTTTCATGCAAAACCAGTGAAAGAAATAGATGCCGATGATTATTTGGATTACCATCTGTATCGTCCTCGTTGTGAGTCAAAGGATGGTGTACGAAAAATATACTGGCCTGCGCCAACTGTATATAAGATGAGCAATGAGCCCGGTGTTCCGTCTGGTTCTGCCGAGGATATCTACTTTCTCATAAGCCCTGAGCCGAATATGCGTTGGAGAAAGTTTGCAGTTGAGATTGTAGATTACGCAAAAGCCAACAATATAAGCGGGATCATATTTCTGGGGAGTATGTTGACAGATATTCCACATACACGGCCGTTTCCAGTCTTTCTAACAAGCGAAGAGCCAAAGGTGAGGTATGAGATTGGGGTCGCGAAACCAAGTTACGAGGGTCCGGTTAGTGTTGCTTCTGCAATACAGGAAGCTGCTCGAAAGGAACTGATAGACACTCTAAGCTTATGGGCTCCCGTACCACACTACACCCAGGGACTTCCCTGCCCAAAGGCACTATTAGCACTCTTAGTGCAAGTTGAGAACCTTCTGTCTTCATCATTCACAGATCAGATAAGCCTGAAGGCCGAGGTGCAAAAATGGGAGGAAAGAGTCACACAGGCGGCATCTTCAGATCCCAGGCTCTTAGAATATATAAAACAGCTAGAAGAGCTGCAGGACCGCGTTGCCCTGTCATCAACTGCGAATGACCATCTTGTAAAGAGTCTTGAAAGATACCTATCAAGTATCAGACGCGAGTCAGAGGAATTCCCAACAATTTCTCGACTGCGCGAGCTTCCGGAATAGTTATTGTACCTTTTCGTGCGTAGCTATCAACAGCATCAAGGGCCTTTGGAGTATCAAGATCATTGCAGAGGTGAAACCGTATTGCCTGATACAGACTTAGATCTAAGTCTGTACCGTTCTGCCCCGCACTACCATGCTCAGAATAATCCCTCATTTGAGGTGAATGTTTAGGATGAATGGGCTGCCTGTGGTCAAAATTGCTGTCAAATACGCCACCGTGAATACGCTCCCAGGCTCCTTGCGTGCCTTTATTTTGATCTGCGGTAGACCTAATACCCTTCGCCCCAATATATTCTTGTAACGCACTCTTCCAGAGTCTGAACCTGGAAGCCGCCCGATCAAGACACTCATCCTGCCACTCCCAATCCTCTCTGTAGTGTCTTTGCAACAGCGCTAACCGGATAACTGAGTGATGCAGGCCAATTTTTTCGCATTGCTCGCGTAATTGTGAGATAAATACAAGATTGCCCTTTGACTTCGACATCTTGTCCCCCATATACGACACAAGTCCGGTATGCATAAATACATCTTGCACAGTATCCTGTTGCTTATTATCCTTTGGCGCACGAATCAATTTGGATAATACATTTGTAAATTCATGATGCGGGAAAGCAAGATCACGGCCCCCACCATAGATATGAAGCACATTTTCGTATTGTGTCTGTAAATTTGATAGGACAGCGCATGAAATATGCCATGCGGGTCTTCCCGCACCAAAAGATGCCTCCCATTGTGGCTCTGCGCCGCGCCCCCTCCACAAAAGCGGGTCAAATGGGTTTTTACCTGTATCTGTTTCAAGCATCAAACTCATGGCTGTTTTTCTGTCAAAACAAAACATTTTTCCCGGATCAGTTAAGGTTGAATCAAAATATACATCTCCATTAGGCAGTTTGTATGCCATATTACGACTGATAAGACCCTCTATGCCTGTTTTTATTCCGTCTAGAACCTTCGAAACGGGAATAACATAACCTGGCGGAAGGCACTCAAGAGTATGCATATCTTCAAAAAAACGCTTGGTCTGGGTTCTGGCCAGGTCTTTGTAATGAATACCAACTTTCTCTGCGTATTGAAATAGAGGCTCATCGATATCACTTATATTTTGAATGTACAGAACATCTCTACCAGAGTCCAACGCCAAACGAAACAGTGTATCAAAGCCCACATACGTAAACGCGTGTCCGAGATGAGTTGATTTGTACGGGGTTATTCCACAGACGTATAAGCGCAGTAAGCAATCTTCAAGTTTTACAATAGACCTGGTCCGTGAATCAAACACCTCAAATGTGTACAAATGCTACCCCGTATACGGCCAATTGGCTTCCATGGAATGCGCCGGAAAAACAACTAAAAGAAGGAAACAATTACCAGAAACAGCCCGAACAAAACCCTATAATACACAAACAAAACAAAGGTGGTCTTTGAGATAATCCTCAACAGTGCGCTAACAACTAATAATCCAACAACGAATGATACAATCGCCCCAATCAGAGAATAACCCAAGGAGTAATAATCCGTGTCAGGGCCGGCTACAAGCCCATACATCCCTCCAATAAAAGTAACTGGTAGGGATAACAAAAAAGAGAAGCGAACCGCAAGTTGTCTATCAAAATTCAAGAACCTGGCGGTTGTTATCGTTATACCGGAACGACTGACTCCGGGAATGATTGCAAAAACCTGCGCCGCACCTATTAAAACAGACTCGATAAAAGTTATCTGAAAAATATTTCCTTTTTTTCGCCGAAAAAGGGCGTCGGCAAAGCCAAGCAAAAGACCGAAAACAATAAGTGCAACACCCATTGTAAATAAATTTCTCGCTGCTGAGAAGAAACCATCTGGCACGAAGCGCACAAGCAGAAAACCTAATAGAACAACTGGAATTGTGCCAGTGACAAGGAGAAGGCCCAATCGTGTGTATTCATTACGTTTCCCTTGTTTTTGTCTAATACCGAATTGAATAAAAGAATAAATAGATCTAGAGGTCTCAGAAATAATGCCCTTTACATCTTTGAAAAAATACAAAATAAGCGCAAAGCTAGTACCGAGCTGGACTGAAGAAAGAAAGAAACGCCCCGGAACATGAAGGTTTAGAAGTTTCGCCAAAATGTACATATGGGCAGTTGAGGATATAGGCAGGAATTCTGTAATACCCTGAACAATTCCAAGCAAAACCGCCTCAAGCACCAATCGATCCTTCCAGCCGATAGATTATTCTAAAAGATCATCGTCTGCCGGTAATCCGAATAACACCGGCACGCACGTGCGCGAGAGGGGACTTGAACCCCTACGCCTTTCAAATTGGCACTAGCACCTCAAGCTAGCGCGTCTACCGATTCCGCCACCCGCGCTCGAGGATATAGACTACCAGATGCTGACATAACAGAACATCCACAAACTATTGTGATTGCTTTTTGTACCGTGCGTAGAATTTCTCAACACGCCCTTCAGAGTCTAGGATACGCTGCTGCCCAGTATAGAAGGGGTGGGAAGCCGATGATATCTCGACTTCAAAAAGAGGATAATGATTACCATCATTCCATTCAATTTGCTTTTCAGGTTTCAAAACAGAACGCGTCAAAAACATCTCACTGCTTGCGAGGTCCTTAAAAACAACATACCCGTATTCAGGGTGGATATCAGACTTCACCTACACTCCAAACAACAAAGGCGCTCAACATCACCTTAATCCTAGTCTAAACACAGAATATTCTGAAGCGAGAAATAAAAACTGCTTGAACTGCATGTGACACAGAAAGCAGGACGGACAGGATTCTGCAACCCGCGGGGGTTAAAAACCCATTGATAAGCCACCGTCCACAGGCAATACAACTCCGGATACATAACTTGCCTCATCACTGGAAAGCCAAAAAACAGCATTAGCAACTTCCTCTGGCAGACCAATTCGACGTATTGGCACCCTTTGTATCAATTCCTCTCTCAAATTGTCAGGGATTGACGATACCATATCCGTCTGCACTATTCCGGGAGCTACAACATTCACAGTAATGCCAAAACTTGCAAGCTCACGGGTTAAAGCTCTAGCAAGGCCTATCATTCCAGCCTTAGATGCTGAATAATTTGTCTGACCAATACCACCCATCCCAGCAGAAACACTTGATATAAAAACTATGCGACCAAACTTATTTCGCATCATCGATCTACTCGCAAGTTTGGCAAGCCTCCACGCGCCTGTCAGATTGGTATCAAGGATATGTTGAAAATCATCCTCTTTCATCCGTAGAACAAGTGTGTCCCTGATAATTCCAGCATTTGCAATCGCCACATCAACAAAACCGAATCTCTCTTCTACCTCTTTGAAAGCTTTTGTAAGTGAGCTAGAGACGGTTACATCGCACTCAACTGCAAGGCAGCCAGCATCCTTGAAAGCTTCAGGTTGCCTTACTCCAATCGCGACATTGTAGTTGAAGCTCTTGAACTTTTCAGCAATTGCGCGACCTATCCCCCGGTTTCCCCCGGTTATAAAAACTGTTCTCTTGCTAGACATAGACTAGTTGCAGGATACTTGAGAGCCTGCATACAGCCGCTCAAACGCATCTATTGTGCGGTCTATTTCGTGTTCCGCAACAATTTCCAAGGACCTGCGTTGCATCGCGGCAAAATCAGCATCATCAAGGGCGATAACTGCGGTGAGCTTAGAGGCCAGATCATCTGGATCCCCTGGACTAAACAAATATCCATTTTCACCGTCACGAACAAGATGGGGAAGAGCCATAGAGTCAGCGCCAACAACTGGCAAGCCGGAGGCCATAGCCTCCATGGTAGCAATTGACTGAAGTTCCGCAGTAGATGGCATAACAAAGACCGAGGCTTCAGAATACGTCTTCCTGAGATCCCCTTCTTCCAGATACCCACAAAAAACCACTCTGTCCGAAACCCCTAGGGAATATGCGAGTGCGCGCAGGGGTTCCACTTCTTCACCAATCCCAACCAGTTTTAGGGTTATATCCTTGTTATTTAACTTTGCAAAAGCCCGAATCAAAACATCTAACTGTTTCTCGCGGGTGATTCTGCCGACATAGAGTAAGACACTGCCCCTTTCAAAAGAGGGGGTATATCCTGAAAGGTCTATACCACAGCTTATCGGAACAACATTCTCAATAGTTGTGTATCGTTCCAAAAAATTTGCCGCACTTTGAGTAGGACTTGTTACAACATCTGCCCGTGCAAAACACCTAGATGCATAATGCCAGTTTGCCTTCCAAAGAAACTTATGCAAGAAAGTTGGCAAAAACTCGCAATAATGAATCACATTATCAGGCATAAAATGATTCGTTCCAACAAGGCGCACACCACGCGCCCTGCCCTTTTTGCTCAGGCTAAGACCGATCATAAAATGCGATTGATAATGAATCACATCGGGTTGAAAGTCATCAATAATTTTCGAACAAAATCTCGAAACAAACAGCGGACTTGCAAAGCGAAACCAGCTATGACCGGGCCATTTAACACTTGGCAAGCGATACACCAGAACGGCATTTCCCTCAATTTCCTCGAGATACTCGCCGCCTCTTCCCCGAGTTCTGGAAGGGGCAACAACCCTGACAATATGTCCCCGTTCTATAAGACACGAAGCAAGCCTGCCGGAGAATTTGGCCGCACCATTAACTTCAGGAGGAAAGGTTTCTGTTCCTATCAGAACCCTAAGCGACTTTCCGTGCACCATGCACTAAAGTCCTAAGACCTTACGGAAAAAACACACAGGAACATACTACACTCAAACACCCAGAATCGGGTGCTTGGTTAAGCAACAAAATATAGAAGCTATGTACCAAAGTTCCTAATTTGAATGGACCAGACACAAATATGGAGCATATCCTTACCAGGGCATTTTGTCGAAAGTAACAAGAGCCAATATGAGTGCGTCAAGCTAGAGATCACTTTTAGATCTCAAATAAATCCTGCAGAGCCCAAGCACGCCCCATATCGCTATACACCCGGCTGAAAGCATCAGAATATACCCCCACACCGGCATATCATCGATTTCCCCCAGAACAATTGCACCGAGGACCACTGCAACAATTGGGTCAATCACAGTCAGTCCCGCAACTACGAGATCTGGGCTACCAATTCCATGAGCTTTTTGGACCATATATGCACCCATAATCCCTGTTGCAAAAAGGGCAAAAAGGGCAAAAAGGGCAAAAACATTGAAAAAACCCGCCTGTATTCTGCCAATCACAGTATCTGTGAATGTTACAACAAGACCATACATTATCCCTGCCGCAACAATATAAAGCACAAAATTCTTGTATTTCATGAGAAATAGAAGCACGATACATATAGAGAGCGCAACAAGAATTGTGACAGTTATTTTCTTGTTATCGATTGTTTTTTCCTCGGCAAACAGGGCAGCCACGAGAACAAAAAGACCCACTCCGGTAACGCATGACAAAACGGGTAATTGTATTTTTCCGAAGCTGTACACAGCACGGCCCCTTTTTTTCTGATGGATACTATTTAATGCGACAGAGATAACAATTGCCAGTGCGCCAAGAGGCTGAACAACAACAAGTGGTGCAAATACCAGACTGAGAACCTGTAGAATGCTGGCAATAGCCAGCAGCACAGCCCCTAAAACCCATAGCCTCTGCTTGAAAAGCATTACGAACTTATGAAGCCCCGTTTTGTTCTGCATGAAAGTCTCTTTTACACCCAGATTTTGCAGGTGTGTCCCGAAAGAGACGAAGAATAAGGAGATAATCGCCAGGAGTGTACCAATTAGAGTACTAGGCATGACCTTCCTCTGTTGCAGTTATAACGGGATTTTGTACAGGTAAAATTTTACTGTGAGTCAGGACAGAAGATACACCGGTTGCAATACACACAGCAATACACACAGCGCGCAAGATAGAGAAAAAGAAGGGGCCGTGCCTAAAATCAGCGGTGGCAAAATACTGCCAATATATATTACGGGTCACGCGGTTCTTCACGCCCCGGCAAAGCCTGTAACCGACTTTTCTGGGATACAGGAAATTGTACGAGATATGTTTGCAACAATGTTTGCAGCGCCCGGAGTAGGGCTTGCTGGGCCGCAGATCGGTCTTGGTTTAAGGATTTTTGTCTATTCCTACACCGAGGGTGATACCCTGCACCAGGGTGTTGCGATAAATCCGGACTTGCTGATTCCAAAAGGTGTTCCTAAGCGACAAACAAATAAGCAACAGGCAAATAACTCTACTTCTTGCGATGAGCCTGATAGAGAAGGTTGTCTTTCATTCCCGGGATATCAATTTCCCTTAGAAAGAGCTCCTCAAGTAACTCTCAGTGCATTTGATGAAAATAAAAAGCCCTTTACTGTACATGCTACAGGGTGGCTTGCGCGCATTTTTCAACATGAATTCGATCACTTGCAAGGGACTTTATACGTGGATCGTCTTGCTCAAAAATATTCCGGAGAGGTTCGCCAAGCAGTTCTAAATAACAAGTGGGGTATTCCGGGCAAATATTGGGTTCCGCAAGAGCCCAAGGAGTGAGAGCTTTGGACACTAATCCCCGGAGTTCCTGAGTTTTCCGCTCGCAATAGTGTGTCTGCAAGCAATCAAAACACCCACAATAATCATCGCAGCCGCACCGACATAATTAAGGTCCAGACCGAATGAGTTCTGCTGCAGATTGTAACGCATAGGTTCGAGAGCAAATCTTCCTAGGCCATACAGCACGAGAAACGCAGCAAACACGGAACCTTTTGGAAAAACTGTTTTTACAAATACTCTTTTTTCTAGAACCAAGAGGATGACAATAATGAACACATTAAGGATAATTTCATACAGAAAAATCGGATGAAAATATTTTTCAACATTCAAATCCTTAAACCCCTCATGACTAAGCTTTAAACCCCACGGAAGAGTTGTCTCAGTTCCAAACACCTCACCGTTGAAGTAATTTCCCAATCTTGCAAAGCATAAAGCAGCCAAAATTCCTGGAGCCAGGGCGTCAAGAAAAGTAAAGGGTGGTACTTTTTTTATTTTTGCGATAACAAAAAAGCATATAAGCCCAGAGAATACCCCACCAATAAACCCAAGACCACCCTCCCATATGGCGAATACCTTGTAAAAGGGCTGATGTTCATACATCTGCGTGTGGCTCACGACATGCCACAATCGCGCTCCCAAAATAACAGGAATCAATAGGGATGTAACAGCGAAGGCCGTAAACTCTCTGTTACCGGTAAGGACAATAAAACGCCTATTTGTTAACTCGAATAAAACCAGTGCCCCTGCAAGCATAAATACGGAATACATATGCACATATAAGGGCCCGAGCCAAAATCCGGATATAGGCGGTGGTGGTATGTAAAAATGCATTTCCCTTATATTTTAAAAGCTTGCAGTGATAAAGACTTACTGGGCCTGCGTGAAATATACTTAGTGGTACTGCATGCCTTTGTCTGTGCGAGGCCCCGGTTTGGAGGAATTATGCTGTCAACGCACTTTCAGGTGCGGGCCTTCCCCAATAAAAGTCTTTTAGTGGAAGAAGTAGCCAATAGATTTTTGCTTACTCTTGAGAATGTCTTGCAGAAGAAAGCTTCTGCCCATGTTGGCCTTGAGGGCGGTACGATGAGTGAGCTGACCCTGTCAAGAATCGCGATGTACGCCGCAAGGGCAAAGGTGATCTGGAATAGAGTTCACTTCTGGTGGTCAGATGAACGATATCTTCCTGATGGAAACTCGCACAGAAATTATGAGCAGGCAAAGAGATGTCTTTTTAGTAGAGTAAAAGTCCCGGAAGGTAATATACATCAGATTCCTTTCATACCTGGTGATATCAATTTAGCTGTTCGTAGATATTCAGATGAACTGGAGAGGCTGTCCCAGGATAATGGAAAGGTTCCGGAATTTGACATACTTTTCCTGGGAATGGGCCCTGATGGTCACACTGCATCCCTCTTTCCCAATATGTCGCATCCAAATGTTTCTGTTGTACCCGTCTTTAACGCGCCAAAACCCCCTCCTGAGAGGATATCTATGACCTTGGGCGCTATAAATAGTGCCAACAGAATATGGGTGCAGTTATCAGGGTTGGAAAAGGCCAAACCCCTCAAAAGCGCCCTAGAGGGGGCAGATGTCCTAGAGCTGCCTATAGCTGGTGTAAGGGGAAGGTTAGAGACTATTATCTTTGCAGATAAGGATGCTGCTAGTTTGATACCTGCAGAGGCTCATACACAGGATTATTAGTTGAAGCGGGATAGGCCTTCTGTGATAATCTCTATGGCCTTATCTTTACCATTCCAGGCACCAAGCTTTACCCATTTACCTTCTTCTAGATCTTTGTAGTGTTGGAAGAAGTGCTCTATTTGGTTTAGCACATGCTTTGGTACATCATCTAGATCATTTATATGATCACAGTAAGGATCTTTCAGGGCAACACATAGAACCTTGTCATCCTCACCACCATCATCAGTCATATGGAGGACACCAACAGGGCGGATATGTAGGGCAACACCGGGGAAAAGCTGGTTCTGAACAAGTATTAGGGCATCGATTGGATCACCATCAAGGGCTAGGGTGTTCTCGATGAATCCATAATTTGTTGGGTAGCCGAATGCAGTTGATACGACACGATCTAGGAAAAGACGACCTGTTTTCTTATCTATCTCGTATTTACTGCGGCTGCCACGGGGAATCTCAACAATAGCAGTAAGTGTCTGCATCCTTAAGCGAACCACTTAGTAATAGCAAACCAAGAGGAGACTGCAGAGATAATTGCAACAACTAAGGTAATGGCAGCGTTACGTGCAGCTACCTTTACCTTACCCAGAACCTGGTCTACACTCTGGTTTGCTTGGGCTAGAAGACTGGTTGCAACGGTGCTTGCCTGGTCACTGACAGCCTGTACTTGGGTCTGTATGGTTTGGGCATTCTGGGCAACTGCTTGCTGGGCAACCTTGACACCTGCCTTTACGACTGCATCAGCACCTGCCTGAAGGACACTCTGTCCAGCACGTTTGAGTGTGTTCTCAAACTTATTAGCTTCTCTCTGTACTGTATGTTTGAAGTTATTAGCTTCTCTCTGTACTGTATTTTTGAGTTCATTTGCCTTTTTCTTTACTGTATGTCCTATATGGTTGAAGACATTACCTAGGGCATCACCAAGACCTGCATGTCTGGGGCTTGCAAAGGCAGACTGTTGTGTAGTTACTATGAGCGTTAGAAAAGATAAAGTGACAAGTGCTTTCTTCACCGTGTAGCTACTCCATTCGTTATTACATTACTTAGTAATCACGTTTACTATTCTTGTTATTTACGTCTTTTATTTATGCTTGACTTACCCGTGTGGGGCAATTATATCACTGGCTGGAGTATAGGGAGATGGAGTATGTTCTCTGTTCTAAAACAAACAGAGTATGGGAGAACGGGGATAATCAGCACATGTAATGGACAGATACATACACCAGCCTTTATCCCTGTTGCAACCAAAGCAAGTATAAAGGGTGTTCTGCCAGAACAGATGAAACAATTGGGTGCGCAGGGGCTACTTGCCAATGCGTATCATTTACGAAGCCCTGCGGCGCCTGAGCTCACGCAGGGCTTCCTCTAATATCTTCTGCCCTTCTTCTTTGCTCCGCCGCTCTTTTACGTACGCAAGATGAGTTTTAAATGGCTCACTCCTGGGTGATTCAGGAGGATTGGCATAGTCACATCCTGCTATAAGGCCGTTCAATGGATTGGTAATTACCCTTGGTATCTCATCCAAGGGCACATCGCTTGCATAGTACCTAACAGTCTTATTCCCCTCTTGATCCCAATAGGTTACACAAATACGACCATCTTCAATTTCAAAAGAAAGGCCATCCCCGACCTCTGTGCCAGACTGAGCCGTAAACAACTTTTTCTTATCAGAGACAGAAGGCTGCTTCATAACCACCAGACTTATAGAATACAAACAAGCGAGCAACGCATACTAAAGCAATACTCCAAACACGCAATGCCCTAAAGGCGAAACCTTGCTAGAACCGAGAGAGTGATAATTGTAACACCCCAAAGAAGGGCAAGCATAACAGTAAGGCGATTCAAGTTACGCTCGGCCACACCGCTTGATGCAAAGGAAACGGTAATACCGCCCCCGAACATATCTGACAGTCCGCCACCCCTTCCCTTATGCAACAGTATAAGCAAAACAAGGGCAAAACTCGTCAAAACAACAATCCCAAGTAGCACAAGCTTTAGAACGATCAAAACATCCTCAGTCAAAAAAACAGGCACAAAGCCGAGAAAGCACAAACACATGCAGTTCGCAAACCCGAGTATACACCAGATTTACAAACAGCACGTCTTTATCAGGGATGCGAAATCAGATGCATTCAAGGAAGCTCTGCCAACAAGAATGCCGTCTAGCAAATCCTCGTTAAAAACTGCAGATGCGTTAAATAGATTCACTCCCCCACCGTAGAGCACCCGAACATTTACAATGTCTTTTATTGCTGCAGCCATCCTGACAATGTCCCCTGAATTTGCACAGTTTCCCGAGTTAATAGCCGATGAGGGTTCATAAGCAACCAACATGTGTAACTGATCGCTATCTAAAAAGTGTGTTTTGGATCCAAGGGCGTAACCGATGCTATGTTTTTTATCTGATATCGCTTTGAGGTGACTTAGAACAGAACGAAATCTAGACAGAGTTGCATCAAAATGATCACCCGGTGAAATATCACCAATACACAAGATCGGACAAATCCCCGCCGCAAAGCTTCTCAATAATTTATTTGCAATAAGACCGTCGTGCTTGTTATTGAGCTCATTGATTGCACTATTGTTGCCGGGGTAGCATGGTAAACATCTTTGCTCTGAATGACCTATTAGGACGTACTTGCAGTCTAGATCTTTCAAAAACTGGGCTGAAATCTGACCTGTATGTGCGCCATCTGAAAATGCGGAGACATCCTGGGCTCCGTATGATATCTGTATGTCATCCGATGCAACGAGAGTTTGTACGGAACGAAGATCAGTAAACGGCGGGAATACTGCAATCTCACAGGAATCAAAATCATGACCATTATCAATAAGCCTCCAGTTGAGCTCCTGTAAATACGAAACAGCCTGACTATGATTTATGTTCATCTTCCAATTGCCGGCAATTATTTTTTTCTCTTGAGAGTGAACATTCGAGTCTTGCACGGGATACGCGCGCTTTGGAAGCATTTTATAAAACCTCTAATGCTGGCAATATTTTTCCCTCTAGCAGTTCAAGGCAGGCACCACCGCCTGTTGAAACATGACTAAAATCTCCATAATCAAAACCAAGAAGGCTAACAGCTGCTGCTGTATCGCCTCCTCCGATAAATGTAAACGCACTAGAAGACGACAATGCATCAAGCAGTGCACGTGTTCCATTTGAAAAGCTTGGGTTTTCAAATAAACCAGCCGGGCCATTCCAAAAAACAGTTTTCGAATCTTGTATTACATTTCTAAAGATACTCTGAGTTTCAGGACCTATATCAAGACCCATATAAGATATAGATTCAGCTTTACTTACAACCCCAAGGGGTGAAGTTAGGCTTCGCGCCTCAATAACATCTACCGGAAGTATAAGTTCAACATTATTTTGCTTAGCAAAATCAATGATTTTATTTGCCTCCGGGATAAAACTCTCTTCCAGGAGACTTTTGCCTGTTTCACACCCCTGTGCCGCTAAAAATGTAAATGCCATTCCACCACACAGTAACAGACGATCAACCGTTGGCAGGATATTCTCTATAAGCCGTAGCTTGTCCGATAATTTTGCCCCGCCGAGAATAACGGTATAGGGACGCTTGGCCTCGCTGGCAAGATGTGAAAAAGCCTGCATCTCTGATTCAATTAAAAAGCCTGCCGCCTTATTTGAGAAAGCCTGTGCAAGCTCATACACACTAGCATGCCTCCTGTGGGAAGCACCAAAGGCATCATTGACATACGCACCCGCAAAAGGCGCAAGTTGCTCAGCCAGAATCCTTCGATCAGCCTGTGCCTTTGAAGTTTCCTCGGCAAAAAATCGTATATTTTCAAAAAGAACTATCCCAGACTTGTCCAGATGCCTAGTAAGTTCACCATAAAGCTTTGTATCTAGATCAAGAAAATCCACAAGCGGTACATTGACTCCGATATATTCCGATAGTCGCTCAGCACAGGGTTTTAGGGAAAATCCTTGCTGCTCATTTTTAACCGGTCGCCCGAGATGAGAAATCAATATAAGTGGCGCGCCACGGCCAAGCAAGCTTTCTATAGTCGGAAGGGAAGCTCTTATACGCAGATCATCCGTTATTGTGCCGACCTCATCCATAGGCACATTGAAATCAACCCGGACAAAAACAGGAGCATCACAAGGAAAGGTGAAACCGCCAAGAGTTCTCAAGGCAACTCAGAGCCCAACAGACGCCATATATTTGGCCAAATCAACCAGCCGCCGAGAATATGCCCATTCATTGTCATACCAGGCAGATAGCTTGACCATATTGCCAGAAATCCGCAAAAGATTGGCATCATATATACAAGAATGACCGTCAGCGACTATATCACTTGAAACAAGCGGATCCTCTGAATAACAGAGGATCCCTTTCAGGGGGCCCAATGCCGCTCGTCTATAGGCCTCATTGACCTCCGGAGCGGAAACATCTGTTTTTGACACAAGTGAGAGATCTGTTATTGATCCCGTTATAACAGGAACTCTGATGGCAAACCCATCAAGCTTCCCCTTGAGATTTGGGAGAACCAATCCTATCGCGGACGCCGCGCCGGTGGATGTCGGAACGAGGTTCATTGCCGCTGCTCGCGCACGCCGCAAATCACTATGCGGTGCGTCCTGCAACCTCTGATCAGCCGTGTATGCGTGGACGGTTGTCATCAGGCCACGCTCTATGCCGAACGTATCATCAAAAACCTTTGCCAGGGGCGCCAGGCAATTTGTAGTACACGAAGCATTAGACACTATGCTGTGCTTGTTTGGATCATAGTCTGTATGGTTGACACCAACGACGAAGGTGGCATCCTCGTTCTTTGCCGGTGCGGAAATTATAACCCGCTTACTGCCGGCAGTTATATGTCCAGACGCGAGATTTGCATCTGTAAATAAACCCGTTGACTCTATGACGATATCAACACCATTCCATGGAATTGAAGAGGGGTCTTTTTCGGAAAAAACTGCGACCTCCCTTTTTCCAACAAGTAACTTGGTGCCATCATGGCAAACACTTTCAGGGAAGCGCCCAAAAATTGTGTCCCGTCTTAGAAGATGCGCCAACACTTCAGGCGAGGTCAGGTCATTAATTGCAACAACATCTATCTCAGGACCATCAATGCACGAGGGAGAAGATAAAGCCCTGAAAAAGCCACGACCAATTCTTCCAAAGCCATTAATTGCTATTTTGACCGTCACACAACCCCTTTATAAAATTATCTAAACGACAGACCTGCCGGCAATTTTCAAAAACTTATCTGTAACGCCATGCCAATTGACTATACTCCAAAAAGCCTTTACGTAATCAGCTTTTACATTTAAATAGTCTAAGTAATACGCATGCTCCCACATATCGAGGAGGAGGAGATTCCTCGCAGATACTGCGTTATTTTGATGATCATAAAATTGCTGAATAATAAGCCTTGATGCGACCGGCTCCCATGACAGAACGGCCCACCCAGAGCCCTGTATGCTCAAGGCTGCGGCCGAAAAATGATTCATGAAAGAGTCGAAGCTGCCAAAATCCCGCTCAATAACCTCAAGAAAGGGACCGGCCGGTGCCTGACCAACCTCGGGGGTTAGAACACTCCAAAAAACAGAATGATTCTTATGCCCGGCAAGATTAAACGCCAGATTCTTTTGCAATTGTGGCACCCTAGAAAAATCACCTTTATCACGTGCTTCACAAAGCTGCTCCAGAGCTTGATTTGCGCCGTCAACATACGCCTTGTGATGCTTTGAGTGATGAAGCTCCATGATTTTTCCGCTTATATAGGGCTCTAGAGCAGAATAACCGTAAGGCAGATCAGGGAGCGTATACAACAACAAACACCTCGACTTACCAAAGAGCTACGAAAACCAAACGCTAAGGATAATTGTAGCGCTATTCAGACTAGTTACTGAAACGGGATGCTAAGAGAATGTATCAGGAATCCCCAGGGTTTTGGCCCTTTTATCGGCAAGGCATAAAAGCCGACGAATTCTGCCTGCGATAGCATCTTTAGTCATAGCCGGTTCAGCAAGTTTGCCAAGTTCCTCAAGGCTCGCATGCGTATTGTTTAGGCGCAACTGCCCAGCATACAACAAATGTTGTGGGGCATCTCCCTTAAGAATCTGTAATGCCCGCTCAATCCTTCTAACAGAGCTAGCCGCAGCTATTGCACTACGCCTCAAATTGGCATCATCAAAATTTGGTAAGCGTGGACCTAAATTTTCTGGGTGCCGCAATTTAATAAATTGTTCAATTTTTTCGACGCTGTTTCGCGCTCCAACATTACGAAGAAGAGGGGCAACATTATCGATATCGCGAATAACAACCTTGTAAGAGCCCCTCACTTCCTTTATTTTTGCAATAACATTCAACTTATTGATAGACCCCTGTAGGCAAAGAGCTGTTTCATTACTTGGTGCATAAACTTCCATCGCGAATTTGCGTGTCGATTCTGTGAACACTCCAGATGCAAGGATTGCACCCCTTACCAGTCCCTTTAGTGCAGAACCAGATGCAAGGGCAAGATGATTTGGCAATCCCCGTACGGGCGCAAGCGACGTATCAATAAGCCCTAATTTCCTTGCTAAAGATGGGTCATCAATTCTCAGAAGAAAGCAACTCTCACCTATATCGTTGCGGGGGGTTGAACGAATAAGCTTTGGGGTAATACCGTATATATTCCTCAAAACACTTTCAACTCTGTTCAGAAGCAAGGATCCACACAGTTTTACCTCTATAACGACACGTCTCTTTATTATGTTCAGGTCAGCCCCAAAGCGCAACAGTGCCGTTAGTTCAGCTGATCTTGTTTGAGCATCCCCTATCGGAAGAGAGAGTAAATCACATCTCAAGAGGTGAAGGGCTTGCAACAGGGAATTCACGGGTTCATTTTATTTCAAAGAGAATGCTTCTGCACATTCCTTGATTTTCTCGGCGGTTTTTACACCAAACCCTGGCAATGCAGATATATCTTCAATGGAAGCCTGCCGAATTTCAGCAAATGAAGAAAATCTTCGCAAAAGCTGCATAACTTTCTGTTTACCAAGGCCCGGAATGCGGAAGAGCTCACTTGTCAAATATGCCTCACGCCGTCTTGTCTGTTGTTTTAGCGCAAACCTGTGAGATTCATCTCTAATCTTCTGTAATAAGAACAGCGATTCGCTGTTAGGTGGAAGAATAAGTGAGGTTTTGACCCCTGGCGACCAGAGCTCTTCAAGTCTTTTTGATAGTGCAAAAACAGGAATCTTTAAACCCACCTCTTGTAATGCCCCCACAGCTGCTGATAGCTGAGGCTTACCACCATCGATAATCATCAAGTGTGGATAATCCGGCGAATCTTGTGCAACTGACTCGAGGGACCTTAACCTACGACATATAAGCGAGAACATCGAAGCAGTGTCATTGTTCTGATCAATATGTATATTAAAGTGGCGATACGCCGATTTCTTTGGCTCTCCGTTCTCGAAAACCACCATGCTTCCCGAGGTGTTTGTGCCCAAGAGATGAGAAATGTCAAAACATTCAATGCGCACCGGCAATGAATTCAAGTTCAAATATTTTTGTAACTCAAAGAGAGATCTATGCCTCTCGGTGTAATCAGAAGAACGCCTCAATCTGTGTCTTTCCAATTCCGAAAGCGCATTATCTTTTACAGTCTCTAAAAGTCTCCTTTCCTGCTCATTCGGGTGATATACAATTTCTATTTCGAGCGACCTGTCAATATTTTTGTCGTTCAAATGAGCCGAGAGTGCACTAAGATAACTCGGTTTGTCAAAAAGAACAATCCTTTTCGGAAGGCTTAGTTTGTCATACACCTGAATAATCGACTGGGACAAAAGCTCAGAAGCTGACTGATCTTCCTGTTGTTCAAAATGCCATGAATACACAGATTTTATGCGACCAGCAATTACTCGAAAGCACTGTACTGAAGCGATAGAATTATCGGATACGACGGCGATAAAGTCTGCCGACACTGTTTCATCTAGCAGAACCGCGCTCCTGGATAAAACCGTTTGTGCGGCTTGTATCTTATCTCGCAAAATTGCCGCCTCTTCGTATTCTTTGTTCTTAGATGCCTTGAGCATTTTTTTCTTCAGAGATTCTAAAAGAGAAGAAGATTGACCCTCTAGAAAAGCCATGAGATTTTTTATTCTTTTCTGATATTGAAGATGGGTTGTTTTTAAAGAACATGGCCCGAAACACTTATTAATCTGCCCTTCAAAACACGGCATCCCAGAGGCAATTGCCCTTTTATAGTTTGTCGGAGAACAGGTCCTTATTTGAAATATCTTGTGCAACAAGCTAACTGTTTCCCGAAGATGAAACACTTTTGGATATGGACCAAAATGCGTAGCGTACTGAATTTTTCTTCTGGTAATCAAAAGTCTAGGCACCTGTTCGCCTATTGTCACAGCCAAGAACGGATAGGCTTTATCATCTTTCAATTTCACGTTACAAGGCGGGGCAAATTCTTTTATCCATGAATATTCAAGTCTCAGTGCCTCTATATCGTCTGCGACGCACGTCCACCCAACCTTTTTGGAAATAGACAGCATATACGAAATACGGCGCCCTCGCCTTGCATTCGTGAAGTAACTTCCCAAGCGATTGCGAAGATTTTTTGCCTTACCAACATAGAGAATACGTCCATTTTCATCTTCAAATCTATAAACCCCCGGTTTGCAGGGTATCTCTATCCTCCTTGGTGGGTACATAAGCTACCTCACAAGCATTTTTTAAGGAAATAACCTGTTGCACTGTCGGGATGGAGTGCAACTTCTTCTGGTGTACCGCAAGCAACCACTGACCCACCAGCATTACCCCCTTCAGGGCCCATATCTATTACGTGGTCTGCTGTTTTTATAACATCCAGATTATGCTCAATTACGATAACTGTGTTGCCGTTATCAACCAGTCTATGAAGTATCTCAAGCAACTGCCTAACATCATGAAAATGTAACCCGGTTGTTGGTTCATCCAGAACATACAGAACATCCTGTGCAGTGCGTTTTTGAAGTTGCGCGGCAAGCTTTATCCTTTGAGCTTCCCCACCGGACAGTGTGGGCGCGGGTTGACCTAAAGTCATGTAGCCGAGCCCTATTTCATCCATGAGTTTCAATGGTTGATGTATAGATGGAATAGCCCTAAAAAACTCAACAGCTTCACAAACCGGCATTGTTAATACATCATGTATACTCATATTGTTGTAGAGAACCTGGAGCGTGTCTCTGTTGTACCGCATTCCATTGCAATCCTCGCAATCCACATAAACATCGGGCAAAAAATTCATTTCAACCTTTATGCATCCATCACCCTTACATTTTTCACATCGTCCACCTTTGAGATTAAAACTAAATCGACCTGGTGAATACCCCCTCGCACGAGCTGTTGGTGTTTTAGAAAAAATATCCCTTATTTTGTCAAACACCCCGGTATAAGTCGCCAAATTTGACCTCGGAGTTCGTCCGATAGGCTTCTGGTCTATATGAACAACTTTTGAGATATTCTCCGCACCATCCAGTGCAGGTGCCAAACGAACAGTCTGTTCATTGTGCTGCATCCCATTGCGTACCGTACAAGCATCAGTACAATCTGCATCCTGACAATTATTCTCGGAAGGCGTATTCCCCTTGCAAATATTCGAGAGCGCTTTGCACAAAACAGAGTTTACTAAGGTTGATTTCCCAGAGCCAGAAACACCTGTAATGACTATAAAGGTTTTTAATGGAAAGAAAACCGTTATATTTTTTAGATTATTTTCTTTTGCACCCGAGAGGGTAATTCCACACGAAGAAACTCGGCGCTTCTTCGGTGTAGAGACCATAAGTTCACCCGAGAGGTATTTTCCTGTAAGACTACGACTGGGCATTTTACCGACTGGACCAGAATAAACGACCTGCCCGCCCATTCTCCCCGCACCAGGCCCTATATCAACTATCCAATCCGAAGATCTAATCGTCTCTTCATCATGCTCAACAACGATAAGCGTATTCCCGCGGTTCCTAAGATTCAGCAATAGCTTTATAAGCTTCTCGTTATCTCTCTTGTGTAGACCAATGCTCGGTTCGTCCAGAACATAAAGCACCTCCGTGAGACCTGAGCCGATTTGAGTTGCCAATCTTATTCTTTGGGACTCACCTCCAGAAATTGTTGTAATACTTCGTGACAAAGTTAAATACCCAAGACCGAGTTCAATCAGAAACTCCAGTCTTGAGATAATTTCTCTGAGTATTGGAGAGGATATTTTCTCAAATTTTCTTGGAATATCCAATGCTTTAAAAAAGTGGAGTATTCCGTCAAGAGGCATATCACAAACATCAATAATATTTTTGTTAGACACTTTGACGCAGAGTGACGATGCCCTAAGGCGCTTTCCAGAGCACGAACGACACGGTGAGTTGTATAAATAACCCGAAAGAGATCCTCCAGAGTTTTCTGATACATCCCTTTCTATCTTTCTTACAAGACCCGTGTAATACCGCACTCTAGTGTTGTGTAATAGAAAATTTTTTGCGTGCAGTATTGTGTTTTGTACGTAATCTGTAAGATCACTCCACGGGGTATTGAGGGTGAATTTAAGATTCCTAGCAAGGGCTGATATCTCGCGCATGAAGTTTTTTGAAACAATTTTTTTACCTATAAGGTCTAGCGCTATCTTCTCAACTGAAAGCTGTATATCAGGCACTAATGTGGTCATATTGACAGATCGAACTGTGCCGATCCCGTCACAGTCGGGACATGCGCCGACAGGTGAATTAAACGAGAAGGTTCTCGGCTCTATTTTGTCAAAGTTCAGAAAGTGTAAATTCGGGCATGCTGAGTTTATAGAAAAGCGAAATACATCACCTTTGAAGGTTTGAACTTCACAAATATTCGAAAGGCCAAATGCGGTTTCAATTGAATCTGTTAACCGAGTTAGCATATTGTCCTCAGAAACAAGCCTATCTACAACAACTTTTATTGTGTGGCGCGAATTTTTTTTAAGTTTCGGAACTTCTGTTAGTAAATAAATTTCTTCATCAACAACAACTCGCGAAAAACCAGATGTGGTAAGCCTCGAGAAAAGATCAACAAATTCCCCCTTTTTTTGTCGTACAAGTGGTGATAAGAGCATGAATCTTTCACCGTGTGGAATCTTGGCAATTGAATCTACTATCTGCTGAATAGTCTGTTTTTGTACGGGTAAATCACATTCCGGACAGTGCAAAACCCCAACACGCGCCCACAGAAGCCGCAAATAATCAAATATTTCCGTGACCGTACCGACGGTAGAGCGCGGATTTCTACTTGTGGTTTTTTGGTCAATCGCCACTGATGGGCTGAGTCCGTCGATAGAATCCACCTCCGGCCTATCAAGTCTTTCTAAAAACTGTCTTGCATATGCAGAAAGAGACTCTATGTACCGCCTCTGCCCCTCAGCAAAAATAGTGTCAAATGCAAGACTTGACTTTCCGGAGCCGGAAAGGCCTGTAAAAACAGTCATTGAATTTCTCGGAATCCGCACATTAAGGTTTTTTAAATTGTGAACCCGCGCGTTTTTAACGCGCAAAAATGACCTGCGACTTGACACTTCTACTCTGATTACTGTTTAATTTTCCCGCCACTGCCTCGCGGTTTTAGGAACTTCTCCTTGAGGGACTGTATTTCATCACGTAATTCTGCGGCTTCTTCGAACATTAAACTCTCGGCTGCCATATACATTTTTGCCTCAAGACTCTTTATATGAGACTTTATCTGCTTTCCATCTATCTTTGGATCAGGCAAGCTGTCAAGAATTGTGCAATCTATTTTTCGCGAAGGTCTTGACAATACCTCTGTTATGTCACTTACTGTTTTTTTTATCGGAACAGGTGTTACGCCCATCTTGCGATTGTAATCCTGCTGGATTCGCCTGCGTCGATTTGTTTCATCAATACTTTTCTGCATTGACTCGGTCATATTATCAGCGTACATATGCACTTCGCCCGACACATGCCGAGCTGCACGTCCGATTGTTTGAATAAATGATGTTGTTGAACGCAGAAACCCTTCTTTATCCGCATCTAAAATTGCAACAAGACTTACTTCGGGTAAATCCAAACCTTCGCGAAGTAAATTTATCCCAACAAGAACATCAATTCTCCCCATGCGTAAACTCGTCAAGAGCTCCACGCGATGCAGCGTATCAATATCCGAGTGCAAATAACTGACATTCACACCAGCCTCAGATAGAAAATCTGTTAATTCTTCAGCCATGCGCTTAGTAAGTGTTGTTACAAGAACTCTTTCTGAGAGCAATTTACGTTTTCGAATTTCTTCCAAAAGATCATCTATCTGACCTTTTATTGGTTTTACCGTAATCTTTGGATCAACCAGTCCTGTTGGTCTAATTATTTGTTCAACCACACCATCTGATTTACTCAGCTCATATTTACCTGGTGTGGCTGATAGATATATCACCTGCCCCACTCTCTGACGAAATTCATCAAAACATAGAGGACGATTGTCAATTGCACTGGGTAAGCGAAATCCATTTTCAACGAGGGCCTTTTTTCTTGAAAAGTCACCCGCATGCATGCTTCCTATCTGCGGAACAGTAACATGGGACTCATCAATGACGGTTAAAAAATCATCATCAAAATAATCTAATAGACAAAATGGCGGTTCGCCGGGCGCTCTACCATCAATATGTCTTGAGTAATTTTCTATCCCCGAGCAGAAACCCAACTGTTCCATAAGTTCTATATCGTATTCTGTGCGCGTTTCAAGTCTCTGTGCTTCAAGTAAGCTATTGTTTCGCTTAAAATATCGGAGTCGCTGCTGCAGTTCTTTTCGTATATCCACAATTGCTCTTTTTAGATTCTCTGAACTTGTAACATAGTGCGAGGCCGGAAATATTAGAACACCTCTCTGTTCCGAGAGTACATTTCCCGTAACTGGATGCAAACAGAGAACCCTTTCAATTTCATCGCCCCACATTTCAATGCGAACTGTATATTCTTCGTAGACTGGAATTATCTCAATCGTGTCGCCACGAACCCGAAAATTGCCTCTTTCAAATCCGACATCATTCCTGTTGTATTGAAGCTGTGTAAATCTTTCCAAAAGAACTCGTTGCGAAATCTTTTGACCAACCTCAAGCCTAAAGCCTGCTTTTAGATATTCAGACGGTGCACCAAGACCATATATGCAAGATACGGTGGCGACAACAATAACGTCACGCCTGGTCAAAAGAGAGGTTGTCGCCCTATGTCGCAATCTTTCTACCTCAGAATTGACAGAAGCATCTTTTTCAATAAAAGTGTCAGTTTTAGGAACATATGCCTCTGGCTGGTAGTAATCGTAATAAGACACAAAGTATTCAACCGCATTATCGGGAAAAAACTTACGAAACTCATTTGCCAACTGGGCTGCGAGAGTCTTGTTGTGGGCAATGATAAGCGTAGGTCTTGCAAGTTTTTCTATAAGCCACGCAATTGTTGCAGATTTTCCCGTACCCGTAGCTCCAAGAAGCACAATGTCAGTCTCACCAGATTCTATTCTGTCTGACAGCTCCCCAATCGCCTTCGGTTGATCGCCAGATGGATCATATTCGGCAGCGAGCCTAAAATATTTTGGATGTAAGTTTTTATACACTTCGGTCTATTGTTTTCATAATTTGGAAGACCGAGGCAACACACTGCCTCAAATGAGAAAAATCAGATGTATTCTGTATCATGCACAGCGTTTTTGAAACTCCGGAAGTGTGCACTGAATAAACCTTTACCCCCTTATGAGGGGCGCGTTCCTCGCGAAAATCATGAGATAAATCCCCCGTGCGCAGGGAGCCCCCCGTGCGCAGTAAATCCCCAGCGCGCAGTGAGTATTGTGGCATATAAGGGGTCTGAGAATGAATCCTCTGCAAAGCCTGGATACGATTAAGGTTATTACGTTTCATTAGTCTGTCAATGCGACTCTCGCAATCTGAATGCACAAACAGTACACCTGAATGCTGAATTTTACCGGAAGCAAACACTCCACATTCCCCAGGCGCAAAGCCCACAAAAGGAGAGGTAGATTCGAGAATAGGGATCTCATAAATCACAACCGGCTCATTACGCAATTGCCAAAAATAATCTAATGCCAAGCTGTTAACTCTCTGGTGGGTAAGCTGATTTAGCACCCTCCGCGCGCGCGAATCCGAGAAAACAAGCTCAGATAGACTTTTCTCATCGTTGCAGAGAAAACGTCCTTTTATCTCCTCAATAAGACGCACATCTGTTCTGTAAAGAACCTCAACCAAACTATCCGCGCTGACAACACGGAGACCAAATTCAGATAATAGGCCAGCAACACAAGACTTACCGGCAGCTATGCCGCCTGTAAGTGCGAAGAGCTGCATTACCAATAACTAGTCTTGTTCACTGCCCTTTGCAGATTCTGGAGAGTTTGTTGTATCTGAATCTATCGCAGATACAGATTCAGCAGATGGCAAGGCCTCGGGTGCATTTGAAACAGACAAAGCCTCCAGTTTTTTCTGGAATTCTGAGACAAAAACTGTATGCGCATGCCACACGTCACGAGCGACAGCGTACCCCTGTTCCCACCTGGCCTTTTCCTCTTCGAAGCCTTCTTTCCACTGATTTGCCTCAGGGTCAAATCCCTCTGGATATTTGTAATTACCATCATCATCGTATTCAGCCAGCATTCCATAAAGCGCAGGATCAAATCCTTTGGAATCGAGAGTGAGAGCAGCAGTTGCCTGCTTTAAGGAAAGACTAATCCGCCGAGAATCAATATCAATATCAACTATTTTTACAAAGACTTCATCTCCCGGAGAAAACACATCCTCAGTTGATTCAAGCGATGAATCAAGTAACTCAGAGACATGTGCCAGACCTTCGACATCTTCAGCAAGTCTCACAAATACACCAAAATTCATCACCTTTGTTACAACACCGGGCATTATTTGACCTATTGCATGGTCATGCGCAAAGACCTGCCACGGGTCCTCCTGGGTTGCCCTTAGAGAGAGTGAAACACGATGTCTTTCAGAATCAACCTCAAGTATTTCGACCGTTACCTCTTCGCCCACTTTCAATACCTCAGATGGTTGAGTAACGTGCTTCCAACTAATTTCTGAAATATGCACAAGACCATCTATCCCGCCGAGATCAACAAATGCGCCAAAACTCACTATAGAAGATACAGTCCCCTTACGCACCTGCCCTTTGTGTAAATTGCCAAACAGAGAAGTGCGCGCTTCAGACTGGTTCTGTTCAAGAAGAACTCTGCGCGAAAGTACGACATTATTACGCTGTCTATCAAGTTCAAGAACCTTCGCCTCAATCTCCATCCCGAGATAAGAAGAAAGATCCCTTACCCGCCTTATATCAATCAAAGAAGCAGGCAAAAACCCCCTAAGACCTATATCAACAATCAGGCCACCCCTGACTATCTCTATGACCTTACCGGTGACCGTCAGGTCACTGTCCTTTATCTTTTCAAGATCACTCCATGCCTTTTCATACTGAGCCCGCTTCTTGCTGAGGATAAGTCGACCTTGGCTATCCTCCTTCTGAAAAACAAGAGCCTCGACAGTTGACCCAACCTCAAGGAGCTCATTCGGATCAACATCGGCCCTGAGTGAGAGTTCCTTTACCGGTATAACCCCCTCAGTCTTGTATCCGACATCAACAAGGACCTCGTCACGATACACCCTCACAACAGTTCCAACAACGATGTCACCATCACTAAAGGATTTGACAGTTTTATCTATTTCTGACAACAAAAGATCTTCAGAAGATAGCTCATCAATTACTTTCATATTCACGCCACTAATTTACCTAAATCTCAAAAAAATGAATGACAGACCCCAGATGTACCCGTACAGCAAACCGCAAAAACTGTAGCAGCAAACGGCTATCATTCACAACTCCGACACTTTAAGAGTACATTCCAGCATATTTAGCTAAAAATTCAATAGATGCCCAGAGGGATAAGACAAGTCTCAAAAAAGCTGTACGGAAGTCCTGTCAGCCCTATATCGCCTCCTTCTAACACCCGAGATGCGGTTATTTCTGACGGGCTTTTGAGTTTTGGAATTATATTTCCGAATGCTCGGCGATCCACGCCTTTGCGGTGACGCAGTTAAAGCTCTGTTCAAATTTGCTGCATTAGTGAATTTCTGTAGGCACCGAAGAAGTCTTGGTGTAATCGAATTCATTCTATACCTTCGAAGAAACCCCTCGAGTTTCTTTGTATCAATCTCTCCGGAAAGTGACAGAT
This sequence comes from Tropheryma whipplei str. Twist, assembly GCF_000007485.1. Taxonomy (NCBI): domain Bacteria; kingdom Bacillati; phylum Actinomycetota; class Actinomycetes; order Micrococcales; family Tropherymataceae; genus Tropheryma; species Tropheryma whipplei. Next base: position 375,685 of record NC_004572.3, on the reverse strand, counting down.
CAGATACGCTAGCTGGCAAAGGCAAATCATTAACAAGCGTATTTAGCTTACGATTTCTGAGTGCGACATGATAGTCGTTTCGTATATTTTGCCCAACAACTCCTGATATTTCCCAGCGAGACTCAATAATCTTCTGAAGACACCCGTATTTCTGCAAAAGAGTGGTGGCTGTTTTTTCACCAATTTTTTTTATGCCCGGCAGATTATCACTTGACTCACCAACCAGTGCTGCCATATCCGGATAGACGTGCGGTTCTATGCCATACCTATCCATAACCGCTTCAGGTGTGTAGACTGCAAATCCCAATCTGTGCTTTGCTGAGAAAAATAATAGAGAAACTTTATTATTCACGAGCTGAATAAGATCCCTATCCCCCGACAGGATTCTTACGTCACTAAATCCTTCTTCAAGGGCTAAACGAGACAGAGTCGCGATTATATCATCGGCCTCATAATTCTGGACTGCAAAATGGTTCACCCCAATAAGATGCAGAAATTCCTTTATCAGATCAACTTGCGGAAAAAATTCCTCAGGTACTTTTTTACGGGTGCCTTTATACTCTGGATACGCCTCGGTTCGAAAGGATTTCCTCGATACATCAAACGCAACTGCAAAATGACTGACAGGCCCTGATTCAAGAAGCTGGGTGAGGCGATTAACGAAGCCATAAAGGGCATTCACCTGCACCCCGTTGACTACCGCAATCGCTTTCGTTCCGTAAAAGGATCTAAAAGCAAGAGAGTGGCCATCTACTAAAATAAGTCTCTTACTTTGGTCTAGTGTGCCCGTCAAGCTTTTATAACTGTTCTATTTGCCGGCTAATTGCGCAATGATGCTCTTTGAAACTTCTTTCATGCTAATTCTCCGATTCATTGACATTTTCTGTATCCACCTAAACGCTTCCGGCTCGCTAAGACCCATATGTTTACAAAGCAAACCCTTAGCATGATCAGTTAGTTTCCTGACCTCAAGATGAGTGCTAGCATCATCAAGTTGCTTTTGCAGCGAGTTAATTTTCCTGAATCTTTCGAGTGCAACCGCAACTGCAGGGATAAGATTCCCTCGAGAAAATGGCTTTGAAACATAAGCCATAACCCCCGCATCGACAGCCCTCTCAACAAGCTCTTGTTGATTGAAAGCGGTGAGAAGAACGACTGCCGAACGGCTACTAATTTTTTCCGCTGCGGTAATGCCATCCATAAAGGGCATTTTTATATCCATAACAACAATATCTGGGTTGTGTTCGAGTGTAAGGGCAACCGCAGTTTCTCCATCGCCAGCCTCGGCGACAACCTTATAACCAGCATCACTCATAATGTCATTGATATCCATGCGAATAATAGACTCATCCTCCGCTACGACGGCACAAGGTGACAGGTCTGCTGTCTGCAGAGGGAAACTTTCATTTCTCATCAAATACCTCCCCTGAGGACATAGTGTATCGTTAAAGTCAGCCGGCGTGGCGGAACGGCAGACGCGGAGCACTCAAAATGCTTTGCCCTCATGGGCGTGTGGGTTCAAATCCCTCCGCCGGCACCGCCGTGTTGCGCATTTCGATTTAAGCGCCAAAGATACGAGGTGTCGGAAAACTGTTTAGTTTACCCCGGACGCACTTGTACTCGGGTATTTTGAGCAGTCTTTATAGATCTAGGACGTGCTTCCAAGCTCGTGGATTCTCATATGGTTTGTACTCCCCGGCACCCCAACTGGTGATCCTGAAATAATCACAATCTTCTCTCCAATCTCGGCCAAATTGTTTGTGAGGAGAACATGTTCAGCCTTACGCATCATCTGATCAGTCTGATGGAGCCTCTCTATCAAAAAACATCGAACACCCCAAGAGAGAGAGACCTGTCGGACAACGGACCCAACCGGACTAAATCCAATAATGGGTATATCATGACGCAGTCGCGACACCCGTCTTATTGAATCTCCACTTTCACTAAAGACACACAGATAACGCGCATCGATAAACTCAGCAACCTTTGCTGCGGCCCAGGCGAGGGCACCACCCTGTGTTTTTGGAGTTGTACCAAAACCGACTATTTGTGAAATTGCCTTTTCCTCTGTTTTTTCAATAACCCTCGACATGACCCGCACAGCTTCAACGGGCCACTCACCAACACTTGTCTCACCGCTTAGCATCAGTGCATCGGCTCCATCAAGAACAGCGTTTGCAACATCACTCGCCTCAGCCCTGGTGGGCCGCGAGGAAGAGATCATTGACTCAAGCATCTGGGTTGCGATAATAACCGGCCGAGCAAACCTGCGTGCAACCTTAACAATTTCCTTCTGGGCTACCGGCACATCTTCAAGCGGCAGTTCAACCCCAAGATCACCCCTTGCTACCATAATCGCATCAAACCGCAGTGCAATCTCCTCTATGGCAGATACTGCTTGAGGCTTTTCTATCTTTGCAATAACAGGAAGGCGAATACCCTCTTCATCCATAACCTTGTGCACAGCATCCACATCTGATGCGCAGCGCACAAAACTCAAGGCAATCATATCAACTGGAAGAGAAAGGGCCCAGCGGAGTGAGTCAATATCCTTTTCAGATAAGGCCGGAACTTTAACTCCAACACCCGGAAGGTTAATACCCTTATTATTCGAGACCTTTCCCGGAACTTCAACACGTGTAGTGATCCGAACCCCGTCATTCCCAATCGCCCTCAGGGCAACTTTGCCATCATCAATTAAAAGCAAATCCCCCTCTGAGACATTATCTGGTAATGTCGGCAAAGTTGTGCTGGAAAGCTCTTTCGTTCCCAACACCTGCTCGGTTGTGATTGTAAAGATATCACCCTCTTGTAGGGTATACGGCCCAGAAGCAAAACGCCCTAAACGTATTTTTGGACCCTGAAGATCAGCAAATATAGCAATATGCCTGTCTAGCTCAGCAGCAGCCGTCCTAACATTCAGAAATACCTCCCTGTGAAAATCCAACGATCCGTGGCTGAGATTCATGCGAAAGACGTCGGCACCAGCGGATATAAGATCTCTCACAGAATCAAGATCTGATACTGCCGGACCGAGAGTAACAACAATCTTGGCCCTACGCATAAACAACCACTAGTTCGCTCTAAAAACACCCAGGTAACTGAACAGAAAACGACGCGCCCCTGGAGGGACTCGAACCCCCAACCATTTCCTTAGGACGGAACCGCTCTTCCATTGAGCTACAGAGGCAAATCAGCCACCTACTCTGACAATATAGTAGTTATCCGTCCAGATCCGCGCCACACGGACAGATCGGCCATAGTCCGGTGCGTGGAGAATCAAGCCTGGGCCAACATAGAAACCATTGTGACCCGGCATGAAAACAAGATCTCCGGGTCTTGCCTGCGAGCGCGGCACAATTCTCCCCGCGGCGGCTTGGCCAGAGACAGAGTGCGGGAGGGCTATGCCAAAGCGAGCAAAAACATACTTCACAAGTCCGGAACAGTCAAAACCGTAAGAGGGGTCCGCGCCGCCAAATCTATACGGAACACCAACATACTCTGACGCAACATCAAGCACACTCGACGGAGTATATGGGACGGGCACTAGTGCCGCACTCAGGCCAAATACAGCAGGACGATAGGATGAAACGCCACGACGCACCACAGAATAAGCATCGCCATTGAGTGCGGGCAGTGTATGAGCGCCACCAACCTGCACGGCCTGCACCTCATAAGGATTAGAAGCAACCGAATACGTATCGACAGCATAAACCGGCATTGTAACAGTCGAGACGGCAATAGAAATAAAAACAACGGCAAGAGAGGCCATAGGGGCAGACCGGCCCTCACTGCGCCTCAAGAGCCCCCTCCTTCTTGCGCCCACACTTGGCACATACCTGGAATATCTATCATCCCTGCTGGGAAAAGAAGACCGAATACTAACTGCTGTCAAGTAACCTCCTAAAAATCTGGAAAGCGCAAGACTGCACGCAAAACAGTACGACCGTAACACAAAACACGTAATGCAACAAGCTTGACACAAGAAAAACGGAATATGCGCTGCAAAAGGATGTGTGGGGAGGAGCGGGTTTAAGTGCAAGACACACACGCCCTTGCGGATCAAGAGGTAATGCAATCTGGCCAAGTCAGGTCACGCAAAAGATAAACCTTTAACCAAAAGGTCAAGCACAATAACAGCCCAGAACATGCAGCCAAGCGGTTGCGGTACTAAAAGCTCCCCGACTTGGACTCGAACCAAGAACCTGCCGGTTAACAGCCGGCTGCTCTGCCAATTGAGCTATCGAGGACTGTGCGATAAAGGATATCATGGCATGCTTTGTCCAGAATTTACGAATAATTAATCTTCCTTTGTGTATTGCGCTGCGAAATTGCGCAATATCACAAAGGAACACCTAAAGCATCCAGAGTAATATCCGCCTTTAGATACTCAGTCTGGCAAAAGACTGTTGCGCTGCTTCTCAAGCTCAACAATTCTCTGTCGTAGTTCCAGGCTCTTCTCCAGGCTCTTCTCCGAGCTAAGTTGCCTCAAAAGAAGTGCCTTTTCTTCGAGAAGATGCTGATTTTCAAAACTCCTCACAAGGCCCTCTAAATATGAATCCAATTTATCCGGAGACACTGGTACGGGCAGAACTTCAAGGGCCTGTAGAGTGGCGTGATATTCACTTGGAACTGTTGAATGGATTAATTTTGAAAATTCAGCAGGAGAGATACTCCTATTCTGCTCCCGAATCACCATGCCTATCATCTGGGCAATAAAAGAGAGGGTTGGGTTGTGAAAGGAATAGTCGCACATGGCAATAGCGGTATCCCTTTCAAGAAGGTGCTGGTACTGCAACAAACTCTTTATAACTTGTTGCTCAAGCGCAAATCTGGCATCAGGAGGATTGGTAGGGGCAGCAAACTCCTTTTTTTTCCAATCTTCCTGCCATGGGATTTTTGAAGGATGGAATCTAGAAGATATATGTTCAAGTTTTGGCAAAAGTAAATCGACCTGCTCTCTGTCAATTCCAAGCCGACTGCAAACAAGGCCTGTGTAATGATCACGAAGGATTCTGTCAGAAATTTCTTTCAAGAAAGGCAAAATCTTTGCAAGTGCTGCACGCCTCTCCGGGAATGTCCCCAGTGGGCATTTAGACAACTGATGATTAATTACAAATTCGTACAACGGAATAGCCCGCTCAACCAAGTCAATAACTGCCTGCGCTCCATTTTTAATGCGCAGCTCACATGGGTCAAGTCCTTTTGGGAAAATTGCAGCATATGATCTGGCAGCTATCTCCGGGCTGTCTTTGAATGCGCGCATAATTGCATGCTGACCTGCTTGATCACCGTCAAAAGCAAAGATAAGCACTCCGGAATCGGAAAGCATCCGCTTTATCAGCCTCATATGACCGATACCCCAAGAAGTGCCACAAGTTGCGACGGCTTCATCAATGCCAGACTGGTGACAGGACATAACATCTGTATAACCCTCAACAATCACAACACGATCCTTCTTTGAAATAGCCTTTTTTGCAACATCAAACCCATATAGGAGGGAATTCTTTTTATATAGGCTGCTTTCGGGACTGTTTATATACTTTGGTCCCTGAGCATCTTCAGCAAGTTTTCTTGCACCGAAGCCTACTATGTTTCCAGTAACATCCTTCACCGGCCATACTATTCGTGCTCTGAAGCGATCCATACCAGATGGATTTAGCAATCCCGCTGCAACTGCTTGTTGTAGGGTAAATCCTTTATCTCTTAGGTGTTTATAAAGGTCACCAGAATTCGTGGGCGAAAAACCAATTTGATATCTCTCACACAGGTCTCTGTCAAATCCCCGAGACTTTAGGAAAGTGACTGCGGGGGTGGAACTCAGTAGCTGTTCAGAATAGAACTCTGCGGCAGATTTGCAGGCGGCAAGCAGATTACTTCTACTATCCGGCGTGGAGTCACCTTCATAATAAACAATTGTGATCCCTAGAGTTCTTGCGAGCTGCTCGACCGCATCAACAAAATTTAGGCCTTCTATTTCCTGAACAAAGCTAATAACATCCCCACCCTTACCGCAGCCAAAGCAATGATATAGACCCGTTTCACGAACATGAAAACTCGGTGTTCGCTCGCTATGAAATGGACACAACCCGGCGTATGCACCAGCAGACTGACGCTTCAAGTTTGTGTACTCGCCAATAATCTCTCGGATGTTTGCTCTTTCTTTTATTTCGTGAATAACCTCTTGCTTGATCTTGCTCATAATTGTGATCTCGCGCTCTCTGATTTCATGAGAAATTCTCTTACAGCATCTGATTCTGAGCAGTACCGTTGCATAAGTAATAGAGCATCAAGATCAGTAAGGCTAGCAATTTGATCCAAAACAACCCGGCGTTTTTCCGCCTCACACTTTGCAAGCTCCCAATCCTCGCGAAAAAGATCATCAAGGGCATATGCATCCTTACAGGCAAGTTCCCATATTTTTTCTACAAGTCGCAGCAGGGCCTTGGCTTGTAAAACATAAAACTGTTTTCTTTTCTGCATAACACACACAAAAACCATTGATTTCAGGAGCGCTATCTCGGCCAGAGTTGTATTCGGTACAACAAGCTGTGCGTCAGATCTATCACGCTCAACAAGTGATTCTCGCGTGCGTTCAATCGCAGCATATGCGAAGCGTCCTATTAGATTACTTGTAAGGTTCTTCAAACGCGCTAAAAACCCCCGCATAGAAATACCTGTCAGATATTTATTGTGTAACGAGCCAAAAGCAATATTGCGAGACAAATCACGCCACATCTCACTTAGATTAGAAAAAGCCTCATCGGCTTTATCAGCGATTTCACAACTGAAGGTTTCTGTCATAAATCTTTGAATTTGGTGCGGTAAGTTTTGTGAGCGCAAAACAGAGTGTAAGTTCCGCTCTAAGAGCAGAGAATCTTCAAAATCATGAACCGAATAAGCTACATCATCAGCAAAATCCATTATCTGAGCCTCAATGCTCAAGATATGAGCCCTCGAGAGCTTGCGTACCCAGGAAAAAGTTTCCCTATCTTCTTCATAAAAGCCAAATTTATGAACCGCATCACAGTCACACAGAAGGTTTTGAAGACCCGTAGTCTCTTTTGTTGCAATACAAAACCTTCGTGCATCTTTCAATGACCAGGGGTATTTACACACTGCGTTTAGGCTGGCCCTTGTAAGATTTAGCCCAAAACTACGTCTAGTATCAGGTGCGTAAACTTTTGGCTCAAGACGTGTAATAACCCGAAAAGTCTGAGCATTTCCTTCAAAACCACCTATCTCACACGCCCATTTGTTCAACACCCTCTCTCCGTTATGTCCGAACGGTGGATGGCCTATGTCGTGCGCCAAGCACGCCGTATCGACAATATTTTGATTCACCCCAATTAGGTGTGCAATATCCATTCCAATCTGAGCAACCTCAACTGAATGTGTAAGGCGGTTCCTAACGGTTGTTAAATGTAAAAGAGGACTATAGACCTGGGTTTTATCGGCCAATCGTCTCATGTAAGCAGCATGAACAACACGGGCTCGATCACGAGTAAAACTATCCCTTATGTTTTCTGTTTTTTCGGGATACAGACGCTCTCGATCGAAATCATTGTAAGTAAACTGTTTCATATGAGAAGTGTACGAACACCGTGCGCGAAATGTCTTACAGGTTAACAGTGTCAACAGCGCATTCTATCTGCCAAACCTACGACTTCTGCCCGAGTAGGCACGCAATGCAGCCCAGAAATCGTCACGTCTAAAATCTGGCCAAAGTTTTGACATAAAGATAAGCTCTGCATATGCAGACTGCCAGAGCATAAAGTTACTCATCCTATTTTCACCGGAAGATCGCAGGAATAAATCAACATCTGGAAAATCAGGCATGTACATTCTCCTAGAGATGATTTTTTCGTTAACTGACTTAGCAGAGATGAGACCACTATTTACATCACTTACAATGCTTTTTATAGCATTTACAATTTCCTGTCTCGAACCGTAATTGAGGCACACATTCAGATTCATAGCAGTGTTTTTCTTGGTAATTTCCTCCGTATCCCTCAATTCTTTGACAAGAACTTTACCAAGCCTATTTGGTACGCCAGACCAGCGCACCCTAACACCCCAATGAGCAAAAAGTTCACGACGCCGAGCAATTACATCGCGCGTAAATCTTAACAGAAACCGAACTTCATCAGGTGCCCTAAGCCAGTTTTCTGTTGAAAATACATACAGAGATAAATACGGTACACCAACCTGAACAGCCCCGGCCACAACATCAATCAAAGCGCTTTCGCCGGCTTTATGCCCCTCAATACGCGGCAAATTACGCTGATTAGCCCAGCGCCCATTTCCATCCATAACAACCGCAACATGTCTTGGCAAAGATTTCCTCGGGATATGCGGCGGAGTTTGACCCGTCCAGTCGACTGAAAATATCTCCACGATTACACATTTCCTGCCAGCATATCCTCACCAGGACTTCGCAACAATTTTTAGGCTTTTCAATGGATGATCAATATGCCACTGCGTATACTCAAAGACAAAGTTTCTTGCCTGTCCGCGAAGCGACTCATCGGACTCGTTTATATAGGGCCAATCGCCCTCCCTCAAGGCCAAAAGATACTCGCATAACTTATTGTTTACCACCGGATGTTCTGAACAAGAAGTGCAAACAAGACCACCTGCAGAAATATCTATTGTGTACTCTACGAGAGGTAAAAGGCATTTGGCGCAATTTTCAAGCGCAGGCCGCCATCCCGCTGCAGACATAGAACGCAGAAGGTATGAACTGCAGATAGCCTCAGGCGAGCTAATTCCTCTCGAAAGTGCTGAAAAGGCACCGTGTAAAAGATCAAACTGCTGAACCGACCCACCGGCAATACCGAGACGTCTCCCAGTCTCTGCAATAACATTTGCAGCAATATAAGATTCCGTACTTTTCACAAGCCTCGACCCATATGATGCCAGAATTTCTGCCTGACTTACACCGTCCATACCACGACCGATGTACAAAAAAGCATCGATTACGGTAAAAGGTTCAAGCGAAGAGCCAAAGCGAGACTTAGGACGCCTAATTCCCTTGGCAACAAAATCCGATGTTCCATTGGACCGTGTAAAGAGGGTAATGATCCTGTCTGCTTCACCCAGTGGTTTTGTTCTAAGAACAATAGCTCTGTCACGATAATGCCCGCTCACATCCCAATTCTTACACACGTACCATTCAGGAAAGGTAAATCTTGCCAAGAAATGACTCACTTTTTTGCCAGTTCTTCACAACCTTCACAATAAGACGTAGATATACCTTTTTGCCAAGAAATGATTCAATGGCTAACCGCGAAGTAATTGATATGTTTTTAATTGTTCTGCCACCCTTGCCTAAAACAATCATTTTTTGACTGTTTCTTTCAACATACAAATTGGCATGAATAAAAACCCTATTGCTATCCGTCAAAATCTCTTCAACCTCTACAAGCAATGAGTGGGGAATCTCTTGCTCCAATAGACAAAGTGCTTTTTCACGAATTAGCTCAGATATCTGATCAGACACGGAAGGCTTTTCATGATCAAAAAATAGCTTTTCAGAAAAATTGAGGCAATTCTCGAAAAAGACATCTTTCAATAAATCAATCTGAACCGCCCGTTTTGCAGAAACTGGAACAACGGCGGCAAAATTACACCCAAGGTCAGATATTTCGGATAACTTTAGCAACAAATCACGCTTTTCTACGCGGTCAATTTTTGTTACAATTGCAATTTTTTTATATGGCCCAATGGCCTCAACTTTATCCAGGATGAACCTGTCCCCCGAGCCTATTTTTTGATTTACCGGGAGGCATATACCAATTGAGTCGGAGGCAGACAGAGCACAAGTGGTCATTTCATTCAAACCTTTACCGAATGGGGTTTTCGGTTTATGAATCCCCGGTGTATCTGTTATTGCAATTTGTGCATTCATCCTGCTTATAACACCGCGGATAATTCTTCTTGTAGTTTGTGGCTTATCACTGGTTATCGAAAGATGTTCTCCAACAAGAGAATTTATAAGCGTCGACTTTCCAACATTTGGCCTGCCAACGAGTGTAATTATCCCCGATCTATAGCCTCCGGGGGATCTAGATACGACCAAGCGAAGGCCTAAGGTCTGGGGTTATTGTAATCTCTTCAGAAGGCGTTCCAAGATTCTCCAGGGCAAAAAAATCCTCTATGAGCTTTGCCTGGAGAGAAAACATTTCCTTTTTAGAGGGCGCATCAGAGTGATCAAACCCGAGCAAATGCAAAAAACCATGTACCACGAGCAAATAGATTTCATGCTCAAATGGATGCCGCACAGCCTGGCGCATTACGGTCTCTGGACAGACGACGATATCACCCAGGACACCATAGACAAGTGAATTTTCACTGCCAGGGGCTATTTCATCGATTGGAAAACTTAAAACATCGGAATCCTCATTCACCCCAAAATGCTTAATCTTTAAGTCACGCATTTCTGCTGCAGTTATAAAACTCACACCAAGATATGAGCCCTTGTCTATGAATAACGTACGGTAGAGAAAATCAACTAGAGATTCGGTTTTAAAATAACAATCGTTGTACCCCGAGCTGTTCTGCAGATACAGCAAACCTGTCACTCACCCAGTGCTTCACCCGACAATATGTGGGCATGAACATGAAAAACAGTCTGCCCGACAAGGGCCCCGGTATTGAAAATGAGCCTAAACTGACTGCCAAAATCCTTTGTTAGCCTAACCGCTATTGCAAGAATTTTATTCACAAAGAGGGGGTCATCACGCACCGCCTCTGTTACGTCTTTCCACGGATGTTTCGCTATTACAAGATAATGAATTTTCGCCTTTGGCGCAATATCCTCTATACATATAAATTCATCATCCTCAAAAAGAATCTCTGCCGGAACCTCACGATTTATGATTCTTGTAAAAATAGACGTCATATCTGGCTATGATAATACCCGATGAGGCAGGAAAATTACCATCGCCCCAGGAAAAAATTAACAAGCGACAAGGCCGCAACACTCGCTGTGGAGGATTTAAGAGTCTCAATTCCCAAGCTACAGCAAATTCCCGGTATTGTGGAAATCTCTTCCCTGGTAATCCCACCTTCAGGGCCAATTAGAAGAAAAACTGATTTTCTCTGTAGAAACAAATTCCCGAGAGAGCTAAGTCTTGTATTGGATCCTGGATCTAAAATGATGGCAAGAGAGTCTCCAATTTCTTCGACAAGCCGTTCTGATGGTATATCAGCCTTCACAACGGGAAACCATGCACGCCGTGACTGCTTGGCAGCCTCACGTGCAATACTCGACCACCTGCGACTCGATGAATTGAAACTTCGATCTGATTTCCAGGGCACTATCCTGTCAACACCGAGCTCAACAGCGCTCCGCACAGCAGATTCTGCGCTTGCGCGTCTGCACAGAGCTTGAAGCAAGGAAACAGTGACGCGATTGGGCTTATGAAGAGTAAGATTCATTATCCTTGCGGTAATGGTTCCTGGCTGGCTTGACACAGTGACCCGGGCATTCGCTGTGCGACCCATTGTGTCTGTTAGACCAATTTCCTCGCCAACTCTTATTCTTCGCGAAAGACAGGCATGCCTCTGTTCCCTATCTGATAGAAAAACCGTGTCACCTTCTGATAGCTCAGAAAGGTTCTCAGCAATAAAAAATCCGCTCATGATAACACCGACAGAATTTTTTAGAAAGGTATCTTATGTAAACTTATTTTTCAGCCACGAAAAAAATCCTGATGTACGCTTTGCAAGCTTCGGTTTTGGTGGGTTAGGCATAATCTTTTTCAGTAACGCACGGTGTTCTGGATCTAATTTCTGCATGAGCAATACATTCAGAACAATACAAAGATCGCCCTTTCCCCCCCTCAGAGTCACTGCGCCTTTATTCGCAATCCGAATCACATCCCTATTCTGACTCAGAGCTGGAATAACAACAGCAAGCTCTCCATCTAAGCTGTCAATTTTTACCTTTGTGCCAAGTAAGGCGTCAACGAGGCTTATATCGAGTCGGCAGTACAGATCCTGACCGTCACGGAGAAAATAAGGATGTTCTTTAACCTTGCAATCAACATATAAATCACCTGGCATTGCCCCGCCGGCATTGCCCATATTCGGGATTTTTATTCTCATTCCGGTTTCTACCCCGGGGGGAATATTGATTGTAATATCTCTGGGGGCACTGCGGCTCCCGTTACCGTAACATCTCCTGCAGGGATGATCTATCCTCTCGCCATTACCTCGGCACTTCGAGCATGTATTCTGGGTAATCAAATTGCCAAGCGTCGTCCTTACCTCACCCCTGACTACACCAGAACCGTTGCAGTCAAAACATACCTCGGCCTTATATCCCGGCTCACTCCGAGTGCCATTACACACATCACAAACAACGAGTGAGTCGATCTTTACAACCTGTGATCCGCCATAAATAGCTGTTTTTAGGTCAATATCAATATTGACAAGTAAATCAGAGCCTCTCTGAAATTCAGCAGATGTATCAAAAAAACTCTGGAATAGATCAGACAGATTAAAATCAGACGAAAAACCACCTGATACATGCCGATCATACCGTTGACGCTGTTCAGGGTCGCTCAAAATATTGTAAGCATGTGTTACAGCCTTAAAGCGATCAGCTGAATCCGGATTTATATCGGGATGCAACTCACGCGCAAGGCGCCTATAAGCTCTTCTTATTTCGTCAACACTCGCATTATGGTCAACACCAAGAATGCCATATAAATCTTCCATCTTACAAAGGTCAAAAATTCAGAAAGATAGCCCAAAAATTACAAGGCATACCACAAATCCGAAGCTCAAGGGACATGAATAAACCCTTTCACCCCCGATAAGACTCTGATCTACAGACCTTCTTCACTCCCTCTATCGAACATAATACTCAAGGGTCAAAACTAGCATAAATCAGACCTTGACCTCCTTATTCAAAACTATCAATATTGTTATTTTTCCAGTCAAACACACATCTTCCCCAGAGCCTGAAAGCAAAGAATTCAGAATCCACTACAAGTTTCAAAAGATAAACGCTTGTATATGGAAAAGTCCTCGGCATCAATCCAGTACATGAATCTGATAAAGGTCATTATGTTCTACGCGTAAAATCCCTCACTAGAGCAAAAAGCTGTATAAACACTGTCAAATAAAATGACAACAATTTACAGATTCAAAGACACTAAGGCTATAGAGCCCAAGTAGGATCTAAGACGCGAAGATACCGCGAAACTAGATGTTTGCTCGCATTCATTGTTATCCAAGAAACACATGAGGCCCTCCTGAGGATTCTCACAGTAAATCTAACAGAAGAATCAGGATGCTTTTCGATAAAAAACCCCTCCTCAAGATGCAACCCATGACCGACAATTGAAGCCAAAATTAGGGCCACTCGATTCACATCACTGACAGCATAAACAACCCGCATAACAGAACGAACACGCCGCAGGCCGCTCCTTAGCGCAACAATGCATCCAGGGCGGGCAAAATCAAAACCACTCTCATCAAGAATTCGCTCCTTATCTCTCAATATCGGTGATCCACCCAGACAATCAACTTCCCCAGGATCTAAAACCCTCACATTAAGTCCAGCAAGACGATGAACTTTCCAGCACATAAGCAATTCTCGAGAAGAAAAGAAACGCTTATCACCACTACCTAGGCTTACTGAAGCTTCAACCAGTCTATAACCACTCGGAACATATTTTGGAGACCCCAGACAATCTGTCACACCAACACATGGATACTGTGCGGGCGCAAATCTAAATGATTTAGCCGAGGCCCGTGACATAAGGCCACCACGTTTATTTGTACGATGAAAGCGTTGCAACAAATACCTCCTGCGGAACCTCGACCCTGCCAATCAGCTTCATGCGGGCCTTGCCCTGCTTCTGCTTTTCAAGCAACTTGCGTTTTCTAGTAATGTCACCACCGTAACACTTGGCCACAACATCCTTTCTAACAGCACGAATGGTTTCACGCGCTACAACTCTGGATCCAATCGCGGCCTGAATAGGCACCTCAAACTGTTGTCGTGGAATAAGCTCACTCAAGCGCTTTGAAATACTGGACCCATAAGAGTACGCCTTACTGCTGTGGACTATTGCACTAAATGCGTCTACCTTGTTTCCTTGCAATAGGATATCAACTTTTACCAGGTCGGCGGGCTGACTGCCTTCAGGATTATAGTCAAAGCTAGCGTACCCTTTTGTCCTACTCTTTAAACTGTCAAAAAAGTCAAACACTATTTCAGCGAGGGGCATGACGTAAATAAGTTCAGCTCTTACTGAGCCAAAGTACTCAATACCCTGCATAACACCACGTCGTGCTTGACAGAGTTCCATAATCGAACCGATGTACTCCTTTGGAGACAATATGGACACCTTGACGGTTGGCTCTTTTATTTCTTTTATTTTGCCAGACGGAAAGTCACTAGGGTTCATAACGACCAAAGTTTTTTCACCATCAGGAGTGATTTCGTAAGCGACACTGGGGGCCGTTGAAATCGTCGCAAGACCAAATTCACGGTTAAGTCTTTCACTTACTATCTCCATGTGCAAGAGACCCAAGAATCCGCATCTAAAACCAAAGCCAAGAGCAGCAGATGTCTCTGGAGTGTACACAATCGATGCGTCAGAGAGTTTTAATCTGTCAAGCCCTTCGCGAAGCGCAGAGTACTCGTTTCCGTTAAGCGGGTAAATACCTGAGAACACCATCGGCTTGGGATTTGAGTAGCCTGGCAAAGGTACTGTAGCTGTGTGAGTATCGGTTGTAATTGTATCCCCAACCCTGGATTTCCTGACGTCTTTGACGCCTGTTATGAAATAACCGACTTCACCAACTGAGAGACTGTGGCGCGATTGCGGTTCGGGGTTAGAAACACCCACTTCCAATAAGGTATGCTCAGCGCCTGTCGACATCATTCTTATTTTGTCACCGACACGTATCGTTCCATCGCACATTTTTACATACGTTACAACCCCTCTGTACGAGTCATAGATAGAATCAAAGATAAGCGCGCGAGGGGCAGAGGTAACATCCCCTTTCGGGGGCGGAGCTTTTCTGACAATTAGATCAAGTAGTTCTTTTACGCCATAACCTGTTTTACCCGATACATGCATTACGTCTTCTACTCGACATTCCAAAACCTCTGACAGCTCCAGCGTTGCCCCTTCGACGTCGGCAGAAGGCAGATCAACTTTGCTCAAAACGGGTATTATCAAGAGATTATTCTCAATTGCAAGATGAAGATTGGCCAAGGTTTGCGCTTCAACCCCTTGGGTGGCATCGACGAGAATAACAGCCGCTTCACACGCGGCCAAAGAACGAGAGACTTCATATGTAAAATCAACATGTCCGGGGGTGTCAACCATGTTCAAGACATATTGCGTCGCATCGCAATCCCACTGCAGCGTAACAGCCTGGCTTTTTATGGTTATGCCCCGCTCGCGCTCTATATAAAGCCGGTCAAGATACTGTTCACGCATATCCCGATCAGAAACCGCGCCAGTTAGTTGAAGTATGCGGTCGGCAAGAGTTGATTTACCGTGATCTACATGCGCAATAATCCCAAAATTACGTATTTGCTCAGGCAGAACCCTATCAGTCATAAAAAAATTCTATGCATAAATTGTTGCGATCATGGGCCATTATTACATCTGATAGCATAGTTTTGCCCGATCTGACTGGCTGGTTCGAGCTGTGGGGTTTGTCGCCCTCCTCCTTCCGGTCAGTTTAGCTCGAGCGTAAGCCTGACGGTGCTGCGTGGGTGCTTGCCGTCTCTTGTACGGGTTAATATTTGTGTCAATTAATATTTGTGTCAAAAGGGTTAATATTCAAAAGGGTTATTTGTGTTAAAGAATTCTAGAGCGCGAGGTGTCTTAGTCAGTGGCTAATATAAAGTCTCAGATAAAAAGGAACCGGACAAACGAGAATAACCGCTTGCGAAACAAGGCGGTCAAGAGTGAGCTCAAGACACTTATCCGCCTGGTCAAGCGTGCGGCGCGCGATAATGATTTGCCAAGGGCGGAAGATGCCCTCAGACGTGCTTCTTTGAAGCTTGATAGAGCCGTTAGCAAAGGCGTTATACACCCCAATCAGGCGGCCAACAGGAAGTCTGGCATAGCAAAACTTGTTGTGGCAACTCGCCTGAGAAACTCGACTGCCGGAGAGTAAGGCCCCTTAAAAAAACCCTTCCATAGAGGTTTCAGTCACAAGAGGTTTCGGCCACAGTTTTTAGGCTCTATAACAATCGTATACAGAGTCTATTTTCCGTATTTCAGACATAACCTTTTCCAAACGCGAGACGTCATAGGCTTCGCATACAAATTTATTACTGGCCCTATGCTGATTTGTTGAGAGATTAGCAGATAGGATATTTATACGATATTCAGAAAAAACCTTGGTAATATCATTGATCAAGTCGGGCCTGTTTAGGCCATCAATTTGAATAGACACCCTGAATGGCTTTGTCTGGGCGCTACGGCTCCATTCAACTTTGACCAACCTGCTATCTTTCTCCGGCATATGTGAGATATTGCCGCAGGACATGATGTGAACCGAAACCCCCGTACCTCTCGTGACATAACCGATAATCTCATCGCCGGGAACTGGTGTGCAGCACCTTGCAAGGCGCACTAGGATATCATGTATCCCCCGAACCAGAACAGATGGCTCGTTTGCAGGTTTGTCTGTTGCAGGTTTGTCTGTTCTAATAACCTGTATCGGGGATGTCTCATCCTCAACGGTGTCATGAATCAGCTTGGACAGGGTGTCAACAACGGCCAAGGCTTTAAGCCTTCCCTCGCCAACAGCGCGGTAGACATCATTGATATCACTAAAGCGCAGAGATGACAGGAGTTCGGGTAGGCGCTTTTGAACATATTTTACGGACACATTGCGCTTTCTAAAGCATTTTAAAAGAGCGTTTTTACCCAGCTCAATTGCCTCTTCTCTCCGGCTTTTAGTAAAGAAACTTTTTATCTTATTTCTCGCCCTTGTGCTTTTTACAAACTCAAGCCAGTTTTTGTTTGGAGAGTAGTTGGCAGACTTAATCGTCAGTACCTCTACTACATCGCCTGTGGATAACGGTGTGTCCAGTGAAACCATACTGGAATTAACCTTTGCGCCAACAGTTCTGTGCCCAACTTCGGTATGTACGGCATAGGCAAAATCAACAGGTGTTGATCCTGCTGGAAGTCCTACAAGCTTGCCGGCAGGCGTAAAAACATAAATGTCCTTTACGCTCAACTCATAGCGCATATTCTCGAGCAACTCGTTTGAATCACTGCTTTCCTGCCAGTCGGCTATGCGCGAGATATAGACAGACTCATGATCAAGTGCCGCAGTTTTTCTGAATGCAACCGTAGGAGATCGCAGTTTTTCCTTGTATTTCCAGTGGGCAGCAATCCCAAATTCTGCCTGACGATGCATTTCTGGGGTTCTGATCTGTATTTCTACCGGAAAACCCCCATCGAGCATAACTGTTGTGTGTATTGACTGATAAAAATTCGACTTTGGGGTTGCTATATAATCCTTAAATCTCCCCTGCATTGGTGTCCACCGTGTGTGCATACTACCCAAAACTGCATAGCAATCACGCAGAGTAGGAACCACGATTCGGAAAGCTACTAAGTCTTGTATGTCTGAGAAACTATGACCGCGCAAGACCATTTTTTGATAAATCGAATATATTTCCTTTGGCCTCCCCGATACCTTACCGCGAATTCTCAGAAGCTTCAATTCATCGTCAATCCCCGAGCGAACCTCATTTATAAGTTTCTCTCGCCTGGGGGAGCGTTTATTTACAAGCTCCAAAATTTCCTGATAAATCTTTGGCTCAAGCACCATAAAAGATAGATCTTCTAATTCAGTTTTTATATTTTGTATGCCGAGTCTGCCAGATAATGGGGCATATATTTCCAAAGTCTCACGGGCCTTACGCTTAGCCGATTCAATCGGAACAAAACCCCAAGTTCTTGCATTATGCAGTCTGTCAGCAAGCTTTATAACAAGAACTCTTATGTCCTTAGAAATCGCAACAATCATCTTCCGCCAGCTCTCGCTCTGCACATTTACGCCGTATTTCATGCGATCGAGCTTTGTCACCCCGTCAACTAACAGAGCGACTTCCTGGCCAAAAGTTTCCGATACTTGGTCTATTGTGAAATCAGTATCCTCAACGGTGTCATGCAAAAGTCCAGCAGAAACGCCATTTGGGCCCATTCCAAGATCTGACAGTATTTCCGCCACCGCAACTGGATGCGAAATATATTCTTCTCCAGAGTACCTCTTTTGACCCTTATGACACTCACTGGCAATTTTGTAGGCCAGAGTTACCCCGGATAGATCAGCCTTTGGGTGATGCTTTGCAATGACTTTCAAAATATTATCTATGCCGGTTGTACGATACTGACTAAACAACCTGGAGAAAAGACTTATATTTGCTATTTTCATTACAAAGCTCCTGTGCACATTTTAGCTCTTCAGGAACCCCGCAAAACACAGAAAAATAGTCAACACGACAGATGCATGTAATTTATATTTACCTACATACTTAGATGGTCTGAGCCTGGCCTGTTACGCTTACGCAATACAAGATCTCTGAAGCTAAGAGAAGACACAGAAGCCCATTAATAAATCTCAAATATTGTTATACAAAATGCAATCTATATGCTCAGTATGCTGGAGTGTCGCTTAGCATCCTTGACCAAACGGGTTTGTGTAACAGTTATCAGCAAAGAGACTTATCTTCCAGCCAAAAACGTCAATATTACGTGGTTGGGCATCCAGAAATATTTCACCAATCGCAGGTTCCCATCCGGTCCCCCAGTTAACTTTTGCTCTATAAAAGACTCTCAGGGTTACAATATGATTTCCTACCTGCCCATACACATGACTGGCTCGATTCGTGTAAGACACATCCGAATAGCCATCGCCATATGTCCAGGAATATCTAACCGGGTAAATCCTGACATCAAAATCATCACCCAAGAGATTGAAAGTACCGCTTCTGCTTCTTGCAATTGCAGTTATATCAACTGGTCTGCGCACTAATGCGTACGGCTTTACACTGATTGTTGGAGGCGGGGGTGCTATTCTCTTCTGATCATATAGATCACGTATTGAAATACTCCGCTTTATAGGTTTGCGTACAGGTGTTTTGCCAGGAGGCTTGTCGTTACCAAGTGGCGCACACCCCCAGGTGCCTGGCGCACATAAAGTATCTGTACCTCTGACATAATGCCAATCAGGTTTTACCCTGCTAGGTGAAACAGACCCAACCCTTTTGCGACCATGACCACCGCGATTAGGACGTGGGTGCTTCACTCTGTGTTCTGATTTTTCAGCGATATATTCACCGTCTCCCGGGGTAAGAGATGTATCGGCGTAAACATGATCTGTCTTCGTGAATGACGAGAAAAACTGGGAATGTACGCAGAGCAGAACCATCACAGGAATTATGGTCTTTCTAAACATTCAGATCCTTTACAGAAATTGTGCAATAAATTGTTTCGTAAAAACAGTACGACAAAAAACACTCAATATATGAAGTTTTCAACAGGTCAAAACGCACTCGAAGGGATTCCAAGCATTTCAGCAGCCTGTGCGCTAGAGCGTGCGCGGTTTTATACAGATCTCAGGCAACTATGAATAGGACATACATCAACCCGGCGCCTTGACAGATGCTTTTCTTAGACGCTTTTCTTTCCCAGAAGGTAATTTCTTGCATAACAAAGCATATGTTGGAGAAGCTATAACAATCGTTGAATACGCACCGGCCAGCATTCCGATAAAAAGCGCAACAGATATATCACTCAGCGTACTTGCACCAAGGATCAAAGAGCCAATGAACAATATCGAAGCAACCGGCAAGACTGCTATAAGAGAAGTATTAATAGACCTGACAAACGTCTGATTGACTGCCCTATTCACTATCCCCTTATAATCCGAGCAAGTTGGATCAAGAGCCCTATTTTCACGTACCCTATCAAAGACAACAACGGTGTCATAGAGTGAATATCCGAGAATTGTCAATAAGCCAATAACTGCAGCAGGAGTTATTTCAAGACCCAACAAACCGTAAATACCAGCTGTGATGATAAGGTCGTGAAAAAGCGCAATAATAGCCGATAGGGACATCCTCCAAGTTCTGAAGTAAAGTGCCATAACAACAAAGACAAGGAGCAAAAAAATAACAAGCCCCTGTATTCCCTGTCTTGTAACGTCTTGCCCCCAACTTGGACCAATGTATGATGCCGCGACCGCGTCATGTGACACCCCATACGTATCGGCAAGGGCATCACGCACACTATTTGACTGAGTATCTGATAGCTGATCTGTTCTTACAACAAGGCCCTTACCGAAAGTTGTCACAACAGATGGCTTGTCTACAGTTTTCTTCACTACTTCTCTCGCAAGCTCAATGCTTTTTTGCTTCACATCAGAAATAACAAACTGAGAACCTCCGGTGAATTCAATGCCAAATTTGTATCCACCGTGAAAGAACGGTCCGAGAATTGCGACAAGAAGAATAACAAAAGACGCGGAATACCATATCTTATACCGACCAACGAAGTCTATTGATCTCCGTCCACTGTAAAGATCGTCACTAAACCGCGCAAACCACGCCATTAATGCCCGGCCTTTCGCTCTGCTATCGTCTTTTGAGATTTATCACGCGTCATAAGCCTACCCCTGTAAACAGCTGATTTAACATTCAAACCACTGTATTTCCGAGTAAAGAAACTACTGTGGGAAAGATACTGCAAAACGGGATGCGTGAAGAATACAACAACAAGCAAGTCAACAAGAGTTGTAAGGCCAAGGGTAAACGCAAAACCCTTTACGCTTCCCACCGCGACTAAAAACAAAACAATAGCAGCCAAAAAGTTCACTGCATCAGAGGCGCAAATTGTCCGCAGTGCGCGTGACCACCCACGATCCACTGCACGGACAATATCCCTTCCTTCTCGTAACTCATCCTTAACCCGTTCAAAATACACTATGAAGGAATCGGCAGTAATACCAATTGCAACAATCAGACCGGCAACACCAGCTAAAGAGAGACGATACCCGTTTTGCCAGGAAAGGAAGGTTATTACAAGATAAGTAACAATAGCCGAGCAAATGAGAGATGATACTGTCAAGAGCCCAAGAAGTCGGTACTGAAACAATGAATAAACCACAACAAGAATCATTCCCAGGATCCCAGCCAAGATTCCGCTTTGTAACTGGCTCGATCCTAGGGTGGCGGAAATATTTTCGCTTGACTGGACCTCAAAGCTAACTGGAAGAGACCCGAAACTAAGCTGACTGGCAAGAGCAGTGGCAGTTGTCTGGTTGAAGTTACCCGTTATCTGCGGATTACTGGTAACACCCCTGACTTCAGGAGCTGTTATAACAACTCCATCCAAAACGGCTGCAAACTGATTTCTGGGGGCCGCAAGAGATATAAGGCGATTTGACACATCCTTAAATTTCTCACCACCGTGCGCGTTAAAGGTAATCGTAACACCCCAGCCAATAGAAGCACCTGCAAAATGCGATGAAACGGGATCTGCCACCGCTCTTGATATATCAGTTCCGCTTACTTCAACAGGTCCCAGTAGATACTTTGTGGTTCCGTACTGATCACATACAACAAGGGGAAGATTATCTGGGGTACTGTCCCCGGCGTTATCTTTACAATTGTGTGAATCAAAACGATCGCGCCAGTATTTCGTAATCCACGCCATATCGCTGCCATTTTTTGGGCGCGGAGAAGGAATCATGCCAGACGTATCGTGTGGAGTCTTGGGAATATTTTTCCGATGCTCGCTAGATTTCGGCGACCCACGTGTGGCATTCTTATCACCAATCGCGGCGCTGGCTGTCGAACCTGCATGTGTGGACCCTTCATTCATAGCAGCATGCTGAATGGGCTTCGTTAGTAAAACAGCACGCATATCCATCTTGGATGAAGAGCGAATCCTGTCATAAACCTCCTTAGAGGGTGTGCCAGGAATAGATACGGATATATTTGTACTACCCTGGACGGAAATCTCTGCCTCGGAGATTCCGCTTGAATCAACCCTATTGCGAATAATAGCAACTGCCTGCTGGAGCTGTTCGCTGGTAATCTCCTTTTCGGCAGACTTAGCACGCAAGACAATCTGCGTTCCGCCCTCAAGATCTAGGGCGAGCTTCGGCAGAAAGGTACTGCCAGAGAAAAAGACCTGCCAGATATCTAGAGAAAGAAGGAGAAGGACAACCACAGCCAGGATGCCAAGAGATCTCCTCGCCTTTCTTATTGCAGGTGGGAATTTATGCATTCACGAGATTCTGCAGAAGCCTTACTTATCCCTTGCAGAACGTGTCGACCTCGCCTTGGGTGCAGCGGATGAAGAGGCGGCAGAACGTGCAGTCCCAGTTTTTCCCGCCGTACTTCTCTGCTTCACCGCTTGTTTTGTAGCACCAGATCTCCGTGAAGCACTTCGTGAAGTATTTTTAGATACCGATACACCAGCACCCTCAGGGCTTCGCAGTACATCTGTATCCTCGGGTCTTTCATCTAATACCTGTTCACCTGGCGCCTGCAATTCCTCAACCCGGGCAATCGTTCTCGCATGAACTGACACAACACACCCGGGAGCAATCTCGAGGAGCGCTTTTTCGTCATCTATATTCTTCAAAGTACCAAAAAGGCCAAAAGAAGTCATTACACACACACCCGGGAGCAACTTGGCTTGAAGAGCAGCCATCTCCCTTTTTCTTTTCATTTGCGAAAAGAAAAAAGCAACCAGGAGGAGAACAAGGGCAATGGGGAACAATAACTCAAGAGACATGACAACCTTCTAAGACGAACCTCATAAGTATAACTCAAAGCCAGATAGATCTTCCTTGAAACCCATGTGTTTCCTGGCTAAATCGGTAATCTGACGGCCTCTGGGGGTCCTGACAAGGAGACCCTGCCTAACCAAAAACGGCTCTATAGAGTTTTCAATAGTTTCAGCCTCCTCGCCCAGATAGGCTGAAAGGGTTTTTATTCCAACCGGGCCTCCTGAAAAACGATCGAAGATAGCATGCAACACCGCCCTATCAAGTCGGTCAAGACCCAACGAATCGACTTCATAAACATCCATTGCTTTGAGTGCTATCTCCTTTGAGAGAATTTCTGATGAATTCGATACGAGCAAATAGTCACGCGTTCTGCGCAAAAGACGATTCGCAACACGAGGTGTTCCTCGACTCCTGACGGCAATACTTTCCAGGGCATCGTCGTAATACTGAATCTCCATAAGTCGTGCACTCCGAATCAAGACCTGCAAAAGCTCTTCTGGAGAATAGAAATCGAGGCGTGCAGTAAACCCAAAACGATCCCGTAATGGCCCAGGCAAGAGACCTGCTCTGGTGGTTGCGCCGACCAGCGTAAAAGGGGACAATTCAAGGGGAACGCTCGTAGCACCAGGACCCTTGCCAACCATAATATCAATGCGAAAATCTTCCATGGCAAGATAGAGCATCTCCTCAGCGACCCTACTCATCCTGTGAATTTCGTCGATAAAGAGAAGTTCTCCGGGCAAGAGGCTAGATAAAAGAGCAGCAAGATCTCCGGCATGCTGTATGGCAGGGCCGCTTGACATTCGTATTGAAACCCCACATTCAGCGGCAACAATCATTGCAAGAGTTGTTTTTCCAAGGCCTGGGGGTCCCGCTAAAAGTGCATGATCGGTAACACGCCCCTGAATTTTTGCTGCCTGTATCAAAAGGGCCAGCTGATTCTTTACCTTATTTTGTCCTACAAACTCAGCAAGCAGTTTCGGGCGCAAAGCACCTTCTGTTTGTTTTTCGTCAGACGTCACATCCAAGAGGTTATTCCTGTTTTGCAAGATATCTAAGGGCATTTCTCAAAATTTCTGGCATAGTCAAAGACTGATCTTTTTCTAAAACAGATTCCACGGCCGCAGCAGATTCCTGTCGCTGCCAGCCCAACCCAATAAGAGCCTGGACAATCTCGGCACTTCTATCAACCGCTTGTTCCTGTTTCCTGTTCTCTAATGGGACCGAAGTCAATTTCCCAGCAAGCTGTAACACTATTGTTCCGGCAAGCTTTTTTCCAACACCACTCACTCGCTGCAAGGGCTTGTCATCACCTTCCAGAACGGCCGCAGCAACCTCTGCCGGGGTCAAAACCGAAAGGATGGCAAGCGCAACCCGCGGGCCAACACCGGATATTGTTATTAGCTGTTCAAAAACAGTGCATTCCAGAACAGATGCAAAACCGTAAAGCGAAACCGAGTCTTCTCGGACTTGAAGACTGGTATAAAGTTTTACCTCAGCATCTACTTCAGGGTTAAAAGATTGTGGCACACGAACCAAAAAGCCTATACCATGCATGTTCACAACAACACTGCCGGGACGTACAGCCTCCAACAATCCAGAAAGTGACGCGATCAAAGCAAGCCCTCTGGCGCAAGCAATGCATATACAGACACTTACCGACCCCGCTCTGTCGAACTGGCCCCGAGTGCTGATAGCCATCGCAGCCTCGCCTCGGTAAAATGCTCATTGTGCAGTGCATATCGCCTGGCGCAACATACAGCAAGGGCCAAAGCATCTGACGCATCATGCCTGAGTGGAATATCTTGGGATAAAAAAACCCTATTTACCATGCTACGAATTTGATCCTTCTTTGCGTTTCCATACCCACAAATAGAGGCCTTTATTTCGCTCGGTGTGTGAAACGCAATATGGGTACCATGTTTGTAACATAGATAACTCGCCACGCCTATAACACCCGCAACGCCACTCACTGTACTCAAATTATGCTGCGCGAACACCTTTTCAAGCGCAAATAAATCCGGGGAAAACTCCTCGAGCATTGATAGAAGACTATCACCAATCTTTCCAATACGATTTTCAAATGACAAAGATCTATCGGTATGAAAAACTTTTACCGCCAAGAGCTCAAGAGAAAGAGGCCCGGTCGCATTTACAACGGCCACTCCACAATTGGTCAAGCCAGGATCAACAGCCATTATTCGCATGCGAGGTCTTTCCCGGAAAGATTTGTATAGACACCCTGAACATCATCACTCTCCTCGAGAGCTTCTATCATGCGAATAATCCGATCGTATTTTTGCTCTGGCAAAGAAACAGTCGAGTTTGGTACATACACCGTTTCTACTGACCTGTACTGTATCCCACTATCCCTCAGGGCGTTACAGACGGCAGACAAATTTGACGGCTCGGCAATAATCTCAAATCCGCAGTCTCCGGTTGGCACAATATCATCAACTTCGGCTTCAAGAACCGCCGACAAGACAAGATCTTCAGAGAGAAGATTTCCATTCGCATCACGGTCCTGAAGAACAACAATGCCTTTCCTCTTAAAGTTGTACGCAAGACTGCCGGGATTCACCATAGAGCAACCGGATCGCGTAACAATGGAACGAATACCAGCCGCACATCGGTTTTTGTTGTCAGTAAGGCATTCAACCAATAGTGCAACACCATCAAAAGCCTTTACTTCGTAGACAAGACTCACGTAATTTATGTGCTCGCCAGTCAGGCCCGAGCCACGTTTTATCGCCCTGTCGATATTATCGTTAGGCACAGAATTTTTTTTGGCTTTTTGAACAGCTTCAGCAAGGCCCGGGTTGCCCGCAAGATCAGGCCCCCCTTGCTTAGCGGCGACCTCAATAAGTCTTATAAGCTTCGCGAAATTCTTTGATCTTTGAGCATCATTAACCGCCTTTTTGCGCTTTATTGTTGCCCATTTTGAATGTCCTGACATACATCACCGTGTATCGATTATGACATACCAATAGCCTGAGCTCTATTCTAGACCCAGATGTAAAAAATATTCATGCACGGCTGCACCCCCGGTAAGCTCGGGATGAAATGCTGTTGCCATGACATTTCCCTGTCTTACAGCAACGATATCGCCCGACTCGAGACGAGACAAAACATCAACGCCCTCACCAATCTGAGTAATCTTTGGCGCACGAATAAAAGGCACAGTAATTTTTGAGTTTAGAAAGGAAACTTCGCTCTCAAAACTGTTTATCTGCCTTCCAAAGGCATTGCGCCGAACGGCAATATCAAGACAAGACAAAGTCTTTTGGTTAGGAAAATCTTCTACAAACGTCGATAGCATAATCATGCCCGCACACGTGCCGTACACAGGCATGCCAGACATGATGCGGTCTCTCACCAAATCAAACAGGCCGCTCTTCTGGGTCAGAGCGAGCATAGCAGTAGACTCCCCACCGGGAATTATAAGTCGCGTGACCCGGGAAAGATCTTCAGAAGTTTTTACTTGAATGTGGTCAGTGTTTAGCCTGCTCAAAATAAACAGGTGCTCATAAAAACTTCCCTGGAGGGAGAGAACTCCAACGGTCATTACACACCCCGATTCGAAAAACGCACATCAAGATTGGAAACACCGGGCATAGCCTGACCTAAATTACGCGACACGCGGGCTAGGAGATCCGCATCATCGTATTGAGCAGTCGCCTGAACAATTGCTGCGGCATAGGCTTTTGGATCTTCAGATTTAAAAATTCCCGAACCAACAAATACCCCGTCAGATCCAAGCTGCATAACAAGCGAAGAATCCGCTGGTGTTGCAATGCCGCCGGCAGTAAACAAAACAACCGGCAATCTGCCAAGCCTGGCTGTCTCTCGCACAAGATCAATTGGCGCGCCGAGCTTCCTGGCCCTGGCAGGAAGTTCATCTTCCCGCGCTTGTGTCAACGCAGATATCTCAGACAGGATAGCACGTATATGTTTTGTAGCCTGCGCAATATCGCCCGTACCAGCCTCCCCTTTTGACCTGATCATAGAAGCGCCTTCCGAAATACGACGTAAGGCTTCGCCGAGATTGGTCGCACCACAAACAAAAGGAACTGTAAATTTTCGTTTGTCGATATGATACGAAGAATCCGCAACAGACAAAACTTCCGATTCATCTATGTAATCAACTTTTAGTGACTGAAGGATTTGCGCTTCGGCAAAATGACCGATCCTTACTTTCGCCATAACAGGAATTGACACTGAATCCATTACCCGCTCAATCAAACCGGGATCGCTCATACGCGACACGCCACCAGAAGCACGAATATCAGACGGTATTTTTTCCAATGCCATAACAGCAACAGCGCCAGCATCCTCGGCTATCTTTGCCTGATCGGGTGTAACAACATCCATTATTACGCCCCCTTTGAGCATTTGCGCAAGACCTACCTTTAAATTGTCAAGCCCCATATCACGCCCCCGTCAAACTAAATCGTCC
This sequence comes from Tropheryma whipplei str. Twist, assembly GCF_000007485.1. Taxonomy (NCBI): domain Bacteria; kingdom Bacillati; phylum Actinomycetota; class Actinomycetes; order Micrococcales; family Tropherymataceae; genus Tropheryma; species Tropheryma whipplei. The sequence continues at coordinate 348,426 of NC_004572.3, read as the reverse complement.
CACCCACGCTGTAGGTCACATCTCACTTGTTCTATCAGTTTTGGCAAGGCTTTTGTCCTCGCAATAATCGGAAAAAAATTAGAATCAAAAGCCCAACGCGGAACAATGTGCTGATGCAAATGCCCAGCAATCCCAGCACCCGCAACGCGGCCTTGATTTATACCGATATTAAAGCCTTCACAGCCCAACACGCGCTTGCTAACCAGTATAGCTTTCTGCAGCAAAAGACCCATTTCAAGAATCTCATCAGAACTCGCAAGATCATAGGTTGCAATATGCCGATATGGGCACACAAGGGTATGTCCCGAATTGTATGGATAAAGATTCATAACAACATAAGACAAGTCCCCTCGATAGACTATAAGACCCTCCTCATCTGTTTTTCTGTATGCAGAGCAAAATGGACAGGTCTCGGGATTTCCATCATGCCTGGCACCTTCCAGATACACAACACGATGTGGGGTCCAAAGTCTTTTATATCCATCCGGAATACCGGCAAAATCAGATGAACCTTCCTGCATATAATCAACTATTCAAGAACAGAATCGAAATCTATACGCGTCTGAATCTGTTTTTTACGGTCTATACTTGCACAAATTCCATCAAAGCATTTCTGAATGGGTAAATCAGATATCTGAGTTCCATCGCGAAATCTAATTGCAACGGTTCTGTTTGTCAAATCACGATCACCTGCGACCAGAACAAAGGGGATTTTTTCCTTTACATAGCTACGGATCTTTTTCGGTAAACGATCTTGCATATAATCAACCCTCGCCCGGATCAAACGCGACGAGAATCTAGAAACAAATTCCTCGAGATACGGTATATGGGCAGATGTAACAGGAAGGGCGACCACCTGTTCTGGGGATAACCAAGGGGGGAATGCCCCAGCATAATGCTCCGTAAGAACAGCGAAAAACCTCTCAAATGACCCAAAGAGGGCACGATGAACCATAATCGGGCGTTTTCTTTCTCCGGCACGGTCTGTGTAGAAAAGGCCAAATCTTTCAGGAAGATTAAAATCAAGCTGAATGGTCGACATCTGCCAATAGCGACCTATTGCATCTTTTGCCTGAACAGAAATTTTAGGTCCATAAAATGCCGCTCCGCCCGGGTCGTCTCGCGTCTGAAGGCCAGAATCCTGAGCAACTTTTTGCAAAATATGCGTTGCATAAGCCCAATCTTCATCGGAGCCTAAAAACTTACCCGATGCATCCCGAGTTGATATCTCAATATAAAACTGATCCAGCCCATAATCACCAAGAAGTGAAATTGTAAATTGCAAAGCCTTGGATACCTCGTCTTCAAAAGACTCTCTTGTGGCGTATATATGTGCGTCATCCTGAGTAAGCCCGCGCACACGGGCAAGCCCATGAATTGCCCCGCTTTGCTCATAACGGTACACAGTCCCAAATTCAGCAAGTCTAAGAGGCAATTGTCTATAACTCCTGGGCTGTGAGCTAAACACAAGGCTGTGAAAAGGGCAATTCATGGGCTTCAGATAATAATCAAACCCTTGAGAACACGAATCCTTATCAAGCCTCATTGGTGGAAACATGCTTTGGCCATACCATTGCAGGTGTCCGCTTCTTTCAAAGAGATCCCTTTTTGTTATATGCGGGCTGTACACAAAATTGTAACCCTCCTCAAGATGACGCAGGCGCGCGTACTGCTCCATTTCACTGCGAATAATCCCGCCCTTAACATGGAAGAGCGCAAGACCCGGGCCGATCTCATCTGGAAGGCTGAATAAATCAAGCTCTTTCCCAAGCTTTCGGTGATCAACAAGCTTTGCAAGCTCGACACGATCCAGATACCCCTTAAGATCCTTGGCACTGCCCCAGGCTGTTCCGTAAACACGCTGCATCTGTGGATTATCCGAATTGCCCCTCCAATACACAGATGACACATGCGTCAGGGCGAATGCATCCCCTATGAACCGAGTCGATGGAAGATGCGGGCCGCGGCAAAAATCCATCCAACGAACAGAACCAGAATCTGCATCGATATTGTAATAGATCGATAGAGTGTCATCGGTTGCGTTAATAATCTCCAATTTGAAAGGTTCATCACGAAACTGACTGTGCGCCGACTGCCTATCTACAACTTTTCGCACAAATTTCTGATCGCTATGCACTATCTCGCGCATCTTATCCTCTATAACTCGCAAGCTATCCGAAGAAAAAGGTTCGTTTACGGAAAAATCGTAATAAAACCCGTTTTCCGTAAACGGGCCAATACCAAGTTTTGCGTCCCCATAAATACTCTGAACCGCCTGCGCCAAGACGTGCGCACAAGAATGTCTGAGTATATCCAAACCATGCGGCGAGTCAAGCTCAATTGGCTCGGGCACCTTACCGGATGGAATTGATTCTGACAGGTCAAGTAACCTATCATCGCAAATCATGGCAACAACATCCGAACGACCAGAAAAAAATTCAAAACCGTCCACTGACTCATTCTACTTCGAAAGCGGACATATGAGGCCGTAACAGTGACAATCAAAAATAACAAACGTGTACAATACACAGGTGTGCACGCAAGGCGCGTGTGGGACGTGGTCAGAGGTGCTGTGTGTTTGAAAATGCAAAAGAGGCAGCTGAGTATATAAAATCGAATCAAATTGAAGTGCTTGATGTTCGCTTCTGTGATTTTCTCGGCGCTCAACATCATTTTGCCGTCCCTGCTCACGCAGTGGATGATGAGTTTTTTCAGTCACCCCAGGTCTTTGATGCTTCCTCTCTGAGGGGCTATGCGGATATAAACCATTCAGATATGCTTCTTGTCGCAGATCCATCGACGTCCTATATTGACCCGTTTAGACACCACAAAACCCTTGCGATGATCTTTGATGTGCACGATCCACGCACGGGGGACGTTTACGAGCGCGACTCACGTAATGTGGCTAAAAAGGCAGAAAAGTACCTCGCGGGGTGCCGTTTTGCAGATACAGCGTATTTCGCAGCCGAAGCTGAGTTTTTCATCTTTGATGACGTTCGGTTCAAGATCAGCAATCACTCATCATCCTATTCTGTTGATTCAGAGGAAGGTATTTGGAACTCATCACGCAGGAAAGGGGGTGGGAACCTTGGTAATCAGCTCAAACACAAGGGAGGATACGCCCCCCTTCCCCCTGCGGATCAACACGCCGACCTGCGCGATGACATAATGAATGCCCTAACAAAGGTTGGTCTGCGTGTTGAAAAAGGTCATCATGAAGCTGGCTCCGCGGGTCAAGGTGAGATAAATTACAGATTTAACACACTCGTCAATGCAGCAGATGATTTGCTGAAATTCAAATATGTCGTCAAAAACACAGCACATGAATGGGGAAAAAGCGCTACCTTTATGCCAAAGCCAATTGCCGGAGACAATGGGTCCGGGATGCACACTCATCAGTCACTGTGGAAAAATGGAAAACCCCTGTTCTACAGTGAAACCGGGTATGCCAATTTGAGCGATATCGCCCTGTGGTACATAGGTGGCCTGCTAAAACATGGCCCTGCTCTAGCAGCATTTACGAACCCGTCAACGAACTCATACAAGAGACTTGTTGCCGGATTTGAAGCACCAACCAGTCTCGTTTACTCTGCGGGCAACCGTTCGGCTGCTATCAGGATCCCCCCAACAATCGGAGCTGAAGGCAGTAAAAGAATTGAATACAGAGTGCCGGACTCCTCTTCAAATCCATATCTCGCGTTTTCTGCCTTGCTTATGGCAGGAATAGACGGAATAAAGAATAAAATACACCCGGGCAGCCCGGTTGAGCAGAATATGTACGAGCTCACAAAGGAGCAGTCAAGGGACCTGCGATATCTACCAAGCTCACTCAGCGATGCACTGCGTGCTCTTGAGCAAGACTGTGATTTCCTCCTTGAGGGGAATGTATTCACCCGTGAATTCATTAGCGCATGGATTGATTACAAGAGGAAGAATGAGCTTAACCGGATTGCGCAGTATCCTCATCCACTTGAATTTGGGATGTATTATGGGGTGTGATCTGTATGTCACGCAAACCTTCTCCAACCAGACGAACAAGGATACATCGCTTTCATAAAGGTTCCTGCGGCAGGAAGCTGGTGGGTCTTACATGTTATGACTTTTCAACAGCCAGGGTCCTGAGTGATTGCGAGCTCGACTTTCTTCTAGTTGGTGATTCAGCAAGCGGTGTGATTTATGGATATGAAAACACAGGCAGTGTCTGTCTTGACGAAATTATTTACCTTGCCGCAGGCGTTGTAAGAGGTGCACCAAATAGCTTTATTATTGTTGACCTTCCCTTTGGAACATACGAAAAATCTGATGAATTAGCTGTCGAAACAGCAATAGAGGTTATAAAAAGAACTGGGGCCTCGGCTGTAAAGCTTGAAGGTGGTGCTCGAATGGCATGTAGGATAAGCGCGATTGTAAGAGCTGGTGTGCCGGTTATGGGACATATTGGGTTTACCCCGCAGACCATTAACGCTCTTGGGGGGTACAAAATACAGGGACGTGATAACGCCGATTTGATTTACCTGGATGCACAGGCTGTTGAGCAGGCAGGGGCTTTTGCGGTTGTTATGGAAATGGTAACTGAAGATCTTGCGAAAACCATAACCTCAGAAATCAAGATAACAACAATTGGCGTCGGCGCGGGGAGATACACAGATGGACAGTTATTAGTCATAAATGATTTAATTGGCCTGAGTGAAAAGAAAATAACATTCGCGCCACGATACGCAAGTATTGATAATACTGTGGCATCCTGCGTAAAACTATGGCGAAAAGATGTTCTAGAGGGCAATTTCCCTCAGAAAGACCATATTCCAGCATAATGACCCCAAAGAATGCATATGGCCATCTTGTGCCGGGAGATATTTCCGCCGCAAGATGGGTTGATCCCAAAATTGCGCGGCCCAATTATGTTGGAAAAAAAAGAGTCCCAAGGTATACAGGTTCGGATATTTATAACAAAGATGAAATTGAACGAGTGAGGGCTGCCGGGTCAATAGCAAGCCAAACATTGGATTATCTCGCAGAGCATATACGGGCAGGAATTACAACAGACGAACTCGATAGACTTGCGCATGAGTTTATAACCTCAAAAGGCGCATACCCATCACCATTGGGCTATCAAGGCTTTCCAAAGTCTATCTGCACTTCAATAAACGAAGTGATTTGCCACGGAATACCGGATAACACTGTTTTGGAAGATTGCGACATTGTGAATGTAGATGTAACAGCATTTTTTGAGGGAATGCACGGTGATACAAACAGGACATTTATCATCGGAAATGCTCCTGAAGCAACCAAAAATCTCGTGAAAAATACAGAAGAAGCCCTGCATGTGGCAATAAAGGCGGTTGCACCCGGGAGAAGGGTCAATGTAATAGGGCTTACAATAGAGCGGCTTGCAAAGCGCTTTAACTACGGTGTGGTAAGAGAATTCACAGGCCACGGTGTTGGAAGGGCATTCCATACTGGACTTGTTATACCCCACTATGATGCAACACCGTATTATGATCGCATTCTTAAGCCCGGAATGATATTTACCATAGAGCCCATGCTGAACCTCGGTACAAGGCATTGGAATATGTGGGAAGATGGGTGGACTGCAGTTACAAAAGATCTTTTACCTTCCGCACAGTTCGAGCACACAATTGTTGTTACGCAAAATGGGGCGGAAATACTCACCCTGTCATAGGTACCAAAACACTATCTAACTTAGAACTAACTAGAAAAATATATGTGAATATACATTACGCCATAGGCGGACACCATCCTGCAGTATTGAATGCTAGAGCAATAAAACCTTGACCATGAACGAGGGCTTGCTATACGCCGGGTTCTGTTCGTTGGATTAAAAACCAACGAGGCGGCCATCCATCTTGACCTGTTGTTGCCAACAGGCTCTAGCGATCTACCCGGGAACTAAACGAGCAGCCTAAGTTCCCTGCTTGATCTTGCTCCAGGCGAGGTTTACCCAGCAGATTGGGTCACCCCAATCCCTGGTGGTCTCTTACACCACCTTTTCACCCTTACCGTAACGGCGGTTATTTTCTGTGGCACTCAGCTCTCGGGTCACCCCGGGTGGGCGTTACCCACCGCCTTGCTCTACGGAGCCCGGACGTTCCTCGGTACCAATAGACACCGCGACCGCCCGCAAGCCCTCCGGATAGAGTCTATCAAATAAGAAAACAATCACAGTAAGGGCAAAAGAAAGGCTTCTTGCCCCCAGCACTCTGCCATCTTTGAATATCTGAGCAGTTTAAAGTAAGACAGCACCCCGTGCATGTATCGTTTTCTATAGTTGCAACAGCATACCCCAGGCCATCTTTCCGCTTGTTATACATCTGCAAAAGCTCGTCCGGTATAGCGCCTACAATGTCCTGTCGCTTTTCTAGTAACATGTCGGATGCAGCATCCCGCTGATCATTCTGGTCTTTGAGTCTGCGCATTTCATCCTTTATTTCAACAATTCTGGAATTAATTTGCTGCAAGCGACTCATATAAGCAGACCTTGCCTCATCTGCTGCGCTTAGCCTGTCAGCATATCCGGTTAATCTGCGATCTAACCCTGTCACCTCCTTCTGTAAACTGTGTAATTCTTTTGGTTTTTTAGCTGAAAGAAGCAGGTTATTCACACGTGTTTTTCTTTGCATTGCACTTGCAAGATCGCTCTTATACTTTTCATAAAGAGCATTAGCTTTCTCTGAGCCAACAGTTAAGGCAAGCAAGGTCCCATTTGCGGCACGCAAAGCTGCGCTAAGTGTATCAAGACGCCTATTACGCGATAACTCTGCATCATGACAGCGCTGAATCTCTGTATCAAGTGTTTGTAAATCAGATAATAGATTCCTGTGCTTTTCTGTATAAAAACTAGACACGAAAATCCCACGGATCAGTCCTAAGAGAACTTACTTCAATCGACAAATCCGGAAAACGTTTCTTTATCAACTCCGCGGCATATCCAAGCCAGAGCCATTCGGAAGCCCAATGTGAAACACAAATAAGAGCTGTGTTTTTCCGGATAAGAATACCCTTTTCCCTGAACCCAACGGCCGGATGATGTCGCAAATCGGATGTTACATACACATCTGCAGGTAAATCAAGTACAAGATCCAAGAAATCATCACCCGCACCGGGAACTACTGCAGCACTGTGTATCTCCTTGGCTTCATCTCCCGCAACCATTATGCCCCCCACGGTCTCTGGCAAAAATGCCTTTAAGTCTTTTGCAAAGTCATAAAGGCTCACCGGCTCAGCAAGATCGCCAATTCTTCCAAAGCCGTATTGCGTCTCTGTAGAGTCAACGGAAGGGGATTCGGGGCAATATCTCACAGGTTTCACATTACGAAGTCCAATGAGATGAGACCAATGCTGTGCAAGACCGTCAGGGGCAATATCAGCATTTGTATGCACAGAAAATAATGCACACTTAGATTCAATAAGTTGCGAAAGAAGAAAGCTCTCGTAAGTGTCACAAGTTAGCTTCTTAATCGGCTTGAATATCAGTGGATGGTGGGATACCAGCAAGTCTGCCCCTGCTTTTATTGCCTCGTTTATAGTTGCAGATGTAACATCGACAACGAAATGAACACGCTCAACACTGAGACCAGGAAAGCCGCATAGCAAGCCGACATTATCCCACTCGCAGGCATCAGAAGACGGCCACATGCTCTCAAAGGTGGCACACAATACATCCAAAGAGCGGGCCAATTTCACACTCCACAAGAAAAGTGGGCCCTACCGGACTCGAACCGATGACCTCCACGGTGTAAACGTGGCGCTCTAGCCAGCTGAGCTAAAGGCCCAATCACGATGAAGCAGATACACACCACGCATCCAGAAAATACGCCCAGGAGGCGCAAGGCCCGCCCTAGGAAGCCAGGGCAGCCCTTATCTCAGAAAAATCTCTAGGTTCGTGAATGCCTGAAAAAAACGAAGCCTTTATCTTCAGATCTTTTCCCACGATAAAGGTACTTCTCGAGGCTACGCCCACATCTTCAAGGAAAGCACCGAACTGCTTCGCAACTCCCCCATGGGGCCAAAAATCACTGAGCAGCGCGAAGGAAAACCCCTGCGACTCAGAATACGCCCTGAGCGTAAACTTAGAGTCAACGGAAAGGGCAAAAACCTCAAACGACTTGAAAGAATCTAGACTGTCACGTACTTGAATGAGCTCATCAGTGCAAATCCCGCTGAACGCAAGCGGGAAAAAGAACAGAACAACATCCTTCTTAGCAGCAACTTCAGAAAGAACAACTGTCGCTCCGTTTTGATCAACAAGCTCGAAGTCCGGGGCGAAACTTCCTTTAGGTAAAACCTGGTTAGACACGATCCCTCCCAAAATCCACGCCAGAGAAGCCCAGAATACAGACTCCGCCTGCGGCGCACAACAATTATACCCTGGTAGAGTTTTAGCGAGACACTATGCCACCTGCAAGAAGCGGATTTGAGCCAACAAGCGATCGTGAGGCGTTTGACGCTGAAACGCAGGAGTGGCTTGATTCCCTTGATGCCTTGATCCATGCCTCGGGAAATGAACGCGCCGGGGAGATTCTCTCCAAACTGTTAGAAGTTGCAAAAGAAAAGGGTGTCCCGCGCAATTGCGACTTATGGGGACCCACAAAACCAGGCACCGGGATTTTACCTAGCAAACATGATACGAGTAATGCGTCAAACAAAGACGAGTCGGCTTGTATCTGGCTACCAAGGGGTCTTGTAACTGACTATGTAAATACAATCACGGGGAAGTCGAATTTCCCTGGAGACGAGCGATTAGAAACGGAATTTCTCGGGTTTGTGAGGTGGAATGCTGCAGTCATGGTTCACAGGGCACAAGAGTCTGGGGTCGGTGGTCACATTTCAACGTACGCCTCTTCTGCACTGCTCTACGAGATTGGGTTTAATCACTTTTTCAAGGGCCCGAGTCATCCTTCGGGTGCTGACCAAGTTTTTTTTCAGGGACACGCCTCACCTGGAATATACGCTCGTTCTTTTCTAGAAGGAAGGCTATCAGAGTCTGATCTGGATGGATTTCGTCAAGAAAAAAGCAGATCTGGGGTACCCTCTTACCCGCATCCAAGGTGCATGCAAAGTTACTGGCAATTTCCGACAGTCAGCATGGGCCTTGGTGCCATAAATGCGATTTATCAGGCTCAAACAAATAAGTATCTAACGCAGCATGGCATAAAGGACTGCTCGCAACAAAAAGTATGGGCCTTTTTGGGTGATGGAGAAATGGACGAACCAGAAAGTCGCGGACAATTACAGGTTGCTTCAAATGATGGACTGGACAACCTGATCTTTGTCATAAATTGCAACTTACAGCGACTCGACGGGCCTGTTAGGGGTAACGGAAAGATAATTCAGGAGCTTGAGGCCTTTTTCAAAGGGGCCGGATGGAAAACAATAAAAGTCGTGTGGGGAGCAGAGTGGGATGACCTGTTTGAACAGGATACAGGAGAGCTCATAGAGCTTCTAAACGAAGTTCGTGATGGGGATTTCCAAACATACAAGGCAAACGGCGGGTCATACATGAGAACTCATCTATTTGGTAAAAATCCAAAGTGCCTATCCCTTGTTGGAAATTACACAGATAATCAGCTTGATCAACTCTCTCTCGGTGGTCATGACTTTCGCAAGATTTATGCGGCGTATTTTGATGCGGTCCATAATACAGACGGCAGACCAACGGTAATCCTTGCACATACGATAAAGGGCTATGGCTTGGGCCAGCACTTCGAGGGGCGCAACGCAACCCATCAAATCAAAACTCTAACCCTTGATGAAATAAAACTTTTCAGAAATGCCCTGGGCATTCCAATAAGCGATAAACAAATTGAAAAAGACCCAGCCTTGCCGCCCTACTATAACCCAGGTCCAACGCACCAGGCCGTAGAGTATGCATTAAAGAAAAGAAATGCTCTGGGAGGACGTTTACCTTTCAGAAGTGGGTGGTTTAGACGTATAGATTTGCCTTCTGAAAGGGTATACGATGTTGCCAAGTCTGGCAGTGAATCTGTTGCCAGCACCGCAGTTGCATCAAGAATAATAAGAGAACTTCTGAAAAGCGGTGAATTTGGGAAAAGGATTGCGGTTATCATTCCAGACGAAGCAAGGACATTTGGAATGGATGCCTATTTCCCAAGTGCAAAAATCTACAACCCCATGGGCCAGCACTATACCCCGGTTGATCACAAGTTGTTCCTCAAATACGAAGAAAGTACAACAGGACAGGTAATACATGTCGGGATCAACGAGGCCGGTGCCATGGGGGCTTTTTCTGCGCTTGGAACAAGCTATGCAACCCATGGAGAAATGCTTGTTCCATTTTATATCTTCTATTCAATGTTTGGATTTCAGAGAACGGGAGATGCAATATGGGCTGCTGCTGACCAGATGGCACGTGGATTTCTATTAGGTGCGGTTGCCGGACGAACAACACTTGCAGGTGAAGGCTTACAGCATGGTGATGGTCATTCCCATCTCTTAGCCTCGACAAATCCGGCAGTTATCGCCTACGATCCGGCATTTGGGTACGAGATAGGCAATATAATCCAGCACGGTCTGGAGATTATGTACGGCGGACAGAGGCGCAATAATTCACACAATAATCAAATTGATCCAGACGTTATTTTTTATCTAACCCTATACAACGAACCGATACATAATCCACCACAACCCGATGATCTTGATCTTGAGGGTCTTATTCGCGGAATATACAAATACAAGCCAGGCATAGTGCCGGTGGCAAGTGTTTTGGCAAGCGGAATCGCGCTTCCGTGGGCTCTTGAAGCGCAAGAAATTCTGAAAGATAAATGCAATATTGACATTGATGTTTGGTCTGTTACCAGTTGGTCTCAACTTGCCAGAGACGGGTATAAATGTGAAAAGCATAATGTGTTCAATCCAGAAGAGGAGCAGAAAATTCCGTATGTAACGCAGAGACTGCGCACTGCCACCCCTCTGTATATTGGGGTTAGCGATTATATGCGTGCTGTGCCCGAACAAATAAGGCCATTTGTTCCTGGAGACTACATAACCCTCGGGACTGATGGCTTTGGCTTTTCTGATACTCGGTCGGCTGCGAGGCGTTTTTTTCAAGTCGACACGAGCAGTATCGTAATAGCCGTTTTGTCACGGTTGGCAAAAAACGGTCTTGTTGACAAAGACATGCTTAAGCGTGAACTGATCCAATACAGAAGCAACAGGCATGGCATCCATCTGTGATACCACCCCTGAAGAGTGTGCAGCCGCAGGGAATGCGGTTATCACGTGTCCAGGACAAGGCGCTCAGAAGTCGGGCCTTCTGAACGAGTGGCTGGACCTTCCGGGCTCCTTAGAATTCTTCCAGGCCCAGAGTGATTTTCTAAAAATAGACCTGATAAAACATGGAACCATCTCTGACACTGATATTTTGCGGGATACACGGATAGCTCAACCTCTTATTGTTGCATTGGGTATTTTTGTAATTCGCACACTGCAACAAAAGGCGAAAATTATTCAATCCATGCCAGAAGAGGGCCTGAACGGAGCCAACCCTACTGAACGGATTATGCGATGTGTAGGACTTGCTGGACACTCGGTTGGTGAGATAACAGCAGCTTTCGGTGCCGGGGTATTGACAGAAAAAAATGCAATGAGACTTGTAAAACATCGCGCAAATCAGATGTATAAATCAACACAAATCTTCGATACAGGTATGGTTGCTGTTCTTGGGCAATCAGAAAACCTGGAAGAATACATTACCCAGCGGTACAAATTATTTCCAGCAAATTACAATTGCCCCGGTCAGATTGTATTTGCCGGCCTTAGAGAGAACCTCGATGTCCTGTTGGCCAATCCTCCTGAAAAAATAAAAGTGATACCCCTCCAGGTTGCCGGAGCTTTTCACACGAGATTTATGCGACCCGCGGTGCAGAATTTAAAAAAACTCAAATTTGTAACTGATAAATCTTTTGCAAAAGATCCCGACAAACGTATATGGACGAATTATGACGGGTCAGAGATATTTTCTGGATCCGAATATGTACAGCTTCTTATTGACCAGATAGCAAGACCCGTCCGTTGGGATCTCTGTCAAAAAAATTTTGAAAATATTGATTATCTAATTGAACTCCCCCCAGCAGGAACCCTCACAGGCCTCGCAAGGCGGAGTCTTCCGAAAGTCAAGGGGATTCCTATCAATACAATTGATGACCTTGAAGAAGCTTCCTGCTGTTTTCTTTTGTAGAATTCTGCCTAGAGTGCGATATTCAAAGATAGTTTCCCTAGGTGCTTACAGGGGCGAGCGGGATGTGTACAATGATGAATTAATCGGTCCGATTAATTCAAGTGACGAGTGGATAAGGCGCAGAACTGGAATAATTTCAAGAAAGCGCGCGCTTTCAGGTACAACTGTCGTTGACATGGCATACGCAGCCTCAAAGGAGGCCCTGAATGATGCGCAAATGCGTCCTGAGGATATCGATCTTATTCTGGTGGCAACTATAACTCACTTCGGGCATACTCCTTCCGTTGCCGCACATGTCGGATTCAGAATAGGGGTGCAGGACGCAATACTGCTTGATATAAACGCTGCATGTGCAGGGTTCTCCTACGCTATTTTCCAGGCAGACCTCATGATAAAAAGTGGGGTTGCATCCAGAGCGCTTGTTATAGGGGTGGACAAACTCTCCGAGTTTATTGACCCGCTCGATAGAACCATCTCTTTTCTTTTGGCGGATGGTGCGGGTGCAGCAATCCTGGTTGGGAGCACATCAATGGGCATCGGGAAAACAGTGTGTGGTGGAAACCCCGGACAGCTTGAATCAGTGGGTCTAACAGGCTCAACAACAGATGTAAAAAGCGGCTCGGCATGGCCAACCTTAAGGCAAGAGGGGTCATCCATTTTTCGATGGGCGGTTTGGCAAATGGCCAAGGTTGCAAAGCAGATCTTGGACATAAACCAGGTGCAACCGGGGGATTTAAACGCGTTTATTCCTCATCAGGCAAATATACGGATAATAGATGAGCTGGCAAAACAGATTGGACTTGAGGAAAATGTCCTGATTGCACAAGACATATGCAAAACTGGCAATACGAGTTCTGCATCAATCCCACTGGCGATGCATTCACTCATCAAGGGCAATCCATCACTCTCTGGGGAACTTGCACTACAAATAGGTTTTGGTGCGGGGTTAGTGTACGCCGGACAAACAGTTGTAATGCCGTAACATATTCCCGATGATTTTGTCCATTCACAGTGTCAGCCGTAAAATTGGTTTTGTTTTAGTCTAGAGAGGTGTTTGCGTGTCTTTATCAAGGGAGAAAGTTCTCGAAAGTATTGCCCAGATTGTTCATGATGAAACTGGGATAGATAAAGGTAGTGTCCAGCTCGACAAGGCATTCGTTGATGATTTAGATATAGATTCAATTTCCATGATGACGATAGTTGTCAATGCTGAGGAGAAGTACGGTATAGAAATTCCCGACGATAAGGTCAGGGAATTGCGTACGGTGGGTGATGCCGTTGACTTTATTATTGCTGCCAAGGCATAATTGTCCAGACAAGTTGTTGTTACAGGTCTAGGCGTCTGTTGTCCCCTTGGGATCGGGACTGAACTGGCCTGGCAGGCGCTCCTGGATGGCGAGAGTGGTGTTCGCACCCTGCCCGATCGGTGCACCAAAGGGTTTGATTTGCCGGTGACTTTTGCTGGACTGGTACCTGATGGCGTGGAGGATTTGCTCGCGCGTACTGAAGTAAATAGGCTCGATAGGGCAGGTCAGATTTCTCTTATTGCAGCACGGCAAGCAGTGGAAGACGCGGGAGATATAAAACAAAATCCTGAGAGAACGGCTGTTAGTTGGGGCACTGGGATAGGTTGTATAAATACCGTCTTGAGTGCATGGGATAGGCTTGCCGAGAAGGGCCCAGGTCGTGTGTTGCCAATGACCGTGCCAATGCTCATGCCAAACGCCCCTGCGGTGGCTGTTGGGATGAAGATGCAGGCGAGGGCTGGTATTCACACCTCGGTAAGTGCTTGCGCTGCATCAACTGAGTCAATTGCTGTTGGATTCGACATGATTCGATCTAATAAGGCTGATGTTGTTATTGCGGGAGGTAGTGAGTCGGCCATAAATCCTCTCACCATTTCAGCTTTTGCCAGCCTGTCTGCCCTGTCGACCTATTCCGGTAATCCTGAGCATGCATCGAGACCCTTTTCTAAGAATCGCGATGGCTTTGTTGTATCTGAAGGCGCTGCGGTCTTGATTTTAGAAGAAAAGACCCGCGCCAGAGCAAGGGGTGCAAAAATATATGCCGAAATCTCGGGTGCGCTTTTTAATAGTGATGCGCATCATATCACTGCGCCTGAGCCAGACGGAAAGATGGCAACAACTGCCATGAGGAACACCCTTAAAATGAGCGGGCTCTCGCCTGAGGACATAACATACGTTAATGCACACGCTACAGCCACTATTCTGGGCGATATAAGTGAATATAAGGCCCTTCTTGCTCTATTCGAAGATCACCTGGCAAATGTATATGTCTCTGCCACAAAGGCATCAACAGGACATTTGCTTGGCGGTGCTGGTGCCTTGGAAGCTGTATTTACCGTTAAGGCCGTTTCTGAGTCAATAATCCCTCCAACAATTAACTGTGATGAACAAGACCCGGATATACAACTGAGAATTCAAAGGCACCCCAAAAAGCTTTCTCGACCGTTTGCAGCAACCAGTAATTCGTTTGGCTTTGGGGGTCACAATGCGGTTGTTGCATTTACGCCAACCGACTGAACTGGACTTCTTCAAAATCTCGTCTCTAAACAACCATATAATGCCAATCACGTAGTGCTATATTGTCATGCACTGTCGATTCTTCTTATTTATGCGTAGGCGTAACCCGCGCTACTGCGATAGGGTTCAAGTTGCTCGTCCCAGGCATTACCCAAACAAAAATTTATCTCTCTTCTAACAGAAGAAAAATTGCCCTCGCACCGTGTTAATATGTCCTGCAACCTGTTTTCCGTAAGAACAATATTCCCAGCGCTATCTGTCTGGGCATAGTGAATGCCAAGTTCCGGTGTGTACAGCCAACGAGCACCGTCATTATCAGCAGTACAATTCTCAGTAACCTCAAATCGTATGTTATCCCAAGAGCGTAAAACTGCTGCAAGCGCCGCGCCAGTACCAGGTTTGTCCGAAACCCAACGATAAACAGACCTGTACGTCCCCGCAAGAAACGGTTGACAAGTCCAGGCAAGATCAACCCTCTTAGAGAGCACACTCGAGACAGCCCAAGACAAATGAGTGCACAGAAAACGCGGCGCAGAGTGAATAAACACATACCCGGAAACAGGTAATACCACAGAAACTCCCATCAGTACAACGCTTCCCCAAACGGACTGACGAGGGTTATATAGGGATTATATCAAGAACAAAAGATCAATGATCTGATGTGTGCACGATATCATCGGGAGCTACGGGGACTATTCGATCCTCAAAAAACCAACGTGATAAAAATGCACGCACCCTGTCTCTAAAATAGACTTTCCCATTCTTACGCGGAAGAAGAGCTAATGGCTTATAGGTGTCATAACTAACAAGACGCCATCGATCATACTCGTTTATCGCAGTTTCCACCTCAACAAATTCCCCACCCGGTAAACGAACTATACGGCCAGATTCCTGACCATGCAGCACAATACTCCTATCCTTTCTTTGCAAAGCAAGACACAAGCGCTTGGTTAAGATAAAAGCGACAACAGGACCAATAATAAGAAGTACTCTGAGAATTATTATTATGATCTCAATTCCCATTTGAAAATGAGTCGCAATAATATCCGACCCAGCGGCAGCCCACAAGACCGTATAGAAGACAACACCAGCAGCACCAATTGCAGTGCGCGTGGGTGCATTCCTTGGGCGATCTAAAATGTGATGTTCGCGAGTATCCCCCGTAATCCACGCCTCGAAAAATGGATAAATGGCAACCGCAAACAAAAAAAGCAACATAACAAACACCGGAATAAGAATGTTGAAGGAAAGGGTAAGACCGAAAACAACCACCTCCCATCCTGAAGGAACAAGCCTCAATGCGCCATCGGCAAACCCTATATACCAGTCGGGCTGCGTTCCGGCCGAGACAGGGGATGGATCATACGGTCCATAATTCCATATTGGGTTTATCGTGAATAAAGAGGCAGTAAGCACAATTAAGCCGAACACAATAAAGAAAAACCCGCCAGCTTTTGCCGCGTAAACAGGTAACACTGGATATCCAACAACATTCCTTTCATTTCTGCCTGCGCCGGGATATTGAGTATGTTTATGCACAACAACAAGAACAAGATGAAGCGCAATTAGGGCTATTAGAATAATCGGCAAAAGGAGAATGTGCATGGTATACAAGCGACCAATTATTTGCGTGCCGGGAAACTCACCACCGAACAAGAGGAAAGAAAGCCATGTGCCAACAAATGGTATCCCGAGCAACATGCCGTCAATAATGCGAAGGCCGTTACCTGACAATAGATCATCCGGGAGAGAATAGCCCGTAAAACCCTCTGCCATGGCAAGAATAAATAATAGAAAACCGATAACCCAGTTAATCTCCCTGGGCTTTCTAAAGGCACCCGTAAAAAACACACGAAGCATGTGCAGACCAATGGAAGCCACAAAGGTAAGAGCCGCCCAGTGATGAATCTGCCTTATCAAGAGGCCCGCACGAATATCAAAACTAATCCGAAGGGTGGACTCCATAGCTGCAGACATCTCAACGCCCTTCAGGGGAGCATAACTACCCTGATAGTGAATGGGGGCCTGAGAGGCCTGGAAAAAAAAGGTTAGAAAAACCCCGCTTATGAAAATAACAACAAAACTGTATAGGGCAACTTCGCCAAGAAGGAAACTCCAGTGGTCCGGAAATATTTTTCTCGCGAACTTGCGTATAACAAAAGCCAATGATGTTCGATCATCAATATAAACACTCAGCCTATCAACAATAGTTGACCTGCCCTCACGCACTTTTTTGTCCCGAGATTTTACCCCAAACATCAGAGCGATCTCTCCCAGAAGCTCGGCCCAACAGGCTCTTTAAAATCACTCTGTGCAATCAGATAACCTTCGGAATCAACCGTTATTGGCAGCTGGGGTAACGGTCTTGCGGCGGGTCCAAAAACCACTGCAGCTTCATCAGAGATATCAAACTGGGATTGATGACAGGGGCATAGCAAACGATGGGTTCTATGTTCATAAAGAGATACGGGGCAACCCAAATGCGTACAGACCTTCGAGTAGGCAACAATACCCTTATAGTGCCACATTTTGCGCTCTGGACTAACGCGCAACTGGTCAAGAGGCATCCGTATCAGCAGAACAACTGCCTTAGCCTTCTGTTCAAGCTTGTCGTGCCTGTCAAGGAGACCGTCTGGAATAACATGAACAATAGACCCAACGGTCAAGTCAGACGCCTTAATCGGAACACCGGTCGGGTCGTGGACTAGACGAATACCCTTTTTCCACATAGTGTGCGACAATAGCGGAACAGGATCTTCTTGAGGGGCAAAACCACGAAAAAGCACTATTGCCGGAAGAGGAAAAGCGGCCAGGGCAGTAACAAGGGCAGCCTTAATCATCGTTCTTCGGGTAAATCCCGATTCTGAATCTGCAGTCTTTATAATCTCATCGGCCTGTTTGCGATCCTCATCGCTTGATCGTATGGGATGCCTTGTTTCTGATATTTCGGTACCAAGCATGAGTGTCTTTGCCCAGTGAACGGCGGCAATACCAAAGCATAACAGAGAAAACGCTATACCAAGCCCAAAGAACATATTGTTGGAGTGAACCGAGCGCGACCCTGCCGAGCTTTCTATGGGAAAAATGAAATACGCTACTATGGACCATACGCTACCTAAAGCTGACAGGAAAAATAAGACAGATACAATCCTTTCACTGCGCTTGGCCGCACTGGGGTCAATATCTGTCAATCGCTGTCTATGTGGAGGCAGGCCTGGGTCTTTAAACTCTGACACGGTCAATTTTCTGCCAGACTTAACCCGCGTTGTACATCCTTCGGCATACTTAGCCCATCCTAATCAGATCTAGCGGCAATCCAAACCGCAAAAGCAGTTATACCTCCAACGAGAAAAACCCAAGCAAACAGACCTTCTGCGACCGGCCCAAGTGAACCAAGCCCAAAGCCCCCGGGTGAGGGTTGCGTAGATAAATAATGCAAATATGTGATTATATCCCTCTTTTGTTCGGGCGTTATAGACGCGTCATTAAAAATCGGCATGGATTGTGGCCCTGTCAGCATTGCCTCGTATATGCGCACAGGGGGCATATTTATAATCCGCGGTGCAAACTTCCCCTCTGTCAGGGCACCTCCTGCGCCAGCAACATTATGACAGGCAGCACAGTTCACCTTAAAGAGCTCTGCGCCCAAGACAAGATCCCCATCTGGAGTTAAATACTTTTCCTCTGGAATGGCGGGCCCAGGACCCAAGGAGGCAACATATGCAACAACAGCCGCTATTTCATCCTTCGTATACTGAGGAGGCTTATAAAGCGCCTGAGGTCCATTCATCCTAAGCGGCATGCGCCCAGAAGAAAGCTGAAAATCAGCTGATGCAGCACCAGCACCAACCAGACTGGGCGCGTACTGCGTTCCCTCACCATTCAATCCATGGCATGTTGCACAATTAGCAATAAAAAGCTTATGCCCCTGAGCAATCTGACTCTCCGAGGCAGGTGCCTGCTCGGCAAACGCTGTAGCCTGAAGAAGGGCAGAATATGTGCCACCGGTTACGACAAGACAAGCGGCAATAAGGCCAATCCTCAACAGGCCATTACGCAGCTTTCTGCGTACGAAGAACGATGCATTTCCACGCAAAAGACTACATAAAGACCGGATCATCACACACCGAGAATATAAATTGACGAAAACAAAAAAACCCACACAATGTCAACAAAGTGCCAGTAGTACGATACGGCGATCGCTGCCACGGCGTCATGAGTCGAAAATCTCTTGACAGCATAAAAACGACCTATCAGAACGAGCATTGCCGCGATACCACCTAGCACATGCAATCCGTGAAAACCGGTTGTGAGGTAAAAAACGGAGCCGAATGCGCTGCTCTTTAATGTAATACCCTCAGCATAGAGAGAGGCATATTCATTAACCTGCCCGGCAAGGAAAATAAGGCCCAAAAAGGCGGATAGATAAAACCATTCGATGGCACCCCAGTCACGAGGTTGCCAGGACCTACGCCTGGGCTGAAATCTCTCAGATGCGCGAACGGCGAACTGACAGGTTACGGAAGACAGTATAAGGATGACAGTATTAACGAGAGCATACAGCCTGTCAAGTTTAGATGAGTCGGCTGCCCACACGCCAAGGGCGGCACCCCTGAGTGAAAAGAATATGGCGAAAAAACCAGCAAAGAACATAAGCTCGCTGCCGAGCCAAACAACCGTTCCAATTGCAACAGGATTCGGGCGAACAGCGCTATGGTAATACTCACCAAGCGCTTTCTTCACGTGATCAATTCTACATCGGGAAAAATATCAGGACAGCGCAAAGCCTTTCTCAAATGCCCAAAGAAACAAGACGCCATAAACAGGGCTCCTAACGGATCCACCTACCCCTGACATGTTCATAAACAAAACCAACAATCGACAATAAGACAAACGGCGCAGTAAACATAACCAGCCACATTCCGCGCAGTTCAGAAAAACCGATCGCAGCTATCCCCAGAAAAACCGATAGAACAGCTGGCCACCAGCTCCATGGCGCAAATACACCAATATCCGGTGGTGCATCATCAATATCGGCATCTTCCTTGTCTTCCGGGAGGGTAGCAATTCTTTTGTTTATGCTGGACAAATAGGCAGAAACCATGAAGAAAAGAATACATGCAACAAAAAAAGACACACTCCCGGTCCATTCAATCTCCAAGCCAAGAAGAATATGCGCACCGGTATAAACAAGACAAACAAAAATGAAAAAAACCCCAAGCCAGAAAAAAAGCTTTATCGATTGGCCCATGTAACAATTCCCCCTAACACTTACCGCACATCAGGATGATGAAGATCAAATGCAGGCCGCTCAGATCTTATTTTTGGTATGGATCTAAAGTTATGCCTTGGAAGGGGTGAAGCCGTGGCCCACTCCAGACTGCACCCATTCCCCCAAGGATCATCAGGAAGGTCAACTTTCGGCCTTCTATATGTCACCCAAAGATTCAGAAAAAAGGGTATAAGGCTAATAGCCAGGATAAACGAACCAACGGTAGACAACTGATGAAGCCAGGTAAACCCATCTTCAGGAAGATAAGTGTAGTACCTGCGGGGCATTCCAATAACCCCAAGCCAATGCTGTATCAGAAATGTCATATGAAACCCAATAAAAGTAAGCCAGAAATGAATTTTACCCAGAGTTTCGTTCAACATTTTTCCGGTAAATTTCGGCCACCAAAAATAAAACCCGGCAAACATCGCAAAAACAACTGTCCCAAATAAAACATAGTGGAAATGCGCAACAACAAAATAGCTGTCTGAAAGATGATCATTTAATGAAGGGGAGGCTAAAATAACACCAGTTAGGCCGCCCAAGACAAACGTCGTAATAAACCCAATCGACCAAACCATCGGTGTTTCAAAAGTAATCGAACCCCTCCACATGGTACCCACCCAATTGAATATCTTTACACCGGTTGGAACAGCTATAAGCATTGTCATAAATGAGAAAAACGGAAGAAGCACTGCACCTGTAACATACATGTGGTGAGCCCAAACAGTTACCGACAGGGCCGCTATAGAAATAGTTGCGAAAATCAAAGAGCGATAACCAAATATTGGCTTACGGCTAAAGGCGGGAAATATCTCCGACACAATACCAAAGAACGGTAGCGCGAGTATGTATACCTCAGGATGCCCAAAAAACCAGAATAGGTGCTGCCATAAAATTGCACCACCCGTTGATGGGTCAAACAAAACCGAGCGAAATACTCGATCCATTCCCAGAGAAAACAAGGCAGCAGCTAAAACCGGAAATGCAACAAGAATCAAAAGGGAAGTTACAAGAACATTCCAGTTAAAAATTGACATCCTGAACATTGTCATCCCAGGCGCCCTCATGGTAATAATTGTTGTAACGAAATTAACGGCCCCGATAATTGAACTAAAACCAGAAAAAGCCAAACCTATAACCCACAGCGTTCCTCCAACGCCGGGCGAATATTCGTAACTAGAAAGAGGGGTATAAGCAAACCATCCAAAACTCGCTGCACCTTGTGGTATAAGAAAAGTCGAGACAACTATAAGAGAACCGACAAGATACAGCCAGTAGGAAAGGGCATTGAGACGCGGGAAAGCCATATCCGGAGCGCCAATCTGAACCGGAGTTAGAACATTAGCAAAACCCGAGAAAAGCGGAGTGGCAAACAGAAAAAGCATCACCGTACCGTGCATGGTAAAGAGCTGGTTATACTGCTCACGAGTCTGAATAAGATGCATCCCCGGCTCGAATAGCTGCGTCCTGATAAGGAGCGCCATAACACCAGCAAGGCAGAAATAGAAAAAAGAAGTTACCAGATACATATAACCAATGGTCTTATGATTTGTGGTCGTAAGAATAGACAGCAGGGCGCTACCCTTTCTGTTTCTCTCGGATAACGTCGCCGCGACACTAGTATTCATACACGCCCAAACTAATGTTTTTTACTGGCAGGATCAAGACTCTCCCACCCAACGGTACCAATGTATCCCATACCTGCAAGATCTGCCATATGCTTTTTATACTCTTCTTGCGTCACAACCTTCACAACAAAAAGCATCGCAGAATGAAACTCACCACAAAACTCAGCGCATTTGCCACGATATTCACCAATACGCGTCGGGGTAAAATAGATGCGATTCGTAAGGCCCGGAACAATATCCCGCTTATAAAGAAAATCGATAATCCAGAATGAGTGGACGACATCACGACTTCTGAGATCAATCTCAACTTTTTTATTCACTGGCAAGTACAAAACCGGTAATTTTGACTCATCAACCTTCCCTGGGGAGCTTTCAATATACTGCGCTTGGAGGCCCGGAAAATAGGTATTACTGTCAAAATACACAAAATCCCACGCCCACTGCTTTCCAATTACCCCAATATGCACATCGGCCGGTTTAGGCAAATTGACAGCATCAGAAACCCTTATACTAAAAACAAAAAAGACAGCAACGAGAATAAGTGGAAGGCCTGTAAGAAGGGTTTCTACCGGCAGATTGTACTGCACCTGGGGCGGAAGGGTGGTGTCACTTCTCTTACGCCTAAACACGACAACTGCCACAACAACCATTGCCCACACCAAAATGCCGATCACTATCAAAACGAACCAGGCATTAAACCAGAGATCTGAATATACCTGTGTTGTTTCAGTCACAGACGACTCACCCTCAACAAAGCCAGGCAGGAAGCCGTGCATTTGCTGTGTTGTACAGCCAACAAAAACAAGCGATAAGGTTAGGACAAATACGACAAGGAGAGATCTGATGGGCCTTATAACAGGCAGGTCCGTCAGAAACTTTCTCAAAACATGGGTAATTCTATATCACTCACCTTGGAAGGCGACAGGAAACCGAATTGTGCAGAAACTCACACTCTAGTTAAAACTGTCACCACAGGCACACATACCCTTGGCATTAGGGTTATCGATTGTAAAACCCTGCTTGCTAATTGTGTCGTGAAAATCAATCGTTGCACCATCGAGATACGGAACGCTCATGTCATCAACAACCAGCGCAACTCCATCAAAATCTTTTACGCAATCACCCTCTAAGAGTCTCTCATCAAAATACAGCTGATATCTGAGGCCAGAGCACCCCCCGGGCTGAACAGCTATTCTGAGTCGCAGGTCGTCGCGCTGTTCCTGCTCTAGAAACTGCTTGACCTTGTTCACAGCGACATCTGTCAAATGCACTCCATGGGAGGGGGGGGTGTCAGTCAATGAACCGTTGGTCAAATCACTCACCGCCAAGTGACAGCAAAAAATACACCTGCGCTGCTATAGCATTTCTGAACACTTTAAGGCTCAATGACTCATTCGGACTGTGAGCGTAAGTTTTTGGATCTTCAACGCCTGTAACAAGAAGACTCATTTGCGGAAATTCACTCTGAAGCATAGACACTATCGGAATAGAGCAGCCAATGCCAATCAAGGCTGGGCGTTTACCCCATGCCTCTTCCATAGCGCACCGCATTGCCTTAAGGTATTTGTCACCGGCAACTGCTCTATAGGGCTCCCCCGCTGTTATATCAAAAACTTCAACGCGCGCATTGAAAGGCGTGTTATTTCTTAGGTGCTGTTCAAGTAAGCGCGACGCCTCTAAAGTGCCCTGACCCGGAGAGATACGCAATGCCAACCTGGCCTGAGTGCTCGGTTGAAGGGTATTGCTAGCAAGGTCAACATTCTCCACATCCAGGCCGATAATAGTGATTGATGGGGCATGCCACGTCCTTTCAGAAATAGACCCTCTGCCCACGAGGCTAACATCCGGCAAAACACCAACCTCATTGCGCAGGGCTTGTTCTGTAAGTTCAAAATCAGTCAGAACAGATGAAGGATCTGTTGTTTTCAAACCCTCTATTGCGACAGACCCACTATCGTCATATAGTGAATTCAATAAACGTATCATAACCATTAGCGCATCGGGAACCGCGCCACCTAAGCCGGAGTGAGCAGCATGAGAAAGGGTTGTCACACGGACAGTTGCCCCAATAGACCCTCTGAGGGAAACCGTAATAGCCGGTGTGTCTTCGTCCGGATTACCAGAATCGGCAATAATCGCAACATCAGCATCGAAAAATGATCTCCTGCTTTTGAGAAGTTTGGGGAAATTTGGAGAAAGTATTTCTTCTTCACCCTCTATAAACACCCGAACACCTATTTTTGAGTTCAGGGTCTTTAAAATCCGCACAGACGCGAGGTGCATGGCAATGGCGACCTTATCATCAGCAGCCCCCCTGCCATACAGCCTGCCATCACGCTCGTCCGGAGAAAATGCGGGAGTAACCCATTTATCTGGATCACCTGCGGGTTGGACATCATGGTGTGCGTACAATAGGACAGTTGGATAGCCCGGGGCAGGTGCCTTCTGTGCGAAAACAGACGGAATCCCGCAATGATCCACAACCTCTACGCAGTCAAAAAAGTCCGTATCAACAAGAAGCGCGCGAATTCTCTCAGCGCTCTCAAAAAGAACAGACCTGTCAAACCCCGGCCACGCGACGGTCGGAAACCTTATGAGTTCTTTTAAATCCCTTAGAGCCTGCGAGTACTCTCTATCAAGATCATCCTTATGCATATAAGTATTCTAGATCCACACGGGACGAAATAATAGAGTAGCTCATTGCCTAATTTTTACTGCCTAATTTTTCTTACCCAAGTATAGTTATTTATTGAAATGTGGATTTTAGAAATTAACTGTTTTAGGCCTTGACTAAGGGAAGGGCAACGCCCAAGAGGCGAGAGAGTGAAAGGAAAAAGAAGAACCCCGTTATACCGAGGGACAGAAAAGAAGCTGCAAGGAAAGCCCGAGAAGACCTCAAACAAAAGAGACAGCTTGCCCGGCAGGGCTACAGAGAAGGGGACGAGCGCTATTTGCCCCTGAGAGATCGTGGGGTTCAGAAAAAACGTGTTAGAGAATATGTTGACTCGAATATCTTTGTCTCCGAGTTTTTAATGCCGGTTATTCTGCTAGTTCTTGTTTTGAGTCTTATACCCTCCATAAGATTGCAAATATTTCTTGAATATTTCCTAATAATTTTGTTTGCTGTGCTTCTGACAGAAAGTACACTTTTAGCTTTCAGGATAAAAAGGGTGTTGTCAAGAGAATTTAGCACCTTTGAAAAGGGTGTTAGGTTATACGCCATAAGCAGAATGGTTGTTATACGCCCCTTGCGCATGCCGAAAACCAGTGTAAAACTGGGCTTAGTATTTGGTAAAAGAAAGGGCTAACTTACAAAAAACAAAATGACCAATAACGAGATAATTGCAGCAACCGACGGATCATCACTCGCCAACCCGGGGCCATCCGGCTGGGCTTGGTACGTCGACGAAAATACATGGGACTCTGGTGGATGGGATATTGCAACAAACAATATTGCGGAGCTAACAGCGGTCAGAGAACTTCTTATCGCTACAAGGCATACCGACAGGCCAATTCTGATTCTGTCAGACAGCAAATATGTTATTAACTCGCTCACAAAATGGGTTTACTCCTGGAAAATGCGTAAATGGCGTAAAGCAGACGGAAAACCGGTTCTAAATCAAGAAATAATTCAGGAAATAGACAGTCTGATGGAAAACCGGAATATAAGAATGAGCTGGGTAAATGCGCACACTGGACACCCTCTCAATGAAGCGGCAGACTCACTTGCCAGACAGGCTGCAAACAACTTTTCTACTCGGAGCGCTCACATTCCGGGGCCTGGCTGGACAGAACGCTCAGCAAAATAGGTATAAGTGATAAATAAACGCCATCGCGTAGCCAGAAGAAACATTACTCTCACAGCCATCAATAAATCGCATAACGGGGCGACACGGTATAACAGGGCAACACAATAAATGCGATTAAGACCTGAGACGACTAAGATCGCGATTTATATTTGACGCCCAATATGGACCGTTATACACAAAAGCTGTGTATCCCTGCACAAGATCAGCGCCGTACTCGAGCCTCTCTAGGACATCGGTATAATCCCATACGCCACCGACTGAGATAATACAAAACTTATTCTTTGGAAGGTCACGACGAAGTATTTTTAACATCTCAAGCGATCTTTCTTTTAGCATGGGGCCTGACAAACCACCATGAAGACTTGAAAATTCATTCGGAAGACCGGTTCGCTTGGTAGTTGTATTAGAAGCAACAACACCCGCAAGTCCGAATTCTTTCACGAGCAGCGCAATGTTTGTTACATCACTATTACTCAGATCTGGAGATATTTTTATCAGAACAGGCCTTTTAAACCTGTCGGCAATAGGTTTCACCGAACGTAGTATTTTGTTTAAATTTCCGACACTCTGCAGGGTGCGCAGGCCCTCTGTGTTAGGGGATGAGACATTTATCACCAAGTAATCTGACACATCTGCTAATAGCTCAAAGGATTTAACATAGTCCTTCGCCGATTCCTCAAGAGGGCACACCTTGCTCTTTCCTATATTCACACCTATTATTGGAAGACGCCTACCGCTTTTTCTAACTTTTAAGATATTTTCACGCATTTTTTGTGCACCGGGATTATTGAATCCCATACTGTTTATAAGCGCCTTCTGGGACATAACCCGATGAATTCTTGGTTTTTTATTACCCGGTTGTGGGTGCAAAGTAACCGTTCCAACCTCAACATGCCCAAAGCCGAGACTGTACAGCGGAATAACAAGATCAGCAAATTTGTCAAACCCAGCAGCAATGCCGAGTGGGGTATCAAAATAAAGCCCCATAGATGTGGTCCCCAGATGTATATGAAATCTCTGCGGCACAAACATGCCCAATCCAGACTTTAGAGCAACCGCGGCAATTCTGTGTGCAAGTTCTGGATCCACACACTTTAGAAAATTCAAAAAATATGAATACACTCGATCTTACTGATTTTTCAGCCTCTCTACAGCCCTGGAAAAATCTTCCAGAGAGTCAAAATCTTGATATACACTAGCAAACCTTATGTAGGCAACCTGGTCAAGCCTCAAAAGCTCAGGGAGTATTGCAAGACCGATATCATTGGAATCAACCTGACTATTACCCGATGCACGCAGGCTCTCTTCAACCCTCTGAGCTAAAACGGCAAGATCAGCCTTTGTTACAGGGCGACCCTGGCAGGCCTTATGCACCCCGGTTACAACCTTCTCCCTCCTAAATGGCTCGGAGGTTCCATTTCGCTTTATAACGGTAAGACTTGCAGTTTCAAGGGTGCTAAAACGCCTCTTACACAACTGGCATTCACGGCGACGCCTTATGCTTATGCCATCCTCAGATGTCCTGGAATCTATAACCTTTGTATCATCAGACCGGCAAAACAGACAGCGCATCTACAATAAAAGATACTTTCTCTCGGCATTCATCTCGCGAGACTCAATACCGGTCAAAGTATCCTCTATTTCGCGAAGAACCTTGCCAACGGCAATTCCAAAAACACCCTGACCCTTTGCTAAAAGATCAATAACATCACTATTAGACCTGCATAGATAGACACTTACACCGTCACTCATAAGGGTTACAGCCGATAAATCCTTCAAGCCCGCGGAACGAAGCTGCTCAACGGCAACCCGAATCTGTTGGAGGCTTATACCAACATCAAGAAGCCGCCTAACAAGCTTCAGCACAAGAATATCTTTGAAATCATATATCCTCTGACTGCCAGACCCACTAGCCTCCTGAACTGTAGGAATCAAGAGGCCTGTTCGGGCCCAATAATCCAGCTGCCGGTACGTGATACCCGCAACACGGGCCGCAACAACGCCTCTGTACCCAGCCCTCTGCCGCGCCTCAGCAAGATTTCCAGACAAAGCAACTCCTCGATTTACAAAAGATCCTGTAGAAACTTTAGCTTAAGAACTGGCCAAATCTTTTGGATCAATCTTAGATTTAGAACTTTGTAAAAAATCTTTTTTAACCTGAGATACCAGTATTGCCTGAATTACCTGCATATTATTGAGGAGCTCACAAAATGAATGTTCAAGCAACCCCTCATCCTTCCTTACACGCAGCGGAAGAACAGCGTTATGAGAAAGCAGGTACTCTTTATCAACGGTTTTTTTAAGAAATGTCAGATGCTTGGGTGAAATCCCCATTTTCTTCAGAGCTGCAAGGCAGACCAATAGTTTGAGAGTATCCTGCCCGTAACACTCTGATGGCTTGATAAGCGAATGGGTTACGGCCTCTGTAAAAAGAGTTGCCGGAACACCAGCACGAGATACAAGCTCCTCACGCCGCATAGAGACACCCGAAGTAGTCGAAAGAGCAATATTTGCCGAATCAAGGCGGGAGCGAATAATCTTGAGCGGAAGATATTCGTCGCGCTGCATCCGCAGTATAACCCTTATTCTTTTGACATCAGCAGGATAAAACACCCGGTAGCCGGCAGATGTCCTGGGCGGAATAATAAGCTTCTGCTCTTCTAAAAACCGCAGTTTAGATGATGTGACATCCGGAAATTCTTTTTTCAAGATGGACAAAACCTGACCAATGGTAAATGGACGATCAGTTTTTTCTTGCGCAGAAGACAAAATACCTAGCCTTTCAGGGCCTTTGAGGTAAAAAAGGTTAGATGAAACTTACCAATTTGCACCTCGAAGCCATCACACAGAACAGCATTGTCAACTCTTTGCTGCATAACAAAAGTACCGTTCAGGGAACCCAAGTCAACAACTCTAAAAATATCACCGTCGCGTTTGAATTCTGCATGACGCCTAGAAACGGTAACATCATCAAGAAAAATATCAGAGGCCGGATGCCTTCCGGCAATAGAAATTTGCGTATCAAGCAAGAACCGGGAGCCCGAATAACCACCACGCCTGATAATCAACAGCCCCGCCCCGGGCGGCAGAGCTGAAATTACCTGGCGCTCCTCATGGGTAAGAGGCTGTGAATAAGAAAGAGCAGCACTGAGATTAACAAGCGTTGTCTCGCCCTCAGGCACATTAGACACAGAAACCCCCCTCACGCAGGAGAAAAACCCCTAGGTTTTGGCCGGACAAAAAAACACCCATATAAGTCGACGCGACTCAAGAACAATAGAAGAGGTAAAGAGAATAACAGAGAAAAGAACCTGCTCAAGCTTGAATTCCCAAGAAGGATACAGACCAGAAAAAGCCAGAGTTGCAAGTGCAATTAAGGGTGCTATTTTTGCAAAAAGCCTCAATCTACCAAAAGCCCACACATACCCCAAACGGGCCCTAAGCACAAAATACAGGGAACCCAGGGAAAGGCATAAAAGCACCGCAGATCTGTAGGCCGATACGGGATGCACAAACAGGCCAGACAATGAATACACAAAAAACCCGAATGTCAGCAAGAGATCAAACAAAAGAAGCAGCAGGACAACCTGAAGCCTTTTATTCGCAGAAGAATCGAGGGCAACACGAGCAGGCCTGCCGCCACACAAGCGGTCAACAATCCGAAAAAAACCATCCACCCTCAAATCCACAACATACAGAAGTCTATCACTGCCGTATGTTGCAGATATACCCCATCGCATTCAACTAGACAAAATATGTTTCACAGGCTCACCGATGCACTTGGGCCGAAGACGAATGACTGCCCTGTTACAGATACAGGTGAGGCAAACGGTTGTCCGATTGTTAGGGTGTACTACAACAACAGGGGTTGTGGGACCTGCACCGTTTGAAAATACACCAACAGCAAACTTTTTCCACAAAATTTCTTTCAAGAAAAACTGAGTGCACTCAGTCTACGTAATATGTAGACCTGAAATTTTAGGAAAGCGATTGTGGATAACAATGCATGCAAAATTCATCAAACATGTGCAATGCAACAGCTATAAAACGGCAAGAAATTCTGTGAATAACACGGATGATATACGCGGCACAGATTCCTTATCTGTAATCGATAAACCTAACGGTTTACTGTCTGTGGAAAACTTAAAGAAAATTACTTACGCGTATTTCTTAGCCGTTAGTGAAGGAAAGCCGATGCTTGTCAGTAGATATCTAAATCCACTTCTGAGCAGAACACTGAAAAGTCATACAACAGTTGTTTCCAAAATATCACCGGCAGCACAGAGCCTAAAATTCAGGGTTATCACATTAACCGATAAAAGTGCCGATGTACAGATAAGATTCAAAAATCTAATTGGTAACGAAATGACCATAGAGCTCACTATTAGAGAAGATGAAGAATGCGGGCTGATGATAACGCGTGCTGGATTTGGAGTGTGAGCCTTGACACTAAGAATCCCCCATTACACACACAAATAAGAACACATATGCTAAAAACTATCGGCCTAGCTCACTGCTGGGGCTTCTGGTGCGGAGACATTAAAACTACTGTAATGCCCGGGAATGGATAACAGCTTTTCAAGCACTTTTGCTTTTAGTTTGCTGTTTTGAAAACTACCCCAAAACACGGTTTTAGTACTGTTATCAAGTTTGAGATTTATTCCCGATGGGGTCTCGGCAGAAATGAGGTCTACACGTTTTTTAAGGGCATCTGGAATATTTGCAATTACCCACCCAAGGGAAGCAACAAGCTGCTCTTGATTACCATCTTTCACATCAATTCTTACCATTCCCAATGGGGGACTTTGGGTTACCTTCAGCGAAACGCCGTCTTCATCCAGCACATGAAAGCCGTCCGGTCTCTCTAAAAAGGCGAGCGGCACACGTTCGGAGACTCTAACAAGTATCGCCCCTGGGGGTTTGGCTTCCACTGTAACCTCCTTTAGTAACTTAAATTTAGCCAGCTTTTTTCTAACAGTTTCCGGATCAACAAAGGCAAGCGGTTTGTTAAACTCCCCGCGAAGAGCGGCCACTATATCATCGGTCTTGACTTGCATATTGCCAGCCACTCGGATACTGCGCAGAGACATAACTGGTGAATAAGCCGAAAGCATACAGAACAGTAGAAAGACAGCGCATGCAAGCAGGATAAACCTCCTTATAATCTTTGTACGTATCTTACAGACCCTCTCGTAATCTTTGCGCTGCTTGCGGCAATAAAGAAAGTTCTGATAGGCATTATCTATAACTGTCATTATCTAAACCGTCACCGAATTCGCACTCATCTTGCCGATCTAAGCTGTTCGACAATACTTGGAATTATCTTATAAACATCTCCGCAACCAAGTGTGATAACTAAATCACCATCGCGCAAGAATTGCCTAAAAAAACTCAATGTGTGATCAAATCCTTCAAGCATCACGACATTGCGTTTATCTCTATATGCATCAAAAATAATCTTCGCATCTACTCCAGGAATTGGTGACTCACGTGCTGCGTAAACCGGCAGGATAATTGTAAAATCAGCACAATTTTCCAAAACAGATGCAAACTCCCTGTGTAATGCCGCGGTTCTCGAATATAAATGGGGTTGAAAAAGAGCTATAAGCCGCGTATGCTGCACGCTGCGAATTGCAGTTAGAGCTGTTCTTATCTCCCTCGGGTGGTGAGCGTAATCATCGAAAATTTTTATTCCATCTTTCCCGCCTGAATCAAAGTGCAACTCAAGCCTTCTTCTGGTTCCGCTAAAAGATAGAATTGCCTCAAGCGACTCAGAGATTCCGTATCCGAGACACAATAGAACTGACAGCGCGGCACAGGTATTTACCGCGTGGTGCTCCCCAAAAAGACCTTTGAAACCTGCATTATAAAAGCGGCCCTCATATAAAACCGTAAATCTTGCTGGATTCATGCAGCCCATCTCATAAAGACAAACATCCGCCGACCTATTCTTACCAAA
This sequence comes from Tropheryma whipplei str. Twist, assembly GCF_000007485.1. Taxonomy (NCBI): domain Bacteria; kingdom Bacillati; phylum Actinomycetota; class Actinomycetes; order Micrococcales; family Tropherymataceae; genus Tropheryma; species Tropheryma whipplei. The sequence goes on along the minus strand of NC_004572.3, from coordinate 316,995 downwards.
AGTTATTACCCTCTTTGAGGGTCCTCTAGAACCAGAAGACTGCAATAGTTTGCTTGCGATCTTTATACATGCCGCATCATCAAGCGAAATAACCGCTGCATCGGACGAACGTAATGAAAAGTCAAAAAAACTGCCTTCCAAAGCAGATTGCGAGCCGTAATAATCCACATGATCCATACTGATATTGTTCACAACTGATATATCCGTGTCGTAGAAAAGAAAAGAGCCATCAGACTCATCAGCCTCGATGACAAACAAGTCATTTAATCCCAAAAGTGCATTTGCTGAAAAAAAATTCATGTATGACCCGTTTGCAACACCGCATTTATTGCCCAGTACATGGAGGGCAGTTGCAATCATGGCAGTTGTCGATGTTTTTCCGTGAGATCCCGCAATGCTTATAAGTCTTTTTCCTCGGGTGATCCACTTAAGGGCAAGAGATCTGTGTAACAGATTAATGCGGGCACGTTCTGCGTACGCGTACTCCGGATTAGAGCTATCTATAGCCCCCGAATAAACAAATGTATCAACACCCTCAAGCATTGCTGGATCATGTCCAACTTTTACAATTGCACCCGCCTGGGAAAGTTCAGAAAGTGTTATCGAATCACTTCTATCAGTACCAGATACAGAAATACCAAGCTGCAGAAAGAGCCTTGCAACTGCGGACATACCAGAACCGCCAATACCACAAAAGTGAGCTCTATTTATTGATTCGGGAAGGGGTACGTCCTTCGCATAAATCCCCATGCCTAAGAGGAAAGTGCGAGCTCAATCAGGCTCGCAGTATTTTGGGCAGCATTACAGATAGCAAACCGTTTTGCCGCAATGGACATTGCCTCACGCCGTTCATCGTCAGTCATAAGCTCTAGGAGCTCGTCTTCAAGACGTATCTGAGAAAGATCATTCTCCTGAATAATACGCGCTGCGCTCTCCATATGAGAGACATTGCGCCTCTGTTCACCATTACCAAATGGATAAGGGATATATATTGCCGGGATACCAAAGGTGCACAACTCTGCAACTGTACTGGACCCCGCACGACTAACAACGAGGTCAGCTGCAGAAAGGGCGTAACCCATACTGTCCATATAACGCACAGAGCTATAATGAGGCATGTTCACATCAATAGAATCGCCGTATCCGGTTATATGCAAGACTTGCCATAAATAATTCTTCTCATCGCATAACTTGAGCACCCTGGGCAACGCCGCACGCATATGCATGTTAATCTTCGCGCTGCCCTGTGAGCCACCAAAAACAAGAAGAAGTTTTCTCACCGGGTCCAACCCAAGCTTCTCCTTTGCCAAAACAGGATCAAAAGAAGCCGCCGCGGTAAGATCGCGCCTAATCGGAGTTCCAACAAGTTTTCCGCACGGTAAGGCACCTATCACAGAAATACCCACACACTTTGCAAAATGCGCAGCAAGAAGATTTGCCAACCCAGGCCTGGCATTCGACTCATGCACTACGTATGGAATATTTAGGCTGATCGCAGCGGCATAGGCAGGAGCTGCCACATATCCCCCAAACCCGACAACCACTTGAATCTTGTGCTCAATAAGAATCGATCTAACAAGCTTGACGGAAGAAAAAAACTTAAAGGGAAAACACAAGATATGTCTACTGGTCCTCCTGGGAAAGGGCAACTTCGGTATCGTAAAAAAATCGATACCCGAATTTGGTACAAGGCGACTTTCAATCCCCTCAGATGTACCAAGCGCAAATGTAGCATGACCAGATACCTTCAGCACATCTGCGAGCGCCAGCAGCGGATTTACATGCCCCGCAGTTCCGCCGCCTGCTAATAAAATCCTACTCATTATACGCGACTAGACCTGCGGATGAGCCCCAGAACAAGCCCAACAGCCATCATAGATGTTGTAAGGGCAGAGCCTCCGGCAGAAACAAAGGGTAAGGTAACCCCCAAAACCGGAAAAAACCTTAGAACAACCGCGATATTTATAAGAGCCTGCCCGACAAGCCAAAACATTACACCCCCGATAATAGACCTCGCAAAAAGATCATTTGCATCTCTTGCAATCCTCACCATAGTAATAGCCAAAAAAAGAAACAGCAGAATGAGGGAAATTGAACCAACAAAGCCTAACTCTTCACCAAGAATTGCAAAAATATAGTCACTTGTAGCAGACGGAAGCCAATTCCACTTCGCCACCGACCTGCCTAAACCAACGCCCGCAACATTTCCATTTGCAAGAGCCCACACTGATTGTATCGGTTGCCAACATAGCGTCAAATAATGCTGGTCCACTTTGTCACAGCTTATATTCAAGAAATTCAATATTCGCCCCATTCTATTCGGACTCAAAGTGGCGGCCAAAAATACTATTCCAGAGAATACGCCAAGGGGAAATGCAAGACTGATCATAGGAATATTGGCAAAAATCATAACCCCAAAGAAAATAATCACAATAATCAACACATTCCCAAGGTCATTGCCAAGAAATACCAGTCCACAAACCGCAAGAATTACAACAAACGACGGTATAACACCCTTTGACAAATCACTCGAAGTACTGCGTCTCTTCGTCAGGCCTGTTGCAAGCCACAGAATCACCGCAAGCTTCAAAAGCTCAGACGGCTGTAATGTAATCGGACCAAATCTTAGCCAATTTGTATTACCCCCACTGTTTACGCCAAGTGGGGACAGCACAGCAGATTGCAAAATGCACGCAGCAATGAGAAAGATATTACTAAATCGGAAAAAAAACTGCTCGGGCAGAACCGAAATGGTAAACATTAGTAAAAACCCGATAACTGTGTAAATAATCTGGCTTATAACCGAGCGAGCACCATCATCACTGACGCCTGTAGATGCCGATATAACCATAACCAGCCCAATTGCATTCAGTGCGAACACATTGGCCAATAATAAAAAATAATTTGCTGATATGAGCCTATTATGCTTTGTCATTATTTACGCTTGACAAGATCTTTCACGGCATTTATAAAACAATTGCCTCGATGCTCATAGCTCTCAAACTGATCAAATGATGAACCACCCGGTGACAGTAGTACGGTATCACCAGGAGTGGCGAGCAGATCTGCGGCGGCGACGGCTTCTGACATCGGATCATTTGAATCGGGTATGCATACAATCTTCTTGCACTTTATGTTCCCCACAAAGGATTGATTTTTGCCGATTACTACAACAGCCTTTATTGTTTCATAAAACCTGTCGAATATACCAGAAACATCAACACCCTTCATAAGGCCGCCAAAAATCAAAATTACTCTGGAAAAATTCGAGAGAGATGCAATAACTGCGTGTGGATTGGTTGCCTTTGAGTCATTTACCCACATAACCCCCATCTCTTTTGCGACCACTTCGGTCCTATGAGGTGATAGGCAAAACTCATCCAATGCCCGGGATATCGACAACGGGTTTGTTTCAACCGACCTAGCCAGAGCTACAGCACAAAGCACATCGGAAATAATATGCCGCATCGATAATTTGTTTTTTTCAAGTTTTTCCACACTTGTAATCTCAAGTGCACTGTCTTTTCTCGCGGATAAAAATGCCCTATCGCACAGAATTCCATCAACGATTCCAACCTGGCCCACATCTGGCACGCAAAGACCGAAACCAATTGCCCTAACATTTCGCGCAACACATGCTTGTTCAACCATTTTCTTTGTCTCTTCATCATCTAGGTTGTACACACAAAAACCTGTTGTGCCGTGGTAAACACGAGACTTTGCACAGTAATACAATTCCTTTGCGCCGTGCCATTCAAGGTGGTCTTCATCAAGATTCACACAAGCAGAAGAAAAACCCTTAACCGCACCATTTCCGTGCATCGGGAGCAGTGAGAGCTGAAAACTGGACAGCTCAACAACAAGATAATCAAACCCCTTGGGGTTTCTTACGGCATCAAGAACTGGAGTGCCAATATTTCCGCAGACAGCAACCCGCGCACCGTCTTTAGCAAGCATACTGCCCGTAAGTAGAGCAGTTGTTGTTTTGCCATTCGTGCCTGTAATCAATATCCATGGACAAGTATTGACTTTGTCCCTGACGCGCCATGCAAGCTCAATCTCACTCAATATGGGGATCTGCCTGTCACGTAATCGTTTAATCACGGGATTATCAGGAGAAATACCAGGCGAAACCACGATAAAATCAACATCTACCTCGCACAATTCGTCAAGATATGCACACACATATCTTGCACCAATCGCATCAAGAAGCTTGTTATACCGCGTATGCTTTTCCGGGGCATATACAGTAACATCAACACCCAGTTCACGTAATGAATCGGCGGCGGCAAAACCTGAAACCCCAATCCCCAGAATTGCCGCAGAAAGACCTTGCCAATCTGAATACCAACTTGTAAGCCCCTCAACCCTCGACATTTCAAGTCCCCTGCGCAAATCTTTCAAGTCCCCTGCGCACTTCATCTCTGAGAGAATACGGAATTTTCTTCCCGAGGACATCAAGATAAGGATCATCGCCAAAACCAGAGCATAAAACGGTGTCATCGGATCTAGCAATATCAATTGCCGCCAAAACAGCCTGTGTCATAGAGGGTATCTGCTCTACTTGCCTTCGAGGACCTTCAACTCCGTCAAGAATCATGCGTCTTATTTCTGCTGGATTTTCAAAGCGGGAATGCCCGTCAGTTATAAACAATTTGTCACTGTAAGCTCCGCAGAGCTGCCCAAGATGCTTACGCTTTGAGGGATCCCTCTGACCATCGGCATTAATGATTGTTATAAGCCGACCTCGAGTTATCGATTTGGCTGCAACAAGCGCTGTTTCAACCGCATCCACAGTATGTCCATGATCAACAATTACTCGCGGACTGTTTCCTGTCTGAAAAACCTCCATTCGACCTGGTAAAACCATTTTTAGACCGCCGGCCTTACGTAGAACACTGTCAATTCTTTCTATATCGATACCAAGATTACAAAGAATAACTATTGCCATACATGTATTTAAAGCAAATGCTTTACCGAGCAAACTAATACTGCTTTCAACGCGGTAACCGCTCGGAGAGATAAGCGTAAATCCGAATGACAACCCAACTCTACGAACGCTTGCCTGCCAGAATAGCTTGTGGTCCAACCCGTATTTTGTGTTTTCTGAAATAACCGAAGCACTGCAGCCCGTTTCTTTAAAAAGACGTATCCCGTATGGTGTATCAATATTGATAACCGCACTGTTTGACCTCTTATTCAAAAACAAAGCCTTTTTTGCTTGATAATAAGCCTCCATATTTTTGTGCTCTTCCATATGCTCTGGGGTAAGATTGGTGAACGCAGCAACTTCGAGAACAATGTCCCCGAGCCTGCCTCGATTTATTGCGTGCGAGGAAGCTTCAAGGGCAAAAAAGTCCGCCCGTGCCTGTTTTGCGGTGAAAATACGAGCATATAGCTGGCATAGTTCTGGGGTTGTTAGACAACTGTCAGACTCTGAAGCGGAACTGCCTATTGTCGTGCTAATGCCACACGAAATGCCCATCATTTCAAGCAGCTTGGCAGCAATATGCATTGTGCTTGTTTTTCCATTTGTCCCGGTAATTCCGAAAATGCGAATATCATCGATCGGATACACTCTCTTTGCTAGCACGATAAGATCTGAACGAGGAGAATCTGTAACAAGAATCGGCGTACTGCGTGTTGGTAAACAATCAGACTGCATGATATGCCTGCCTTTATTGTCAGTCAGCACCGCGGCACAGCTTTGTACCTGATCTAGAAATTCAACTCCGTGACGAGTTTTACCCTGAAACGCAACGAATATATCATCCCGTTCAACACTCTGAGCGATTTGTGTTATCCCGGATACAAACCTATCTGAGAACTGATTCGAACAATCGGTAAGGCGCACACCTGTTTGTTTTATTAGATCAGATAATCTGTATGGTTTACCCTGCAAAGTCACGAATATAGCCAATCCGCATAAAATAAACCAATACCAAGGGCAGTGAATAAACCTGCAATTATCCAAAAACGCACAACAACAGTGATTTCAGCCCAACCTTTTAGCTCAAAATGGTGATGTAAGGGACTCATAAGAAAAATCCTGCGTCGATACTTCTTGTAGAAAGCAATCTGCAAAATAACAGAGCCTGCCTCTATAACGAACAAGCCGCCCAGCACAAGAAACAATAACTGGGTGTGGGTAAGAATACTCAAAGCAGCAGCCGCTCCACCAAGCGCAAGTGCACCAGTGTCACCCATCATTATCTTGCTCGGATTTGTATTCCACCATAAAAATCCGAGCAATGATCCCAGTATTGCTGCGGCAAGAATCGACATATCAAGCGGCCCATTTACCGAATAACATTTTGATATATTTTCCAGTGGAAGGCTTTTTCTTGCGCAGTTTTGACCAGACTGCCAAAATCCAATAACTACGTATGCAAGCATTGTGAAAATCATAGCGCCGGCAGCGAGCCCATCCAGACCGTCTGTAATATTTACTGCATTCACAGACGAAACCGCAATAAGATTTATCCAGAGAAGATATAGAATCCATGCAGAAAACACGCCAATTATCCCTAAGCTAAACAGTGCGGAAAAATTAATCCCCGTATCACGCGCGAATGAAATGGACATACTCGAATGAGGGATGCCTCTTGCGTCCTTGACAAGAAAGGTAAGGAGGGCGAATGGCACCGCAATAAAACTTTGTAAAACAACTTTATAGAAAGGACCCAGCCCTCCACTGTGCTGCTTTCTTACCTTTAGGATGTCATCCAGAAAACCAACAAGACTCATTCCAACAAACATAAAAATAACAAGCAGTCCCGAAGGCTCTACACTGAGCCCTAAGAAAAAATTTGCCAGAAAATAAGAAATAATCGATGCAACAACTATTACAAGACCACCCATGGTTGGTGTGCCCCGTTTAATTGCGTGTTGCCTTGGGCCATCAAGTCGGATAAACTGACCCCAACCAATTTTCCTAAACAGTCTTATAAAAAATGGGGTAGTAAACAGTGTGAATGTAATACCGAATGCAACGGCAAGCAAAATTGCAATCATCCCGCAAACTTGCCTGCTTTGTGCTTTACACTCTCCACGAGGCTAGAAAAATTCTCCGCATTTGAGGCTTTGAAAAGAACTATATCTCCTGGAGAAAATAAATCAAATATCTCATGTTTTGCTGTTTCCAGATCTTCAAACCACACAATCTCCTTATTTGGCACTCCTTTGGCCAATTCCTTAGCTATGAGATACATCTGTTTCTCTGAAACAATAACCAGAAGATTAATGTCTGTGTCCAAAAACTGTTTGACAAGCTGCCTATATACATCTTGTGCCAGCTCCCCCATATCATGTATTCGCCCAAGAACAGCAATACGCCGTTTGGCTAGAGACCCCAAAACAACAAGCGAGTCAAGAGCGCACTTCACCGATTCAAAGGACGCATTGTAGGCATCATGAATAATGGAAAAGTCTCCGAGAGGAATATATTGCATACGCCCATCAATCGGGTTAACCTCTGATATATACCGTGCGCACACCTCAGCGTCAAATCCCAAAAGAACAAGAGTCGACAGGGCAGCCAGAACATTACTGACCTGGTGTTTACCTATCAGTTTAGTCTCAACCTCCACGCTACCCTTTTGATAAGTAACAATGAAACGCGTCTTGATTATATTTGTTTCTACGTGACTCGCCCGAAAATGCGCGCGCTTATCCGTTCCAAAATAATATCGATTTCCAACAGAGAGCCTGGCAATCCTCGGGTCATCATAATTGAGCAATACCTTTGATCCCTCTGGCAGGTCGCGCGCAAGCTCAGCTTTCATTGAACAGACACTTTCTAAACTGCCACTTTTCTCAACATGAGCATGGCCTGCTGATAAGAGAACTGCAATATCGGGCACAGCGATCTTCTTTAAACAATCTATATCACCAGGCTTAAATGCACCGTATTCAAGGACAAGATATTTTGTTAAAGGCTCAATTCTGGAAACAGTGATTGGAAAACCTATTTCATTATTCTGATTACCATGAGTTGCCACAGTATTACCAAATTTTGACAGAACATATGCGAGAACACTCTTGGTTGTTGTCTTACCATTCGACCCCGTGATCCCAATCACCGTAATCGTATCTCTACTGAGACATAGTTTAAAACCTGCAATTGCATGCATGGCTTCTGTGACATTGCCAACAAGTAACTGTGGAAGGTCAATTTCCTGTACACGCGTCACAATTGCAAGGCTTGCACCAGACTGCTTTGCCTGATATAAAAACTCATGCCCGTCGAATTTTGTGCCAGTGTGAGCAACAAAAATATCGCCCTGTGAAATATTCCTTGAATCTATCTTCAGGCGCCCGTTAATTGGCAACAAACTTTCCGATAAAGAGGTGTTGTGCAAAATACCGCCGGTCACGCGTTGAATATCGGCACGCCTGATTAGCATATCTTGCCTTTCTATAAAGGTTTACCGCAGCGCTAATTCTGTGGGCAATGTTGTAGATGGCAAAACTCGATACTTTTTTAAAACATGACTCATAACCTTTTGAAAAACAGGCGCAACAGCGGCTGCTGTATTTTGTTTTGTCTTATACATACTGGTTATAACAACAAATTCGGGATCCTCAGCCGGTGCATATCCGGCAACAGATACAATATAGCTCTTGCCATATTTTCCATTACCAGCAGCCACCTGGGCAGTTCCGGTTTTAGCGCAAATGCGATAACCGGGAATCCTCCATAGGTTATGAAGCCAGCTGTGCCTGTAAACCATCTCTAGCATATTTGATGTTGCAGAGGCAGACTTCTGACTTACAACCCGACCGAACACGCCACTCGTGCCCTTTTTAGATTCAGTCGGCTTATCACCGCAGGATGTAACCATCGAAAGCGGTCTGCGCACACCTCCATTTGCAATTGTCTGATATGCAGAAGCTAATTGCAAGATTGTCGCAGAAATGCCCTGGCCGAACGAGCTTGCATACCGCGTTTGTTGATCCCAAAGCTTGTAATTCCCAAGTAATCCTTCTGACTGAGCAGGAAAGCGCAAGCCCGTAGAGGCTCCAAAACCAAAATTTCTTAGATATCTGTACCTCTCCGCAAGATCAACAGACCTGCTTGCAATCGACATGCCGGAATTAGAGGATGCAACAAGGATACCTGTAAGTGTCATATCCATATCGGCATGGCGCTCATCATCAGAAATATCCACATCCCCAGGTGCTCTAAAGTTATAAGGAACACGGAATCTGCTGGACGGTGTAAGGCCACCTGCGTCCAAGAGAATTGAAGCAGTCACAGGCTTAAAAATAGAACCCGGCTCATACGGATCGGAAAAAGTTCTTGCCCCACGATTGATGGCATCAGTGTCACCAACATTATTCGGATCAACAGTCGGGTAATCAGCCAACGCCAAAACTTTACCGGTTTTTACAGAAACAATCGCCACCATACCCCAGCGCGCTGATTCCAATTCGGAATACTGTTTAAGGATCTGCTGTGTGTACCACTGCAGATCAGAATCAATTGTCAGGGCAAGTTGACCGCCATGTTTTGCGGGCTGAACAACGCGATTGCTCCCGGGAATCGGCACACCATCTGGTGAGGCGAGATAATCTTCTTTTCCGTCATGACCAGACAGACAGTTATCATAGGATAACTCAAGTCCTGCCTGTGGCACTTGATCTATATTGAGGAAACCCAATAAATTACCGGCCACACCGCCAAATGGGTAAATGCGCTTATAGACCCGCTCAAAATAAAGCCACGGAATATTCTCTTTCTCAAGAATTCCCTTTTTATCAACACCAATCGCATCGAATATAACAAGATACTGCGAATTCTTATTTTTTCTAAGTGCATTGGTAACCTTATCGGATATCTCCGCGGGTGTAATTGGAACGACATCGGATATTTTCTGGTACGCAGCGGAAGGAATAACTTTTTTACCATTTGCCCAATAGTCAGATACTCTGCTTGGAGACAGCACAAGTCTGTATTGCGTAAGACTTTCAGCAAGTGTTCTGTTATACGCATCAACTATATTGCCTCTTACTCCGGGTATTACATGGGTTTTTGATCTTTGTAAATACGAGTCTCGCCCAAGCTCTTTGGCGCGGATTATTTGTATATCCACCAACCTTGCCATAAAAACGGATGACAGAAGGGCAACAACAAAAAGAGTTGCAATACCCCGACTTGAACTCCTTTTCATCAGTCTAAATAATAGTCACTCAACAATAAGCAATGTACACTCGAAGTAATTCTGACATCAATTCGTCAATCATCAATTCGTCAATCATCAATTCGTCAATCATCAATTCGTCAATGGCGCGGGAAACAGCATTTGAGACAAAAGCCCGGCAAGCTGTTTCTCATCTACCGTATGAATAACCTTTGGAATCCCAGATAATAAATCATTAGATACAAGATTTCCCATATCAAAACTGTCATTTATATTGACAACAGAAGGCTTACCCAAGACAGAACCATCAGAAAGCCGTAAATATGCCGGATGCATACTGCCGGTCATTCCTAATTCTCTAAGACGCGAAACCAAATACTGCGGTGAACTATAAACAGCTATCTGCCTTTGCGCCTCACTTTTATCAAGCAACAATGTCTGCGACTCATTGCGCAGTTTATTCACGTGAAATGCGTATGATCCACTTACAGAACTCAAAGCCAACTGGGAAATAACAAAGACAACAACAAGAGTTGCTGCAAACATAACCAGCCGCTTATAGCGTATATCAGATACCCTGTACATCATGCGCGGGGCTCGACTATCTGGGCTTCAGCTTGTGAATGAGAATGAACCCGTTCCACCGCCCTTAGATGAGCGCTGCTTGCACGCGGATTATTTGCAATCTCAGTTTCTTTAGGATTTTTCAGATCCTTACCAATTAATTTGTACTCTGGGTCCTTGTTAATATAAAAACCCTTAGGCAATTGACTAACACTCACACTTCTGAACAAGTGTTTTACAATGCGATCCTCAAGCGAATGATAAGACAAAACAACAATCCTCCCACCAACTTGCAAAAGATCCAAGGCTTTTTCAAGTGCCGTTCGCAGAAATAACAGCTCACTATTCACCTCAATGCGCAGCGCCTGAAATACCCTCTTAGCTGGATGCCCCTTTCGGATATGTGGTGGGCAGACATCCCGTATAAGCTGCGACACTTGACATGTTGTAACAAGCTCACTTACCGATCTTGCTTTACAGATTTGTCGAGCAATCCTCTTGGCGTAGCGCTCCTGACCGTAATCCCTAAAAATTCTTATCAAAGCAGTCTCCGAATACCCATTAAGGATTTCCTTTGCGGTGATTTTGTCACTTTCGTTCATACGCATATCGAGGGGGCCAGACTTCATATAAGAAAAACCGCGGTCTGGATTATCAATCTGCATAGAGGACATTCCAAGGTCAAACAAAAACACCTTTGGGTGCAGATTAGATAAATATTTATCGAATTTATCAAAGGTGTCATGTACAAATTTGCAGCGATCCGCAAACCCGGAAAGGCGCTTGCGCGCTAGGGCCAGGGCGTAAGCATCGCGATCAATTCCATAGAGCAACGCCCCTTGAGAGGACATAAGAATTGCCTCACTGTGACCTCCTGCTCCCAGCGTTGCATCAATAAACACATCACCAATTCCCAAAACCGGCTCGATAAGCTGACAGACCTCGCCCAGCATAACCGGCAAATGACCATTCATATAAAACCGGGCCTTATAAGGTTCTGTAGCCGGGGAATCGCCACAGACATCAAATAAGACCCGGAATCACCTCCTCGGCTATTTCAGAAAAAGCAGCTTCCTGTTCTTCCAAGTAAGAAGACCAGGCCTCAGAGTCCCATATCTCAACATGCTTACCCGCACCAATAACTGTCACTTCTTTTTTCAAGTCAGCATAAGCGCGGAGATGGTTCGCAATAACTATCCGATGCTGTCTGTCAGGCAGTTGAGCCGCAGCGCCAGACAGAAAAATCCTCAAATAATCCCTAACTTTTTTCTGACTAAGTGCCGTATTGCGAATACCGTCACTTATACGTTCAAACTCAGATCTATCAAACAAGTAGAGACACCTCTCCTGACCTCTTGTAAGCACGACGGAATCAAGCATTCCTCTAAACTTCGCAGGTAAAACAAAACGATTCTTATCATCCAAGCGAACCGGATGGGTACCGAGAAACACTCATATAGTCTATCCCACTTTAAGTAAATAAAACTCCACTTTCCTCCACTATACTACGTTTTACAACTTGCTGGGCGTCAATAGATCCTGATGCACTTGGGCCGAAGACGAATGACTGTCCTGTTACAGATACAGGTGAGGCAAATGGTTGTCCGATTGTTAGGGTAACGGGAGGTACTACAACAACAGGGGTTGTGGGACCTGATGGTGCTACCAGTGTGGTTCCCTGTGTGGTTATCTGTGGTGTGCCAGATGTTACTACTTGAACAACATATATGTATGCAGTAGTTGAATCAGCGATAACGGGGAATACATAGTTACCTGGTTCAACATTGGTTTGTATATTTCCCTGTATTGCACCATTGGTTGGGTTCAGGAATAGGAATGATGGAATATGGTTTGTTCCTGGCATAGAGGCATATGATGCACTTGGGCCGAAGACGAATGACTGTCCTGTTACAGATACAGGTGAGGCAAATGGTTGTCCGATTGTTAGGGTGTACTACAACAAATAAACATATAAGGACTGCCAATATCAGTCCAGCTGTCATATACACAGATGACGCATGCTTATACACAGTAACAACAAGATCCTGTGATGGTAGCTCTGTCACAACCACTGTATATGGAACGGTATACACACCATTTACAACAACAGTTGACCTAAAGACAAGCCTAAGGTATAGATTGGCCTAAGTATAGATTCGCGAAGTTATACGCAATGCAACTAGTGCTTTGATAAAAACCGCGTAAAAAATCCCCCCTTAGGCTTACTGGGTACAAATGCCATAAAAACACCAAGAAACATAATTGCAAAACCAAAAAGCGATGCCAACGGAAGCTGCACAAGAACTCCAGCGACCATAATGCCAACGCCAAAAAGAACTGTCAGAACTCCGAATACAATGAGCCTCGGGTTAAAACCGGGTCTTGATGTAACATCCGCGAGAATATCTGACTCGCTGTTGTATAAATCACGCTCAAGATCATCAAGGACCTTCTGTTCGCTCTCACTTAAAGGCACACCCACCTCCCAGACAAACAACAACACACGCACAGCATCACGCAAGGCACAAGCGCGTCACCTATAATCAAGACTACTCCATGTGTCCGTTTTTCATGTGTCTGTTTTTCCTACTAGAAAGGTACCCTGCCATTGTCAGGATAAATTCGGGTGCTTTATGACACTTCTGGAAATGGTAAATACGAAAATAAGTCGTTTTATTCTGAATAACAAAACATCAAAACATACGGAAAGTATGTATGATTATCTACAAGACTTCACATTCGGTGGAAAAAGGCTGAGGGCGAAGCTTTGCTTTACCGGTGCTGAGTGCATAGGGCCAATTCCAGAAAATCTTTTTGAATTAATTTCTGATATCGCTGTTGCAATAGAGCTGTTTCACGCAGCGGCGCTCGTGCATGATGATCTGATTGATAAATCTGATTCCCGCCGTGGGTTGCCGGCGGTACACAAAAGATTTGCCAAGTTTCATGAAGAAAACTCATTTGTAAAATGCAAAGAGAATTTTGGCACCGCAAGTGCAATTCTTGCAGGAGACATGCTGCTTGTATGGAGCAGTAGGTTCTTTTATTCAGCATTGAACAATCTCCTAAACACCACTGCAAAACAAGCCTCTGATTTTCACCTGGACACGATGAATATCCTATGGCACGAAATGCAAAACGAAGTTGTTATAGGCCAGTACATGGATGTTCTGCACGAACACAGATGGAGACAGTTGTCTGTACAAGAGGCCCTGGATATATCAAAAGAAATCATGATAAAAAAGTCTGGGAAGTACTCGGTGCAAGTTCCCCTTTGTCTTGGCGCCAATACGAACGGTGCAACAATAGAACACCTAGAGGTTTTAAAAAGATTCTCTCTCCCAATAGGCCTTGCATTTCAGATGCGCAATGACATAGACGGCGCGTTTGCGAATGACAAAATAACCGGTAAACCATCCAGTGATCTATCATCTGCAAAGCACACAATGCTAATCGGCCTTGCGCGGATACACAGCACGAAACACGGGCGAATAAGGCTAGAGGAGATACTTGGACAGGCAGATAATGAAGAGGAAATAAGGGCTATAGTCACCGAAAGCGGCGCCCTAAGAGAAGCTGAAAATCTCATCAAAAAATGGACTGATCAGGCTATGGAAATTATCAAAGAAGCGCGGCTGCACAGTATGGGTAAGGAAAAACTAATCAAAATTGCCTCCTGGCTGTCACAAGCAACATAAAATGATCTCATGAGGGATGCAGCTTCCGTAATAGGCATGCGCATAGCGGACCGTTACCTCATTACCGAGAAAATAGCATCCGGCGGTATGGCCACGGTGTATAAAGGGAAAGATATAAGGCTAAAGAGGGATGTATCAATAAAAATAATGCATGACCACTTGGTCGATGATCCAAAGTTTACTGAAAAGTTTATTGCTGAAGCACAATTGGCAGCGGGCATTTCTAATGCAAATATAGTAAACGTCTTTGATCAGGGTAGGGAAAATAGAATCGCCTACATGGTTATGGAATACGTTCCCGGCATAACACTCAGAAAACTTCTTCGCGAAAAACATGTCTTAACCGTAAAACAGACTCTCGAAATAATAACTTGTGTTCTAGAAGGCTTATCATCTGCCCATAAGTCCGGACTTATACACAGGGATATAAAACCAGAGAACATACTGATTGGAAACAATGGACAGATAAAACTTGGTGACTTTGGTCTAAGTAGATTGGCAAGCAACAATACAACAACCGGAACAGGTCTCTTGGGTACAATCGCCTATTTATCTCCCGAGCTAATCACAAGGTCAGAGGCAGACACTAGAAGCGATGTGTATGCGATTGGAATCATGCTCTTTGAGCTATTAACCGGACAGCAACCGTTCCACGGCAAGCAGCCGATGGAGGTTGCGCACAAACACGCCAACTTACCGATGCCAAAGCCAAGTGCAGTCAACCCAGGTGTGCCCTCCGTAATTGATGACATTGTGCTGTGGGCCTGCTCCAAGAATCCAGAACAGAGGCCATCGGATGCCTCTGTTCTGTTGAATGCATTGAAGAAAATAAATCTCGAGAATGAATATTCAACTATTGATGCAACAGAAATAATAGACTTCGGCGCCTCAGAAAATAAATTAAAAACACCGCAAAAAAAAATGATTATAAAACTACTAGTAGTAATTGCTCTACCGGTTGTTCTTGTGTCTTCAGGGTTTGTCAGTTGGTACTTTATTGCAGGCCCTGGTAGTACGGTCGAGATTACGGATCTAGCTGGGCTTACACCTGAAGAAATAAAAGAACAACTTGAGAAAAAGGGCCTTACGGTTACAATATCCCAAAAATACGACAAATCTGTTCCATCGGGGGGAATCATAAACCTACCCAGTGCGGGCACGGCGTGGGAAAGAGATAAAACTTTAGAGCTTGATATCTCGCTCGGACCCAGAGTATTTGATATTAAAGGCCTTGCCGGATTGCCGATCAGTGAGGCTCTAAGCCTATTACGCGATAGGGATATAAAGATATACAGACAGGAAGAACATTTTAGCGGCACTGTATCCTCCGGACTGGTTATTTCCGTAAAAAAGAAATCGGGTGATGATATTTCACATGGGGGAAGGGTCAGCGAGAATGATGAACTGTATATCCTGTCAAGCCTTGGGGCAATTCCAAATCTAATAGGCATGCCAGAAGAAGATGCTAAAGAAGCACTTGCCAACGCCGGTCTAGCGGTCGGGGCAATTACTCAAGAATATAACGATAATTACCCAAAAGGCCGTGTTATACGGCAAACACCATCCGGTGACCCTGTAACAAAAGGATCTGCGATCAATTTTGTTGTCTCTAAAGGACCTGATCTTGTCATAGTGCCAAACCTAACAGGAAAAACACTGCATGATGCAGTTGACGCTTTGACATCTCTGGGGTTTCGAGTGTACCTGACAACCTCTATTCCTCTTGATGCAAGGCCGGCAAAGATAATAACAACCCCCTCTGCGGGCACGGCGGTAAAACGGGGAAGCCGTGTAACCGTAACAACACCCGGATAACCAATCACCATTGGTTGGGTTCAGGAATAGGAATGATGGAATATGGTTTGTTCCTGGCATAGAGGCATATGATGCACTTGGGCCGAAGACGAATGACTGTCCTGTTACAGATACAGGTGAGGCAAATGGTTGTCCGATTGTTAGGGTAACGGGAGGTACTACAACAACAGGGGTTGTGGGACCTGATGGTGCTACCAGTGTGGTTCCCTGTGTGGTTATCTGTGGTGTGCCAGATGTTACTACTTGAACAACATATATGTATGCAGTAGTTGAATGGCTACTTCATGCAATCAGCCAGAAAAAAGGCTAACTCAAGACTTTGCCTGTGATTCAGTCGCGGATCACATAAAGACTCATACCGATCCTTCAAGTCATCGTCCGAAATGGAATCGAATCCGCCAGTACACTCCGTAACATCGTCCCCTGTAAGCTCAACATGCAACCCACCGGGATGCGTTCCAACACTCCTGTGCACATCAAAGAAGCCACGTACCTCATCCAGGATGTCCATAAACCGGCGTGTTTTGTACCCACTGGAAGATGTAATCGTATTACCGTGCATTGGGTCACATACCCATGCGGGATTAAAGCCACCATCTCTCACAGCCTCAATAATCCCCGGAAGACACTGCCTTATATTACCGGCGCCCATTCTTGTGATAAAAGTCAGACGACCGGGTGTCCGACCGGGGTCGAGCCTGTTTGCAAGCTCCAGCACCTGTCTCGCAGTAACTTTACTGCTTAATTTCACCCCTATTGGATTTTCTATTTTTGAAAAAAAATCAATATGCGCGCCATCGATCTGCCGCGTTCTCTCGCCAATCCAAAGAAAATGAGCGGATGTGTCATAAAAAAAACCGGTTCGTGAATCGCATCTCGTTAGGGCATGTTCGTAGTCAAGTAGAAGCCCCTCGTGGCACACAAAAACTTCTGTTTGGGTAAGGTTTGAACAATCAACACCGCAAGCATTCATAAATGCTATTGCCTTATCAATTTTTCGCGCAAGCTCTTCATACTGTTCATTTTCACAGCTCTCCGCAAATCCCCTATTCCAAACATGAAGCGCACGCAAGTCGGCAAATCCACCACGAGTAAATGCACGTATGAGATTCAATGTTGCTGCTGACAGCTCATATGCCTTGAGCATTCTCTTTGGGTCAGGAACCCTGTCGTGCAATTCATGGCCATTCACCATATCCCCCCTGTAGACCGGCAGGGAGCGACCATCCACTAGTTCAAACTGCTCTGACCTAGGCTTTGCATACTGACCCGCCATTCGGGCCATCTTGATAATTGGAACACCCGCTGCATAGGTCAAAATCGCAGCCATCTGCAAAATTGTTTTGAGCTTTCGGCTTATATTATCTGCTGTAATATCCCTAAAGCTTTCGGCGCAGTCACCACCTTGAAGAATAAACGCCCTACCCTCAGCAGCCTCTTGGAGGTGTAGGCGGAGCTTGTCGACCTCACCGGCAAAAACTAATGGGGGAAGCTGTGAAAGAGTACAGCTAACCTCGGATAGCAAAACAGAATCTGGCCACTCGGGCTGCTGTTCAATCGGCAATCCTCGCCAAGCATTGATTGTTTCTAAAGAAACATCAACCGAGTTTTTTATGAACGGATTGACCCTATTTGAGCCGGGCATTTGAAGCATACGCATCAGTATACTGCCTCCCCGATAGGGAGTATATTTCATACATCACTTCATCTGTTATGGATCGCAATACAAACCTATCCCCTTCAAAGCCGAGATATCTCTCAAAACTCAGTTGCTTGCCAAAGATAACTCCAACTCGAAAAAATCTTGGTAAATATTTTCCGCGTGGCATAGCAAGATGGGTATTAAAAACAGATGCCGGAATCACCGGAACATTCGCCTTCAAAACAAGCCGCGCGATCCCTGTCCGTCCCCTATACAGCTTTCCGTCATGACTGCGCGTTCCCTCTGGGTAGATTGCAAGGAGCCTGCCCTTTGCCAAAATATCAAGAGCCGCCTGAAGACTTTTTTCGCTAGCAGTTCCTCCGGAACGATCCATTGCTATTTGATTTGTTAGGCGAAAAAAACATCTCATCAAAAAGCCCTTGAAACCCCTGCCAGTAAAGTACTCGCGCTTGGCAAGAAAATGTACTTTTCTCTTCGAAAAATGGGAAATTATTATTGAATCAATAAAGGACATATGTGAGCTTGCTATTATTGCTCCACCCTTTTTAGGTATATTGTCCCATCCAACTGACCACGGGCGATATAGAAGCTGCAACAATGGGCCAAGAAGAAGCTTCATCAGGAAATACACACAAGCCCCCCCTAAGAGTCACAAAGAGAGTCACAAAGGCGGCACAATGACTTTGAAAAACAATAACCTTGGAAATTTTCAAGTAGCAAGAGAAGACCTTGCCAAGTCTGCTGCGCCTATAATCCCAGCAGTATTGTAAAAATGGGCCAATCGAAAATTAGCACACGGCCGTGACTCTGAATGGGGTAAATATTCTTTATAAGACTCTCTTATTGAATCAATAAAAAAGGTGCCGATTTTACTGACCCCACCACCGATAACAAACAACTCAGGGTCCAAAATAGCGGTAACAGCAGCTGCTGTGCGACCCACGTTATCTGCGACTTGAGAAACGGCAGAAAGAACAACTGGATCCGACTTGGCAACAAGCTCGCCAATTACATCAGACGGGTTCCTACCAAACGGAAAATCTGGCATATTGCTCTTTACATAACGCAAAAGCGCAGTCCCAGAAGCATACTGCTCACTGCAGCCACGTTTGCCACAACCACACGGAATGCCGTCTGGCACAAGGACAATATGCCCCGGCTCCGAAGCGATACCAAAACCCCCCTTAAGGATCTTGCCGTCTAAAATTGCCGCTCCACCCACACCGGTACCAACAGTAATCATAAACAAATCTTGTGAATTAACAATCTCCACAGATCGCGGAGCAAAACGCCACTCAGCCCACGCGGCGGCATTTGCATCATTCTCTATAAAAACGGGAAATTTAATTCTGTTTTGCAAAAGGTTGCGTATCGGAATATTTTCCAGCCCCAAATTAGGAGAATTATAAACAAAATCACGACTATAATTTAGGAAACTGGCAACAGCAACACCAACTGCACACACCGATTCACCATCAGACAGTTTATTGACAAGCTCCACGACCTGATCAATAACACCAACGGGATCTGTCGGCACAGTAAGCTGGCCGTCCATATTGCCAGATCTATCAACCAATGCCGCCGATATCTTTGTCCCTCCGATATCAACGCCGATTGCACGCACCAAAACCGCTCTCAGAAATACAAAATACAAAAAGCACGAACAGGCAAATAGTCCGGTTAGGGAACAACACGAGCGAGGTAATAAAGCGGATCACCGTCGACAATAACAGGGAACCTATACTCACCCGGTTCAACATTGGGAGCCACCGTTCCTTGGAGCCCACCTGACCCATTCAACCAGACAAAATATGGAATATGGTTTGTTCCTGGCATAGAGGCATATGATGCACTTGGGCCGAAGACGAATGACTGTCCTGTTACAGATACAGGTGAGGCAAATGGTTGTCCGATTGTTAGGGTAACGGGAGGTACTACAACAACAGGGGTTGTGGGACCTGATGGTGCTACCAGTGTGGTTCCCTGTGTGGTTATCTGTGGTGTGCCAGATGTTACTACTTGAACAACATATATGTATGCAGTAGTTGAATCAGCGATAACGGGGAATACATAGTTACCTGGTTCAACATTGGTTTGTATATTTCCCTGTATTGCACCATTGGTTGGGTTCAGGAATAGGAATGATGGAATATGGTTTGTTCCTGGCATAGAGGCATATGATGCACTTGGGCCGAAGACGAATGACTGTCCTGTTACAGATACAGGTGAGGCAAATGGTTGTCCGATTGTTAGGGTAACGGGAGGTACTACAACAACAGGGGTTGTGGGACCTGATGGTGCTACCAGTGTGGTTCCCTGTGTGGTTATCTGTGGTGTGCCAGATGTTACTACTTGAACAACATATATGTATGCAGTAGTTGAATCAGCGATAACGGGGAATACATAGTTACCTGGTTCAACATTGGTTTGTATATTTCCCTGTATTGCACCATTGGTTGGGTTCAGGAATAGGAATGATGGAATATGGTTTGTTCCTGGCATAGAGGCATATGATGCACTTGGGCCGAAGACGAATGACTGTCCTGTTACAGATACAGGTGAGGCAAATGGTTGTCCGATTGTTAGGGTAACGGGAGGTACTACAACAACAGGGGTTGTGGGACCTGATGGTGCTACCAGTGTGGTTCCCTGTGTGGTTATCTGTGGTGTGCCAGATGTTACTACTTGAACAACATATATGTATGCAGTAGTTGAATCAGCGATAACGGGGAATACATAGTTACCTGGTTCAACATTGGTTTGTATATTTCCCTGTATTGCACCATTGGTTGGGTTCAGGAATAGGAATGATGGAATATGGTTTGTTCCTGGCATAGAGGCATATGATGCACTTGGGCCGAAGACGAATGACTGTCCTGTTACAGATACAGGTGAGGCAAATGGTTGTCCGATTGTTAGGGTAACGGGAGGTACTACAACAACAGGGGTTGTGGGACCTGATGGTGCTACCAGTGTGGTTCCCTGTGTGGTTATCTGTGGTGTGCCAGATGTTACTACTTGAACAACATATATGTATGCAGTAGTTGAATCAGCGATAACGGGGAATACATAGTTACCTGGTTCAACATTGGTTTGTATATTTCCCTGTATTGCACCATTGGTTGGGTTCAGGAATAGGAATGATGGAATATGGTTTGTTCCTGGCATAGAGGCATATGATGCACTTGGGCCGAAGACGAATGACTGTCCTGTTACAGATACAGGTGAGGCAAATGGTTGTCCGATTGTTAGGGTAACGGGAGGTACTACAACAACAGGGAAAGTAAGAACAGGAGAGATCGGAGTCAAGCGCGCATCACCCTGTGGCGGATCAGCACGCTTAGAACGCACATGCGTCGGCCGAGAAACATCCCGCTGTTGCGCCGCAGCAGGTACCGGAGAATCAAAAAGATAACGGATCGTAACAACCGTCCCGGTAGTGTAATGAACAGCTGTCGCCGTGAGGCCATGTGCCCCAACGGTGGCATCTTTCACAGAACCGGACAGAGCACCCGTATTAGCGTCTAACCTAACACCTGCAACCGGGGTTGACAGAGAATAGGTAAACGGAGACCCGCGCAGGGCTGGCGTAGCAGACCTGATAACACCTGTTTTGGCATCGTACTTGACATTAACGGTAACCGAAGACTGAAAGGAAGACGGAACCTGCGCATAGAAATAAACGTTCCCGCCCGTAAGAAGGGTAAACACCCCAGAAGGAGACACAGAGAAGGAAACTACCCGGTCAGAAGCGGGAGCAACAAAAACACTCGAGTAACCCAGGAATGCCGTTCGTGCATCCGATACAGCACGGGCAATATCTGACGACGGGACTTTCTTGTAATAGAGGTAAAGCCCTCCACGAATATACGGGACATAGACATAAGAATCAGTTTCAGAGTAACGGGAATGAAGCACAGGAACAGCGCCCGAAGCACGATGAAAAACAGCGCCCGAAGCAGCCGAGGCACAGGTTTGTGTCTGACCAGATACAGCCCTCCCTGTCAAAGGGTCCACCGTGTAAACAGAACCGGCGGTGTCGGAAAGACAGGCACGACCACCGGCGAAGCTAACAGAAGAAAAGCGGGAAGTCGAATGAGGCAGCGACGCGCGAGATACAGAAGAGAGAAGTGAGAGGCCCGGAGGATTACTCGGTGAACTATTCGACAGAGCACCTGCCGGAGACACCGGGTACAGAAGGAACAGCTGGAGAATGAAGACACACGCGGCAGGTAGCAACCGCCACCGCAATAGCTTAGAAAACATGGGGATAATTCTAGCACACACGGCCTGGGAAAGGCTAAACACTATTTTTTCACCTATCCCGTAGGGCAAACTGTAAGCGAGGGCCCCAAAAACAGGGCCAGTGCCGACTCGGAGACTAGAACCTGTAATACTTACGCAAAGAAATAGCGACAAAGGAGGCGATCAGCGCCTTTATTATATCGCCGGGTATAAAGGCCAAAGAGCCAATAAGAGCCTTATCAATGGGCACACCAGCAACGGCATACTGCCATGGGATCCCAAAAAGATAAACAATAACAACACCACCCGCAAGGCAGCTCGCAAAAACACCAGCATAAACAAGAGCCCTGGATTGCGCCCTGAAAGCAAACTGGACAAGGAGCCCAACAACGAAGGCGCCAAAAACCCATCCCAAAATATACCCACCGGCTATTCCAACAAGAGGTGCAATGCCACCCCTTCCCCCAGGTAAGAATGGCATACCAACTGCGAGAAGAACATAAAACACCAACAGGGCAAGAAAGCCACGAACCGGACCCAGGACGGCACCGGCGATCATAACCCCGAGTGTTTGAGCCGTTATAGGAACGCCACCCGGAAGATCTATTTTTGGAACAAGCCCAAGGGCAGCAACAAAGGCAGCAAACAGGGCAATTAGCACGGAGTTCAAAATCGGATCATGCACATTTTGCTTACTCATACAACCCTCCTTGTCGTCTAAGGGTAGCACACTTGCCAGGCCAAAGCAAAAGCTGGGGTACCTGGACTCGAACCAAGAACAACTGAACCAGAATCAGCCGTGTTGCCAATTACACCATACCCCAAGAGTAATTCAGTATACCGCGTTCATGCCTCGCAGCACCTTAGATACGCGGCAACGCTAATTGCCCCAGTCATGCGGCATAGTCCCTTATCACACCGTTACAGCACCTGTGTCATATACACAGATGACGCATGCTTATACACAGTAACAACAAGATCCTGTGAGGTGTAGCTAATAGAGGGCGAGATAAGGTCTGGACTTAAATAGTTTGATCTAAAGGGAAGATTGCTCTGTAACTGTGAGGCACGTGATGTAAATCTGACTCTATTCGTTGTTCTTGGTGTAAGAGTAGTAGCAGTTGGCTTTGGAATGGTTATTTTGTTTCACAATAGGCAAATACATCACAATCTAAATAAGGGATCTAGACGATATGTGGCCCAGGGCATCATTCCCATGCGTCTTATTCCCGTGCAGTGTGAATAAATATCTGCCTATATCAAGTGCGACAGATGCACCCTGCCCTGCAGCAATTGATACCTGCCCAATACCGGTTACATCACCCGCCGCCCACATGTTACCCCTGTTCAAGCGACCGTCATTTCCTGTAATAATAAAACCTTGGGAATTCAGGGAAGGATTTTTAATAAAATCCACATTTGGTTTCCAGATAGGACGCAGGAATGCAGAAGATACGGTATGGGACTTTCCCGCGGCATCCATAAAGCCGGTAAATGCACCTTCTTCCAAAAGAACTTCAGTAAGTTGTGTCTCCACTATTTTTACGCCCAAATTCTCTAGAATGCCCTTTTGAGCCTGATTGAACTGGTTATAAAAGACCACGATACTCGATACACGAAACGAAAGGTATATAGCTCGCTGCAGGATATCAACGGCATCCGGACCGTAACCAATAAGACCAACAGAATCGAAGCGTTTTTCCCACATATCACACGATAAACAACTGTGAATATTTGTTCCGTACACAGCACGCAAGTTTTTTATCTGAGGGAACACCTCCCGAACACCGGAAGAAATCAGAACGGTTTTTGCAAGAAACTTTTCCCTATTTCGTGCCGGATGCAGAAGAGCATCGACTTCATACCATTGATTCTCCTTCCGAGTCCCTGCACCTTCTGTCCCTGCACCTTCTGAAGAAGAATTAGATTTCATATCCGAGATCGCACTTGCAGCGCAACAAGACTCGGGCTCCGCAACAGAGCCATCAATAGACAAGCTAATTGGCGACAAGCCAACCGATGATTGATCACCAGTCCATACAACCGAAACAACTTCTGACGGAAGTATTTTCCCACCAAAGGAAATAAGGGCTTTACCCCCATCTGATCTCAATGCATGGGGTGATATCCCCTCTCTGGCAATTACCCCATGCACAGCAATGGTGGCCGCATTTCTTGGGCGATTTGAATCAAAAACACAGACCTTCCACCCCATTCGGGCAAGGCTTATACCTGCGGTAAGTCCAGCAGGACCCCCGCCAATAATTGCGACATCAATCACACCGACACACACTTAGTTTGTTACAAAAGTTTCAACACGGTTAAGGCTTGCCGATCTGCCCAGAATCTGCATCGACTCAAAAAGCGGCGGAGAGACTCTGCGACCGGTAATTGCAAGCCTTAAAATCGAGAATATGCGTTTCGGCTGTAGATCAAACTGTTCAATTGCCTGTTTTATACAAGAGGCAATTTGTGCACTTTCCCACGTATCAAGCAAATTCAGCAGCGCTAGACAGTGGCGCAGCACATCAATTTCTTTATCCGTTACGGCAAAATCAACAGAGATATTATCAACCAATAGGAATCTAACCATCTCTGCCGCTTCGGTCAACAACTGAACCCTCCCCTGCACAAATGGACATATTGCCCGAAGGCTATTTTTCTGCTCAAAAGAAAGTGGAATACCGAGCATCTCTTCAACAAATGGAACAAGTCGAAGAAAAAAATCTTCCACATTAAGCTCACGCAGGTGATAGGCATTGATTGCAAGGCACTTCTTATAATCAAAACGCGCCGGATTACCCCTTACGTCCCGCACGTCAAAAGCATGTATCATCTCAGATAAAGAAAATGTATCCCTGCTATTACTAATTGACCAGCCCAGCAACGACAGATAATTCAAAAGACCTTCACGAATAAATCCACGTGCTTTATAGAAATAAAAATCTGACTCAGGATTTCGTTTAGATAATTTTCTGTTACCCTCACCCATAACAATTGGCAAATGTCCAAAAAACGGAACGTAATCTGTAATACCTATTGTTATAAGTGCCTTATACAGGGCAATTTGTCTTGGAGTTGATGACAACAAATCCTCGCCCCGCAGGACATGAGTGATCTTCATAAATGCATCGTCAACGGGGTTTACAAGTGTGTAGAGTGGCTCACCAGAAGCTCTTGTAAGTGCAAAATCCGGAATGGGATCTGTGAATACCACTTCACCCTTTACAAGATCCTCAAACGCAATATTCTCATCATCCATGCGCAGTCTTATTATTGGCGTACGACCGGCCTCGCGCATTGCGGCCTTGGTTTGTTCTGACAGAGTCCTGTCGTAATTGTCATATCCCAATTGAATCGGACGGCCGGCCTCTAGATTACGCTTCTCTATTTCTTCTTTGGTCGAAAAACTTTCATACGCAAGATCTGCCGCAAGGAGCTTATCGAGCACTTCCTGATATATATCACCCCTCTGTGACTGATAATATGGACCAAACTGACCGCCCTTATCTGGACCCTCGTCCCAATCAAGACCCAGCCACTTCAGGGTATCAATCAGCTGCGAACAACTCTCCTCTCTATTTCTCGTCGCATCCGTATCCTCTATACGAAAAATGAAACCCCCACCATGTTTTCGTGCAAACACCCAGTTAAAAAGCGCAGTTCTTACAAGGCCCAGGTGGGGTGCACCAGTTGGAGACGGGCAAAATCTAACCCGCACACGCGGGTCACGCACAAAAACACCCCCGTCTGTTCAAGTGTTTCTTACAGACCAAAAACTCACCTAAGTATCCTCAAGATTGACCATCCAGTTGTATTTATCCGGACGATTACCAAACTGTATATCCCGCAGATATTCACGAAGGAGCATCGTAACAGGACCCGCCTGCCCCGAGCCCAGGGTGCCTCCATCAAAAGACACGGACCCAATGGGGGTTACAGACGCCGCGGTTCCGCAGCAAAACATTTCCGTTACTTTGTCCTGACTAAATAGATGTGTTACCTCGTCAAGACTGATTTGTCTTTGCTCAACAACAAACCCCAAATCCTCGGCTATTCTTATGATACTGTCACGAGTAACACCCGGAAGAATAGTTCCACCAAGACTCGGCGTAATCAAAGTCTTACTGGAGAGTACAAAGAATATATTCGATGCGGACAGCTCTTCAATATTTTTATAAGATGCCGAGTCCAAAAAAAGAACCTGGTCAAACCCATCATTCCCAGCCTCGACCTGGGGCAAAATAGATGCCGCATAATTACCACCAAATTTAACGGACCCGGTCCCACCCCTGGACGCCCTCGAATACTTAGAAGAAACCCGTACCCTAATGGGCCTTATTTGGCCAAACAAATCACCAACCGGACAGCAAATTAGGGTATATCTGGCGCTGCACGTTGCCCGAAGACCGAGCGCCTCCTCGGTTGCTATCATAAATGGTCTTGCATAAACACATGACGGTGCATTCGGAACCCAGCGGCCGTCAACCATCACCCACTCACGAAGCGATTGCAGAAAATCCTCAACCGGTAAAACGGGAAGCGCGATTCTCTCGGAGGATTTTTGAAACCTCTTTGCATTTTCCAGTGGCCTAAATGCGCGCACAGAACTATCCTGTGAATGGCGAAAAATTTTCAGCCCCTCGAAAATTTCCTGTCCATAATGAAATACCATGGCCGAGGGGGCAAGACTAATTGGACCATACGGTTCGACACGATAATCATGCCAACCAAGATCGCGATGCCAATCCGCGGAGACCATATGCTCAGAAAAAACAGACCCGAACCCTGGGGCAGAAAGCCTCTTTTGTAATTCATCCTGCGAAATGGGGTTTACTAGCAGTGTTTTTTTATAATTCTTGGCACTCAAGGCTTTTCCATTTCACACATCCAAATAGCCGCATTTGGCAATAACCAAGAAGGCCACGGCGCAACATATACAGCGCAGACCAAATACACCGATAACCTCTTTACTTACTCCACGAAAATAATGCGCGCAGCCTGGCACCAACCTCTTCTATTGGATGCCGGGCAGCAATCTCTCTGAGCTGTGTAAATTCATTCGCACCTGAATCTTGATCCTTTATGAATCTATTAGCAAACTCGCCAGAACGAATCTCACCAAGTATTTTTTTCATATTTTCCTTGACATGTTTGTCTATAACACGCGGACCTGATACATAACTGCCGTATTCTGCCGTATCAGAAATACTCCAGCGTGATTTACTAAGCCCACCCTCAACTATCAGATCAATGATTAGCTTCAATTCATGAAGAACTTCAAAATAAGCAACTTCTGGCTGATAACCCGCCTCAACCAAGGTCTCATAGCCATACTGGATCAGC
Organism: Tropheryma whipplei str. Twist; assembly: GCF_000007485.1. Taxonomy (NCBI): domain Bacteria; kingdom Bacillati; phylum Actinomycetota; class Actinomycetes; order Micrococcales; family Tropherymataceae; genus Tropheryma; species Tropheryma whipplei. The sequence goes on along the minus strand of NC_004572.3, from coordinate 289,522 downwards.
TGTTCAAGACCGCCGCATAGAACTGCCTGCTCGCCAAATAAATCCGTCTCGGTCTCTTCGGTAAATGTAGTTTGTATAGCCCCGGCACGCAAAGCACCTATGCCCTTTGCATAACTAAGCGCAAGGTCAAAACACCTACCACTTGCATCCTTTTCAATAGCAAACACAGCCGGAGTCCCGCGGTTATCAAGATATTCACGTCTAACCATATGTCCAGGACCTTTAGGGGCAACCATAAGAACATCAACACCATCTGGAGGTGTTATATACCCGTATCGGATGTTAAATCCGTGTGAAAACAAAAGAGCATCGCCTTCTGAGAGATTATGTTTTATTGCACTTTCATAAACATCACGCTGTGCTGGATCTGGCACAAGCAGAGAAATTAGCTGCGCCTTTTTGGCTGCCTCTTGCGGCAAAAGAACCTCAAACCCCGAGTCTTGTGCGCTTTTCCGCGAAGCCGAATTTTCCTTCAAACCAATTACAACATTTACTCCCGAATCACGCAGATTCAGCGCTTGCGCATGACCCTGCGATCCGTAACCAATAACAGCAACCAGAACATTTTGAATAAGCGATAAATCTGCATCACATTCGGTATAAACCCTCGTGCCTATTTCACTCATTTCAAACCCCTCACAATCCAGACCACATAAACATACTTGAGATCTAAAAAAACAAAACTACAGATCAATTATCCATAATTGTCCAAGCGCGCGTCCAACACATCTACAAGCTTATTCAATTGCTTGATAATCTGATCAATATTCTCTGGATCACAGACTATTGTAATCCTGGAAAACCCGATCTTATCTAAATCTCGCACGGCCGAGAATGAGATTATATTTTTCCCACGGCGTGAAAAAACACATGACAGTCGTGCAAGCAACCCCGGTGTGTCCTTTGCAAGAACCGAGATTGTTACATCCCTATTCATTATCGTGCCAAACGGGTGATACATCCTGTAAATACTTAAGATGTGAATTACCAAGCCCTTGCGGAACCATTGGCCAAACCATAGAGTCTTTACAGACGACAAAATCTATAACAACCGGTCTATCATTTATTGCCAGGGCAAATTCAATTGCATTATCAACTTCATCAACAGAGCTAACCCTGCAACTTGCGCATGAATACGATTCGGCAAGTTTACAAAAATCAGGTATATACGCATCACCGGTATTCAGGTCGGTCTGAGAATAGCGTTTGTTATAAAACAATCCCTGCCACTGGCGCACCATCCCGAGAGAACGGTTGTTTATAACAGCAACTTTTATTGGAAGTCCGTTTACAGAACATGTTGCAAGCTCCTGATTGGTCATTTGAAAACAACCATCTCCATCAATGGCCCAAACAATTTTTTCAGGATTTGCAGCTTTAGCGCCCATAGCCGCTGGCACAGCGTATCCCATGGTTCCGGCCCCACCGGAAGTGAGAAACGAATTGGGTCTCGAAAAACTTATAGCCTGCGAAGCCCACATTTGATGCTGTCCAACCCCGGTTGCATAAATCGCATCCGGGCCAGACAATTCTCCGAGTCTCTTTATCACATAACCGGGAGATAAATTGCCATCGCTGCTTTTTTGTGGAAAAACCAACGGATAAATCTGACGCATTTTCTCTAAAGACCGCCACCAAGCAGTAAGATCCCCCGTGGTTTTATTCTCCGAATGCGAGTTGATATAGCCCAACACCTCTTTTACGTCCCCGATCACAAAAAGATCTGGACGTCGATTCTTGCCAATCTCAGCCGGATCAATATCCACATGAACAACCCGTGCATTTTGTGCAAAGGAATCAAGCCTTCCCGTCACACGGTCATCAAAACGTGTACCCAGAGCAATCAGTAAATCTGACTTCTGCAGGGCGAGAATTGCCGCAACAGTTCCGTGCATACCCGGCATACCGAGATTTAGCCTATTTGAATCCGGCAAAACACCGCGCGCGGTTAGGGTGGTTACAACCGGTATACCAAAGCCTTCCGCAAAACGAATAAGCTCTTCTGAGGCTCCAGAGCGCACGGTCCCTCCGCCAGCATAAATAACAGGCCTAATGCTGCCAGACAGCATGTCAAAAAAACCATCTGCAAACTGCGCCAATGTATCTGGAATGTTTTGCGCAACGGAATATCCGGATAAATCAATGCTTTTTGGTGGCCACATAAAATCGAATTCGTCTTGTTGTGCATCTTTTGTGATATCTATCAAAACGGGTCCTGGCCTTCCGGTGGTTGCAATTTTTGCACCGGCAAAAATGGCCGCCGGGATCTCTGTGGCCCTTTTTACAGAGAAAGCATGCTTTGTAATCGGCATTGTTATCCCGATAATATCCGACTCCTGAAATGCATCACTTCCGAGTAAATGAGAATATACCTGACCTGTTATGGCGAGAATCGGAACAGAATCCATATACGCATCCGCAATGGCAGTCACAAGATTTGTTGCGCCTGGACCCGAGGTGGCCAAACAAACCCCCAGCTTTCCAGAAGAACATGCATAACCTTCGGCAGCATGACCAGCGCCCTGTTCATGCCTCACAAGAATATGCCTAATGCTTGAGCTAAATAACGAGTTATAAACCTCAAGTATCGCCCCGCCAGGAATGCCAAAAACAAGATCAATACCAAGTTCCTCAAGGGATTTTATAACCGCTTGTGCACCCGATATCCTAACCAAGATCCAAACCCTTCACAATACTAAAAATGAAAAATGCCTTTTGCCTAAGTTATTGCACCCAAAGAAGCAGATTTGACGAGTTTTGAATATTTTGAAAGAACACCGCTTGTATACCTGGGTGGGGGTGGAGTCAAGTGCCTGGCACGCAATTGCTTTTCATCAACCAGAACATCAATACCCGATTTTTCAATATCAACGCGGATTATATCGCCGTCTTGCACAAACGCAATCGGCCCAAGATCAACCGCCTCTGGCGCAATATGCCCTATGCACAGACCGGTTGTGCCGCCCGAGAACCTGCCGTCTGTCAATAATAAAACATCTTTACCAAGGCCACTTCCCTTTATTGCCGCGGTAATAGCCAGCATCTCTCGCATACCCGGACCCCCTTTTGGGCCTTCATAGCGAATAACAATAACGCTCCCCTTTTTTATATTCCCAGCACTGAGAGCATCCATAGCCGCGCGCTCGCGATCAAACACCATTGCGGGGCCTTGAAAAACCACAGTATCGAAACCAGCTGTTTTTGCAACGGCCCCATCCGGTGCAAGCGTACCTTTTAATACCTTTATACCGCCTGTTGGGTGCAGAGGTGAGGAAAAAGAGTGTATAACCTTTCCGTCGGGAAGGCCCGGATTGATATCAGATATCTCCTCGGCCATTGTTCTGCCTGAAACGGTAATTACATCACCGTGTATAAAACCTTCCCGCATCAATGCATTTATAACAACTGGGATACCTCCCACGCGATCTACATCATTCATTACATAGCGCCCAAAAGGCTTGAGGTCTGCAATATGAGGAACCCTATTCCCGATTTTGTTAAAATCGTCTATCGTCAGTGGCACATGGGCCTCATGCGCTATCGCAAGTAAATGCAAAACGGCGTTTGTAGATCCGCCAAGGGCCATAACAACTGCTATCGCATTTTCAAATGCCTCTTTTGTCAAAATATCTCTTGCGGTTATACCCCGCTTCAGGAGCTCAACAACCGCCTCGCCCGACTTATGTGCATAAACATCACGACGACGATCTGCCGAGGGTGGACTTGCCGAACCCAAAAGACTCATACCAAGCGCTTCTGCAACAGATGCCATTGTGTTTGCCGTATACATGCCGCCACATGCGCCCTCCCCGGGGCATATGGCCCTTTCAATCCGGCCAAGATCATCCTGATCAATAAGCCCTGCCTTATAGGCACCAACGGCTTCGAATGAATCAATTATTGTAACTTCTTTTGACTCGCCACACTTGAGTGTGACATAACCGGGGGCAATACTGCCGGCATATAGAAATACTGCAGACACATCAAGCCTTGCAGCTGCCATAAGCATACCCGGGAGGGATTTATCACAGCCAGCAAGAAGAACAACACCATCCAGTGCCTCTGCCATCAGAACGGTTTCCACGCTGTCGGTAATAACTTCGCGAGAAACAAGAGAAAAATGCATTCCCTCATGACCCATAGAGATTCCGTCGGAAACCGATATAGTGCAAAACTGCAGCGGATACCCACCGGCTGCGTGAACACCTTCCCTTGCACCCTGCGCAAGTCTGTCAAGTGACAAATTGCACGGAGTTATGTTATTCCAACTGGATGCAATGCCAATCTGTGGTTTTTCCCAATCAGCATCACCCATTCCAACGGCGCGCAGCATACCACGCGATGTTGTCGCCTCGATCCCATGGGTTACGACTCGGCTTCTCGGCTTTATATCTATTTCACAGGCATTTGCATCGCTCGACATAAACACATTGTACCCAGCAATCCCTACGCAACAGGGGTATTAAAAAGGTATTACCTGTGATAGTAAAAAAATATACTGGCATTTATACACAAATAAGGATATTGAGAGATATAAGTAGCATATTTATGGTAATAGCCGCGGTGTTAAATAGGTTGACGTGTAATGTGCCACACGTAACACGGCGCACGAGTAACACGTAACTCTGTGAGGTGGGCGACCCGTGACCCCGTGTGAGTTACATGTTGTGCAGTACAGGTTACCGGTTGCGCTGGCAGGGGTTACACAGGTAATGTGCCACACAGGGCCACACTGTTAGGATTATCTTCATGAGGTTTATCTTGCGACCGTCTTTTATTCTTTCGACGATAACGGGTCTTTTGTCAATAAGAAAAAGTACAAGGGGCGTAACTGGATATATCAAACTAATCCCCTGGGTATCCTGGGTGCTTTTACTTGTTTTCCAGTACGTGGTTTATAAAAGTAGGGTGGATGCATGTGCGCACAGTACCAAGGATGGGTCAAGGCGTAAACAAGCATCAAGAACAAAAACAGAGGGCGTCCAAGGTGGAACCCTGACTCATGCACAGAAGTGCCATGCAAATCATTAACATACGGCTTTGTTATATACAAAGCCACAGGATTAACACTTGGCGATAATCAATACTTGGCACAGTACATATGCCACCCGGACAAAGTCACAGCCACACCCTTGATACTTGGCACAGTGTTTGTGTCATCTGGGCCAGGTGTGCCACTGATACTTGAGATTACGCCTTAACCTAGGGTGGCTGTGTCTCTCTGCCACCTGGCAAAAGCGAAGGCACTTCCCTGATACCTGGCACAGGATAACGCTTGGCACGGTGTAATCTGTGGCACACCACCGCTGCCAGAGCCTATGTAGATGGTAGCCATGTGAGTTGCTTTGCCACCACCTGCCTTGATATATGGTTGTGGTTATGGGTTACACGGGCAGGGGTTACATGTCACTCTGTTGCGCGCACGGTTACGCAACACGGCGTTACCAGTCGCGCACCGGGGGTTACACGTGACCCCGTGTGTGTTACATGTCGCGGAGGCAGAGGTTACATGTAACGGGTTGTGCTGGGGTGAGTTACAGGTTACACAAGCGGGTACCGGTTGCGCTGGTGTGGGTGATACGTTACTCTGTGGTGAAATCAGTACATCTCTGGTGTTGTACCTGTGTTTAGGGTAAGGCCTGGGGGTAAGGTATTCTATTTGGTGAAGTTAGTGCATGAACACTACTACTGGGTAATACAGGACTAACCTCTGTCTTACTGTTACTACTATACGTAACAGTAATGATTGCAACATACTCTCCAGGTGTAACACCTGTATCTATACTTCCTGTTATGGTTCCAGAGGAATTAAGGGTTAGTCCTTTAGGTAGACCTGTGGCATTAGTTCCACCAGATGTAGCATCTGCCATATATAACATTTATGGGTGTAGCTATATAAGACAGATTGGTGTATGTTGTTGTGAGTTACATGTAACCCGTGGGTAAGGATTGCTTCTTGCCGGTGGTATAGATAACAGTCATTGGTTTCTTTGTTATCTGTTGTGAATAGTCTCTCCCACCCTGTGTTAGTACATCGGTTGTGCGAGTTATCCTGCGGCCGCTGCATTAGCAACCCAGGGAGCTGTGTGTCCGCAATCATCAGAGCCTTTGAAGTAATTGTAAATATCTTTATATGGCTGGGTAACAAGATACCCAAGATATGCAAGACCAAGCGAGTTATATACACAAATGGTATATACAGCACTAACACTTATGCTAGTAAGGGTTGTAGCAGAGGAAGAATAGGAAGGTGCAGTTGCAGTAATGGTTACTTTGTATGCGGTGTGTTAAGAGTATGTGCATGCAGCTGTTTATGTGTACCTTGCTGTCAGGGTAGCTTGAGATATCGCATGGTCGTGTGATGCGCCAGGACCTGTGTGGTTGTATATATGTGGCTGTACAGGATAACTTGCCAACTGGGGCCTCTTCACTAACAACTGCAGCAGCCGGAGTGTGACAAAAACACACTGCAACCCCCGGTTGCAAGTAGCCATGATACACAGGTAACCCTGAGACATTCACCAATCTTCGCGAGACATTCACCAATCTGCACACGGCGCCAAGGATGCGGCATAAACAACAGTGAAACACATGTGACACAGTAATACTGTGTTACATGTGGGCTGGTGTCGCCGGGGGTAACAAGCAATACAGGCAGATTCAACATATATACAAGTCTTGCTGTAATGGTTACAGGGTAAGAGGAATAGGAGGGAGATTTAGATGTATATGTAGATGTATATGTCTGTGTAGTAGTTCTTGTATATGTGAATAGATACTGTGGTTCTGTACTTGTGATTAGGGTAAGACCTGGGATTGTAGATACACCTGTGGCTTGGTTAGATAGAGATGGTGTAGTACTTTGATCAACAAGAAATGTGTGAGTGTACGTAACAGTACTGGGACTAACCTCTGTCTTACTGTTACTACTATACGTAACAGTAATGATTGCAACATACTCTCCAGGTGTAACACCTGTATCTATACTTCCTGTTATGGTTCCATTGGTTGTATTAAGGGTTAGTCCTTTAGGTAGACCTGAGGCACCAGTTCCACCTGATGTAGCATCTGCCATATATAACATTTATGGGTGTAACTGTATAAGACAGATTGGTGTATGTTGTTGTGAGTTACACGTAACAGGTGTGGGTAACACGTAACACGGCGTATGGGCAAGGGTTACAGGTTGCGCAGCTCATACGCTATAGGTCTCGCAGTGATAGGTAACATGTTGCTCTATAGGGGTTACCGGTCTCACGTGAAAGTGTGCAACATGTAACACAACATTGCATGTTATGCGGAGGTGCGTAACAGGTTGCGCACCCCAGAGTTACCAGTTACCCTGTTACGGGTTACAGGTAACCTGTGGTGTGGTTACATGTCGCGCAGGTAGCGGTTACATGTCGCGCAGGTGCAAGTGTTACAGATTCACGGTTACAGGTTACTCTGCTACTGCGGCTGGTTCTGTGTCTGTTTGCTGTGCTGTGTTTGTCTATACAGCTAGATGCACCTACTGTTATGACAGTCCATGCCCGTGATATAGATGTTGACTTACCAAAAGCAGTAATAGTTAGGGTTACAGTACCCCATGACTGTGTTGTTTTACCACCTCCCCCATAGCTCCATGTGTTATGGGTTAGGTTTGTGTATATGCCATTTACAAACACATCACTGATACTTGGCACACCACCCGGGCGGCGCCTGTGTAGTTATACAGGGTTGTTGTGTTATGGGCTACAGATTGTAGGTTATGGGTTGCACAACAGGGGGTTACAGGTTACACGTAACACGGGCAGGGGTTACCAGTGTTTACAGTGTAAGAGGAATAGGAGGAAGCTTTAGGTGTATCTGTAGATGTATATGTCTGTGATGCTTTGGGTATGTGACTGTGTTATTTACAAGCACATCACTGATACTTGTTTTCCTGTGATGAATAACCTGATCCACCCGTTGTTAGTGCATTTGTGGGGTATGTGGGTTTGTCACCTACGAACGTGCCAATAACACTTGAGATTACGCCTTAACCTAGGGTTGCTGTGCCTCTCTGCCATTTGGCAAAGGCACAGCAGTAACACTTGGCACACCATTGTCAGAACTTATGTAGTTCCACAGGGTAATCAGGTTATGGGTTACAGGTATCCCTGATACAGGTTGGTACGGATGCACATAGTACGGCTAGAAACAAAGGATGTACTATATGCGGTATATGCAAGGGTAGCCGTGTGATGTGTTGTGCCAATATCTTGGATATACATAGTCCGTAAAAGTAAAAACCGCACAGGGAAAATCGTATAGAAGTAAACTCTGCAACAACGAAAGACTCGTGCGCCCCCTGGGACTCGAACCCAGAACCTGCTGATTAAGAGTCAGTTGCTCTGCCGATTGAGCTAGAGGCGCACTGAAATTATCTTTCCATGAATATTCTAGCTTCCATCAATAACCAATCAGGAACCCACCAATAAAGACAAATCAAACAAGCTGTATCCACACCCTTCGCATCCATGGTATAGACAAGATTTACGTGTGTATATGTGGTAACTGTATAACCAGTTATATAACCCGTTGTCTTGGGTGTAATAGTTATATTAGTCTGACCTATAGATACACCTGTGGCTGTACCAGATAAACCAGGTGTAGTACTGGTAACAAGAAATGTATATGTTGCACTAACAATTGTGCTAGTAAGGGTTGTAGCATTATTAGTAACAGTAGGTGCAGTACCTGTTACTACTACTGTATATATACCTTGGCTAACACTCGTATCTATACTTCCTGTTATGGTTCCATTGGTTGTATTAAGGGTTAGTCCTTTAGGTAGACCATTTGCACCAGTTCCACCTGATGTAGCATCTGCCATATATAACATTTATGGGTGTAACTGCATAACTGGATGGAGAACCTCTTGCGTTGGGTGTAATAGTTATACTATTCTGACCTATAGATACACCTGTGGCTGTACCAGATAAACCAGGTGTAGTACTGGTAACAAGAAATGTATATGTTGCACTAACAATTGTGCTAGTAAGGGTTGTAGCATTATTAGTAACAGTAGGTGCAGTACCTGTTACTACTACTGTATATATACCTTGGCTAACACCTGTATCTATACTTCCTGTTATCTCTCCTTTGGTTGTATCAATACTTAGTCCTTTAGGTAGACCATTTGCACCAGTTCCACCTGATGTAACACCTGTATTGGTAACTGTATAAGAAGTTATATAACCCGTTGTCTTGGGTGTAATAGTTATACTATTCTGACCTATAGATACACCTGTGGCTTGGTTAGATAGAGATGGTGCTGTACTAGAGCCCAGGAGTCCGGTTATGATACCGGCTATGCCACCGAGTAGGACACCGCCTAGGTCGCTGGTAATGCTGCCAAAGAAGCCTCTGGATGATTGTATATGGGTGGATTGTCTAGGTTACTTCTGTTTTGAATAGTCTGCTCCACCCTGTGTTAGTGCACTTGTGGGGTATGTGTATGTCTCTTTGCCATTTGACCCACGCGAAGGCACAGCCTTGATACTTGCCACAGTGTAATAGTTGACACAGTGTTTGTGCCACCTGGACCAGGCGTGGCACTGATGCTGTGGCACACCATTGCCATTTGGCAAAGGCACAGACACTTCCCTAATACTTGGCACACCACCATTGCCAGCACTTTTGTTCCTATCTTTTGTAGCTATATAGGGTAACTGTGTGGGTGTGTTACAGGTGTGTACATATGATACGGATACACGTGCTTTTAGGCTTGGATTAGCGTATGAGTATATAGTACGGGTAGAAGTAAAGAATGTACTATATGCGGTATATGTCAGGGTAGCCGTGTGTGTTGCTTTGCCCTCACCTGCCTTGATATATGGTTGTAGTGTAATATATACAAGTCTTGCAGAGATGGGTTACAGGGTGTAACCTGTGCACAGGCGCAGGTGCAAGTTACGGGTGACATGTAACATAACACAAGCGGGTTACACGTTGCTCTGTAATGGGTTACAGGTTACTCCGTGGGATGGTCACAGGTAACACGTGGGTAGGGATTGCTTCTTGTCCATGGTATAGATAACAGTCATGGGTTTCTGTGTTACCTGTTTTGAATAGTCTGCTCCACCCTGTGTTAGTGGATCTGTGGGGTATATGTATGTCTCTTTGCCATTTACAGTCAAAGTCACAGCATTAATACTTGGCACAGTGTTTCTGCCAGAGCCTGTGTGAGGTGCAGGAAGCCGTGTGTGTTGCTTTGCCCTCACCTGCCCTGATATGTGGTTGTTACAGGTAACCGGTCGCACAACACAACGTAACACAACGCACGTAACAGGTAACTCTGTAATGGGTTACAAGTCGCGCTGGCGCAGGTAACAAGTCGCACAGGCGCAAGTTACCAGTTACACACCAGTGGGTTACCAGTCGCGCAGGTATGTGCAACACGTAACACGGCGTGGGTGTTACCAGTTACCCTGTAATGGTTGCAGGTAACATAACACAAGCGGGTTACACGTTACCCTGCACTGGTATGGATTGTGGTTATTGGTGTCTGACAGTGGGTACAAGTCGCGCAACACAACGTCACGGGTCGCGCGGGGATAGGTTACCGCCCGCGCGTGCATAGGTTACGGGTAACACACCGTGTGAATCACATGTAACAGGTGCATGTGTAACACGTAACCCTGTGTGAGTTACATGTTATGCAGCTCACACGCCATAGGTCGCACAGGTATGTGCAACATGTAACACAACATTGCATGTTATACGGAGGTGAGTAACATGTTGTGCGCCAGGGGCAACAGGTAACTCTGTGTGGTGGTTACCTGTAACGCAACACAGCGTTACCAGTCGCGCAGGTATAAGTTACCAGTTACTCTGTAATAGGTTACAGGTTGCGCACCGGCATGTACAACACGTAACACGCCATGAGTTACATGTTACAGGCGCAGGTTACAGGTCTCGCAGGGATAGGTTACAGGTTGCGCGTGTAATGGTTATAGGGTGTAACCCGCACAACACAGCGTTACAAGTCGCGCAGTGATAGGTCGCGCAAAACAGTGGAGATGGGGGGAATCGAACCCCCGTCCGCGGCATGGAGCCCGTGACTTCTACGGGTGTATCCGCTAAAACCGTTATACTCAGCCCTGATTCTTTGCAGCGGAATCTAAATCAACAGGCCCAGCTTGCAATAAAGTCCCGGTGTTCACGCAAGCGGCAAACACGCGGCAAGTCCTCTAAAACCATGCCGGATACAGGGCCGAAGACAAGCCCTATACCGACAGATCTAAGCGCTTAAGCAGCAAGACTTAGATCAGTGCGCTTTAAGTTGGCACTTATATTTTGCGAGGATCGTTAACGAGACAACCTCGCATCCTCGACCCGCTTCCCACGAGTACACAAACAGCGTCGAAACCAGTCATCCCCAATGAAATTTTTTGACCAATATTAAGTTTTTATCAACGGCCTAAAAACAAGCTTACCGTTGAATATTGACGGAAAAGTAACACTGTAGGGTAACACACAAAACATGGTGCTACAAAACTTATTCCAAAGCAAAACCCAGAGCTAGGCCAAATGGGTAAGGTTCCGGCCCGTCGAGTATACACGACGTTTCGCAAGATTCATAAAGTTATCAACAGACAGATTCTCCGCGCGCAGCATGGGATCAATCCCAGCCGCGACAAAATCAGCCTGGGGAATGTATCTCAAAGATTGCCTGAGCATTTTGCGCCTCTTGGAAAATGCATCCTCAATCAAAGAAAAGGTCGCTTCCCGCAAAACTTCACAATCGCTCTTCTCATCTCTGATAAATTGCACAATTACGGAATCAACACCGGGAATGGGGTAAAAAACATGCCTTGCGACCTTCATAACCTTTTTCCAGTGACCGAACCACGCCGCTTTGGCAGTCACCGCACCAGCGGATCTGGAAGGTGGCTTAGCGCATATACGATCCGCAACTTCACTCTGCAGCATAATAGTTGCAGATACGATACTGGGAAATTGTTGCAAGACGTGCATTATAAGCGGCACCGCGATATTGTACGGGAGATTAGCAACCAACATCTTTGGGGTAATGGGCAAGGCTCGCAACTTTAAGGCATCGTCATTTATCAAATACACTTCACCCCATTTCCGCATGTGCTCATGCGTGTTATCGTGCCGTGTATCTGTAGAGTGTGTATTTGTGCGGGCTGCAATAGATAGCTTTTCTGCCTCCAGGATGCTCTCCTCAACAGTGCTGTGTTGCCCGTCACCGCTCTGATCGTCACTGTACTGTCTGTCGCTGTGTTGATTGGCACTGTTCAGGTTAGTGCTGTGCCTAACACCCTGTGTCATGTACCCTTGTGTCACATCTCCCTGTAATCCTGTGTCATGTAATCCAGGGTCATGTAATAATGCGCGGTCACGGGGTGTTGCATTATGTGTATCAGATTTATGGGTATCACGTAATCCTGTATCATGTACCCCTTGGTTTGTTGGGTGTTGTGACCCGGAGGTGACCTGTAATCCGTGTAACTGTGAAGTGGGTAATTTGTCGGTACGCTCATCGGTGAATCGATGTGGTAACTCATGCGGATCACACAACCGGCCCAGGTCACACGGTTGATCCGTATGAGATTGACCTGTGCACGGTTGAGGAGCAGACAATGCAGCGGGAATAACCTTACAAAGAGCGTTAAACAACCTTGTGTCAATTTCAACCCCACACACCGTTGCCTTTGCCTTGGCCAGTGCAACGGTTAGCGCACCAAAACCGGGGCCAATCTCCAAAACGCAATCACCCGGGGCAACGCCGGCCAGAGTAACAATTTTGTTACATATATTAGGGTCAGTAACAAAATGTTGACCAAAACGTTTATAAGGAACGAATCGCTTTACCGCAGAATAATAGTCATGTCCGTGAATCACACCTGTGATGGTAACTCTGTCACAACCACTGTATATGGAACGGTATACACACCATTTACAACAACAGGGAAGGTATATGTTCCTGTATTAGCTTCAACACTACCTGAGAGACGTCCATCAGTAGTATTCAGGAACAGATAAACAGGAACTCTATTAACTCCAGGATCTGTATCATACGTAACAAAGTTAGGTAATGAATATGTAGCAGGACCAAGCACCTGTGTCATATACACAGATGACGCATGCTTATACACAGTAACAACAAGATCCTGTGATGGTAACTCTGTCACAACCACTGTATATGGAACGGTATACACACCATTTACAACAACAGGGAAGGTATATGTTCCTGTATTAGCTTCAACACTACCTGAGAGACGTCCATCAGTAGTATTCAGGAACAGATAAACAGGAACTCTATTAACTCCAGGATCTGTATCATACGTAACAAAGTTAGGTAATGAATATGTAGCAGGACCAAGCACCTGTGTCATATACACAGATGACGCATGCTTATACACAGTAACAACAAGATCCTGTGATGGTAACTCTGTCACAACCACTGTATATGGAACGGTATACACACCATTTACAACAACAGGGAAGGTATATGTTCCTGTATTAGCTTCAACACTACCTGAGAGACGTCCATCAGTAGTATTCAGGAACAGATAAACAGGAACTCTATTAACTCCAGGATCTGTATCATACGTAACAAAGTTAGGTAATGAATATGTAGCAGGACCAAGCACCTGTGTCATATACACAGATGACGCATGCTTATACACAGTAACAACAAGATCCTGTGATGGTAGCTCTGTCACAACCACTGTATATGGAACGGTATACACACCATTTACAACAACAGGGAAGGTATATGTTCCTGTATTAGCTTCAACACTACCTGAGAGACGTCCATCAGTAGTATTCAGGAACAGATAAACAGGAACTCTATTAACTCCAGGATCTGTATCATACGTAACAAAGTTAGGTAATGAATATGTAGCAGGACCAAGCACCTGTGTCATATACACAGATGACGCATGCTTATACACAGTAACAACAAGATCCTGTGATGGTAACTCTGTCACAACCACTGTATATGGAACGGTATACACACCATTTACAACAACAGGGAAGGTATATGTTCCTGTATTAGCTTCAACACTACCTGAGAGACGTCCATCAGTAGTATTCAGGAACAGATAAACAGGAACTCTATTAACTCCAGGATCTGTATCATACGTAACAAAGTTAGGTAATGAATATGTAGCAGGACCAAGCACCTGTGTCATATACACAGATGACGCATGCTTATACACAGTAACAACAAGATCCTGTGAGGTGTAGCTAATAGAGGGCGAGATAAGGTCTGGACTTAAATAGTTTGATCTAAAGGGAAGATTGCTCTGTAACTGTGAGGCACGTGATGTAAATCTGACTCTATTCGTTGTTCTTGGTGTAAGAGTAGTAGCAGTTGGCTTTGGAATGGTTATTGGAGGCTGAGTTGTTCTTCTGGTTGTCCTTTTTGTTGTTGTTTTCTTTGTTGTCGGAATCTTGGTTGTACTTTTTCTTGTGGGAAGCGCAGCAAGGCCGCCAATAAGCCCAAGAAGTCCTGCGGCCGCTGCATTAGCAACCCAGGGAGCTGTGTGTCCGCAATCATCAGAGCCTTTGAAGTAATTGTAAATATCTTTATATGGCTGGGTAACAAGATACCCAAGATATGCAAGACCAAGCGAGTTATATACACAAATGGTATATACAGCACTAACAATTGTGCTAGTAAGGGTTGTAGCAGAGGAAGAATAGGAAGGTGCAGTTGCAGTAATAGTTACTTTGTATAATCCCGTAGTAACACCTGTATCTATACTTCCTGTTATGGTTCCTTTGGTTGTATCAAGGGTTAGTCCTTTAGGTAGACCACCAGATCCAGTTGGACTTGTCTCTGTTGTATTAGTAACTGTATAAGAAGTTATATAACCCTGTGTAGTTGGTGTAATAGTTATATTAGTCTGACCTATAGATACACCTGTGGCTGTACTAGATAAACCAGGTGTAGTACTGGTAACAAGAAATGTATATGTTGCACTAACAATTGTGCTAGTAAGGGTTGTAGCATTATTAGTAACAGTAGGTGCAGTACCTGTTACTACTACTGTATATATACCTTGGCTAACACTCGTATCTATACTTCCTGTTATGGTTCCAGAGGAATTAAGGGTTAGTCCTTTAGGTAGACCATTTGCACTAGTTCCACCAGATGTAGCATCTGTACTAGCAACTGTATAAGAAGTTATATAACCCGTTGTCTTGGGTGTAATAGTTATATTAGTCTGACCTATAGATACACCTGTGGCTTGGTTAGATAGAGATGGTGTAGTACTTTGATCAACAAGAAATGTGTGAGTGTACGTAACAGTACTGGGACTAACCTCTGTCTTACTGTTACTACTATACGTAACAGTAATGATTGCAACATACTCTCCAGGTGTAACACCTGTATCTATACTTCCTGTTATCTCTCCTTTGGTTGTATCAAGGGTTAGTCCTTTAGGTAGACCACCAGATCCAGTTGGACTTGTCTCTGTTGTATTGGTAACTGTATAAGACAGATTGGTATATGTTGTACTCATAAACGTAACAGAAGCTGTTCTACTTGGTGAAGTTAGTGCATGAACACTACTACTATTACTGGGTAATACATAAAAGGTATATGTAACAAGATAAGAAGGTATACGAAGGGTAGCAACAGGTGATGCAAAAGCGTAAAAGCTTACTTTATACTCTCCAGGTGTAACACCCCCATCTATACTTCCTGTTATCTCTCCTTTGGTTGTATCAATACTTAGTCCTTTAGGTAGACCCGTAGATCCTGATGTAGCACCTGTTGTATCTACTAATACATATGTGGATATAGAAAAGCTTCCGTAGAGTATAGGTGTAATACTTACATTACTCTGACTCTGTGTGTACAGTAATACACGTGCTTTTAGGCTTGGATTAGCGTATGAGTATATAGTGTGGGTATAAGAAGTAAAGAATGTACGATATGCGGTAATTTCTGAGATAGCTATGTGACGTGCTTTGCCCTCACCTGCCTTGATATATGGTTGTTTTGTAATATATACAAGTCTTGCTGTAATGGTTACAGGGTAAGAGGAATAGGAGGGAGATTTAGATGTATATGTAGATGTATATGTCTGTGTAGTAGTTCTTGTATATGTGAATAGATACTGTGGTACTGTACTTGTGATTAGGGTAAGGCCCGAGGGTAAGGGATTCTTCTTCGTATCCATGGTATAGATAACAGTCATGGGTACAGATGTTGTCTGTGATGAATAACCTGATCCGCCCTTGGTTAGTACATCGGTGGGGTATGTGAGTTTGTTATTTACCTCTGTGCCACTGATACTTGGCACACCATTGCCAGCATTTATGTAGTTCCACAGGGTAACTCGATGAGAGAGTTTGTTCTTGAAATCACTGGGATAGTCATAGTAGTTAGGTATAGCTTTGACAGTAAAGCTGGTTGATGCATCATCTAGTGCAATATTCTGCATTATCAGACCACAGTATGTTTGTGTGTTTATACAGCTAGATGCACCCACTGTTATGACAGTCCATGCCCGTGTTGTAGATGATGATGACTTGTCATAAGCAGTAATAGTTAGGGTTACAGTACCCGACCCCTGGTTTGTGTCACTTCCCGTGTATGTCCACATGTTATGGGTTAGGTCTATGGTGAAGTTAGATAGATATTGGGTATATGCAGAGATTGGGTAGAGTATGTGATTGATGTTGCACCGAGTATTGGTGGGAATGAGTCAGAGATAGTTGCTGATCCTGATTGTTGGATTATGAAGATCGTATTGGTGGGAATAAAGAGAGGATGATTGGTGTATTTGAGAGATTGGGTGGTTGAGCGTTTATTGCGGCGGAGTTGCATATGTGAAGGGGCGGGTGTTACCTGTTGTGAATAACCTTCTCCACCCTTGGTTAGTACATCGGTGGGGTATATGTATATGCCATTTACAATCACAGCCACAGCGTTAACACTTGGCACAGTGTATTTGCCACCTGGCAAAGTCACATCCTTGATACTTGACACAGTGTAATTCACAGCACAGTGTAATCCGTACCATCGTGTCCCTGTCAGAGCCTGTGTATGTGGTAGCCGTGTGATGGTCATTGCCTTCACCTGCCAGGGTATGTGTTTGTGCAGTATGGGTTACCAGTAATGCGGGCAGGGGTTACAGGTTACTCCGTGTGAGTTACATGTTGTGTTTGTTGTGGTTATGGGCTGTTATGGGAGATGTTGGTAGGGATGAGAGATGTATCTGTCCGGTGTATCTATCTATGGTTATGTCTTTGTTTGGGTGTGTTAGAGAGAAGGTGTATCTGGAGTTTCTGAGTGATGGTATGTCTGAGAGATATGTGTTATCTATCTGTTTGTGTATGGGAACAGTTATCTTTGGTTTCTCTGTTACATGTATGTCAAAGAAGAAGATGTTACGGGTTGTTAGGAGAGCTATGAGATTGGTTGTTGTCTTTGTTATGGAGATTACTTTCTCATCTCCGTATGGGGTTGCTATGTCTGTATGAGGGAAGGTTAGGAAAGATGATGGATCTGCTTTCTTATCTGTGTAATAGAGAGATATATGTGTGTTGGTTATATATGGGACATATAGGTATGAGGATGTATCTGTGTATGGGACATATATATGTGTCTGTGGTTGGGGTAAGAGAGATGGGGTGCAGGACAGGGTTTGTTTTGTACTGCTTGTAACAGGATCTATTAGGAGAGATACATTTGTGTTAGTTGTTACACATACTTCTTGTGTATTTGTATTACTTACTCTTGTGTATTTGGTATTAGATGAAACAGATGTAGATGAAACAGATGATAGGAGGGATAGAGCAGGAGGTGTCTGTCTGGCAAAGGCTGTTTCATATTGTAGGGATGATAGGAGGAGAAGGGTTAATAGTAAGGTAAAGGCTTTGGTGAGGTAAGAGAGAGGGTGTCTATATTGTTTTTTCATATACATGTTACTTGTTCTCTCTCTTAACACTACAGAGATAAATACTACAGTGTTATTCAGTAAATGTGTTAATTACACAGTGTTGTTAGTTTACACAGCATAACTATTACAGCACAGTCTATTGGTATGTGATTCTCATATAGATATGAGAATCACCCCGACCTCTGTATAAGCCGACGCGCCCCAATCTTTCAGTTCTACGTGTTGTTATGAACGTATTGTTATAACAACACGTAAGGTCCTTACCTTTCCGTCCCCTTATGTTTTATGTTTATGTTTTATGTATGTTACATGTGTAAGTCACACATGTGATACATGTATGTACATGTATTTGTTGTATTACATATGTAAGTCACATATGTAATACATGTATGTACTGTAATACATGTATGTACAACATATGTTCGTTACACATGTGTTTACTACATACACGGTTGTGTATGTTTGTTATACGTATTAAGTTTTGTGATATTAAGTTTTTATTTGTGTGTACACTCTGCAAGTTCTTACCTGTGTACAGTAAACCCTTACCTGTATACACACTGTGTATATGCTCTTATGTGAATAGATGCGTAATAGTAGTTACGGATTTATTATACACAATAATTCAGAAATACAAAATAATTCAGAAATATATACACAATAATCGGTTTAAATAACTCGGTGACCAAAAAAGAGTGTGAGGATAGATGTCAGAATGGTTGCTAAGGCACCTATTATTAGTTGTCGCTTGTTTTATTATCGCTTGTTAGTTTTCACGCCGTACATTGCGCCTGGCAGACCTTGCCTTACTCCCCCGTACATTTTTATTTTCCCGCGTGCGGCGCGGGGTTACACTGCGTTGTGTATTGCGCTGTGCACGGGGTCTGCGTAAGCGATGTTTTAGGGCACGGTTTGCTTCTAGGGTGGCCTCTCGCTCTTTTATTACCTCGCGCTTGTCAATTAGCTTTTTACCTCGCGCAAGGGCTATAAGAAGCTTCGCGCGGCCGTTCCTGAAATAAAACTTGATGGGCACCAGGGTTATACCAGGGATTAATAGATCTTTTCGTAGACGTGCAATTTGGTACTTGTGTAACAATAGTTTTCTGAGTCGCCGGGGATTATGATTGGTCCATCCCCCCGTTTTGTGCTCTGGGATATACAGATTGGCAAGCCATATTTCTGAGTTATCCTCATAAATATAGGCCTCAGACAGACTTATTTTTTGCTGTCTGACGCTTTTTACCTCACTGCCCAGTAGGACAAGGCCTGCCTCAAATGTTTTGTCCAGAAAATAGTTATATTCTGCGCTTTTGTTTGATGCGATAACGCAATCTGGAATTTTAGAACGCTCTGGAATTTTAGAATTCCTGGAGGAGTAACTCTTAGAAGATCGCCTGTGCACAGCTTGAACCCTTAGACCCGAAGTGAACGAGAAATCGAGAATTTTGCAGATAATCCCGAAAGGAGAATGGCAATCCCAAAAATAATCGGAACGATTATCAAAGAATCACCAACAGAGAAAAATGAGACAACGGGTAACTTGACAGCAAGATAGTCCGTAATAAAGAATTGTGCGATAGACACGATTGCAATGCTCGATAATAGAGCACCGATTGATGCGGCAAAAATCCCCTCGAGAACGAATGGTGCTTGGACAAAGAAATTACTGGCACCAACAAGGCGCATAATCTCGATTTCCTTGCGTCTTGTAAAAGCAGAAAGACGTATTGTAGTTGCAATCAGCATTACAGCCGCAATCAGCATTACAGCCGCAATTGAGATGGATGTTACGCTGGCAAGATTTAGAATATAAAAAATCTGATTTAGATACTGCCTCTGATCGACAACCGAATCAACCCCACTTATATCGTTGAAGGCTTCGATAATAACGGTCGACTGGGAAGGGTTGTGCAGCTTGACCCAAAAAGTTTCGTTAAGCTGGTCGGGTGTTGTCAGCTCGACGATTTTGTTGTTCTTGAATTGTTCTTTGAAGTTTTTGTAGGCTTGCTCATGATTTTCAAAATAATACTTTTCAATTAGTGGCTTTATAACCGAGGAATCAAGACGTTGACGCACGCTGTCTTTCTGCTCTTCGGTAGCCTTACCGGCACTGCAGGTTGATTGAGATGAATGCTCGGTGCAGAGAAAAATGGCAACCTGGGCGCGATCGTACCAGAAGCTTTTCATGTGCACGATTTGTAACTGCATGAGAGCGGCTGTTCCGACAAATGTGAGAGATATAAATGTGACGATAATCACAGAGGAGACCATAGATGCGCTGCGGCGTACATTATGGATCAGCTCGCTGAGGATAAAGGTAAACATTTGCTGCCCGTACTTTACCTGTCAGGTCCGGTGTTTTCTGGATCGTGGGGCGCGCGGTGTTGCACTGATCTGTGTGATTCCCCGCTCTGCCCGTCACGGTGTTGATCTGTATTCGATTTTGGATCGCGTGTTGCGCCAACAGGTGTATCCACACTGCCAGATTGATCACTGTCAGGTAATAAACGTCGCATGTGCTCGTGTGTGTTATCGTGGCGTGTATCTGTGGAGTGTGTATTTGTGTGGGCTGCGGTATCTGTTGCAGAGCTCTGCCCGTCCCTGTACTGATCTACGCCGCTCTGATCTGTGATGCCGGGCAGAGCTCTGCCCGGCACTGTTTTGTCTGTCCCAGTATTTTCTAGATCGTGTTGACTGTTTGGGTTGTATATCGCATTCGCCTGTCCCGGTATTTTTTGGCCCGTGTTGTCTGTTTGGCCCGGGTACTGCCCTGTTTTGATCGGCCCTGTTTTGATCGGCCCTGTTTTGCTTGCTGCCCTGTGTGCTTTGGTGCTGTTTATGCCAGAGTCATGTATGTCTGTCACGCCGGTTTCCGACTGTTTTGATCTACGCCGCTCTGTGTGTCCGTCACCGCTCTGATCTGTGTTGTTTTGCCCTGATCTGTGTTGTGTGCTGTGGGGTGCATAATATGGATTATCAAGACTAAATGGAGTATGGAATCTATCTGCTGCTGTGCGGGCTGCAATAGATAGCTTTTCTGCCTCCAGGATGCTCTCCTCAACAGTGCTGTGTTGCCCGTCACCGCTCTGATCGTTGCTGTGTTGTCTGTCGCTATGTTGCCCATCGCTGTGGCAATCACTGTGTGATTCACCGCACTGTCTGGCACTCTGCTGCGCTGCCCGGTTTTGCCCGTCACGGTGGGCCGTCCCGCTCTGATCTGTGCTGTACTGTACTGATCTATGTTGATCGTCCCTGTACTGATCGGCACCGCTGTGCCCATCCCTGTGTTGCCCATCCCTGTGCTCAGGGGTATCCTTGCCTCTGTTACCTGTATCATGTACCCCTTGGTTTGTTGGGTGTTGTGACCCGGAGGTGACCTGTAATCCGTGTAACTGTGAAGTGGGTAATTTGTCGGTACGCTCATCGGTGAATCGATGTGGTAACTCATGCGGATCACACAACCGGCCCAGGTCACACGGTTGATCCGTATGAGATTGACCTGTGCACGGTTGAGGAGTGTGCGGGCGCGCACCCGCGGCGACAATGCTAACACCGCGTTCACCACGCCCGCTTGCGATATGGTCAGCGTGCATCAAGGTGCTGGATAATACACCATCAGAGGATGCATCGCCGTACAACATACTATCAGATATATCCGCATTATTGGTAATCGAGTAATTTGTATTGAATCTGTCAGAATCTTGATCATCCAACATATGGCCATTGGGCATGCGCCCGGGCACACGACTGGCTGGTGTATTGTTTGGTGCATTTACATTGTTTGGTACTGCCCGGTTTTGATCGTCACTGATCTGTGTTGTCTGGCACTGGACTGATCTGTTTTGATCTATGTTGTCGTGTCTATCGCGGTATGAAACACGACTGCCCGTCACTGTGTTGTCTGTCCCGGTATTTTTTGGATTGGGTTGACTATTTGGGTTGTATATCGCATTTGTCTGTCCCGGTATTTTTTGGATTGGGTACTGCCCTGTGTTATCTGGCCCTGTGTGGCGCTCTGTATCTGCCGACTGGACAGATGTAGGTAATCTGTCTTGCGAATTAATGCCCGAATCACCGTACTGATCTACACCGCCCTGCCCGTCACTGTACTGTCTGTCGCTGTGTTGATTGGCACTGTTCAGGTTAGTGCTGTGCCTAACACCCTGTGTCATGTACCCTTGTGTCACATCTCCCTGTAATCCTGTGTCATGTAATCCAGGGTCATGTAATAATGCGCGGTCACGGGGTGTTGCATTATGTGTATCAGATTTATGGGTATCACGTAATCCTGTGTCACATCTCCCTGTGCCGGTTATGTTATTTGCGCAGCTACTTGCATCACTGCTACCTGCTGCACCCTCTTTTGTTGACAGAAAAACCGATACTTCTTTATCTTGAACCAGGAGTTTCGTTGTGATACCAAACTCACCCTGGACTTCATCCCGCACGATGCATCCCTGACTGACCTCGACAACTCGTTTTTGCATTTCGTTGACTATACTCGCTTCATGAGTTGCCATCACAACGGTTGTCCCCCCGGCGTTTATACGCTCAAAGATCTGCATAATCCCCGCACTGGTAATGGGATCAAGATTTCCTGTAGGCTCATCTGCGAGCAATATTGCCGGTTTGTTTACAACGGCTCGGGCAATAGCAACCCTTTGCTGCTCACCGCCGGATAGCTCGCCGGGAAAGTTGTCAGACTTATTTTCCAATCCAACAGTGCGCAAAACATCTGGAACTGCATTTTGTATAAACCCACTTGAGCGACCGATCACTTTTAGGGTAAAGGCGACATTATCAAAAACGGTTTTATTTGCCAGAAGCCTAAAGTCTTGGAAGACTACACCCAGACTTCGACGAAAAACCGGGATTTTACGGTACCGAATTTTTGTGAGATCCTGACCTAAAACATGGAGAAGGCCCGTTGTCGCCCGCTCTTCGCGGAGAATAAGACGCAAAAAACTTGATTTACCCGAGCCAGAGGCACCAACTAGAAAAACGAACTCACCGCGCGTTATATTGAGTGTTACATCGCTCAGCGCGGGCAGCTGAGCCCCTGGGTATACCTTGGAGACATTCTTGAAGCGTATCACTGCAACAAAAGTCTAGCTCGTATCAGCAATTTTATCACTCTCTCGGTGCCATTTTGGTTTAGTATGTGTTTTTGCGCGTGCTCTGGCCGGCCCTGTGTGCTTTGTGGTTGTTTATGCCCGAGTCATGTTTGCCCGAGTCATGTTTGTCTGTCACGCCGGTTTCCGAATGTTCTATTCGCGCGTGCCATTTTGGTTTAGTATGTGTTTTTGCGCGTGCCATTTTATTCCGGCATCAATGAAGCCATCAATGTCACCGTCAAACACTTTGTCCGGCATGGAACTTTCGTGCAGACTGCGAAGATCCTTTACAAGCTGATAAGGCGCGAGAACATAATTGCGCACCTGCTCACCCCAGCTTGCAACTATGTTTCCGGCAAGCTCCTTACGAATGGCAGCCTCTTCCTGTCTCTTGTTAAGGAGCAGCCTCGCTCGCAGGATCCGCATTGCTGATTCTCGGTTTTGTATCTGGCTTTTCTCGTTTTGGCAGGAGACTACAATTCCTGTTGGGAGATGGGTTATTCTGACTGCTGAGTCTGTTGTGTTAACAGACTGTCCTCCGGGTCCTGATGATCTAAAGACATCTATTCTGATTTCATCATTAGTTATTTCGATAGAAGATACCTCCTCTAGGAGAGGTATTACCTCAACTGCAGCAAAGCTTGTATGTCTTTTTCCGGCTGCGTTAAACGGGCTAATCCGAACCAGCCTATGAGTTCCTGACTCTTGATGTAACTTACCAAAAGCAAATGGTAGATCAATTCGCAGGGTTGCTGAACGAATGCCGGCCTCTTCGGCATAGCTTATGTCCATTACAATCGCTTCGGAAGAGTGTTTTTGGGCCCACCGTATATACATTCGCAAGAGCATCTGTGCGAAATCGGCGGCATCAATACCGCCCGCTCCTGCCCGGATTGTAAGCACTGCAGGATAGCAATCGTACTCATTATTTAGCATGTTTTGAATCAACAGGTGGTTGGCCTCCTCAAGGAGTAATTTCGCCTTTCTGCTGCCCTCATCAAGCAGGCCAGCGTCATGCTCATTCTCTAATAGAGTAACCAGAACACGCATTTCATCAAGTTGGGCTTCAAGATTTGTTAGGCGATCGAGTTGGGCTTTTGTAATGCTGAGCTCACGCGCGATCTGTTGTGCCCTGTCGGGTGTGGTCCAAAGATCTGGATCCGACACGCGAGCGGTTAGTTCTGCTATTCTCTTTGAGAGCAAAACTGGCGAAACAACACTTGTTATTTCACTGAAGGTCTTCTCGATTTCCTTCAGGGAATCAAAAAGTTCGGTAATATTCATACTGCGCTATTTTGCAAAAACAGTGAGAAACGAAAGGTAAGTAACATAAAACAGCTACTCCCAACAATAATAGTGGTTTTTATCCCATCGGTTCTATCCTCTATGGTGGAGGGTGGCCTTCTTCCCTCGGTTGCGCTTATAGCCGCGCATGAGAGCTCCTCCAGTGCTCTTGCGGGTCTTGCTGTTTCAGCTGGCCTGATTGGGTATCTTGCGAGTAATATACCTGGCGGCATTGTCGTAAGCAGATTCGGCGAGCTGCGCGGCATGATGATTGCGCTGAGCTGCGCGGGAATCAGTGTGCTTATAAATATCTTCTCTAGCAGTGTTGCGCTGCTTACATTTGGGGTGTTTCTGAGTGGTTTTTCCTTTGGCGCGTATGGTGTTGCACGGCACTCCTTTATGACTCTTTATACTCCTTTGAAGGTCAGGGCACGGGCATTCTCAGTGCTCGGCGGAGCGTTCAGGCTCGGCGGAGCGTTGGGTACGTTTCTTGTGTCAGGTGTTGTTGTTCTGACAGGAAATGTGCGAAGCGTGTTTGTTGTGCATCTTGCTATTGTTATTCTCTTGGTCATTTTTCTGTTCCTGGTGCGGAATGTGCAGAAAACTGATAAGTCACCCAAAATGCTTGCAGAGCAGCCAAACAGTATAAAAGCTATGTGGGAAGCTGTTCAGTCTAAAAAGGGCCAGTTGATTACAATTGGTTCTGCCGCTGGAATACTTGCTGCGGCGAGGGTTAGCAGGTCGGTTATTCTGCCACTGGTTGGATTACATGTTGGCCTTAAGCCGGAACAAATTACATTCATAATAGGTATTGGGTCAACCCTTGAGGCGTTTCTGTTCTATTCTTCTGGATATGTAATGGATAAGTGGGGGCGGGTGTGGTCCGCTGCGCCAGCATTGTTTATGGTTGGTGGGGCTTATCTCCTCGTTTTCTTTGCCGAAAGTTATGTGGCTTTCTTGGCTATTAGCCTGTTGATGGGAATTGGTAACGCTCTTGGAAGTGGGATTATCCTAACCCTTGGGGCTGACCTTGCTGGAACATCTGATCAGACCGCATTTATAAGTGTGTGGCGTCTTGTAACCGATATTGGGCAGAGTGTTGGTCCGCTCGGTATGTCAACCCTATTGGGAATTACAAGTCTTACCGGCGCGGCTGGGGTTATGGGTCTGACCTGCTTTGCTGCGGCTGGGATTATGATACGCTACCTGCACATTTACCTGCCCAATAAACGAGCTAAAACCTAACATGCGAGCGCGATTTGTGACATGTGGGGGGTAACCAGTCGCGCTGGGTTGAGCAACCAGTTACACACCAGTGGGTTACATGTAACTCTGTGTAATGGTTACCAGTTGCGCAGGTGTGGGTTACAGGTCTCACAGGGATAGATGACACGTAACTCTGTTGCGCGCAACGGGTATGCAACACAACGTTACCGGTTTGCGCAGGGATAGGTAACATGTTGCTCTGTGCAGGTAACCAGTTGCGAACCGGGGGTGACCTGTAACCCCGTGTGTGTTACAAGTCGCACAACAAGGATTACCAGTAACATTACAGAGAACCTGTTACAGATTCACGGGTTACATGTCGCACGGCGTGTGGGTTACCGCTTACGGGTGTGGAGTAGCCGGTAACACACCACAAACGGGTTACAAGTCGTGAACCAGGGGTCACATGTTGTGCACTAGCGAGTTACAGGTAACACAGACATGTGCAACACGTAACACAGCATTACATGTTATGCGGGTGTGGGTAAGGTATTCCCTCTGCCAGTACTCATGAGATAGATAACAGTCATTGGTTGTTGGGTTTGCCCTGTAACCTGATCCACCCTTGGTTAGTCCATCGGTGGGGTATATGTATGTCTCTTTGCCATTTGACCCACGCGAAGGCACAGGATGAATGCTTGGTCACAGGATCAACACTTGGCACGGTGTAATCTGTGGCACACCACCGCTGCCAGAGCCTATGTAGATGGTAGCCATGTGAGTTGCTTTGCCACCACCTGCCTTGATATATGGTTGTGCAGTGTAGGTTACAGGTCTTGCAGAGATGGGTTACAGGTTACATTACAGAGGTTACTCGATGAGAGAGTTTGTTCTTGAAATCACTGGGATAGTCATAGTAGTTAGGTATAGCTTTGACAGTAAAGCTGGTTGATGCATCATCTAGTGCAATATTCTGCATTATTAGACCACAGTATGTTTGTTTGTTACATGCCCTACTTGGTGAAGTTAGTGCATGAACACTACTACTATTACTGGGTAATACATAAAAGGTATATGTAACAAGATAAGAAGGTATACGAAGGGTAGCAACAGGTGATGCAAAAGCGTAAAAGCTTACTTTATACTCTCCAGGTGTAACACTCGTATCTATACTTCCTGTTATGGTTCCAGAGGAATTAAGGGTTAGTCCTTTAGGTAGACCATTTGCACTAGTTCCACCAGATGTAGCATCTGTACTAGCAACTGTATAAGAAGTTATATAACCCTGTGTAGTTGGTGTAATAGTTATATTAGTCTGACCTATAGATACACCTGTGGCTGTACTAGATAAACCAGGTGTAGTACTGGTAACAAGAAATGTATATGTTGCACTAACAATTGTGCTAGTAAGGGTTGTAGCATTATTAGTAACAGTAGGTGCAGTACCTGTTACTACTACTGTATATATGTGGTGTGTTAAGGGCATGCGGTGTGTTAAGGGGTAGCTGTGTAGTAGCTGGGTAATCTATCATGCAGTATCGTGTAGCCGTGTATTTAGTTGGGTACTGTTTTATGCCATTACCTGCCTTGATATATGGTGCTGTAAATAGTTATGGTCAGTTCTGTTTGTTTATACAGCTAGATGCACCCACTGTTATGACAGTCCATGCCCGTGTTGTAGATGATGATGACTTGTCATAGGCAGTAATAGTTAGGGTTACAGTACCCTGTGTTGTGTTTGGGTTTGTATGGCCTGGTTTGTTTTACCACCTCCCCAATAGCTCCATGTGTTATGGGTTGGGTTTGTGACTCTGCCATTTACAGTCGAAGTCATTTCCATGATACTTGGCACACCATTTCCAGTACCTGCCAGGGTTGTGTTTGTTACGGGTTGTAGGTTATGAGTTGCGGGTTACACAACAGGGGTAATAAGAATGGTATATGTTGCAGTAACACTTGTACTAGTAAGGGTTGTAGAGGAAGAATAGGAAGGTGCAGTTGCAGTAATAGTTACTTTGTATAACTCCGTACTAACACCCCCATCTATACTTCCTGTTATGGTTCCTTTGGTTGCATCAAGGGTTAGTCCTTTAGGTAGACCATTTGCATTAGTTCCACCTGATGTAATATCTGTATTAGTAACTGTATAAGAAGTTATATAACCCTGTGTAGTTGGTGTAATAGTTACATTATTCCCCTACTAACCAGACTGGTTACTTAAGTGGGTAAGGACGCCTACAAGGGTGATAAGGATGCCTGTAACATCACCAAGGATGCCTTTGTCTGGTTTGTGTTTGTGTGGCCTGTTTTGGGTTACCTCTTCCTGTATATGTCCACATGTTATGGGTTAGGTCTATGGTGAAGTTAGATAGAGATTGGGTAGAGTATGTGATTGATGTTGCCGTATGAGTTGTTGCGCCAGCACCTGCCTTGGTATATGGTTGTGGTTATGGGTAACCAGTTGAGAACCAGGGGTGACCTGTGACCCCGTGTGTGTTACAGGTTGCGCGGGTGTGGATGTTACCAGTTACTCTGTAATGGGTTACAAGTAACCGGAAGCCTGTGGGTAAGTTCTTCTTGTTCATGGTATAGATAACAGTCATTGGTACAGATGTTGGGTGTTTTGAATAGTCTGATCCACCCTGTGTTAGTGGATCTGTGGAGTATATGAATATGCCATTTACCTCCGTGGCATTAATACTTGGCACACCACCCGGGCCAGAGCCTGTGTAGTTATACAGGGTTGTTGTGTTATGGGTTACCAGTTACACAGCACATGGGTTAGTGCAGGTAGATATATAGTACGGGTAGAAACAAAGGATGTACTATATGCGGTATATGTCAGGGTAGCCGTGTGACGTGCTTTGCCCTCACCTTTAAATGCATGCTTGTTGTGGTTACCAGTAACACACCGGAGGTTACAGGTAATTCTGCGTGCGTTACCGGTCGTGCGGTTATGAGTTACCAGTTACTCTGTTACGGGTTACAGGTAACCTGTGGGTAAGGTATTCCTCTTCGTATCCATGGTATAGATAACAGTCATGGGTTTCTGTGTTATCTGTGATGAATAACCTGATCCACCCGTTGTTAGTACATCGGTGGGGTATGTGAATGTGGCACCTGGGCCAGGCGTGTCACTGATACTGTGGCTGTAAATGTAGCATTGCCATTTGGCAAAGTCGAAGTCACAGCATGAATACTTGGCAGTGAGTTACTGCATATGTCTGTGTAGTACCTCTTGTATATGTGAATAGATACTGTGGTACTGTACCTGTGTTTAGGGTAAGGCCTGGGGGTAAGGTATTCTTCTTGCCCATGGTATAGAATCTGCGAACTCTATTTTGTCGGTTATCCCCAGGATTTCTGAGAAGATTGCCATTCTAACAGGAACCCCATTATTCGCTTGACCAAATGGCATAAACCCACTGTACGAATCAAGATCAGTTCCTATGTCTAGAGCATCTGGGCGGGAATCACGTGGAAGTGGATGCAATACAATCACATCCTTTTTACAATCATCAAGCACTTCCCGTGTCAGCCTACACCCCGTTACAGCTGTCAAGTCCTGCGCAATCCTTTCTGTTTGAACACGCGTTGCATAAATAACATCTGCGGCATTGACAGCATTCCTCAAGCTGTCACAAACCTCTAGGGTATGACCACGACCAGACAGGAGATCATGAAAATCATTCGGAAGCTCAAGATCTGTTATAGAAAATATTTTGAATGTTAACCCCTCATAAAGGGATAAAAGCTTAATCAGTGAATGAACGGTTCTGCCGTGTTTTAGATCACCGATGATCGCAATACAGCTGCCATCGATTGTTTTCTCTCTGTAAAGAAATTCACTTTCTATTGTGTATACATCCAGAATCGCCTGGGTCGGGTGCTCGCCCGAACCATCTCCGGCATTTATAACCGGAACCAAGCTGTCAGAGGCGTATCTTTCAGCAAATCCAAGTTCTGAATGCCGAACAACTACAATATCCGCATACCCAGAAATAACTCGACTGGTGTCTGAGGTTGATTCCCCTTTTGCAACCGAGGAAGACTGAAGCATATCGGCCTCTGTCACAACGGCCCCACCCATCCGGGAAAAAGCAGTCGAAAAACTAAATCTTGTACGCGTACTAGCTTCGTAAAAAAGACAGACAAGGACCGCGCCGTTCAGAATGTTGCACCTCACCTGACGCCTTGCAAGGGGCTGAAACATATCTGTTACATAAAATAATCTCTCAAGGCTTCTGCGATTTATTTGGTCAATGGATAACAAGTGTTGAGTATTGTAAAACGCGGATGTGTCATCAATAGCATCTTCCAGGTCATGCAGAATGGACTGCGGGATGTCAAGTGTTTGCGACCATGTGGGTTCCAGCCATGACCAAAGTTGTTTGATGTCAACACCAATTTGCTCGGCAAGCTGCCGGGGGCCTATGCGCTGACCTCGTAAAGCCTGGCGGATAACACAATGAACCTTCGGGGTATTATGAGCAGTCACATTACCAGTTTAATAAGCCTTCCTTGGGATTTTGCGGTGCTTTTGTAGTTCCACAGGGTAACTGTGTGGGTGAAACTGCTCTTGAAACTACTGGGATAGTCATAGTAGTTAGGTATAGCTTTGACAGTAAAGCTGGTTGATGCATCATCTAGTGCAATATTCTGCATTATCAGACCACAGTATATTTTTGTGTTTATACAGCGTTACGGGTTGTGCAGGTGTGGGTTACGGGTTGTGCAGGCACGAGTTACCAGTTGCGCACCACAGGTAACCACGTAACACAACATTGCATGTTATACGGAGGTGAGTAACATGTTGTGCGCCAGCGGGTTACATGTAACACAAGTATGTGTTACCGGTAACTCTGTAATGGCTACAGGTAACCTGTGGTGTGCACGGGTATGCAACACAAGCGGTTACCTGTAACGCGCACCGGGGGTTACAGGTTGCGCGAGTGCGGGTTACGGGTAACTCTGTTACGCGCACGGTTACGCAACACGGCGTTACGGGTTGCGCGAGTGTGGGGTAACCAGTCACGCAACACAGTGCAACAAGTCGTGCAGAGATTGGGGGATGTCTCTCTGCCACCTGGGCCTTTTGTAGCACTGATACTTGGCACAGTGACACCGCCATTTGACCCACGCGAAGGCACAGCAGTAACACTTGGCACACCACCGCTGCCAGAGCCTGTGTGAGGTGGTAGCCGTGTGGGTATCTCTGCCCTCACCTGCCTTGGTATATGGTTGTGCAGTATAGGTTACATGTAACCACGTGACACAGCGCAATGTAACAGGTTACAAGTAACTCTGGCGGAGCTGGAGTTATGGATTGTGCGTAACAAGAATGGTATATACAGCACTAACAGTTGTGCTACTAAGGGTTGTAGCATTACTAGTAACAGTAGGTGCAGTACCTGTTACTACTACTGTATATATACCTTGGCTAACACCTGTATCTATACTTCCTGTTATCTCTCCTTTGGTTGTATCAAGGGTTAGTCCTTTAGGTAGACCACCAGATCCAGTTGGACTTGTCTCTGTTGTATTGGTAACTGTATAAGACAGATTGGTATATGTTGTTGTGTTACACGTAACACAACACATGGGTCACAGGTAACACGTGGGTAGGGATTGCTTCTTGTCCATGGTATAGATAACAGTCATGGGTTTCTGTGTTGTGTGTTGTGCATACTCTGGTCCACCCTGTGTTAGTACGCTTGTGGGATATGTGTATATCTCACTGCCATTTACAGTCAAAGTCACAGCATTAATACTTGGCACAGTGTTTGTGCCCTCACCTGCCTTGATATATGGTTGTTTTGTAATAGTTACAGGTCTTGCAGATGAATGTCACCGGTTACACAACAGGGGGTTACAGGTTACACGGATGTGGGTAACACGTAACACAAAGCAGTGTTACAGGTCGTGCAACAGAGATTACAGTACCCTGTGTTGTGTTTGTGTGACTGTGTTGGGCTTGTGTCACCTCCCCCATAGCTCCATGTGTTATTGACTGTGTGTGTTATTGGTTAGCTTGCACTGTGCATGCTGTTGGTTATTCCCTTTTGCCATGGATTGCACTATGTCATTTACAAGCACATCACTGATACTTGTTTTTCTGTTTTGAATACTCTGGCCCACCCTCGGTTAGTACATCGGTGGGCCATGTGAATGTGACTTTGCCATTTGGCAAAGGCGCAGCAGTAACACTTGACACAGTGGTATTGCCATTTGGCAAAGTCGAAGTCACATCCTTGATCTTGGCACAGCACCCGCACCAGCACCTGTGTAGTTATATGGAGTAATCAGGTTATGGGTTACAGGTTACACAGCAGGGGGTAACAGGTGACATGTAACATAACACAAGCGGGTACCGGTTGCGCTGTAATGGCTACAGGTAACCTGAGGGTAAGCTGTTCTATTTGGTGAAGTTAGTGCATGAACACTACTACTGGGTAATACAGGACTAACCTCTGTCTTACTGGTACTGGCATTACTATACGTAACAGTAATGGTTGCAACATACTCTCCAGGTGTAACACCTGTATCTATACTTCCTGTTATGGTTCCTTTGGTTGTATCAATACTTAGTCCTTTAGGTAGACCATTTGCACCAGTTCCACCTGATGTAACACCTGTATTGGTAACTGTATAAGAAGTTATATAACCCTGTGTAGTTGGTGTAATAGTTACATTACTCCCCTACTAACCAGTGTTGTTACTGCGGCGGGCAGGACGCTGCCGGCAAGACCTACAAGGGTTGATAAGGATGCCGGTAACATCACCAAGGATGCCTTTGTCTGGTTTGTGTTTGTGTGGCCTGGTTTGTGTCACCTCCCCCATAGCTCCATGTGTTATTAGTTAGGTCTATGGTGAAGTTAGATAGAGATTAGAGTATGTGTCACTGCCATTTGGCAAAGGCGAAGACACAGGATTAACGCTTGGCAGTGAATTTGCCACCTGGGTCAGGCGTGGCACTGATACTTGGCACAGTGACACCGCCATTGCCAGAGCCTGTGTTAGGTGGTAGCCGTGTGGGTATCTCTGCCAGCACCTGCCTGGGTATATGGTTGTGCAGTATAGGTTACATGTAACTCTGTTACAGGTTACCAGTTACTCTGTAATGGGTTACCAGAGACCCGTGGGTAGGGTATTCCTACCCCTTGTATCCATGGTATAGATAACAGTCATTGATACAGATGTTTTGTTTGATGCATAACCTTCTCCACCCTTGGTTAGTACATCGGTGGGGTATAAGAATATGCCACCTACCTCCGTGCCACTGATACTTGGCACAGTGTAGGTTACAAGTAACTCTGGCGGAGCTGGAGTTATGGATTGTGCGTAACAAGAATGGTATATGTTGCACTAACAGTTGTACTACTAAGGGTTGTAGCATTATTAGTAACAGTAGGTGCAGTACCTGTTACTACTACTGTATATATACCTTGGCTAACACTCGTATCTATACTTCCTGTTATGGTTCCATTGGTTGTATCAAGGGTTAGTCCTTTAGGTAGACCATTTGTAGTTGGACTTGTCTCTGTTGTATTGGTAACTGGTATCCGTGTTGTAGATGATGATGACTTGTCATAGGCAGTAATAGTTAGGGTTACAGTACTCTGTGTCTGTGTCGTTTTACCACCTCCCCCATAGCTCCACATGTTATTAGTTAGGTCTATGGTGAAGTTGAGAGATTGGGTAGGGTATGCGATTGATGTAGCCGTGTGATGGTCTTTGCCAGCACCTACCTTGATATATGGTTGTGCGGTTACACGTGACCAGTTGCACACCAAACGTAACCGGTAACTCTGTGTAATGGTATGGATTGTGGTTATTGGTGTCTGACAGTGGGTACAGGTTGCGCAGCGCATACGCCATAGGTCTCGCAGGTGTGGGTTACCAGTCACACAGACATGTGCAACACAGGTAACCATGTAACACCCCGCGCACCACAGTGCAACATGTAACACACCACGGGTTACCACTGTTTACAGTGTAAGAGGAATAGGAGGGAGATGTAGGTGTATCTGTAGATGTATATGTCTGTGATGCTTTGGGTATGTGACTGTGTCATTTACAAGCACATCACTGATACTTGTTTTCCTGTGATGAATAACCTGATCCACCCGTTGTTAGTGCATTTGTGGGGTATAGGAATGTATCACTGCCATTTGGCAAATATGAAGTCACAGCATGAATACTTGGCACACCATTGCCAGCAGCTGTGTAGTTCCACAGGGTTACTCGATGAGAGAGTTTGCTCTTGAAATCACCGGGATAGTCATAGTAGTTAGGTATAGCTTTGACAGGAAAGCTGGTTGATGCATTTCTTGCTGTACTTGTGTTTAGGGTAAGGCCTGGGGGTAGGGATTGCCCTCTGCCGGTGGTATAGATAACAGTCATTGGTTTGGTTGTTATCTGTTGTGAATAGTCTTTTCCACCCTTGGTTAGTACATCTGTGGGGTATGAGAATTTGCCATTTACCTCTGTGCCACTGATACTTGGCACACCACCATTGCCAGCATTTATGTAGTTCCACAGGGTAACTGAGTAATTAGGCTGTACCTGATACAGGGTTGTTGGGTTATTGGTTACCGGTTACACAGCACATGGGTTGGTGCAGGTAGATATATAGTACGGGTATAAGAAGTAAAGAATGTACGATATGCGGTATATGTCAGGGTAGCCGTGTGATGTGTTGTGCCCTCACCTTTAAATATATGTTTGTGGTGGTTACAGGTGGCACAGCATGGGGTTACATGTCTTGCGGGTATGAGTTACGGGTTATGTTTATGGTGGTCATAAGTCGCACCGGGGCGTTACAGGTCGTGCACCGAAGGTAACCACGTTACACAGCACACGAGTTGCATGTTATGCGGAGGTGAGTTACAGGCTACACGACAGGGGCAACAGGTAACGCTGTGTGGGTAACCAGTTACTCCGTTACGGGTCACAGATAACCTGAGGGTAAGGTATTCCTACCCCTCGTATCCATGGTATAGATAACAGTCATGGGTACAGATGTTGGGTTTGATGAATAACCTGATCCGCCCTTGGTTAGTACATCGGTGGGGTATGTGAATATGCCATTTACCTCCGTGCCACTGATACTTGGCACAGTGTAATCCACAGCGCAGTGTTTGTGCCAGAGCCTGTGTAGTAGTTCTTGAATATGTGAATAGATAATGTGGTTCTGTATTTGTGATTAGGGTAAGGCCTGGGGGTAAGGGCTTTGTGATATAGATATTGACTTATCAAAAGCAGTAATAGTTAGGGTTACAGTACCCAATGACTGGTTTGGGTTACCACTTCCCCCATAGCTCCATGTGTTATGGGTTAGGTCTATGGTGAAGTTACTTGGCAGAGATTGGGTATATGCAGGGTTTGCCTTACAACCTGTTCCACCCTGTGTTAGTACGCTTGTGGGGTTGGTGCACTTGTGGGCCATGTGAATGTGTCATCTGTGTCAGGTGTGACAGCAACACTTGGCACACCATTTCCAGCAGCTGTGTGACGTGTTCTGCCAGCACCTGCATTGATATATGTTGTTGTGTAATAGTTGCAGATTACCAGTTGCGCAGGTGTGAGTTACCAGTAACACACCGGAGGTTACCGCTTACGGGTGTGCGAGTTACACGTAACACAACACACGAATTACCAGTTGCGCAGGTGTGAGTTACAGGTGTTGCTTGTGTGTATATATTTTTGTGTTTATACAGTTACTTGCACCCACTGTTATGACATGCCATGTCTGTGTTGTAGATGATGTTGAGTTTTTATAAGCAGTAATAGTTAGGGTTACAGTACCCGACCCCTGGTTTGTGTCACTTCCCGTGTATGTCCACATGTTATTGGTTAGGTCTATGGTGAAGTGTAGAGATTGGGTAGATGCAGTGATTGATGTAGCCGTGTAACGTGCTTTGCCAGAACCTGCCTTGTATATGTTTGTTGTGGTGTGGGTTACAGGTCGCGCAGGTGCAGAGGTTACAGGTCGCACAGAGATTAGTAACAGGTATCCCGTGGGTAAGGTATTCTTCTTACCAGTACTCATGGTATAGATAACAGTCATTGGTTTCTTTGTTGTCTGTTGCACATAACCTGGTCCACCCTTGGTGAGTGCATTGGTGGGGTATGTGAGTTTGTTATTTACAAACGTGCCACTGATGCTTGGCACACCACCTTTGCCAGCACTTATGTAGTTCCACAGGGTAATGAGTAAATGTGTTATGTGTTGCTAACTATGTTACGTGTTGCGCTGATGCTGTGTCAGAACCTGCCTGGGTATATGGTTGTTGGTAACCAGTTGTGCGTGCAGGGGTTACACGTTACTCTGTGTGGTGGTTATGTGTTACGGGATTACACGTAACACAACAGAGGTTACAGGTAACATGTTGCTCCGTAATGGTTACAGGTTACTCTGTGGGTAAGGATTTCTTCTTCGTATCCATGGTATAGATAACAGTCATGTGTGGGATGTGTATTACACAGTAATTACTACTGCGATGGCAAAGCTGGTAAGCAGTAACACCGGTTTCAACAGGTGATGCAAAAGCATAAAAGCTTACTTTATACTCTCCAGGTGTAACACTCGTATCTATACTTCCTGTTATGGTTCCATTGGTTGTATCAATACTTAGTCCTTTAGGTAGACCACCAGTAGTTGGACTTGTCTCTGTTGTATTAGTAACTGGTGTCTGTGTTGTAGATGATGTTGAGTTTTTATAGGCAGTAATAGTTAGGGTTACAGTACCCGACCCCTGGTTTGTGTCACCACTTCCCCCATAGCTCCATGTGTTATGGGTTAGGTCTATGGTGAAGTTATTTGGCAGAGATTGGGTAGAGTATGTGATTGATGTAGCCGTGTAATGGTTTCTGCCCTCACCTGCCTTGATATATGGTTGTTGTGGGTTACCAGTTGCGCAGGTGTGAGTTACAGGTTACACGGTTACATGTAACACAGCAGGGGTAACAGGTCCCGCAGGCAGCGAGTTACAGGTCGCACAGAGATTAGTAACAGGTAACCTGAGGGTAAGGTATTCTTGCCTCCCGTACTCATGGTGTATATAACAGTCATTGCTTTCTTTGTTGGGTTTGGTGCATAACCTGATCCACCCTCGGTTAGTACATTGGTTGGGTATGTGAGTTTGTTATTTACAAACGTGCCACTGATACTTGGCACACCACCATTGCCAGCACTTTTGTAGTTCCACAGGGTTGTTGAGTTATGGGTTACAGGTGCCCTGATACAGGTTGATACGGATACACATAGTACGGATAGCAGTGGTAGAGAAGTTACTATATGCGGTATATGTAAGGGTAGCCGTGTGAGTTGCTTTGCCCTCACCTGCCTTGATATATGGTTGTTGGTAGTTACAGTGTCCTGTGACTAGTTTGTATGGCCTGGTTTGGGTTACCGGTTACACAATAGCTCCATGTGTTATGGGTTAGGTCTATGGTGAAGTTAGATAGATATTGGGTATATGCAGAGATTGGGTAGAGTATGTGATTGATGTTGCACCGAGTATTGGTGGGAATGAGTCAGAGATAGTTGCTGATCCTGATTGTTGGATTATGAAGATCGTATTGGTGGGAATAAAGAGAGGATGATTGGTGTATTTGAGAGATTGGGTGGTTGAGCGTTTATTGCGGCGGAGTTGCATATGTGAAGGGGCGGGTGTTACCTGTTGTGAATAACCTTCTCCACCCTTGGTTAGTACATCGGTGGGGTATATGTATATGCCATTTACAATCACAGCCACAGCGTTAACACTTGGCACAGTGTATTTGCCACCTGGCAAAGTCACATCCTTGATACTTGACACAGTGTAATTCACAGCACAGTGTAATCCGTACCATCGTGTCCCTGTCAGAGCCTGTGTATGTGGTAGCCGTGTGATGGTCATTGCCTTCACCTGCCAGGGTATGTGTTTGTGCAGTATGGGTTACCAGTAATGCGGGCAGGGGTTACAGGTTACTCCGTGTGAGTTACATGTTGTGTTTGTTGTGGTTATGGGCTGTATTACAGGTCGCGCGGCTGTATTACAGGTTACACAACAGGGGTAACGGATGTGGAGTAACCAGTCACACAACACAAGCGGTTACAAGTCGCGCACCACAGTGCAACATGTAACACGGCGTGGGTGTTACCAGTTACTCTGTGGTGTGTGTTACAGATAACCTGAGGGTAAGGTATTCCTACCCCTCGTATCCATGGTATAGATAACAGTCATGGGTACAGATGTTGGGTTTGATGCATACTCTGCTCCACCCGTTGTTAGTACATCTGTGGGGTATAAGAATATGCCACCTGGCCCCTCCGTGCCACTAATACTTGGCACACCACCATTGCCAGCACTTTTGTAGCTATATAGGGTAACTTGCACTGTGTCACGTGTCGTGCCATTACCTGCCAGGGTATGTGTTTGTGGTTATGGGCTGTAGGTTACAGGTAACCACGTAACGCAACAAACGAGTTACATGTTATGCGGAAGTGAGTTACAGGTTACGCAACAGAGGTAGCCACGTGACACAACACAACGTTACGAGTTACGCTGGGTTGAGCAACCAGTTACACACCAGTGGGTAACATGCTGCTCTATAGGGGTAACGGGTCTCACGCACTAACCTGTGCAACATGTAACACACCGGAGGTTACCAGTAATGCGGGTAGGGGTTACATGTAACACAGCACAACGTTACATGTCGCACAGGCGCAGGTGCAGGTTGCGCGGTTATGAGTTACCAGTAACTCTGTGGGGTGATTACGGGTTATGGCTGTACTAGATAAACCAGGTGTAGTACTTGTAACAAGAATGGTATATGTTGCAGTAACAGTTGTACTACCAAGGGTTGTAGCATTATTAGTAACAGTAGGTGCAATACCTGTTACTACACTGATACCGCGAGCGGACTGCGGGGTCGTGCATCAAATATCGCCTGAGAAATTTGATCTTGTCCGGTATCAGTTTGCAGTTTGGCGGAACTTATTCTGACACCACAAGCATGAACATTTCTGAACTACTCGTCAAAGAAGCGGCCACGAGCGTAACTTGAAGCACTGATACGCATGCTATTTGGAAAGAGTGCAGAAAGAAGCGGAGGAGTCCAATGCGCCGAAAGTGTAACACCAACACCTGAACCGTCCGAGTAAAATGACTCAATACGAAGATCATCCAGTCTTTCTTTTCTGGCAACCCGGCTAGCGTATTCTTGCAAAATTTCCCCGACTTTATCATTAGACAAGACCTGTTTTAGAGAGCCATTGTTATAGGAAAGCTGCGAGAGGTCAAACCCTTCTGCAGCTGCCAAGCTACCGCCATCAGCAACAGACAAAATACGCTTTTTCTCAAGATACAATGACGAAGCATTCGTTACGGTGATTATAAAGGCTATAGACAATACAGTGAATAGAATAACCATCGGCATAATGCTGCCATCGCTGCTTTTTATCCACTTCGGTGGGACCTTGTTACTTCTTATTACATTAATATTTCTTATTACATTATTGATTTTCACTTCACCCTCCGTGTTGAAATTGGCGATAAAGCGCCCTTGCGTGTCGCATACGAATGCGTAACTTTTGTGTTTGCAATATAACTTCGGTGTATCTGGATGTGTGCAAGCCTTACCATTAGGTCTGATACTTGGAAATCGGCATTGTAACCGTTGATCCAACTGATATGCCCCTCCTCGGATTGAAAGCATCAGGAATCAGTGGCAGGCCCAAATGCAGTGTCACATGCACAACATAATCATTTCCCGGAGAGCAAGATGGAACACATTCAACAGAAAAACTTGCTTGGTCTGAAGTATATCCATAATCCGCCAGAAGCCTGTTTAAGATAACGTCCATATTGGAGCTCTGGTTGAGAGTGTATGCGCGGGCTATGTTGCGACCCAAGTTCTCTGCGGCATATGATGCCAGTTGTATATTCATAACCGTAATTATTAGATAGACAAGAGGCACCATAAACACCACTGCAAGTGTTAAAAACTCAATTGCCGCAGAGCCAGCCTGGTTTGATAAAACAGTAATTTTTCGGACACGCTGCAAACGCGAGGGCATTATTCTGCCACCGCCTGCCCTATAGCCACAAGCATACCCTCCGGCCCCCAGGGGCCGACAATGGGTAGCCTGGCTGTAATCTTGAGTTTTACAAAAAGTACACCACCCACTGCAATTTTTTCCGAACTTGCAGATGTGAAGATCTTGTTTCCCACAGTATTGTTCAAAAGCGCCCTTGCGTGTTCCTCTCCGCGGGCAAGGGTCATATCCGCAAGGGCCCCCACGCGGGCACCGGCAGCTGCCACATCAATAAGTGTGTTGCGCACGTAGAGCACATAGGCAAACTGGAAAATTGCCAATAAAAGAAATGTGACAATTGTGCCGACCATAACAAACTCTACAACCGCCGAGCCCGATTCGTGGTGTCTTCCAGGGTCACGCAAACTCGTGATACGTCTTCGAAAGTTGCCTGCGCTCATCTAAAAATTTTGACATGCTGCACAGCAGTGTTGAAAAGCTGGGTTAGCGCCGGACCGGCTATAGCCCATATCATCATGACAAGACCAACTGTCATAACTGCTATTAGGACCCATCCCGGAACATCCCCTCTCTCCTGACGTGCAGAATGAAAAATATTTCTTATAGTTTTTTTTATTATGCTCATATTGCCCCTTTCTTATATCGAATCAAAATATATCGTGTGTATAAATAGCCGAATCAGAACAATCAGTGAAAAATCTGTATCCCAGGAAATATTGCAAATAAAATTGTTACCGGCAAAATAAAGAACACAAGCGGAAACATCATGGCGATCTCCTTTTTACCCGCTTGCTCAATAAGCGCAACTCTGGTTGCATTACGCGCCTCTTTTGCCTGCTTTATCAGAATGTCCGCAAGTGGAGTTCCACGCTCGATTGCCGTTATTATCTGACTAACCGCCCTATCGATGCTGACAATGTTAAGCTTTGCAGCCATACGCTTGAGACATCGCTCCAGGGTGTCTCCACTGGAAACACCAATTAATACCTTCTTAAGCTCAATAGAGAATTCACCCTTGCTAATAAAACAGATACGCTTTATTGCATCAAGAACACCCTCTCCGGCAGACACGGAAAGACTCAGGAACTCAAAGGCTGATGGCATTTCATTGAGTATTTTCTGCTTACGTTTTTTGACATATCTGCGCAAATTGTTCTCGATACACCAGAATGAACCGGCAAAAACCGCGGGAGCTAACAGTCCAAAAACAATATTTACCTGACCAGAAAATAGCAATAAGCAAAAAAGCACCCAGAATATACCTGTTAGCAGTGCCGAGATTGCTATCTGAGTGATACGAAAATCGACAACTGACTGATCCCGATTGGAGATTTCCAAGAGTCCAGCAAGTTTGCCAGATGGTTGTGTGCGGTAGAAGCGGTTCAAGTAAATACGAAAAACCCCAAAGAGCTCACGGTAGAGTGGCCTTCTAAAGGAAAAACACATATCCTGTGATAACCCTGATAAATAAGGGGTGAGGCGGCGTCTAAATGTGCTAACCGGAGAAAGCATAAAGGTAAGGCTCGCAATCCCGCACCCCAAAGTTACGGCAAAAAGAACAGAAAGGGCAATTTGACCAATCATCCCATATACCTCTCTTCCTGTGGGATACGCGCAACAACCATCATTATCTTGTAGGCAATAGCGCAGGATA
Source organism: Tropheryma whipplei str. Twist (assembly GCF_000007485.1). Lineage (NCBI taxonomy): Bacteria > Bacillati > Actinomycetota > Actinomycetes > Micrococcales > Tropherymataceae > Tropheryma > Tropheryma whipplei. The sequence continues at coordinate 248,305 of NC_004572.3, read as the reverse complement.
ATGCGCCAAGAATAATAACAACAACACCTGCCTGGGAGTTATAAGCGGAGACAGTTTCCGCACGGGTGCTCATAATCGCCAACACAGCCCAGGGGGCAGCAACAGCAATTCTTGCTGCGTTTACGACCCAAGATTGTCGACCGACAATTTCTGCCCGAGTTGCCAAGTCTTCGCGCATATACTCTGATAAATTTCGAAGAACCTTTATAAGCTCGCTGCCACCAAGGCTTCTGGCAAGTTGAACGGTTTCCAGAATCCTATCTGCCTTTGGATCTGCAAGTGCGCATTTTGCGTTTGCAACAGCAGATGCAAAATTTCCCGTTGCACCGTATTCATTCTCAAGATTACAAAAAATCTGTCTTATCCTAACCGGTCCGAATCTGGATAGAGAGCATAAAGCCTCGGGAAGTCCCATGCCTGCCCGAACAGCAGAGATTACATTCTCGACAATGTCGGGCCAAATATTAGAATCAAGACTGACAAGTCTTCGGTATTGATAATTGACAATTAATATCGGTGTGGCGATACCGATTAAAAATCCAAATACACAAAAAATATATATTCCGGTGACCAGTGTAATAATTGCGGCAAATACAACTCCGAATAGCACTGTCAGGGATACAAAGGATCCAAGTGAGACATTCCGTAATCCGACAGCGATAAGACGTGAATGAAACTTATCGAATCTGCCGTACCGCCTTGACGGTTTTGATTTGGCAAGGAGAAATAGATTACCTGCTGATAGTAACAAAGAAAGCGCCACGCTAAGCATCAGTCTCCAAGTTCTTAAATACAGTGGAGCCCTGTTCATTCATGAACCCCCTCCATTGTTCTGGGTAGATGCCTGTGAACTGCAATTGATTATTTGTTGTGGTAAATACAGGACTTGCCTCGATAATGCCCTCATTCACCCGACCACTGAGTGCCAATATTTCAGAAACCCTGCGATGCCCATCTTTGCCAAGCTCGCAATGCACAACAATGTCAATACAATTAGCAACCGTTGGGACTATAAAAGCTGAGTCGATATTTTTACCACTCAAAAGAGGCAGGATTGTCATTTTTCTGAGGGCATCACGTGCGCTGTTAGCGTGTATAGTCGCTGCACCGGGAATGCCTGAATTGAGAGCAATTAACAAATCAAGACTTTCTGCCTCGCGCACTTCACCTACAACAATTCGATCAGGACGCATTCTAAGAGTTTCTTTGACCAAACGCCTGAGATTTATTTCCCCGGATCCTTCAATTGTTGCCTGTCGACACTGTAGGCTAACCACGTCACGCAGCGGAATATCAAGTTCAAATGTTTCCTCAACTGTTACAACCCTTTCATCCTCAGAGCAGCATGATAAAAGAGAATTGAGCATTGTTGTTTTGCCAGCCTGTGTAGCGCCAGAGACTAAAAAATTCGCACGAGACTTGACGCAGTATTGCAAAAATCTGGAGGATTCAGCAGTCAGACTGCGTGTCCTAACAAGCTGATCAAGACCCCGAATCTGGCGCATAAATTTGCGAACATTAATAGATATGTGACGTGCCGTAATATCTGGTATAACGGCATGCAGCCGACTACCATCGGGTAAAGATGCATCAACAAAAGGATTCGCCATATCAATGCGCCGCCCGGTTCCCTGCAGCATTCTTTCGAGAATATCCCTCAATTGAGAATCTGTTAACTTTATATCGACTGCAAAGGATTTACCATTTTTGGCAAGAAATACCTCTTCAGGCGAGTTAATCCAGAATTCCTCAACATCTGGATCATCAATGATGTCTTGCAGTGGACCAAATCCTGTTAGGTTTGCAACTATTTTCCTTTTAATACTGTCTTCTGTTTCATCAATTGGTTGCCTGCTAGCATACTCTTCAAGTTCACGAGTGACATATTGATCGGTAAGTTCGGGCTGCAACGAAAGGTCGTGGTCAGAGGTACGAAGACGGTCCCTAACCCTCTTCGTTATAATCCCAAGCGCATCAGACATACTCATATAATGCACCTTTAAAAGCGGAGGAAATTGACTTTTCAACAGGCAAGGGTGGCTTGGGTTGTGTAACTTATGCGAGGTCCGTATAAAAATGTGGACAGTTGCCCAGAACACCGCGTGACCTCAGAACACCGCGTAAATGAAATGTGTGCAGCACCATACTTCAGGCATGGTTAGTACCTCAGGCATGGTTAGTGCAGGCTGGATGCGCAGTTACTGCATGCTCTCCTGTGACTGGGACCTACCGTGACTGGGATATTGTGTGGGTGCCCTACTGTGACTGAGACATTGTGTGTGACTGAGACATTGTGTGGGTTTGTATATGTGACTTGTATGCACGAAGTTTTATTATGCTGGCAGCTTTGTATGCACTCTCAATGAATTTGGCACTCTCCTGTGTTTGGGTGCAGGTTCTAGTTTTGCATCTGTTTCACTGCATCTGTTTCATGGGGTGTTTCTGCCTCTTAACTTTTCTATCTCTTGTTAGGTATAGGGCATCTGGTTATTATGCGATGTAATTTCGATGTAATTAAATTCAATATGATCACCGGTGCTGTACTGATTTTTAAATACCATACTGATTTTTCAGTGCGCTAAACTAACACCCCCATCTATACTTCCTTTTATGGTTCCAGAGGTAAAGCTTAGTCCTTTAGGTAGACCCGTAGATCCTGATGTAGCACCTGTTGTATCTACTAATACATATGTGGATATAGAAAAGCTTCCGTAGAGTATAGGTGTAATACTTACATTACTCTGACTCTGTGTGTACAGTAATACACGTGCTTTTAGGCTTGGCAGTGTGTTTGTTTATTACAGCATGTGTTACAGGTCGCGCGGAGGTGAGTAACATGTCTCACGTGAAAGTGTGCAACATGTAACACGGCACCAGCGGTTACAGATTGCGCAGGTGTGAGTTACACGTAACACGACATTGCGTGTTATACGCGGGTGAGTAACATGTAACTGTGTGGGTGTTACCAGTTACCCTGTTACGGGTTACAGGCAACCCGTGGGTAGGGTATTCTTGCCTCCCGTGTTCATGGTATAGATAACAGTCATTGGCTGTTTTCGATACGTAACCTGAGTCACGCTGCACACATCATACATGGTTAGTACATTGGTGGGGTTAGTACATTGGTGGGGTATAAGGATGTCTCTTTGCCATCTGACCCACGCGAAGGCACAGCACTGATCCATGGCAGTGAATTTATCATTTACAAGCTGCCCACTGATACTTGAGATCAATAACACTTGAGATTACGCCTTAACATAGGGCCATACATATGTCTCACCGCCACCTGACCCAGTCGAAGGCACAGCACTGATCCATGGCACGGTGTTATTGTCATAGCCTGTGTATGTAGTAGCTGTGTAACGTGTTGTGCCCTCACCTGTCAGGGTATGTGGTGTTCGGATATGTGTTTGTGGTTACGGGTTCTAGGTTACAAGTTACCTGTTACACCAGGTGTAGTACTGGTAACACAAATGGTATATACAGCACTAACACTTATGCTAGTAAGGGTTGTAGCAGAGGAAGAATAGGAAGGTGCAGTTGCAGTAATAGTTACTTTGTATAATCCCGTAGTAACACTCGTATCTATACTGCCTGTTATATTGCCAGAGGTTTTATCAATACTTAGTCCTGAGGGTAGACCACCAGTAGTTGGACTTGTCTCTGTTGTATTAGTAACTGCATAAGAAGTTATATAACCCGTTGTCTTGGGTGTAATAGTTATACTATTCTGACCTATAGATACACCTGTGGCTGTACTAGATAAACCAGGTGTAGTACTGAAGCCCAGGATGGAGCCCAGGAATGAGTTTACGAGTCCGCCTGTGATATTACTTAGGGCATTACTTAGGGTACTGGTTACGATACCGCTTAGGGCATTGGCTATGCCACCGAGCAGGCCGCCCCAGATACTTCTGGGTAATTGTGTTGAATGTCGTACTGCCACCTACAGTCGAGGTCACAGCAGTAATACTTGGCAGTGTATGTGCCATTTGGGCCCCCTGTATCACTGATACTGTCTCACTGATGCTGTGCCACAGTATTATCCATGGCACAGTGTAATCCATACCACAGTATCCCTGCCAGAGCCTGTGTATTTATACAGGGTCACTGAGTGATCGGGATACTGTACAGCCAGGCAGGGCAACCAGACTGTGCGAGTAACCGTTACAACCTGCACATAATACGGGTCACATAATACGGGCAGCAGTGGTAGAGAATGTACGATATGCGGTATGTGTAAGGGTAAATGCAGTGAGCTGTGTGAGGGATGTTGTGCCGTGCGAGAGGCGCAGAATAACTTTACAGAATAGCTTGGTGGGGTGAATTGCCAGCACATGCCTGGATATATGTGTGTTGGTATGGGTTACATGTTGTGCAGTATAGGTTAGCGCTTGCACACGGTTATGAGTTACCGGTTACACGCCGCAGGTTACCGGTTGCACTAACCTGCGCAACACGTGACACGGCAGGGGCAACAGGTAACTCTGTGATGGTACGGGTCGTGGTTATTGGTGTCTGACAGCGGGTTACATGTGACGCGAGCATGCGTTACCTGTAACACAACATAGGTTACTCTGTTACAGGTGTGCGTATTACACGTAACATAACACAAGCGGGCAACCAGTTACCCTGTTACGGGTCACACGTAACCCGAGGGTAAGGGATTCTTCTTCGTATCCATGGTATAGATAACAGTCATTGGCTGTTTTCGATACGTAACCTGAGTCACGCTGCACACATCATACATGGTTAGTACATTGGTGGGGTTAGTACATTGGTGGGGTATGAGAATGTCTCTTTGCCATTTACAGTCGAAGTCACAGCAGTAACACTTGGCGGTGTATCAATACTTGACAGTGTATGTGCCATCTGGGCCAAACGTGCCACTGATACTGTGTCAGTGATGATTGGCACTGATGCTGTGGCACAGTGTAATCCACAGCACATCATGAATAGATAGCACAGCACCTTTTACATGTGTGCTATCTATACTTGACAGTTTGTTACCGCCATTTGACAAAGTCACAGGCACAGCGTAATTCATGTCACAGCGTAATTCACAGCACGGTGTTTCTGCCAGAGCCTGTGTTAGATGCAGGGGTTGTGTGATGTTTTATGCCATTATCTGCTCTGATATATTTTGCTATTAGCTACGGCGGCCTGTGAATCTTACAAGGCTACGTGCTGTTTTTCTGTTTATACAGTTACTTGCACCTACTGTTATGACATGCCATGTCCGTTGGGTAGATGTTGATGAGTTTTTATAGGCAGTAATGGTTAGGGTTACAGTACCCTGTGTTGTGTTTGGGTTTGTATGGCCTGGTTTGGGTTACCACTTCCCGTGTACGTCCATGTGTTATTGGTTGGGTTATTTCTGTGACGAATAACCTGTGGCTTGGTTAGTCCATCGGTGGGCCATATGTATTTCTCACTGCCATTTACAGTCAAAGTCACAGGATAAATACTTGGCAGTGAGCACGTGTCATCAATAAGCACACCACCGATACTGTATCACCGATACTTTGCACAGTAGGTTGCGGTAATTTCTGAGATAGCTATGTGATGTGCATTGCCAGAACCTGCCTTGATATATTTTTGTAGTGTAATAGTTACAGGTCTTGCAGGTGCAGTGTCCTTGTATTTAGGCCGAGTAACACTGTATTTAAGGATAAAGCCTAGGTAGTAGGGGCATTTATCTTTACCACCTGCCCATTAACACTTGGCACAGTGCAATCCATAGCACAGTGTTTGTGCCAGAACCTGTGTAGTTATATAGGGTAACTTGGTGAGAGATCTTGATGGTGCATAACACAGTATGTTTGTGTGTTTATACAGTTACTTGCACCTACTGTTATGACAGTCCATGCCCGTGATATAGATGTTGACTTACCAAAAGCAGTAATAGTTAGGGTTACAGTACCCCGTGATATGCCCTGTGACATTACCCCCGCGTTGGGTTTGTATGGCCTGGTTTGGGTTACCTCCCCCATAACTCCATGTGTTACAGGTTGGGTGTGTTACGGGTTAGGTCTATGGTGAAGTTGGGAGATTGGGTAGAGTGTGTAACACTGACCTTGGATAAGGGCAATGAGGCTAACACCTTGGCGATGAATTTGCCACCTGGACCCTCTGTGCCACTGATACTTGGCACAGCGTATTTGCCACCTGACAAAGACACAGCGTAATCCATAGCCCAGTGTTATCCATGTCACAATATCCCTGCCGGAGCCTGGGTTAGATGCAGGGGTTGTGTGATATGTATACATCTGTATTAGTAACTGTATAAGAAGTTATATAACCCGTTGTCTTGGGTGTAATAGTTATATTAGTCTGACCTATAGATACACCTGTGGTTTGGTTAGATAGAGATGGTGCTGTACCGGAGCCCAGGAAGGGGTTTACGAGTCCGTCTACGATATTACTTAGACCATTACCCAGGACACCGCCTAGGTCGCTGCCTATACCACCGAGTAGGACACCGCCTAGGTCGCTGGTAATGCTGTCCAAGACATCTCTGGGTGATTGTGTTGAATGTCGTACTGCCATTTGACAAAGTCGAAGTCACAGCATTAACACTTGGCCCAGTGTTTTGCCCAGTGTAATTCATGACACGGCGTAATCCATAGCACGGTCTTTTTGCCAGCAGCTGTGTAGTTCCACAAGGTAACTTGGTGATCGGGCTTGTGTCTAATACAGGGTTATCTGTATGCAGGATACAGGCAGCATGATACGGGTAGAGGCGAAGAATGTACTATATGCGGTATATGTAAGGGTAGCCGTGTGATGGTCTTTGCCCTCACCTGCCTGGATATATTTTTGTAGTGTAATAGTTACAGGTCTTGCTGTTTACAGATGTTACATGTTATGTATAACCCAGTCGTTATGTATAACCCAGTCAATGTGTACGTCATCCTTAGTGCATTGGGTATTGTTACCTACACATCAGTGATGCTGTGTCACAGCACAGTGTTATCCATGTCACAGTGTTATCCATGTCACAGTGTTATCCATGTCACGGTATTATCCATACAGTGTCAGCATCTGTGTTAGGTTATGGGATGCGTATGGCAAGGGTGTGGGTTGCCGTGCAGTAGTTACAGGTAACACACCGGGGGTTACAGGTTGTGTGGGTTGGGTTACCTGTAACTCGCCATGCGTTACAGGTTACTCTGTTACTACATGCCATGTCTGTTGGGTAGATGATGATGACTTGTCATAGGCAGTAATGGTTAGGGTGACAGTGCTCTGTCATATGCCATGTGACATGCCCCGTGCCTGGTTTGGGTTTGTGTCACCTCCCGTATATCTCCATGTGTTACAGGTTGGGTGTTACAGGTTGCGCTGTGTGTTATGGGTTGTGTGTTACTGGGCGGGTGTTACTGGTTGAGGGGGTTTCACCGTGTCTATGTGAGAGATTGGGTGGTTGAGCGTTTATTGCGGCGGAGTTGTATATGTGAGCTTGTTTTGTTTGGTGCATAACCTTTTCCACCCTTAGTGAGTGCATCTGTATAAGATTTTGCCACCTACCTCTGTGTCCCTGATCTGTGTCCCTGATCTGTGTCCCTGATACTTGGGCTGTAAATGTAGTATTGCCATTTACAGTCGAAGTCACAGGATTAACACTTGGCACTGTGTAATCCGTACAGTGTCAGCATCTGTGTTAGGTGAGTGGGGTAGCTGAATAATGGGTGTCGTGTAGCCGTGTGTTTAGTTGGGTGTGATGATTGTGCAGTATGTGTTATGGGTTGCGCGGGTGTGGGTTACCGGTTACACAACATTGCATGTTATGCGCGGGTGAGTAACATGTTGTGCACCAGTGGGTTACATGTAACACAAGTATGTGTTACCAGTAACTCTGTTACGGGTTACAGGTAACCCGAGGGTAAGGGCTTCCTCTTTGTATCCATGGTATAAATAACAGTCATTGGTACAGATGTTGGGTTTGATGAATAACCTGGTCCACCCTGTGTTAGTGCACTTGTGAGGTATATGTATTTCTCTCTGCCATTTACAATCAAGGTCACAGCAGTAACACTTGGCACAGTGTAATTCACAGCACAGTGCTCTGCCACCTGGCAAAGGCGAAGCCACATCCTTGATAGTTGGCACACCATTGCCAGAGCCTGTGTAGTTATACAGGGTAATCAAGTTATAGGTTATCGGTACGCCTAAGGCGCATAATACGACTAGAAGTAGCAGAGAATGTGTTATATGGCTTGTATGTCAGGGTAGCTGTATGACGTGCAGTTGCTATGGATATCGTGTAGTTATGTGACGTGCTATACCATTACCTCCCTCGATATATTTTTGTAGTGTAATAGTTACAGGTCTTGCAGATGAATGTCACAGGTGACACATCTGGCGCTACTGGTTACACTTTTACCAGTTACACCGTCTGGCAAAAGATTTGGTGATGATCTCTGCCAGCACCTTCCTTGATATATAGTTTGTAATAAATCGATCCCGGGTGCACCATAAACTGGTGAAATTCTTATTGAATTCACTCACCAGCTTCTAAGATCTCTTGGGGTGTTTACTAAGACATGTTTCTTATGTGGTATTTTGTCCGTTGGGTAAAGCATGAGCAGTGAATCCACAGATACCGATGGCGTGAAAAGCGACCTTGCGATTGTCATTCTTGCGGCGGGCCGGGGGACGCGGATGCGCTCCTCTACCCCAAAGGTCTTGCACAATATCGCTGGGCTGCCCATGGTAGCCCATGTTTTGAGGGGTGCACAATTATTAAAACCCTGTAAAACAATTGTGGTTTTCAGAGATGTACGGGTTGAACAATATATTCGCAATACATTCCCGGATGTACTAACAGTGGCACAGTCTGATGCACTGTATGGAACGGGGTTCGGTGTCTTCTCTGCCATACCTTGGATTCGTTCAGAATCTTACGGTAACACTTATCCTAACACTCGGCACGAAAGTCATGCAGAGTATGAATTAGATGCCTGTGATTTAGATACCTGTAATCCTGCCTCCGACCGGTTGAATGACCAAGAATCCCTTAAAGGAGGTCGACATATCCACACAAAATCGGGTGACGTGACGAATAATAAACCATTTCCCTCAAGGGTTTTAATCCTTTACGCAGATGTCCCGCTCGTACCATTTCAGTTGCTCGAAGAGCTTGTAAGAAAACCACTCAAACAAGCTGTTGGTGCAATAGTGACCACCCATTTGGACAATCCAAAGGGCTATGGAAGGGTAATGCGAGATAACCTTGGTTCTATTGCCAAAATAATCGAAGATTCAAATATACTCCCTGAACAGTCAATAAACGAAGTGAATACCGGAGTGGGTATTTTTGATACAGAGTACCTGCAAGATGCGCTTAATAAGTTGTTAAAGTGCCATATAGCACACAGTCCTAATCAGGACTGTGTGACTAATCAGGACTGTGTGACTAATCAGGACTGTGTGACTAATCAGGACTGTGTGACTAATCAGGACTGTGTGCCCGCGGCACATACAGAAGCGCATGTATTATCACCCAAGGTTATAGTCACCGAGCAAATACACAAAAAAGCAGAATCAGAACACCAACACGCCGGACAATGGATGTGCCGTCAAGATACCGTTGGTGCACAGAACACTAAAGAGGAAATGCGTCTAACAGATATAGTTGAATATTTTTACAACAATGGGTTGAGGGTGAATTCCATTACCACGAGCGATTCCGAGTTATTGCTTGGGGTAAATAACAGGGTGCAGCTTGCAAAAACTGAGAAGATTCTGAACGATCAAATTATTAAAAGGTGGCAGCTCTACGGTGTTACGATAAAAAGCCCGGAAACAACATGGATCGATTCAACAGTGCAACTATCAGAAGATGTACTTATTCTTCCCGGGTGCATTCTATCAGGAAGAACACGAATTGAAGAAGGTGCTGTAATAGGGCCATTTGCTACGATTTCTGATTCTTTTATTGGGAAAAATACAATCGTCAAAAGAGCCGAGATAATTGACGCACGAATTGAAGAAGGTGCTGTAATAGGGCCATTTGCTTTTATCCGCCCAGGTACTGTTATAGGGAAAGATTCTAAAGTCGGAACATTCGTTGAGATAAAACAGAGCAATATAGGCCCCGAGAGCAAAGTGCCACACCTAAGCTATATCGGTGACGCGAATATCGGCTCACATGTCAATATAGGTGCCGGTAACATTTTTGCAAATTATGATGGAAAATTGAAGCATGAAACATGTATAGATGACGGTGTAAAAACCGGTGCTGGTAACGTGTTCGTTGCGCCAGTCAAGGTTGGTAGGGGTGCGTATACTGGCGCGGGTAGTGTTATTAGAGATGATATCGAAGAAGGTGCGCTATCCCTTACAGAGCTAAAGCAAAAAACTATTCCAAAATGGGCCGAGAATAGAGGAGACGGTTGACTGACTTGCTAAGTTGCGCACCGCATGCCCGGGGTGCAAATAATCGACCCGGTTTCTCGGACCGTGATGTGCAAAATGACGGGCCAATGCGCAACCTAGTGCTCATTGCAGGTCGCTCTCATCCGGACTTAGCCCGGGCAACCGCAGAAAGTCTCGGAGTTGGACTTTTGCAAACGGATATCAGAACTTTTGCAAACGGTGAGATATACACACGATTCAATTCAAGTGTTCGTGGTAAAGATGTGTTTGTTCTCCAGACCGGATGTGATCCCGTTAATGACGGACTTGTTGAGCTTCTGCTCTTGATTGACTCATGTAAGCGTGCTTCTGCAAAGCACATTTCTGCTGTAACCCCATGCTATCCCTACTCACGTCAAGACAGAAAGGGATATGGTCGTGAGCCGATTTCTGCCAGATTGGTTGCTGACTTGATTGCATGCGCAGGGGCCGACAGGATAATTACGGTTGACTTGCATGCTTCCCAGATACAGGGATTTTTCAATGGACCAGTTGATCACTTAACAGGCGTTCCTGCTCTTATAAAACATGTAAAATCACTTAGGATTGATAACCTGACAATTGTCTCACCTGATATTGGTCGGGTGAAGGTTGCGGATGTTTGGTCAGATAAACTAAATGCTCCGCTCGCAATTATTCATAAACGACGTGACCCGCGTGTTCACAATAATGTCACGATGCACGAAATTGTTGGTGATGTGCGCAGCAGAGTGTGTTTGGTGGTTGATGACCTGATTGATACCGGAGACACACTGGCAAAAGCAGCTATCGCATTAAAAAAAGCCGGAGCCGTAAAAGTAATAGCAGCTGCAACCCATGGGATTTTTAGCACCCCAGAGCGTCTTGTTTCTTGTGGTGAAATTGACCATGTTATTGTGACTGACTCTGTTCCCGCAAGTAAGGTATTTGATCGCGTTAAAACTGTTTCAATCGCCCCACTTTTAGCATGTGCAATCTGTGAGGTTGTAACGGAAGGTTCAATTAGTGAGATGCTTGACTGTGTCTCGAAGCGCATTGATAACTAACCTGGCGCCGGTAAAAGCAGATGTGATAAGGGCACATGTGGGCTGTGTCTGTTAGGTAGTATTAGTGATCTAACTAGTATTGTTGATCGCTTAAATATCGCTGCTCGTTCACAACAGCAAGACAAGGCGCTGGTATCCTGTATGTGTGTCAATTGACCTTGGTTTGCCAAAAGTGCGTGAGGTCTTGTCACCCCGCAGAAAGACAAGGCGCATAAAACTGGGCAAAGTGTTCGTTGGCGGGGACTCGCCAATTCTTGTCCAGTCCATGACAACAACCCAGACAACAAATATAGACGCAACTCTACAGCAAATTGCAGAACTAACGGCTGCGGGTTGTGACATCGTTCGTGTTGCTGTCCCGAGTCGTGATGACGCCCAGGTGCTCCATATAATAGCCAAGAAAAGCCAGATTCCCGTAATAGCCGATATACATTTCCAGCCAAACTATGTTTACGCAGCAATTGATGCCGGTTGCGCGGCAGTGCGTGTAAATCCAGGGAATATACGCAAGTTTGATGACCAGATTGGAAAGATCGCGGAAAAGGCAAAAGCCGCAGGGGTGAGTATAAGAATTGGAGTCAATGCAGGTTCACTTGACCCACGACTTCTGGAGAAATACGGCCGACCAACCGCTCAGGCTCTTGTAGACAGTGCGGTGTGGGAAGCGGGTTTATTTGAGGAATATGATTTCCACGATTTTAAAATCTCCGTGAAACACCATGATCCCGTGACCATGGTAAAAGCCTATCGATTGTTAGCAGAAAGGGGTGATTGGCCCTTGCATCTCGGCGTTACAGAGGCGGGGCCCGCCTTTCAGGGAACAATAAAATCTTCAACCGCTTTTGCTGTACTACTCGCAGAGGGAATAGGAGATACAATCCGTGTGTCACTATCCGCTCCGCCCGTCGAGGAAGTAAAAGTTGGTCTTGAAATACTGCGATCTCTCGGCTTACGTGAGAGACGATTGGAAATCGTATCATGTCCAAGTTGCGGTCGTGCGCAGGTTGATGTCTACCGCCTTGCCGAGGAGGTAACAAAAGGCCTAGAGAAACTGACCGTTCCTCTCAGAGTTGCGGTTATGGGTTGTATTGTAAACGGCCCGGGTGAGGCGCGAGAGGCCGATCTTGGAGTTGCAAGTGGAAATGGAAAGGGTCAGATTTTTGTTCGCGGACAGGTTATAAAAACCGTGCCAGAGTCCGAGATTGTCCCAACCCTGTTAGAAGAGGCGAATCGTCTCGCGGGGGAAATGCCATTCTCAAGTGGCAGCCCAACAATTGCAATTGTATAAACGCAATCGCATAAAGCCAAGGTGAGTCAAGACGCGAGTCAAGCGGATGTTACTTAGCGAACAGCGGCGCAGAAAACGCCCTAAAGCCAACCTTTTACGGCCGCAACGATATAGCCCACCAGAGACAGGGTTGCTACAACCACACTTGCAGCAAAGCCCCATGGACCGCATTTTGCAGCCGAAGCAATACCAGTGGCAGCTGTTTTTACCTTACTCCACAGGCTCGTGAAGAAAGACTTGACTTTACTCCAGAAACCGCTGGAAGAACCAGCACTGGATTCAGAACTGGAAGAACCAGCACTGCAGGAGTCAGTGCTAGCAGCCGCGGCAGCGGGCTTGGCGGCAGCAGGTTTAGTAGCTGCAGGTTTCGCGGCAACGCGGGCAACCGGAGCCGCCCAAACAGACTGTTGGACGGAAGATACAAGAAACAGGGTTAATAAGAGAATAAGGGGCGCGGTTAGGATATTTTTCCTCACAGCACACCCCCGCTAACAGAAAGAGCAGGTGCAGGAAGAAGACCTAAGGCAGGGTACGCAAGGCTGGTTGAGGATACCCCCCCCCCCGGTACTTTTTCTCTAAATTCCTTTTTCAAGAATCCTCCTTTCATGAACCCCTCTTTCACTTCAAGAGCTCTCTCCATAAGAATCTTCAATAATTCTTTTTTCTCAATAATTCTTTTTTCTTGAGGAAGCTGTGACAAAGACATGAGCCCCTTCCGACCGCACGCCCCGCATGCACAGCGCCAACCCTTCTGGGTCAATAGATGCACAAATGCTATATGGCAGTATAGCAGAGTGTAGGATCTGCAGGAAATAGTATGTAATACACCCCTACTCCGGGGGACTCGTATGTCATGTCAGATTATTACCCTGTGCAGATTGCGCTAAATTACACACGGCAATAGCGAAATCCTTAATTCAATACTGAGATTCCGTGCAGCCAATCGGCATAACAAGAAGCTGGATATGCTGATACCAAAGCATAGGTACAGGGTTTAATAGATATTTATATACAGAGTTTATGGATACTGGCTTTATAAGCGTCAGGGCTGCACATAACGTGAACTGAAGAACACGATATACTGCACCCATGATTACAAAGGTCTCCGGTTTTCTGTTCAGGACATTTCGTGAAGATCCGGCAACCACAGAAAGCAGGGGTTACGGCTTTCTTCTTCGGGCAGGATACATAAGACAAACAGGGTCTGGAATATTTTCTTGGATGCCACTCGGACTAAAAGTGCGACACAAAATTGAAAATATTATCCGCTATGAAATGGGACAGGTTAATGCGATCGAAGTGTTGTTCCCCGCGCTTTTCTCGGCAGACTTATTCAAACAAAGTGGGCGCTGGAGTGAATATGGCGATGATATATTCAGGCTAAAAGATCGACGGCAGGGTGACTATTTGCTTGCTCCAACTCATGAAGAAGCATTTACCCAGATGATGAAGGAAATTTGCACATCATATAGAGATTTACCAAGAACTGTCTATCAGATCCAAGATAAGTACAGAGATGAGCTAAGACCCAGGGCTGGACTGCTGCGCAGTCGGGAATTCTCAATGAAAGATGCGTACAGTTTCGACCTCGACGAAAAGGGGCTGCGACAGAGCTATGAGGCTCAAAAGAGGGCTTATAAAAAAATTTTTGATCGCCTGAAAATTGATTATGTCATAGTCAAGGCCAATGCCGGGGCGATGGGCGGATCTGTGAGCGAAGAATTCCTTCACCCAACTGAAATGGGCGATGACACTTTTGTTGTTACCGCTGACGGGTCTGCTTTTAACGCAGAGGTTTACGTTACGCCACCCGGTCCGGCAATTGATTATTCCAATGCGCCGGAGGCAGAGGATTGTGAAACCCCCGGGGTTATCAGTATTCCAGATCTTGTGAATCACATGAATTCTTCCGGACGGTTTATTGGGCGGGTGATTGAATCTTCGGATTGCCTAAAATGTCTGTTATTCAGGATAGAATACGCCGAGGTGCAGAATGGCAATCCAAGTAATTTGGTGGTAAAAAAAATACTCGAGAGGGGTTTTGAATATATTGGCTTTTTAGTGCCGGGCGATAGAAATGTGGATCTAAAAAGGGCACAGGTGGCACTCTCACCGCTCACGATTGAACCGGCTGACAATAGAGTTTTCGAATGCAATCCATCCTTTGTAAGGGGAAGCATTGGTCCGGGCCTTAGTGGTGTATTTTATTGTGCAGACCCAAGAGTATCCTTGGGAAGCAGTTGGATAATCGGGGCAAATAGACCAGGTGTGCACCGTATCGGTGCCATTGCTGGAAGAGATTTTTCATTTGATTGCACCCTTGATGTATCCTCGATAAAAACCGGTGATAAAAGCGAGTGGGGTCCCGTTACCGTAAAAAGGGGTATTGAAATCGGTCATTTATTTCAATTGGGACTGAAATATTCAAATGCCCTCGGATTAAAGGTGCTAGACAAAGATGGTTATAACAAAGCCGTTTTTATGGGATCCTACGGTATAGGTGTCAGTAGGCTGTTTGCTCTTATTGCGGAAAAAAATTGCGATGAGCGTGGTTTGAAATGGCCTGCAGTACTTGCCCCATTCGATCTGCATGTAGTTTTACTATCTTCGGCACGTGCTGAGCTGATCGATAGCCTGACAGACTGCGGGCTGGATGTCCTGGTTGATGACAGACGCGTCAGTCCCGGTGTTAAATTCACCGATGCTCAGTTGATTGGTGTGCCAAAAATAATTGTTATCGGTGATAAGACCCGAGGGGAAGATGTGGAAGTGTGGGATAGGGCTAATGACCAGCGGACAGTGCTCCCCCTCAAAGAGATGATACAGGGGGTGATACAGGGGGTGATACAGGGGGTGATACAGGGGGTGATACAGGGGGGTGATACAGGGGGTGATACAGGGGGTGATACAGGGGGGTGTACAGAAAGGTGACACAGCAGGGGTTACGGGTTGTGCCCCACGAGATAAATACCGAGAGGTAAATTCCACAGCAGAATAACAGGAATGACACCCAGGCATGACACCGGCCCTGACGCGTCTACAATCCTGTGTTCGCCCGGATGGTGTAAGTCAGGCGCAGCAAAAGCATAAAGCCCTCTTTAGACCCTCTGAGTATCACCCGTATCACGCAGGCTCTTGCAGCACCGGCCATTTGATTCCACCGGCCCATAAGGTATCTTTATATCTTTTATCCCGAGTGACGATACTTTCAATTACAAGAGGTAATAATAAAATGTCTAATTGAATTTATTATCTGAGCGCTGTGCTCAGAATAACCACTGTGCTCAGAAGAAGAGCGGTTAATACAAGCAGAAAGTTTTGAATTCCTGTAGCAAATAAATGAGAATTGCCCATCCCGTAATAGATTCTGGTGTGCGGTATCACTAAAGCTTACTGGTGATACGGTAACAACATCACCCCCTTGGCGAAAATCACTTTTAAGGGTAATGAGGTCTATCCCCCGAGAAGATGCGAGTATGCGCAATCTAGCTAACTCCAGGAGGTTTATTACCTGACTCGGAAGATTGCCAAATCGATCCAGTATTTCGTCTCCAATATCTTTTATATCCGCATCAGATAATGCCTCAGAAATCTTTTTATAAAGCTCGATTCGCAGGCGTTCACTATCAACATACGCTTTGGGAATACTGGCATCAACCGGTATTTCAAGGCGTAAATTATTTGTCCGACTCTGCTCTCCCTTGAAGTTGGAAATCGCATCAGTCACCATCCTGATATAAAGATCAAACCCAACAGATGCAATATGCCCTGACTGTGCATGCCCCAGAAGACTGCCGGCACCGCGAAGCTCAAGGTCTTTCATTGCAATTTGTGCACCGGCACCGAGGTGGTTATTTCTAGCTATTGCCTCCAGTCGTTTGTATGCAGTATCTTTCAGTGTAGAAGTATAAAAAAGATACGCATATGCCCTCTTAGTTCCTCGTCCAACACGACCCCTGAGCTGATGTAATTGGCTGAGGCCGTAATTTTCTGCAGAATCGATAATTATTGTGTTTGCATTTGCGTTATCAAGACCTGTTTCGATTATCGTTGTGCAAACAAGAATGTCATACTTTCCCTCCCAGAAATCAATAACCGTTTTTTCTAGCATTCGCTCGGCTAATTTTGCATGTGCCGAAACCACTCGGGCTTCTGGAATTAATTGTTCAAGTCGCTGAGCCACCCTTGATATTGTTGCGGTATCGTTATGGATGTAGAAGACCTGTCCGCCACGAATTATCTCTCGCCTAACTGCTGCAATAACCTGTTTGTCTCTGTATGGTCCGACATGGGTCAAGATTGGCATGCGGTTTTCAGGGGGTGTTGATAGAGTCGAGATCTCTTTTATGCCCATCAGACTCATTTCAAGTGTGCGCGGAATTGGCGTGGCGCTCATTGCCAATATGTCAATACCTATTTTTAGTTTTTTTATAGCTTCTTTGTGATTTACACCAAAGCGGTGCTCTTCGTCAATAATCAAAAGACCAAGATCCTTGAACTGTATTTTCTTATTCAAGAGCATATGAGTGCCAATTACAATATCAATTCCACCGGATGAAATCCCGCAAATGGTTTTCTGTATTTCAGATTTTGACTGAAAGCGACTGAGGGAGGCAATTGTTACCGGCCACTTATCAAAACGCTCACAAAAAGTTTGGATGTGTTGGCGCGCAAGGAGAGTTGTTGGCACTAGAACAGCCACCTGTTTGTTGTCCTGCACTGCCTTGAACGCTGCACGCATTGCAATCTCTGTTTTTCCAAAACCAACATCACCGCTTATTATGCGATCCATAGGTTTGGAATTTTCCATATCTGCCTTTACCGCGACAATTGTTTTTTCCTGATCCCGTGTTTCTGTGTATAAAAACTCATTTTCAAAATGTGTTTGAAATGGGGTATCAGGCGAAAATGCGTATCCTTTTGTGATTGAACGGCGAGAATAAAGCTTTACAAGATCAAGCGCAATACTACTGATTGCTTTACGTGCACGGGATTTTGTTAGAGCCCAGTCGCTTCCGCCAATCCTCGATAAAGTTGGCCTATCAGAGCCAATATACTTACTTATCATTGACAGCTGATCGGTTGGAATATAAAGCTTGTCTGCTACGCCAAGCCTGTTTTTTGCATATTCAAGAATAAGGTATTCCTGCTCGGGGGCATCGTGCTTTGGTCGCCGCGAGCACATTCCCTTGAAACGGGCAATTCCATGTATTTCATGCACCACATAGTCATCAATTGCGAGATTTATCGGATCTATTGCACGCCGTGAAATGCGCGGGGCTTTTTGGAGTGTGGTTTTGCCAAATAATTCATGTTCGCCAATCAGTGTGAAGGATTTTGTCGGGACTGAAAAACCCTCTTGTATATACGAATCAATTACAACAACCCTATGCTTTATTAGCCCTGAATCAACTGCGTCAGGATCTGCTTGTTTAAAAAACAAATCAGATATATACGATTTTTGCTGCGCGCCTGTGCGGTCATGCGTGCAGCTCTGTGTAATGCTAGGGGTGCACATTACCTGTGGACTCTCCTGTCTTGTAGAACACTCCCTGCACTCCTCAAACGAGGAATAATCAGTGTTCGCTGACAATATCAGGTAATCAATCCCGTATTCATCGAGCGTGGGATATACCCTGTTATTTGTTGAAGCGAGCACAATTTGCCATCCAGATTTTTGTAGGTTTCGAATATGATCAAATACCGAATATCCAGAAAAATCTGGATTGGCCGTAATAAGTGATTTTTCATCTTCGCTGTTAAAACCGGATAAGTCAGTCCAACCGATGCCTAGATCCGCTGCAAAATGACGAAGTCCTTCTAAGGTGTAGTAATTTATTTTTTCGGCAATACCGTCGAGGGTATTATCACCATCATGATTATTTCGAGCATATTTATTAGTTGCAGAAAAAGCGTCTGGCGTACAAAAAGCCTCGGAAAACTCCCGGTTTGTGTTTATGAGCTGCTCTATCTTAGACGTTAATTGTTCGCATTTTATAACTACGACTGTAGATTTTCCAGGCATAAAATGCAGCAGGGATTTTGGGGTGATGTTATTGATTTGATCTTCTTCAGGAAACTCACTTGTTGGATATACAATAAGTGCTTCTGAAGCTGGGGCCATTACCGCACTGGGTTTATATGTATTGTTAATGGATAAATGTGAGGCGCATCTATGCGGATTAGAGCTTAATGAGACATTACACTTACATACCGAATTATCCTGATATTGTGCAAACATGCCAACGTGAGCATTATTGGATACATAAGGCCCTATTGAGCGTTGATCTGAAACACGGAAGTGACGCATACTCTCGAGCTGCCGACCAAAGAACTCGATTCTGATCGGGTGTTTCTCGGTGGGAGGATAGATGTCGAGGATGCCACCTCTTATTGCAAACTCACCCCTTGCCCCAACAAGATCAGTTCTTGAATACGACATTGCAACAAGAATGTTTGCAATTTCTGACAATTCATACTCGCCCCCAGTATGAAAGTAAAGACAGGGCGGATTTCCGTCCGAAATAATGGGCTGCATGAATGCCTTGATAGATGCAACGACAACAAGCTTTTGGTGTATGGTGGGCAGATTATCTTCCAGAATGCCAATGTCATGCAAGGTTTTGCTTGTCTGGGCGTTTTTAGCACGCTTATTATTTTTACGGAATAAGGAGATCTTGTGTAACGCCTCCATTCTGGCAGAAACACGCTCAGGACTCGGGCTGATTTGCTCGTGTAATAGGGTGTCCCATTCTGGAAAATTCAGAATAATAGACTCGGGCAAGTATGTGCGCAGTGTGTCGGTGAAGCAAGCATCTTCACTCGGGAGAATTACAAGTAGGCTATCAACATCACCAACAAGACTGGCAACCTTACACGCGGAAAACCCGCCCGGGCATGCTGTTGCAGCAAACCCTGTTGGAATAAATGCCTCTATGGCTGCCAGTAAATTCAAGAATCCCTTATCAAGTTGACCGTGCAAAGGTATTTTATGTGGATATGTGTGCGTACTGTTAGTAGGGCAAGTGAGATTATCGGCAGGGGACTTGTATGGCCAGGCGATATTGAATAAGATACCGGGCATTGCTCATCCGCAAATTGGCAGGGGGTTAGGACGGCGCAAGATTGTTGGCAGTGATCAGTAACAATAGTGATCAACAATAGTGGTCACTGCCAACAGTGGTCAGTAACAATAGGGTCAAGTGGGCCTTTATGAAGCCGGCTTTTATGAGACTAAAAGAACGAGATCAAAACGGAAAATGCCGTTCCAATATGCCAACGAAGATGAATAAGTCCGACTATATTCGGGAATCTACAGAAAATTACATATACGGCAAAGTCACATATCTATCAAATACGCCAGAGATATACCTCTCATGCATACACCTCAGTGTATCGCGTGGGCAGGAAATATGTGTATGGGAATCTCCCTGAATATTGGTCTTAGAGATGTATGTCTTATCTGCCCCATTTGACAATGGCAAAGATGGCAAAGCCTGTTAGTGCTGCAGCTAGCACACCTAGCAGGGTGTAGCCGACTATTTTGGCTGTACTGGTTTGTGGCGCAGGTTGTTGAGTCTGTACGGACTGTGATGTATCGGGTTGTGATCCGGAGCCCAAGGCGCTGGAAAGAACAGAAGCTACAGCGCTTGCAGTGGTACCACCGGGTAAAACTTTCGGTGCAAGACCGACTGCAGTCTTAACGCCGCTCCAAACGTAACCTAACGCACTAGACCACCAGCTGCGTTTGGTTCTGGTGCGACCTGTTTCAGCTGTTGAGGGTGTGCCCCCCCCCTGCAGTATCTGTGTGGTCTGTATCTGTGTGACATGCATCTGGGCAGCATATGTCTGTGTCTGGAATGTCAGGGTGCAGAGTGTTATTATGAGAGTCTTTATTAGACAGAGTGTTATTACCTTGAATATTCCTCTATTAGGTTTATATGTGAGATTAGTTGTAGGTACAACACTAGATACATGCGGAGATGCTTTCGAGTGAAATGCTGACATGTGCTAATTATATAGGGTATCTATTCACTGTTTTTGGCACTGTTTTTGGATAAGCGCTTGACAAAGATATGCGTCAAAGCCGCGCGTAAGAGCCAATATGCAAGAACTCCAAAGAAGGCGCCTCTAACACTCATGAAGTAAAGTCCAATAATCGCCACAGGAATCTGTGCGGCCCATACGGCAATCACATTACCGGCGAAATCCATCCCTGTCCTTGCATTGGTCCGCAAAAGAGTTATATTTGCAAAGCACCAGCCAATCAGTGGGCATGACGCAGAGACTATCAAAACGATAAAGAAGCTATTGTCTTGAATAACGGCATCAGGTGAAACAATCAGAGAGGCGGGTTTTGATAAAACAGCTATCACAATGCCGATAATCACCGAATAAATAATAAAAGTCCGTCTTATTGAATGGTGTTCTCCCAGCGCTTTCAAGGGTGTATTACCAAAAGCACGACCCAGAAGAATAACGCCAGCTTCACACAAACTGCCGATAAGCATAAAGCTAAGAGTCTCTGCATACAGTCCAAATCTTGAGCTACCGAGGAGTTCAGCGCCCGCAGTTGAGACTATAAGTGTAAAAAGCAGTGCAGCGAAATAATCAAGCACCATTGACATAACGCTTTGAAGAGACACAAGGCCCCACCCAGCAAATAACTCCCGATCAGCCTGTTTGTTTGACACCGGTTTGCTTGGGGTTTTCAGTGGTGTATCACTCTCCAGAACAAGTGTTTGTGTTTCAGGGGTAGCAACACGACCTTTTTTATGCATTGATTTATGCAATGAAATGGATTCGAGTATCGCAGGGGTATCGGAGTCTCTATTCGCACTAAGCGGATATCCTTCCAAATAGAGTTTTCTTACCCTTAGAACTGCCCAGGGTGCAACAATTAAAGCAGAGACGACACTTGCTATTGCACTGCCTAAAACGCCTAAACGGGGAAAAGGGCCAAGCCCATAGACAAGAAGAAGATCCATTATAAGATTTATGATCGCGTACACAAGCAAAACAGCAAGTGGGTATTTAGTTTTTCCCCATACCACAGCTGTTGTCAAAAGAGATGAACAGAATAATGCAATAGGAAGATTCAAGGACATAACAAGGAGATACCTGGCCGCCTCAGCCCAAATCAAGTCAGTTACAAAAACAAGAACAAGAGCTGCTATTGTCGCGAGCAAGAGCCCAACAAGACAAGAAATGGGCAGAAGCCACCGCAATACTATAAATAGGCCGTGTATTCGGCGCTGCTTTCCATCTTTACCTGTTGTGCGAGGCAAGAGAATATTGTAGGCAGTAAGGCCTGACAGCATAGAGATAGAAAATAATTGATAAATACTGGTTGCAAGAGTTAATCCGGCAAGGGCAGGCGTTGAATAGTAGGCCACAACCGTTGTGTCAGTAAGGCCGGTTACTATAAAGGCAAGCGAAGCCGCTGCCAACGGCCAGGCATAGGCAATCAACTGTCGACGACTAAGGCCTGACAAAATGAATCACGCTCAATCGCATAAACAAGTAATAAGGCATGCCAAAAATATTACAGGCAAGAATTTGACGGGCAAAGCAAATAAAAAACTCTCCGCGCAGTTTGTCCAAAGTCAGTAGGTTAGCTAAAGATGGATAATCTGGTGTTTTTACACAGTCGCGCAAAGCCGTGCGCGCGAAGCCGTGCGGCAGAGATCAATGGTAAACAGCAAAACTTGTGTGTGACTGGCGCCACTTTGCTGCGAAAATGGCAGCGGCTGTAAACAGCACAAGCCATACAAGCCACATGAATCCTTGAGTAACGGGAAATGGGCCACCAACTGATGCCCATATATTCAGTTCACGTACAGCTCTTGTTGGAACAAATAGCGATATCAGGTTAAACCATGCGGGAAAATTTGTCGGTGGAACAAATAATCCGCCAGAAAACGATAAAAGCAACATCAAAAACTGGCTAACAGCAATGGCTGATGCGGCAGAAAAGGCAAACCCGATTGCCGTGCCAAGAAGCATAAAAATTGTGTTGGTAGCAATAAGGGTGAGAAAAGCGGGCAAATAACGGACGGAGTCAATCTCAATCTGAGTCGCCGCAAAGCCAACAATCAAAACGGGAATAATTGACAAAACAGATATAGCTCCATTTGAAAATATATAGCCGATTACGCGAGATATAGCGTATCCCGGCAGAGAATTCATGTACGCACCCCACTCGGTTAGCCTGTCCATAGCAATATCCCGTGCAAATCCGATCAGGGAATTGGTCATCATACCAAACACCGAGAAACTCACAACAGCGTATGTGGCAATCTTAGGGTTACTGACATAGCCTTCCTGAGGCAGAACAAAAAAAATAAAACTCGCAACGGGCATCCCGAGACCCAGGATAATGCTAAACGGAGTGCGTATCTGTTCTGTGAACTTGTACCGGGCGTGAGTCAAGGCCTGACGAAAAGGGCCAACCGAGTATTTTTGCACACCTACTCTTTTCTAATCAACTCGACAAAAGCATCTTCCAAGGTGCCACTCTGGACCCGAATATCTCGCAAACTTATATCCGATGTATATAGCCTGCGGAGCAGGTTATCAGAGTCCGGGGTTGTTACTCTCACAAAATCCCCTGAGATATCAAATTTCTCTGCCTTTGTCAGGATATTTTTGACCCGATTAGGCGACTTTGAGAAAAAACTAACAACATTACCTCTTGTATGCTTGATTAGTGTATTGATTGGCTCATTATGAGTTATTCGGCCGTTTTGCAAGACAACAACCGTGTCTGCAAGTGACTCGATGTCATCTAGATAGTGACTGGTTACTATTGCGGTGATTCCTCTTTTGGAGATTTCACTCTTTACGGTATTAATTACATCGCGCCTTGAACTGATATCAAGGCCGGCTGTAGGTTCGTCTAGCAAGACCAGACTTGGAAAACCAACAAACGCTAATGCCACAGCAACCTGGCGCTTTTGCCCACCAGACATATGAGAGCCCTTGCGGTTTTTTAGATCTTTCAAATGAAATTTGTCGAGCACAGCAGATAAAGATTCTGACCTAGGGTAAAGCTTTGACACATAGGAAATAAATTCCGAGACTCTCAGGGCACTCGGGAAGACGCTCGTCTGTGGGGCATTTCCACATATAACCTTTGCCCGCAAAGAGGTCGGCGGGTAGCCGTTAATAGAAATTGAACCCGATATTGGAGAAAGAATGCCTTGCAGCAGACGAACGAAAGTGGTCTTGCCCGCGCCATTGACCCCAAGAAGACCAAGCACCTGACCCTTTTTTACCGAAAGACTGACATTCTCAAAGGCGCACATCCCACCGCGGTACCTGTAGGCGACATTCATCACCTCAACAAAAGCAGACACGCCCTCCCCCAAAGCAGCAACAGAGGCGATTCTAGCATGCAAAGCCAAACAGGCGGCTAACGCTGAAGAGGTAGAATCAAGCAGGCCGTGCGGCGCAGGATACATAAGGAGTGCCCCTCCGCGTGTATACATCACGCCGAAGGGCACTTTCAAGTATTTAGAGCCAGCGGCTCAAAGGCAATCCTCGCTGTACAAATATCTTCATGCACTAACGGCCAATTAAGACTAACGAAGCGATGCGGGGGTACCACACTGACCGCCAAAAGAAATAAGATTAATGTAATAGGGTTTACGGCCCTTGCAGGGCAAAGACAGGGCATCTATACCAAAATGAAGAACCTTATTTGCGGCGGTATCGGCAGCTTTTACAACAAGACGCTCCAAAAATTGCTTCACAAGTTTACCAGCAGCCTTATCAGCCAGAAACTTAAACAGTTTCTTTGCAGCAGCCTTACCCGCCGCTTTACCAAGGCCGGCGCCGGTGAATAGCGTTGCAACTTCAAAAGCTTTCTGAGTGAACCAGTTGACTCTGAGATAAGCCTCCAGAATCTCAGGTGTGGAACCGTGAGATTTTGATGAATCGGTTTTAAAAATAAAATCAATGGCACCGGCCTTAAAAGTTGTCTCGTTAAGCGACCCGCCTTTGTGGTGAGTCTTCTTCGGCAAATGCGCAATGCTGAGAGTGTTATAGAAACGATCAATCGCAGCTGATTCTGAAGCCACATTGCCAGTATCAGCAAGTGCAGCTGGAGCATTTGGAATGGCAATAAGAATTACAGCCACAAGACCAATAAGAGCTTTCATGATAACCCCCTAAATATCCCAAAACTCAGGAGTCTTACAGGCAGCAGGAAACCAGTGAACTGCGCCGAGTACCCCACGGGATTAAAGTGTACACCCAAAACGTGTGCAACACGCGGCGCGGAACGGCATCGGTCATGGCGCGAGCTCCTGAATCTGTCCAGAGCTCACCAAGAATCTCTGATCTTCAAGTCCATCCAGTCGGTTATCATGACTCACAATTAGAATCCCCATACCAGAGGCTTTCAATTCCCTGATAATACTGACCACTGTATCCGTTGAAAAGTCATCCAGTGAAGATGTTGGCTCATCGAGCAAAACAACCTGCGGTTGATTTACAAGAGCCCTGCAGATACCCGCGCGTTGAAGCTCACCACCAGACAACTTGACAGCTTTGGTATTGAGGGCGTCTGTTAGATCCAGGCGTTCTACCAACTCTTCATATACGGCAGGAGGTGCAAAACAACTGTACCTAAGATTGTCACGGAGGGTCAGATGTCCCAGGAGGTTGCCTTCCTGGAAAAGGATGCCAATATGCTTTCTGCGGAGGCGATCTCTCGTGACCCACGAGAGGGCAGTTTGTCCAAGGACGCGCACTTCACCCTTATCGGGAGTAGATAGTAAACCCGCAATCCTAAGGAGAGTTGACTTACCCCCACCAGAGCGTCCGGAAAGCCTAACAATCTGCCCGGGTAATATCTGAAAACTGGCATCTGTCAGCGTAAACGATCCTCGGCCATAAGATTTGTAGACCCCTTTGCATTCCAAAAGTGTCGTGCTATTCATGCCCAAATCCATTCATATACCGTACCCAAATCCATTCATATAGAAAAAGTAATACGTATTGGTCAAACTGCAGTCGGCGCTTTTTTCTCCTGTTGTTGATATCATAACGTTTGATGTTCGGCAGCCGATAAATCCTTTAGCGATTTCAGCTTTTGTGTTGTATGACACAGAGTACGGCGTTCCGCTGAGAGAAATCATCCCAACCAGAAATTTTGCTACAGATGGCGAATCAGTCCATTTGGTTAGTTCACTGCGAAGGGCTGGAAACAAAACAGAATCTTTGCCACGAAAATTAGAAAACATATATCCTAGGGGAACATATTTCATGACAATGGCCAAAAGCTCGCCATTGTCGATCTGCATATTCCTTAGGCGCAACGCGGGTCGATGAATATTTGGATCAAGTCTAATAGCCGCCGCAGCCACTGACAGGTATTGATGCAATTGGCCGAGTGTTTCTATTGTGCTTGGCTGGCGCGCCATAACGCTTCGCGCAAAAGCAATACCATTTTCTGAATCGTCGATCACCCGCATCGCATAATAGGCTTCAAGGCGATACTGATCCGGTTTATTATTATCTGTTGCGTATGCCCGAAGTGCCTTGACAGACAATAGGCGCCCTAATTCTTTTTTTCTACCCTCTTCTGTCATGACGGCAATTAGATAAGTTGCATGCACACGAGAATCAAGGGTATTTTCGTCACCCCGTTCGGGAAGTGTGGCAAGGCCATCTGAGGCAATGAGTTTTGTAATATCGCGAAACACCCGGTCGGAAATTGCATATTTAGGGGTAGGCGGGGGTATGTTGATCCACAAAAGCAGAAAACCTAAAAAAACAACGGACAACGAGAGCAAGACAGGGCGTAACCTGATCCTGCACAGAAATTTACGAAGAGCCCCGCTCATGCAAATGTGTCAATTTCTCAATAAATTATCAAGGGGTGTGCGCATGAGCCTAATGCTTTGGGGCAGTCCACCTAGGATAATTACAAGTGGTATGAGGATAAGTGCACCCAGAAGTAAGTCCAATCCAGGCAGTGGAATAAATGGAGAGCCCAGGAAAGCTGATCCTGTAAGAAGCATCAGTAAAGATATAAGCTGCCCCACACCAATGCTGACGAGGATGCCAAAGAGTGTTCCCAGCAGGCCGAGAGAGCCAAGTTCAACGGCTGACAGGGCAAAGAGCATACCTCTGCTCCAGCCGGTTGTGCGCAGAACGGCAATATCTTTGCGCCGGGAGCGAAACCAAGCAGAGCCAGCCAAAAAACCAAAGATAACACAGAATACAATAAGAGCCAACAAACCCCCATTGACCAGGATGGTTAGACTGCCCACTAAACCAACCGGTGGAGCAAATCCCTGAACCCAGTATTCGCCTGTTTTTGCCAGGGCCTCACGCAACAGGGGGACACTCTCGACTGAATCGACTTTTATAAACGCACTGGGGTAAAAAGGCGGGAGAGAAACCGAACTCGGCCCACCGGGAACACTCTTAGCAGACAGGGCTTTCACTTCAGAGAAGTGTAGGTATGACTCAAGGAGTGGCCCGCCCTTATACAGGAGGGAACTTTTATATGTAGCTATTACTCGGAATCGCTTTGACAGCGCGGTGCCACTAGTTGGGGTTAGTGCAACGGTGTATGAAAAATCAACATCCTTGCCAAGGAGATTATCGAGAGTACCACCACGAACATTCTGCGGTAGGATTATCTCTCCGGGGCCTGGGCCTGTATCTGGGACACTGCCTTTTGCAATTTGCAGGGTGCCCGGGGTGTATACCCTAGTAAAGACAACCTCCGGACCTTGTTGGCTTTGTGGGCCTTCTTTCAAGATTAGGTCATGTGTTAGTTCTGGATAGACCCCTTCGATATGTTCCATCTTCTGTAATTTTTTTATACTGTCATCTGTTATAGGCCTAAGTGAGTGACCGCTTAGATAACTAGAAATCTCAATTAGTGACAAGCTCGATTTCTTATCTAGATCTCTTGCAAAGTGGCCAAGAACAGTTAAGACAGCGGTTTGAAGCAGGAGAACTACTGTAACCATAAATATGAGGATAACCACGAGGGGGCGATTACGTGACAGCATAAGTCGAAGGTCTGCCCTGGCGAGAGAGAAAATACGTAACAAGACCTGGCTCTTTTCTTCGGTTGCAACCGCTGACCGCTTAGTTGCCCAATACAGGAATACGTCGTGCTGTCACAGGCAATTCTAGCAGTACCAATTTGACAAAATTATAAACTGACAAAACTATAAACCTTACTATATATGGTATTCACTATATATGGTATGTAGAACACACGCAGTGCGCTATAACATGAAATAAAAATAACATGAAATAAAAAATGGATATGAGAAGAGATGTAAGCGAATTGGATGTAAAAAAAGATTTGCGCAAGACCCGGGCTGTGTGGGTGGTTGTATTGACAACACTTCTATCTTACTTCTCCGTGCCGGTATTTGCGACAAGCAGTACACATAGCGTCAGTTTTCACGATGGCAGGACCCTGACTGCCAATGCGTGGATACAACCTTTTGCGGATTTTTCGGGATGTGGAAACTGGCAAACATCAGTCGTTATGCCCCCGGCAGTCGCCCCGAATCGATTAAGAACGTAACGTCCTTTTATACACTTGGCATTGGTGGGCTGTTTGGGGGTCTTAGGGTTAATGGTAAACATAAAACCAGTTTGGAGTGGACAAACAGCAATAGACAGGATGGTTCGTATCTTAGTGGAAACGTGTGTGGTGGATTTGGATCTTTTTATGTCGGTGTGGATGTTGCAGGTACAGCAGTTTATGACGGCAATGTTAGGTTTGTCAATACAAAGATCTAACTTAGGATCTAACTTAGGATCTAACTTAGATTCTTGCTCCTATTGACCGTGTAGTTCACAGCTGTGTAGTTCGACTAGTTGGGACGTGCAGCCTTGGTGCTTTTACTCGGAAGTTACGATATCAGAGATTACAATATCCGAGGTCTCATTCCAGAGAAAATGTCCAGCGCGCGCATCATGATGTAATGATCAGGTGCCGATGGAACTGCGGCAGGCGGCTGTGTGGGTTGTCTCAGTAGCCGCAGGTTTTGCTGGTGGAACTACAGGCTTGGCAGGAGCAGCAGGTGGGGAGCCGCAGGAGCAAGCTTACCAGGTGCCGATGCCTGAGAAGGAGCCTGGGTAGAGGATGAATGTGTGGCAAGCAGCAGGCTTGATAGCAACAGCTACGGCACGACGCCGAAAGAAACAAAAGAGCGAAGCACTAAAAGAAATAAAAACTGAAAGAAATAAAAGAACTACAAAAGAATATCTATAAGCACCGCAGTCGGAACCGTTATTACAGTTATTGCAAAGAGGTAAGGGTGTGAGGTGGCATTTGTCTTGACGCACTGCCAGGCGGTCGTAAACCCTGATGTTATCCCAGACCACAGCCCAGTAAACCACGTCCCAATTGTTTTCCAGAAACCAGAAGATTCGCTAGAACTACTAGAACTACTAGAACTACTAGAACTACTAGAACTACTAGAACTACTAGAACAGGAGTCTTCAGATTTGCCCTTTGCAGCGGCGCTAGCAACAGATCCCACTGCACTGACATCGAATGAATGGGTACCAAATGAATGGACAGCAGGCGAATAAGCTTGGGTTTGAGGTGAAGACGCAAGAAAGAAGGTTGGTGAAAGAACAAAGAGCGTGATCAGCTTACCCCTCATCTCACACCCCACATGTCAAAACAAGAGGATCGAGAAGAGCTAAAGGTGTGGTGTATAAGAGGGGTGCGCAAGAAGGGTGCGCAAAGAGAGCAAAGCCCCCCCCCCGATGGAACCGATATAAGCAACGACACGACCAACCTTTCTGCAAGCGCTAAAAGCATACCACAACAGGATAGCGGAGAATACAAGCAGTGACCAGTTTATCCAGAAGAGTTTTATCCCAGGCCAACACGCATCAACAGGCCAGTGCATCCTTAAGATAGGCACATTTAGATGTGCACACTCACCTAAAAATACATCGTAAACACAGAGTTATGAAGCAATTAACGTGGCGCATAACTAACGCAACGTATCAAGCCCGGGGGCGTCTTACTCTCCCACAGGGTCCCCCCTGCAGTACCATCAGCGCTAAGAGGCTTAGCTTCTGGGTTCGGAATGTAACCAGGCGTTTCCCTCTTGCCATTGCCCCCGAGACATCTAAAGTGCGCAAAGGGCCGCACATCAAGAACCGCTCAGTGGACGCAAAATGTGTTTCAAGCAATCGGCCTATTAGTACTCGTAAGCTAAACAGGTCTTTAGTCCCTGCGTACACATCGAGCCTATCAACCCAGTGTTCTACTGGGAGCCTCTCGCCCAAAAGGGCATGGAAATCTCATCTTGAGGCCGGTTTCCCGCTTAGATGCTTTCAGCGGTTATCCGTTCCGAACGTAGCAAACCAGCCGTGCCCTTGGCAGGACAACTGGTACACCAGAGGTTCGTCCAACCCG
This sequence comes from Tropheryma whipplei str. Twist, assembly GCF_000007485.1. Classification (NCBI taxonomy): domain Bacteria; kingdom Bacillati; phylum Actinomycetota; class Actinomycetes; order Micrococcales; family Tropherymataceae; genus Tropheryma; species Tropheryma whipplei. The sequence continues at coordinate 218,154 of NC_004572.3, read as the reverse complement.
GTCCTCTCGTACTAGGGTCAGCTCCTCTCAAATTTCCGACGCGCGTAGCGGATAGGGACCGAACTGTCTCACGACGTTCTAAACCCAGCTCGCGTACCGCTTTAATGGGCGAACAGCCCAACCCTTGGGACCTGCTACAGCCCCAGGATGCGACGAGCCGACATCGAGGTGTCGAACCCCTCCGTCGATATGGACTCTTGGGAGGGACCAACCTGTTATCCCCGAGGTACCTTTTATCCGTTGAGCGACAGCGCTTCCACAAGCCACTGCCGGATCACTAGTCCCGACTTTCGTCCCTGCTCGACCCGTCAGTCTCGCAGTCAAGCTCCCTTGTGCACTTACACTCGCCACCTGATTACCGACCAGGCTGAGGGAACCTTTGGGCGCCTCCGTTACCTTTTGGGAGGCAACCGCCCCAGTTAAACTACCCACCAGGCATTGTCCTCGAACCGGATTACGGTTCTAAGTTAGACACCCGGGGCGATCAGAGTGGTATTTCAACAACGACTCCACGAGTGCTGGCGCACCCGCTTCACAGTCTCCCACCTATCCTACACAAACCGCACCAAGTACCAGTACCAAGCTATAGTAAAGGTCTCGGGGTCTTTCCGTCCTGCTACGCGTAACGAGCATCTTCACTCGTAGTGCAATTTCGCCGAGTTCGCGGTTGAGACAGTTGGGAAGTCGTTACGCCATTCGTGCAGGTCGGAACTTACCCGACAAGGAATTTCGCTACCTTAGGATGGTTATAGTTACCACCGCCGTTTACCGGGGCTTAAATTCCGAGCGTCGCCAAAGCTGACCCGTCCTCTTAACCTTCCGGCACCGGGCAGGCGTCAGTCTGTATACGTCGTCTTACGACTTGGCACAGACCTATGTTTTTAATAAACAGTCGCTCCCCACTGGTTTCTGTGACCCTGCAGCGCTAGGAGAGCTAGTCTCGTCACGCCTCAGGCCCTCCTTCTCCCGAAGTTACGGAGGCATTTTGCCGAGTTCCTTAACCACGATTCTCTCGATCCCCTTGGTATTCTCTACCTAACCACCTGAGTCGGTTTGGGGTACGGGCAGCTAGAACCTTGTGTCGATGCTTTTCTAGTCAGCATAGGATCACCAATTTCGCGCCGAAGCGCTACGCGTCGTGCCTGGCCCTTTAGATGGAGGGCGGATTTGCCTACCCTCCGGGTTACACACTTACACCGGGTCAACCATCGCCCGGCTTGGCTACCTTCCTGCGTCACACCTGAACACTTATCCCGCACACCGTAAAAGGGGTACCGTAAGCACAGCAAAATGCTGAACGAAACTACGCGGAATATGGGCGGTTCTTTGCCGGTACGGGAATATCAACCCGTTGTCCATCGACTACGCCTCTCGGCCTCGCCTTAGGTCCCGACTTACCCAGGGCGGATTAGCCTGGCCCTGGAACCCTTAGTTATTCGGGGGGGCGGGTTTTTCACCCGCCTTTCGCTACTCATGCCTGCATTCTCACTCGTGTAGCGTCCACGGCTGATTTACATCGCCGCTTCTTTCGCCACACGACGCTCTCCTACCCATCGATACGGCTGGACTACGAAAGCCTACCTATGTGTATCGATGCCACAATTTCGGTGATGTGCTTTAGCCCCGTTACATTGTCGGCGCAGAATCACTTGACCAGTGAGCTATTACGCACTCTTTCAAGGGTGGCTGCTTCTAAGCCAACCTCCTGGCTGTCTGTGCAACTCCACATCCTTTACCACTTAGCACACACTTAGGGACCTTAATCGGTGGTCTGGGTTGTTTCCCTCTCGGCTACGAAGCTTATCCCCCGCAGCCTCACTGCTGCGCTCTAACTTACCGGCATTCGGAGTTTGGCTGACGTCAGTAACCTTGTAGGGCCCATTGGCCATCCAGTAGCTCTACCTCCGGCAAGAAACACGCAACGCTGCACCTAAATGCATTTCGGAGAGAACCAGCTATAACGAAGTTTGATTGGCCTTTCACCCCGATCCACAGCTCATCCCCTCAGTTTTCAACCTAAGTGGGTTCGGCCCTCCACGAGGTCTTACCCTCGCTTCAGCCTGGCCATGGATAGATCACTTCGCTTCGGGTCTAGGACATGCGACTAATTCGCCCTATTCAGACTCGCTTTCGCTACGACTACCCCCAACGGGTTAATCTCGCCACACATCGCTAACTCGCAGGCTCATTCTTCAAAAGGCACGCCGTCACAAGCGACAAAAGTCGCACACTGCTCCGACGGTTTGTAAGCAAATGGATTCAGGTACTATTTCACTCCCCTCTCGGGGTACTTTTCACCTTTCCCTCACGGTACTCGTCCACTATCGGTTATCTGGTAGTATTTAGGCTTATCAAGTGGTCTTGACAGATTCACACGGGATTTCACGGGGCCCGTGCTACTTGGGATATCCTCTCGCGGCACCGGGGCATTTCGATTACGGGACTATCACCCTCTTCGGTTGACTGTTCAAAATCATTCACCTATACCCCTGCACTACGCGTGTGGTTCGGCAGAACCACATAGAGGATCCCACTACCCCGATCAAGAAACGCCTGCCGGCTATAACACTCAATCGGTTTGGCCTGTTCCGGTTTCGCTCGCCACTACTAACGGAATCGCTATTGCTTTCTCTTCCTGTGGGTACTGAGATGTTTCACTTCCCCACGTTCCCTCTGCCCGCCCTATATATTCAGGCGGGAGTGACAGGGTCGCATTGCTGCGCCCCACCAGGTTTCCCCATTCGGAAATCCTCGGATCAAAGCTCGCTTATCAGCTTCCCGAGGCTTATCGCAGATTGCTACGTCCTTCTTCGGCTCCAGATACCAAGGCATCCACCATTTGCTCTTAAAGTAGCTTGAATCACAAATACTGCGCATAAGCGCAGACTCTAGACTAAGTCTAGAAAGATGCTCGCGTCCACTGTGCAGTTCTCAAAATACGGCCGGACACTGCCCACCCGTAAAAGCCTGGCCTCTCAAAACCCAATAGTGCACACAAGTGCATAAGCACCCAGACCGGTAAACAAACCGGTGAACAGATTCAATGTTCCACTCCCGTGAGCTTGTGCCCAAACAGACCGTGATAACAACACCACAATCGCAGTGCACTATGGCGGTATCACTTTAAAGTTATAAAGTAACCGCAAAAGCTCCTTAGAAAGGAGGTGATCCAGCCGCACCTTCCGGTACGGCTACCTTGTTACGACTTAGTCCCAATCACCAATCCCACCTTCGACGGCTCTCTCCAAAAAGGTTAAGTCACCGGCTTCGGGTGTTACCAGCTTTCATGACTTGACGGGCGGTGTGTACAAGGCCCGGGAACGTATTCACCGCAGCATTGCTGATCTGCGATTACTAGCGACTCCGACTTCATGGGGTCGAGTTGCAGACCCCAATCCGAACTGAGACTGGCTTTTTGAGATTCGCTCCACCTTGCGATATTGCAACCCTCTGTACCAGCCATTGTAGCACGCGTGAAGCCCAAGACCGAAGGGCATGATGATTTGACGTCATCCCCACCTTCCTCCGAGTTGACCCCGGCAGTCTCCTGTGAGTCCCCGCCATTACGCGCTGGCAACACAGGACGAGGGTTGCGCTCGTTGCGGGACTTAACCCAACATCTCACGACACGAGCTGACGACAACCGTGCACCACCTGTATACCGACCTTGCGGGGGGCGTATCTCTACGCCTTTCCGGTATATATCAAGCCTTGGTAAGGTTCTTCGCGTTGCATTGAATTAATCCGCATGCTCCGCCGCTTGTGCGGGCCCCCGTCAATTCCTTTGAGTTTTAGCCTTGCGGCCGTACTCCCCAGGCGGGGCGCTTAATGCGTTAGCTGCGACACGGAAGCGGTGGAACCACCCCCACGTCTAGCGCCCAACGTTTACGGCGTGGACTACCAGGGTATCTAATCCTGTTCGCTCCCCACGCTTTCGCTCCTCAGCGTCAGTAGCGACCCAGAGAGCTGCCTTCGCCATCGGTGTTCCTCCTGATATCTGCGCATTTCACCGCTACACCAGGAATTCCGCTCTCCCCTATCGCACTCTAGCCTGCCCGTACCCACCGCAGGTCCGAGGTTGAGCCTCGGATTTTCACGGCAGACGTGACAAACCGCCTACGAGCTCTTTACGCCCAATAATTCCGGACAACGCTCGCGCCCTACGTATTACCGCGGCTGCTGGCACGTAGTTAGCCGGCGCTTTTTCTGCAGGTACCGTCACTTTCGCTTCTTCCCTGCCAAAAGAGGTTTACAACCCGAAGGCCTTCTTCCCCCACGCGGCGTTGCTGCATCAGGCTTGCGCCCATTGTGCAATATTCCCCACTGCTGCCTCCCGTAGGAGTCTGGGCCGTGTCTCAGTCCCAGTGTGGCCGATCACCCTCTCAGGCCGGCTACCCGTCGATGCCTTGGTAGGCCGTTACCCCACCAACAAGCTGATAGGCCGCGAGCCCATCCCCAACCGAAATTCTTTCCACCCACAGAGGATGCCCTCATGGGTCGTATTTGGTATTAGCCCCGGTTTCCCGAAGTTATCCCAAAGTTAGGGGCAGGTTGCTCACGTGTTACTCACCCGTTCGCCACTAATCACAGGGAGCAAGCTCCCTGATTTCCGTTCGACTTGCATGTGTTAAGCACGCCGCCAGCGTTCGTCCTGAGCCAGGATCAAACTCTCCATAATAATTTCCAAAAGGAAATCACGAAGTTATAAAGAAACTGGCTTAGAAAACATGTCAAATTTTTCTAATCCACAAAGAATCTCCCATCACGGCAAGCAAGGACCGACAGGACGAACCCCGCGAAACACTAGCTGCTGTGACAGAAATAATTTGGCATTGAACTGTGCGCACTATTGAGTTTTGAAAGGCCAGACGCCCCCGGAAAACCCAAGATCGAAAAACCCGACCAAGCGGTACCCGAAAGGCCTGAAAGGTATTGGAAGTGGCGTTGGGATTACCCCCTAGCCGCCCCGCAACCTCACGACAAGCCCAGGCGGCAAAAGAGCCCCCGAGGCCTGCATAGGAATTATACGCGAATGAAACGCTCCATGCAAGTGGACCTATGGGGCAAGTTGAGCCTGCAGATGCTTCTTTGGGGATCTTGCCACTATTACTCAGTATCAGTTACTCAGTAACAGTTTGATGAGTCACTTTATCAGTGAGTTATTGAATCGGTGGTTAGTTATGCAGTACATAACTAAGGCTTATGTAGTTACCTGTGGATATATCTCATAGGCTTGGGTAACTATATCTGTTAGTTCCTTTGGTATTGGTCCATGTCTTCTTATATGTAGGTTATAGAGGAGTTTGCGAAGAACTGAGGCGAACACACTATCCACGGTAAGTGGAGATATGATCGGGAGAATAAGAATTACAAACAGAAAGAAAGCACCCAGGAGGGCGCTAAGAAGCGTACTTGATGGGATCGAGGACACGAAACGAGTGGTAGTAAACAAAAACACCAATAAAAACAAAACACCACCTACACACCACCGTGTTCCATATCTTGTAACAGTGTCAAGCAGGAGGATTTGTCTGCGTTTGGTTGGGTTTTGGAAAGAGGGGGTTTGTGAGTAATAGGAGTAGCGGAGGAGGAAGGATCGTTTATCACCATAAAACCCACTCCGGTACAACGCAATTGAGAAAAACAAGAAAGCTCCAGTGTATAAGACGGTTTCCCCGAAAGCATAGCGATACGCATCAAGTCGGAGTAGGGGCAAGACAGTAGTCCCGATAACAGACATACCAATCAATACAGCAATGGCAAAGGTGATAACAAATGAGAACAGGAAGATATCTGTGGCTGATAGTACTGTACGTGCAGTACTATCTCTGTAATATTTCCTAACTAATCCTGCCATGAACAGTCTTCTCTTATGTGGTCTTGTAAGGAGAAAGAGATAGGTGAAGAAACCTGTTAGGAGGGGAAAGAAGGATGATTGTCTGGGTTGTGTTACAGATGTTGTTGTCTTAGGCACTTTATCTCCTTTGACCTGTTACGGGTTGATTATAACATGGGGGTCGATTGTAACACGGGGGTTAGATGGGTGAAAGAGGGTATAGAGTAACCAATTGTTCTTAAATTGTTCTTCAGGCGCAGTATGAATACACCATACATACTCAGTAAAAAACAGCAGCAAGGTGTTTCTTGCCCTTGCGCAGAATGGCGGCTCTGATCGGCATTGAATTATCCAGAAAGGAATCAAGAAGGGCGTCGGGGCAAGTTACCTTTATGTTATTAACATAAATTCCCCCTTGGCTGATAAGCCGCCGCGCCTCAGAGAGACTTCTGCACAAACCAACTTTCTGCAGAATATGTGTAATGAGGTCATGGGCACTAACGGTCGCATTCGGCAGTTCAAATAAAATCGATCGCAGAAACCGAGGATCAACGGGAAATGTACCTGCAAAGCGCACACCTTCCGGAGAGTAGGGTGTATATGTATTGTCTTGCGCTTTTATAGTTGTTACTCCAGATGAATCATTTAAAGTATCCGAGTCTATACGAGGCAGTCCTGTTTGCGTTTTGCCAAGCGCGCCGCCATCTCCAAACAGCACGGAACACGCCAACAATACCTGATCAGCAACATCAGCGCCATGAACCAGCCGTGTAACAGAGTATGCAAGATGCCTGTGAGCAAGTCTGGCAGATGCATTCTCACGAACGCTCCTGTTCAGGTCTTCTATCTCAGAACGGGTAAAAAATGTGAAAACCCTAAGAAGTCTTGGTATATCCGCATCATCGGAATTCAGAAAGAATTGGTAAAAGGACCACGGGCTGGTTAGATCGGCGTCAAGCCAAATAGCATTGCCTTCAGTTTTTCCGAATTTAGACCCATCAGAGGCTGTTAGAAGGGGCGAACCAAAGGCATGCACACCCGCACCTTCGGTTTTGCGAATAAGATCCACGCCGGATGTTATATTCCCCCACTGATCGCTACCACCTATTTGCAAAACACATTTATAGTCTAGATAGAGCTGCCTGAAGTCGAGAGATTGGAGTATCTGGTAACTAAACTCTGTGTAACTTATACCCTCAGTGGAGGAAAGTCTCGCGGCAACTGCGTCCTTTTTTAGCATTGCATTCACACGAAAATGTTTTCCAAGTTCACGTAGAAAATCAAGTGCAGTCAGGGACTTGGTCCAGTCTAAATTATTTACGAGCACCGCAGCAGCCGCGCCCTTAAAGTCAAGAAACCTAGATAATTGTTGTTGTAGAGCACGCACCCACTCTTGTACCTGTTCGTGCGAATGAAGTTGCCTTTCACCTCCTGGCCTTGGATCTCCTATCAGTCCCGTAGAGCCGCCAACAAGAGCAATAGGCCTGTGACCCGCGAGCTGTAGTCGACGCATAATGAGAATCTGCGCCAGGTTACCGACATGCAAACTTGGCGCCGTGGGGTCAAAGCCACAATAAAACCTGATGGGTGGACCGTCAAGCAGTTCTTTTAATGCCCCTTGGTCTGTTGATACACACACAAGGCCCCGCCACAATAGCTCATCCCAGACACTATTGACTTCCGGGGCATTTGGCATGAAGTTAGTATATCCTGGGCGGATTCGTAAGCGTTACTAGATACAACCGTAATGCCAAAGCATATGTGCCAATAGTTGCTGTATATATGCAATAATTAGGGCCATTGTTATCTCTGTTACAGATTATTCTCATCCAGATATGGGCTCATTTTTACATTGACTTGCCGGTCCGTAATTTGCCGATTATGGGAGACAGAACTATCGCCGCATAATCGCGCCGAACTTAGATGAAGCAAGTCGAACGGCATTCTCTTTTGCAAGGTTAACTCGCTGTGCAGTAAGCGTCTTTTCCTTATCTCTAAAGCGCATCGCAAATGTTAGGGATTTTTTATCGGATTCTTCGTGTTTGTATTCGTCAATAAGCCTTATATCTTCCAAGAGTTCACCGGCGCCTTCTTTGACAACTGATATAACACTTGCAGCAGCGATATTATTGCCGAGTGTCAGAGTAAGGTGCTGAGTTGCAGCAGGACTTGTAGGAAGGGTTTTTACAATTTCCTGCGAGCATCCAAGCTGCGCAACAAGATCCAGATTTATTTCACACGCAAACACATTGTCAGGAAGATTATGCTTGTTAGCCAAAGTTGGCAGGATTTGCCCGGTATAACCTATATGGTGATGTTTACAGATAACCTTAGCGCAACGCCCTGGATGAAAAGCGGGGTGTTTATCCTGTACGAAATGAAAATCTACCCCAAGGCCCCGGGCAATTTGCCGGGCGGAATCAAACACATCAGCCAAATCGTACTTACGTCCTTCTGTGTAAGGCTGCTTTTGAATTGCGGAACCTGTTTGTAGGACCGAGACTGTATATGGCTGATACACCTCATTCATTGACTCGATGGTGTTTTTACGCGAACAAGCATTGCAGGTACTATCCGAATTACAGCCTATCAAGTTTGATGTGCGGAGTTGCCCAAGAAAAACGCGACCGATTTCAAAAATACTAAGGTCGCACAATCCGCGTGATAAATTCCTGTGAGCGCACTGCAAAAGCCCCGGTATGAGACTGCGCCTCAGATACCCTTCTGTTGCATCAATAGGATTATGTAATGATATTGCCCTTGTGGTTGGGGCGTGCTCTATTGAAGTGTCAGCCGAACACTTCTCTTTAACACCAACATTGCCCGGGCCAGAGACACCGCTTGAACCGGGTTCCGTGATACGCGTTACGCCAGTTGGGATTATTGGGTCACTCCCTGAATCCGGGTTATGTGTGGAATCCGGGTTATGTGTGACATCAATATGGCATATGCCTGCAGCAGCTAAATTGACGAATGGATAACATATAACCTCAACATGCCCACATGCAGCCAGTGACTGCCCAAGCAGCCTTCGTTGCTCGAAAGTCACCGGCGGGGTCCTAGGCGGGGTGACTGGCGAGAGTGTATAACCGTTTTCTAACTTGCCGTTTTCTAACTTGTATTGTTGAGATTGAAGTGGCTGCTCGCGATGGGGAACTGACAAGCGCAGTGATGGAATGCGGTTAAAGCCAATTACGCGAATAACTTCTTCTGCCAAATCTTGAACATTAACCAGATCGGCCCTAAAACTTGGGGGGGTGACAAGCATAACTTGTGTATCGGGTGTTGAGTGGTCAGAATCGCAAGAAACATCACAGCCAATCGCGCGCAACGAGGACATAATTTCCTCCCGCGTAAAACAACAACCCACCACACGTTCAATATCAAGTGTGCTTAAAAGTATGGGTGATTGTTGGGTGTAATTGATGTATGCACTACCTAGCTCTGTGATATCCCCGCTGGCCAAATCACGTATAAGTTCTGCAGCGCGAGCCAAGGCACGCTGAGCAATCAGAATATCAACACTTCGTGCAAATCGGGCCGATGCCTCAGTGTATAATTTATGCCGACGGGATGATAGAGAGATATCAATAGGGTTGAAGTTACCTGCTTCAAGCAGAATTCTCTTTGTGTCACTAGTAACCCTAGACCTACTGCCTCCAATAACCCCGGCGAGCGATAACACTCCATTTGCATCAGCAACAACCAGATCATCTGTATGTAGTTCTAACCGTCTTCCATCGATAGTATCCAGTGTTTCTTTTTTATCTGCTGTGCGAACACAAAGAGAGCCCTGTATGGCATCGTAATCGTAGGCATGCAGAGGCTGACCTGTCTCAACCATCACGTAGTTTGTTATATCAACGACAGGGCACACTGACCTTATGCCGGCAAGTTGTAATCGGCGGACCATCCATTGTGGAGTTTGATTATTTTCTATCTCCTGTATAAGAAGAGTGAAAAATGCGTTTGGCTTACACCGTAGGTCAATACTAAGTCCGCCCGCGGGCAAAACATCATCTGGCAAGGGATCACTAAAGGGTATGTTATTTGCAAGGGCGTACTCTCTGGCGATACCCCTGATCGACATGGCGTAACCCCTGTCAGGGGTAATACTCACTGCTACAGCAGAATCGGTCAAGGCCAGCAAGTCGAGGGCATTATCACCCTCACGAATTTTTGACAGCTCATCTCCCTGAAATACTTCGGCAAGCCGGAGTATTCCGTCATGATTGTCACCCACGCCAAGCTCCTTTTCTGAAGCTATCATCCCGTCGGAAAGATGGCCATAGACTTTCCGTGCGGTAACGTGAAATCCGCCGGGGAGATTAGATCCTGGCAGGGTTACAACAACTAAGTCGCCTTTAGAAAAGTTACTTGCACCACAGACGATATCCCGTGTCTCTAATGCAGAATTCGTATCTGCATTAGAGAAATTTCCCGTTTGGGTCGAAGGATTACAATCTTTACTGAGGGGCGTATTGTTAGGCTGGACTGGGGCGCAGACCCGAACTTTGCACCATCGTATTGTTTTGCCATTTGAGTGAACCTCCTCTGTGAAGTCGAGTACTCGACCAACAACTATAGGTCCTGACAGTTCAGGCCGATCAAGTATTTCACCTTCAAACCCGACACTTAAAAGTGATTCTAGAATGTCTTCCGCTACCGGACAGTCCGTGTGAGTGCGTCGCGTATCAGAACGTATACCAGTCTCGCCGACAAAGCCAGTCTGAGTATGAACGTATTCTAAGAGCCAAGATACAGGAACCCTAAGGACCGCCATACCATCCTCCTAATACCTGGAAATGCTCCAGGAACAATCCCTCGTCGCAGCAGGGCGCCTGACAACACTGCCGCAACACAGTCTACTTGAGACCAAATTGCTGTGAGAATCGAATATCTCCCTCAACTATGTCACGCATATCAGATAACGAGTGTATGAACTGGAGAGTCCTCTCAAGGCCAAAGCCAAAGGCAAAACCGGTGTAATGTACCGTGTCAATACCAGCCATTGAGAGAACTTTCGAATTTACAAGCCCACAGCCACCCCACTCGGTCCAGTCAATGCCATCCCTAGAAATATCAAACTCTGCGCTTGGCTCGGTAAATGGAAAATAATTACATCGCATTCGTAGGTTCACCTCAGCCCCAAAGAGATATCCCGCAAGATCCTCAACCGTACCTTTAAGGTGCCCAAGAGTTATATTCCTGTCGCATACCAGCCCTTCAAGCTGATGGAAGACCGGAGTATGTGTTGCATCAAGTGGGTCAGAGCGAAAAACTTTGCCACTGCTAACGCAATACAGAGGTAATGGGTTTGAGACAAGCGCACGAAGTTGAACGGGTGATGTGTGTGTTCTAAGAAGCATAGAGGCGGATCGGGGTTCAGCAAAGATCGTATCGCTTTCCTCGCGTGCGGGGTGAAAAGGCCCTATGTTAAGGGCATCAAAATTCAACCATTCACTTTCAAGCTCTGGACCTTCCACAACACTCCATCCACGCATTAGAAAAAAATCCAATATCTTGTCCTGTAAAACATGTATTGGATGGCGTGCGCCTGGAAAGATTCGTGTTGGAAGAGCTGTAATGTCGAGTGTTTCACGGGTAAATTGTTCATTCTGCGCATTCAGTCGAAGGGCTAGATCTCTGTCTTGACAGGCTTCTAGTATTTTCCGGCGTGCCTCAGAGACAGCTTTACCGATAATGGGCTTTTTCTCTTGCGAGAGGATTTTTATACTCGCACTGTATTTCGCAAGCCAAGATGTAGACCCAAGATTGTCATTCTTCAGTTTCGTCAAATCACGAAGAGTGTCAATACGGGAGATTGCCTGAAGCGCACGGCGTGTCAGACCCTCTATGTCCTGTATTTCATCCACTTTAATTAGTTTTCCTCAGCTATACAACATTATGCAGGAAATATCATACGAACCGTGAGATGCAGCACACATCGGAAGTGAACGGTAAATAAAACCCTAAACTACGCAGAATCTTCACTGTGCCCAAATAGGTGTGGGCCGATGGTAACAAAAATAATGTAGATACAGATGGCACAGATAAAAACAGGAAAATAACACATGAAAGTTTCAAGCTGTCTAGCAAAGGCTATTTCACAGGGATATGGTGAGGATTAATGGTAAGGCAGAGACTTTTCAGGCAAAAAAGATTAGGCAGGTATGCAGGACCCTCGGCGCGGAGCAACGGGTGCTTTCCGGTACACACCGGAGGAGGCTAGCATGCAAACCCGGCATGCCAACAAGAGTTAAGTACGACTAGATGTGCCACGAAGACGCGCCGCAGCAACCGGATCAGGGGCATTCTTCAAACTATCTTTTGCAACCCCCACCAGAGCAGAAAAAGTATCCGGGTTGTGCACAGCAAGGTGAGCCAGAGAACGCCTATCAAGTTCAATATTTGCAAGCTTCAGGCCCTGTAAAAACCTGTTGTATGTCACACCTTCCATTCTTGCTGCAGCATTTATCCGAATAATCCATAGCTTGCGGAAATTCGACTTCCTCTTTCTGCGATCACGGTAGGCGTATACCAAGGAGCGCAAAACCTGCTCCTTAGCCTTCCTGTACAGCCTCGAACGCTGTCCCCGATAACCCTTTGCAGCGGCAAGGATGGAACGCCTCTTCTTGCGAGCATTCACCGAACGGGCAACCCGTACCATTAGTTCTGCCTTCCAGACACAGAAACCCCCTATTTTCCCAGCAATTTGCGGGCCAATTTGGAGTCGGCATCAGACACGAACTGCCTTCCAGTTAACCTGCGGGTCACCCTGCTGGAACGATGCTCAAAATTATGCCTCATACCGGCGCGTGCACGAGAAACCGACCCCGAGCCTGTGAGTTTAAAGCGCTTCTTAGCACCCGAATGGGTCTTCTGTTTTGGCACCAAACACTCCTAAGATACAAAGAAGACTATAGCATCAAAGTGAATCAAAACCTACTTACGGATGCGGCTACATTCACGGCTGTTTGTCACCCTTTTGCGCATGCGAAGATTTTTCCCGAACAATTGTCTTGCTTTTTATAGGGCTTACCATGATAGCCATCCCGCGCCCGTCGGTTCTGGAAAGCGAATCGGCAGACCCGAACTCGGAAATATCATCAGCAAATTTCTTCAAAAGCTTCACCCCAAGCTCCGGCCTAGACTGTTCACGACCCCGGAAAAGTATCATAACCTTTACCTTATCGCCGGCTTGGAGAAAAGAAATGGCCTTGCGAAGCTTGACATCATAGTCGTTATCGCATATCTTGAGACGGAAGCGCACCTCTTTGACCGAAACGCCACTCTGTCTGCGACGAGCTTCCTTCGCTTTTTGGGAGGCCTCATACCTAAACTTCCCATAATCCATTATTTTTACAACTGGCGGCTTGGAAAATGGGGAAACCTCAACAAGGTCCAACCCAACCTCACCTGCCAGCCTAAGCGCAACCGAACGGGACACAACACCCAACGGACCACCATCGCTATTTATAAGCCGCACTTCTGGTGCGGTAATACTTTCGCCCACACGAGGCTCGTTTATTTCATCCCCCTAACAAACTCAAACAGAATAAATACAAGGAAACCGGCGGCGTCAGAAAGGTGACAAAACACGCAGGAATCCGGGCTGCAACGCCCGGGGCCAGAACACCCGGCGGAACAAAATGCCCAACTCAAACCATAATAGTGCTCATACCAATTACATTCTAGCTAATAATGTAATTCATAGAATATGCTACCCGTAAAATCTGCACAACCCCATGGCAATTCCATTCATATCATTTCTGTAAAGTGCCTAGACATTTCCGTTTATATTTCTGTTGGTGCACTAGACCCTGGATATGCATTTATTGCGCTTGCTAGTTTAGTGCAGTGCATTCGCTCACAAATTGATTGATTGCCAGTAACACGTATCTAAAATTTCATACTGCAGAGTAAAAGCACTGGATAAAAACACTGAGTAACAGCATTGTAGGCACTAACCAGTGTTGTTACTGCGGCGGGCAGGACGGCAGCAAGAGTGACTGCAAAGGTGACTGGTAAGGGTGATGAGGGTAGCTTGCAACAGGCCGGCAAGGAAAGGCCGGCAAGGAGGCCTGGGTCTTATATGGTGGATTGGGGTGACAGATAGAGATATGACACAGGGATGGATGTGCTTGAGGGGGATATCAAACAGGCTACATACCGGTGGGTGGCGGTGCAACATAACACCGACTACAGCACTGAATAACTATTCAGTAGTCGGCGACTGCAACACATTGCATTTGCGCCCTACCTACCTTGCTCTGTCCTACCCTTGCCCTGTTGTGGCTTACGATACTGGCTGTTGACTAAGCTTAGTTAAGCTGCTCATGAAACAAGGGGGTAGAGAAACCTATTTGCGTAACATAAACTCAAGCAGATAGGGCCTTTTGGGGTGATGTAAACTCCTTCCTAAGTAGTAAGACTGCCTGTGTCATATTCTTCACGAATTGGAGTTCATTCCCGATATATATGTCCCTCATATAAGCGCTGTCATAAACAAATGCGTTATAGCCCGAATGTGAGTATATAAGACCTATCCAGAGGTTATGTATACCGCCAGGTATGTAAGTAGCCTTTTGACGCTCTAGTGCATGATCTGCGCCGGATCCAAGCGACGGGATTCCAGCATCATCCGCCCTGGGCACGCAGATATCCCGTGGATTAATGGCCGTGAATGCACACCCTGCGGTAAAGCCAGCAATGTGCATGTCATCAAACTGCTTGGCAAGTGTGGCGCCATCCACATCTCTTACAAGCGTATCAATCAAGTATCGACACTCATCAACGCTGGGCATTCTGGAAAAATTCGCATCATGGAAATACAAGCAAAGAGGAATTCGACGTCTTATTTCCATCAGGCATTTCTGGGCGGGTAAACCGAAAGTGTACGGCACAATCTCGGCACTAATTACATCCACATCAAGGTCATTTATTATGTCAATTGTTTCAACAAGATTTGGAGGGCGCAGGTGGAGGTGTATCTGGACCTCAGGTTTAGCGCTTGATGTGGCCAGTCTAAATACCTGCGGCGCACAGTAGCGTGCATTGTCATATATTGATAAAAACTCTTCCAAGGCGGGTTCATCAATCTGAATAGCTCTTATTCCGGAGCGTTGTAAATCGGCTATATCATCACGTATGGCAATGGCTATTTGCTGGGCTGTTTCCTGAAACGGCTGATCCTCGCGTACAAAACATGACATTAAAAGGGTTAATGGTCCCGGTAAAACCGGTTTTACAGACTTCTCGGTAAGGGTTTGAGTGTATTCTATCCATGACGACATGGGGGTTATGCGAGAGACGTCACCCCATAGAATAGGCGGACAGACACTGTGTGGCCCTATGCTCTGAACCCATCCATTATGCGTTATCGCAAATCCATGCATACGAGAGGCGAAACGTTGTATAGGATCAATATCTCCCAGCCTTTGAACGGCCAGAATATCTAGATCTTCCTGGAAACTGATTGCTGCCTGGGGGTTGTTATTTGGTATACCATCGTTGTTAACAAAAGGTGTGCCATCGGAAAATTCACCGATACCTACCATTGGAAGAATTGGCAGACTCGCATGATTGCAGCCCTGTTGCTGTTCACGCGGGGGGCGGCAAAAGTCAGACTCACCGAGGTCCTGCAACGCTTGTCTCACTTCTTCGACACGCACGCCGGGGGTAGTCATTCTGTCGGATAGTGAATTTGCTGCAGAATCGAGATGTTCATATATGCACCCCACCCCATACTCCAGACCTCTTGCAAGGATCATAACCTGTCTGACTTTTTCATCTGCAAAGGCAAGCCATTCCTTTAGGTGATCGCCAAGGTCTTCAGTGTCAAGGGAGAGAGGTAAGTGGAAAAGTGAAGCTGATGTTGAAGCAACAACATTGCCACTGAGTTCACGCAATCTCTCAAGCTTGTAATACGCCGCTGCTAGATCGCCGCGCCAAATATTTCTGCCATCGATAACCCCTCCAAAAAGGGCCTTATCTGCCAAGGATGGATTTGCAAATGGCACAGCTCCATCAATAAGGTTAAATGCCATAGCCTCTACGCCAGTCGTAGCTAATGCATCAACCTGATCAGCAGCATTTCCATAAGACATTGCAACGAGAATCTCTGGGCGTAGTTTCCGCGATGACAAGAATTTATACGCATCAACAAGGAGCTCCTGGGATTTTTGTATACCGAAGGTGTTGTGAGTCACAGCCGGCTCATCGACTTGGACAAATTTGCAGCCAGAATTATAAAGTTTTTCAAACAATTCCGAATAAACGGGCACAAGATCTTGCAAGCGCTCAATCGGATTAATTGCATTAGGACCGTGAGACCTAGACATCATAAGAAGTGAAACGGGTCCAAGAATGGTTGGCCTAACATTTACCCCGGCCTGTTTTGCCTGTTCAAACTGCGTAATAACCCTGTGTGAGGTAAGTGCGAAATGTGTATTGCCATCAATCTCAGGAACTAGATAGTGATAACTTGACCCAAAGTACCTTAAGGATTCAAGAGGGGCAAGCGAGCGATCACCCCTGGCAAGGGTGAAATACGCATTTAGATCAACTATTCCATCATTCAAAAGCCATGAAAAACGACTTGGCACAGCTCCAACATGAACCGCAGCATCCAGAACATGATCGTAGTACGAGAACGATTCTGGGATAGAATAATTCTCGGCAGAAAGGCCGAGGAGAATTAATCTTCGATGCGTTTCCTCGCGGAGTAGACGGGTTTTTTCCTCGAGAACTTCTTCGGATATTTTTCCCTGCCAATAGGAATAAAGATAATCTCTCAACTCTCTTCGCGGACCCAATCTGGGATAACCGAGAATGGTCCCGAATAACATAAAAACTCCTTAGAACCAGGCAAGCTGCGACCATAATAAAACAAGTGTGCTACATTGCCGAAAACACCTCGTCAAGACCGGAGGAATGCTATCACATCGCTCTGCGTTCTTACTGTATAGCCAACCTAAACAAGGCCGTAACGCTAAAAGGCCTTAATGCCAACTTGCCCATATAGAGATGCTGCTGGATAGGCATAGCTTTTCCAGTCATAACATGCATCTAAAACTTCATACTGCAGAGTAAAAAGCACTGGGAGAAAGGCACTGCAGAGTAAAAAGCACTGTAGGCACTAACCAGTGTTGTTACTGCTGCAGGACGGCGCCGGGTAGGACGGCGGTGGAAAGGGTGCCTGCAAATGTGACCTGCAAGGGTGACTGGCAAAGCTGATAAGAGTGGCGGCAATAAACTATAACAGCACCAAGGAAACCTTAAAACGGTAACAATAAAAACAGTAACAATAAAGGATAACAAGACACTTTGAATCATAGAACTATCAGAGATTGGAATTTCTTATTGAAATTCCTTAAGGGCGATAAGGAGGGTATAAGGGTAATCTCATAGCCCACTCAGGACACCAAACCATCAATAAGCATGTTTGTAAGCATGTGCACAGAAAGCGCAACAAGCATACAGACGAATACAACAAGCATACGGAATGAATCAGGTCCGCAAAATATGTATGACGCACTAACCCCATATAACTTGCATGCGCCAAAGAATAGCAATTGATGCAAGAGCAACGAGAAGCAAAACATAATTGCCCCAAACTGCGCGTTCAATAAACACATAAACGATAGAAACAATAGGTATCAGAATGGAGCACGCGGCATACAGATAGAACTGCAATACATCACCCTTTATGGGATTGCCAAGGGTTGGGGCAACAAATGAGAGGATAAGCTGAGCAACAAAACCCAGCCACACAAGAGCAATAGATACAAACACCAAATCAGCCGGCCTATAGCGAAGCAGGCCGGAAATAAGAGTAAAAAAAATACAAAACCCACATAGTATGTATAAAGCAAAAGTAAACCAGAAAAACACCCTATCTACTCCCAAATAAAAATCTAATCCTGTCTACAATTTTGCGAAAGACCATCTTGACTCCACCAGCTCTGTAGTAGTAACGCACAAGGGCCAGGTTACGCCTACTCCCCCAAGGCATATTGTCAATGCGCTTTCTGTCACGCTTTGTACGCGTATCAACCTTAAAGGTATGTGGCACATCAATTCTCCTGATAAGCGGTCTTAAAACTTCCTCCCAAAAAAATCGACGTCTAAACTCCTCTATATTTCTCTTACAGGCAAGAATAAAGTCTTGATCAAAAAGAATCTTTTCCAAGGCATCAGCAAGGGAACGCACGTTCCCTTGCTCAACAACTAAGCCGAGATTGTACTCTTTGACATACTGGGCAAATACATCTCCATCTGTAATGACCATTGGAAGGCCGGCCCATAGATAATCCAACACTCTGGTTCTGAAGGAAAAAGTCGTTTCAACGTGGTCGAAATGAGTGGTTACCCCCGCATCTGACTCCAAAAGATAGTTCTGCCTATCATCGTAATCAACCCAAGTGTCATTGAAAAAAACATATTTATCCAAAATATTGCAAGCTTGCGCAAGACTACGGGATTGGGCAACAACACTCATTTCCGGAACAGCAGGATTTGGATGCTTCGTCCCTTGGAAAAATAGCCGGACGGAATCTCGGCGCTGACTCAGATCTGCAACAGCCATTATGAGAGTCTCGGTATCAAACCAGTTGTATATTCCACCGGCCCAAATAAGTATTTTGTCGTTTTCGGCGATGCCAGGATAAACCCCCCGCAAGCATACACGTGTTTTCTTTGGAGAGACTGAACTTAATCCAAATGGAACAACATCAATTAGATTTCGCAGATGTGGATCTTCCTGATAATGCTCAACAGACACTTTCCCAGCGCTCATAAGTTGGCCAAGATAGAAGTGGCGCTGCCTTTCTGAAGCGCAGACAAAATAATCTGCCAAAAGAAACTGCTGCTCAAGGGCGCTTGCAGCGCCTTCAAACTGAGCGCGCCAAACTTCAATTGGAGAATTTTTTGCCTGCTCAAGTTGCTCTAAATGCATTGGGTCATACACATCAGCAATCAGGAACTTTTTTGTTCTTCTAAGCAACGGAAATTGCGAAAGGATATGGCCCTGGAAAACTATTACATCTGCCCATTTTTCATGAATAGCCATTTGCCTCTGATTATTACCGATATAGAAAATCTCAAAGGGTGCATCGAGAGACTCCGAAGGTACGCTTGACACAAGCCGCACTTCATATAATCTCGAGAGAACCTCTGAGATATTCCAAGCCCTGATAGCGGGACCAGCCATAGATCTCCCGACCCTGTCAGGTGTTATGACAAGAACCCGCGTGCGGCGAATCACCTCAGATCCAAAAACCTTCAACACCGCACTATGTTCTTGCGATACCTGAATAAGTCGAAAAAGATTGTGGTCTGGAATTACCCGGGTCTTTTGCACTTCTTGTCTTTTACGTTCAATGGCGACAATATTGTCAACAAAGGAATTTACAGGTGTTTTTAGAAAGACCGCATCGCATTTGCCTGATAGAGACTCGCTGGCATGAACAGCATGGGCGTCATGCTTCCGTGCTGCGTGTGTTGATAGTTGTTCATGTTCACACTGTAAGCGCGGGGGCATTGCTGATTCTGACCGCGGAAGGGTATCTACTTCAGCCAAAACAGAAAGCAAATGCATCGCTGGAATAAACCCTGTATGCATGGTTTCGCTTGCCAAATTCTTGTATATTACACAAAGAGCATTTGATGCTTTCGCCCTTATGGGTCCTGCAATTGAGGAATAAACCGGCGAATTAAGAGCTAATTCACGTTCATTGTTAATGAAGTTAATGAGGGAAAGTGCAACTCTGCTGTTCTCCTCGTAAGCAACTTTCCAGCCCAGAAGATTTATTCTCCAAAACAGGTCAATATCAGATATTGGCCCCTCAAAGTCAAAGCCTTTTGCCTGAATAAATGCATCGCCGCGCATTACAAGTCCGGCAAATGACCCAAAAAAAACCTCTCTGCAATTATTTCGTGCACACAGTTTGCCGGATAAAAATGTCTTAAGCCACTCGAATACGCCACCCGTATACGAAAAATCATACCGACAAGGGCATAACGCGCTGGTCTGTGCTGACCCTGGGCTTTGTAATATGTGATTATGTGAAGACGATGCATCAGGTAACACGCAGGTCTTTGATTCTGCAACTTCAGTGGTAAGAGGATTTTTTATATCAATCCTTGACGCAACAACACCCGTTCGGTTGTCGAAGGATTTTAATGCACAATCGAGCCAATCTTGTGCAGGGAAGCTGCCGGCCGTTATAAACGCGTAAAACTCATATTGTTTTTTGTGTATAAAGGAATTAATTACCTGAACTTGCGAGCCTTTCAGGGTTTTTATACCTGGAATACTAGTGCCAGAGGGTGAAACAAGATATACATCACTAGAATTACCAATTGCTTCAAGAGACGATATAGTTTCCTCGATATTCTGCTTGTCATAGCAGTCAAGGACAATAACACATGTTTCTTTCAAATCACAGCCCCGGCCCTGGAGTACGCGGCTTACATAAGGTCGTCGAGTCGATATTACAGGCAATCGGTGAGCTTGCGCGCACAAGGCAAAGACCCGCGGTGTGCGATGAAGATGTGGGCGCAGTATGCCATGAATCGGGATTACGTGCCTCCTGATCTACAACTTTATCCATTAGGGCGGTTGCATCATTATCAATTGGCCCTGAAGCACCCGCAGCTATGCGCTTATCCGACTCACGCGCGCGCTGAATCAGTTCATCCATAATCCCAGCATCTTCAAATAAGCGATCAAGTTCAAACTCAACTGTTGGTACGAATCTAACCTTTAAAACCCCAAGTGACCTGCGAAAGTTAGCCCTGTTATCCTCTAAAATCTTGAGGGCCGTTTGTGCTTCATCTTTCGTGCCATACACAGTGACAAATACTTTGGCGTGATGCAAATCCCCTGTTACCTGCACTTCAGTTATAGTAACTAAACCCAACTGATCACGCAGCTTCGTTTCAATTTGTCTGGAGATGAGATGACGAATTCTGCCTGCCATCCTGTGGGCGCGAATTTGATCCTTCATAGCAAATTCTTTAACACGGTCCACATTTCACAAGTCTTTTAGAAAAACCCTAAGAATAATCTGACTGTCAAAATGTACCAGATGAAGTTAACGTGCAGGCTTTGCGGCAGCGGGTTTCGCAGGTGCCGACGGTGCTACAGGCTTGGCTGCGGCAGGTGCCGCAGGAGCAGGTTTAGCGGGAGCTGGCTTCGCTGCGGCGGGTTTGGGTGCCGATGCCTGAGAAGGAGCCTGGGTAGAGGATGAATGTGTGGCTGCAGCAGGCTGGGTTGCCCGAGAAGGTTTAGCAGAAGGCTGTGCAGCAGCGAGTTTCGCCGCAACAGGCTTGGCAGGTGCAGTCAGTGCCCGTAACAACTGCAGCGTATCACAATCACGCACGTGGCTTTTCAACAATCTGAATCGTCTCTATTTCATCACCAATCCGAATGTCATCACATGACCCAAGGCCGACACCGCACTCGAACCCAGACTTCACTTCGGTTACGTCATCCTTAAACCGCCTGAGAGAAGTCACAGTAAGATCGTTTACCACAACCACGCCATCGCGAATAAGACGAGCCTTTGCATTTCTTGTGATACTGCCAGACTCAACACTGCAGCCAGCTATAGTACCCACACGACTCGAGTGGAATACCTCTTTGACGATTGCAAGGCCCAATTTACGCTCTTCAAGTTCTGGTTTCAGAAGACCTTTCAGGGATTTTTCAATATCTTCGATTGCGTCATAGATAACCGAATAGAATCTTACGTCAACACCCTCTCGTGCAGCCCTATCCCTGGCCTTTCTGTCAGGTCGCACATTGAAGCCTATAACAACTGCATTGTCTACTGTTGCCAAATTTACATCTGACTCCGTTATTGCACCAACTCCCCTATGAATAATCCTCAAAGATACTTCCTCACCAACGTCAAGTTTTGAAAGGGATTCCTCCAATGCTTCAACCGCTCCAGAAACATCGCCTTTTATAATCATATTCAGCGACTGAACTCTACCTTCTTGGATGGCGCGAGTAAAGTCCTCAAGGCTGACACGCTTGCGAGATTTAGCAAGTTGGGCATTTCGCTCATTAGCCTCACGTTTCTCGGCTATTTGTCGTGCCTGTCTGTCTTCTGCCACGACTATAAAACTATCACCGGCTTTTGGTACAGAAGAGAGTCCTTGCACACGCACAGGTCGTGACGGAGGCGCACTTTCAACAGGCAGACCATTCTCATCAACCATTGCACGAACACGGCCATAAGCACACCCGGTAACAACCCGGTCACCCACACGCAAAGTACCAGATTGCACCAAAACGGTTGCAACGGCACCGCGACCAGCATCGAGTTTTGCCTCAATCGTAACACCACGTGCAGTACGATCCGGATTAGCTCTTAGTTCAAGTGCTGCATCCGCCGTTAATAGAATCGCCTCAAGAAGGGCATCAACACCCTGACCGGTTTTTGCAGATATATCAATGAACATGACATCACCACCGTACTCTTCTGGGATAACATCAAACTCGGTCATTTGCTGTCGGATTTTAGCCGGATTGGCACCTTCTTTGTCTATCTTGTTAACCGCAACAACAATCGGAACATCAGCAGAGCGAGCGTGGTCAAGGGCCTCTATCGTTTGTGGCATAATGCCGTCATCCGCCGCAACAACCAAAACCGCTATGTCGGTCACTTTGGCACCACGTGCACGCATCGCTGTAAACGCCTCATGTCCGGGGGTGTCAATAAATGTTACAAATCGATCACCAACAGACACTTGATAAGCGCCAATATGCTGAGTGATACCACCAGATTCTTCAGCAAGCGTATTCGTATTGCGGATCGTATCGAGCAAAAGCGTCTTTCCATGATCAACGTGCCCCATGATAGTTACAACGGGGGGGCGAATGGCAAGATCGAGCTCACTGTCTTCTGCGTGTTCTGCGGCCAGATTGACAGAAAATGACTCAAGCAGTGCGCGGTCCTCATCATCCGGGGAAACTATCTGCACCTTGTAGCCAATTTCCTCAGCCAAGATCTCAAAAGTTGCCTCATCCAGCGATTCCGTCGCAGTCGCCATCTCACCTAGGTGAAACAAAACAGACAATAGATTGGCCGGAAGAACATCTATTTTTTCTGCAAAATCCGTTACAGATGCACCCTGCATGAGGCGTATCACCCGCCCGTCACCGCGTGGAATTGTCACCCCGCCAATAACAGGCGCATCGCGCATCTCAAACTCCTGCCTCTTGAGAGTTTTGGACTTGCGCGACTTTGGCTTATTACCTCGGCCAAATGCCCCGGGGGCACCACGCCCGCGCAGGGGTGTACGCTTCTGAGGCAATGGGGCAGGAACACGTCTATGCGTTGAAGCAGGTTTTTTGTCACCTTCTGCCTTAAACTTTACGGGCCTCTTGGTCGCAGGGCCAGGCGTAGCAAGCTGACCCATGCCTTGGCGAGGAGCATACGGATTATTACCCGGACGAGGCGCACCAGACGGCACACCGCGAACAGCATGCCGAATAATCGGACGAGGTAACGGGGGCGGAGCCTTGGGCGTCTCCACTACAGGTGCAGGAGGTGTATGCTCTTTCTTTTCTTCAACTTTATCGGGATACTTCTCGGCAAAAGCTTTTGCGAGCTTGCGCACAACGGGTGGCTCCAAGGCGGAAGATGGACTCTTAACAAACTCACCCATCTCACGCAAAATACCCATAAGGGTCTTGCTATCGGTACCCAAGTCACTGGCCACCTCATACAAGCGCGGCTTTGCCACTATACCCCTCCCGCATAGGCCCACACCCAAGCGGGGTAGGCATCCTAGATTTTCATTCAGACACTCGTCATTGTATTCACGCTACGTTACCAAGATATATGTTATTTGCATAAAATACACCAAATACATCTGATAGATACACAGCACACATACGCCAAGACCTACTCGTCAATCCTGATATCAATCTTTGCACCCGTCAGACGAGCAGCAAGCCTGGCATTCTGACCCTCCTTGCCAATTGCAAGGGAGTACTCCTCCTTCGAAACATACACACGAACAACCTTCTGTCTAGAATCTAAGACAAAAACATCAGCAGCAGTCGCCGGAGAAATAGCATTTGCCACGTACTGACCAAGATCATCAGAGTAACTTATTATATCTATCTTTTCATTACAGATCTCCGAGGTAACAGCACGCACACGGCAGCCATACTCTCCAACACATGCACCCACCGCACTTGTTGACTTGCTATTACTCCTGACAGAGACTTTTGTACGATGACCTGCCTCTCGCGAAACAGCAACAATCTCCACAGTGCCGGAGGCGATCTCTGGCACTTCTTGTAAAAACAGACCGTTAATCAGGCCAGGATGGGTTCGTGAAACATAAACATTAGACCCCCGGGGGCCCAGTGTAACATCAGTAACATAAACCTTGACCATCTTACCGTGCGGGTATTCCTCACCAGGTATCTGCTCTTCAGGGCGTAAAATTGCTTCTGTCCGACGATCGAGAGAAACCATCCTAAAGTTTTGAGAAGTACTCTGCGAAATAACTCCAGACAGGACGGTGCCGATCTTTGTTTTGTATCGGGCAAACGTCGAATCGTCACTAAGGGTGCGCATTTTGCTCGTTATAACACGCTTGGCTGCAGTGGCAGCCATCCGGCTAAAAGCATCTGATTTGTACGGGATAAAATCGCCATCGTGTTTGACGCGCAGATCGATCTCGCCGGTCTTGCGGTTGAGCTTTGCCTTCACAAGATCCGCATCCTCCAGGCCAGTATGTCTAAGGTAAGCCATAACAACCGCCTGCTCAGCGATGCGGACTAGATCATCAAAAGCGACACGCTGCTCGCGCTCAACCGCACGCAGAACTGATAAATCAATCTTCATATGCACCTCAGTGCATCAAGGCCAGCATATTCATACATCCACACATAGAGGCTTCAGGTGCCCATTTACGGGCGCAGGTGTGCCACCATGATCTACAGTGTACGTAGCCAGTATACTACCCCAATCGGTAACTGAGGATAACAAAGCATATCGCGCTAATCAGGGTTGTCTTGCCGTGCTCTACATGTGTTACAACAGCGATATTTCTTAGGGAATTGGTTATGCCACTGAGTAGGCTACTGAATAGGTCGCTGGTAATGCTGCCAAAGAGGTATCTGGATGATTGTGTATGGGCGTCTCAAGTAACCTGTGTTACAGGTAACACGGGTGTGAGTTACATGTTACACAACACAGGTTACCGGTTCACGGGCGTGCGTGTGACATGTAACGCAACAGGGATAATCACGTAACACAGCACAAGCGGGTACCAGTTGCGCAGGTGAGTAACAGGTTACGCAACCGCAGTTACAGGTAACTCTGTAACTGCAGTTGGCTCTGTCTGTCTATACACTTACCTGCACCTACGGTTAGGACAATCCATGTCTGTGTGGTAGATGATGACTTACCCAAAGCAGTAATGATTAGGTTGACAGCACTCTGTGACATGCCCCGTGACTGGTTTGTATGACTGGTTTGGGTTACCACTTCCCGTGTATATCCATTGTTGTTAGGTAACACAGTATTGTTTTTTGCCCTGTTGACTGGATATTGCGCTGTTATCTGGATATGTCCCTGTACATAACTGTGTGGCAAAGAGTGTGTATCTACTTCGAAATGAGTGTAGCGAATCCGTCACAACTGACACAAAACGGGTAATCCTTTGAATTAAATGTTTATAAGATGCCCTTAAAGGGTTTGGGAATTATCTCTTCAGCAAAACAATAACAAGCGCACCGAGCGGAGACAATAGGTACTGCATGCACAGCTTGTAAAAAAATCCAAACCCTGTGTAGATTAGAAAATCATCAAAATTTGTAATACCAATTAGTGGCGCAGCAATACTGCAAAATATAATCGTATCCGGCAACTGACCGATGCCGCCCGAACCCATAATTCTGAACAAAATATGCCTTCCAGAAAACCGACGTTTCATAAAAGACATAACAAATGCGTCGGTTGCTTGACTTACCAAAAAAGATAAGAGACTGGCGAATACAATTCCAGCAGCAGGCAGCAAGGTTGTTTCCATCGCTATCTGGTGCTGCGCAGCTGACACAGATCCGGGCAATAGAACAATAATAAAAAACAGAAGTGATGATAGAGAGGACAAAATAATACTTATGAAAAGCATATTCATCGCTTTTCTAAAAGAAAATAACTCCGTAACAATATCCGTTATCAGATACACAAGGGGGAATATAAAAAACCCACCGTCTGTCAGAACGGGCCCAAATACAACGGCCTTTGATGCACCAATATTTGCTACGATTACCAGCACCGCCATGGTCGCCGTGCAAGCCGGGTAAATGCTATCCGCGTGCTTTTTGTAAAACTGCATGATTCACTTTTCTATTACTCTCAAGTCTGCATTCTGAAGCGAGGTGTCGTCCGCTCTGTATACCCTAAAATGCATGTATCGGGGCGCGGAATTATATACAATCCCAATAGACTAAGTGTATCCGCGCATCGCCCAGAAGATGCTTTGCAACCAAAAGCGCCCTAGAGGGGGCAGATGTCCTAGAGCTGCCTATAGCTGGTGTAAGGGGAAGGTTAGAGACTATTATCTTTGCAGATAAGGATGCTGCTAGTTTGATACCTGCAGAGGCTCATACACAGGATTATTAGTTGAAGCGGGATAGGCCTTCTGTGATAATCTCTATGGCCTTATCTTTACCATTCCAGGCACCAAGCTTTACCCATTTACCTTCTTCTAGATCTTTGTAGTGTTGGAAGAAGTGCTCTATTTGGTTTAGCACATGCTTTGGTACATCATCTAGATCATTTATATGATCACAGTAAGGATCTTTCAGGGCAACACATAGAACCTTGTCATCCTCACCACCATCATCAGTCATATGGAGGACACCAACAGGGCGGATATGTAGGGCAACACCGGGGAAAAGCTGGTTCTGAACAAGTATTAGGGCATCGATTGGATCACCATCAAGGGCTAGGGTGTTCTCGATGAATCCATAATTTGTTGGGTAGCCGAATGCAGTTGATACGACACGATCTAGGAAAAGACGACCTGTTTTCTTATCTATCTCGTATTTACTGCGGCTGCCACGGGGAATCTCAACAATAGCAGTAAGTGTCTGCATCCTTAAGCGAACCACTTAGTAATAGCAAACCAAGAGGAGACTGCAGAGATAATTGCAACAACTAAGGTAATGGCAGCGTTACGTGCAGCTACCTTTACCTTACCCAGAACCTGGTCTACACTCTGGTTTGCTTGGGCTAGAAGACTGGTTGCAACGGTGCTTGCCTGGTCACTGACAGCCTGTACTTGGGTCTGTATGGTTTGGGCATTCTGGGCAACTGCTTGCTGGGCAACCTTGACACCTGCCTTTACGACTGCATCAGCACCTGCCTGAAGGACACTCTGTCCAGCACGTTTGAGTGTGTTCTCAAACTTATTAGCTTCTCTCTGTACTGTATGTTTGAAGTTATTAGCTTCTCTCTGTACTGTATTTTTGAGTTCATTTGCCTTTTTCTTTACTGTATGTCCTATATGGTTGAAGACATTACCTAGGGCATCACCAAGACCTGCATGTCTGGGGCTTGCAAAGGCAGACTGTTGTGTAGTTACTATGAGCGTTAGAAAAGATAAAGTGACAAGTGCTTTCTTCACCGTGTAGCTACTCCATTCGTTATTACATTACTTAGTAATCACGTTTACTATTCTTGTTATTTACGTCTTTTATTTATGCTTGACTTACCCGTGTGGGGCAATTATATCACTGGCTGGAGTATAGGGAGATGGAGTATGTTCTCTGTTCTAAAACAAACAGAGTATGGGAGAACGGGGATAATCAGCACATGTAATGGACAGATACATACACCAGCCTTTATCCCTGTTGCAACCAAAGCAAGTATAAAGGGTGTTCTGCCAGAACAGATGAAACAATTGGGTGCGCAGGGGCTACTTGCCAATGCGTATCATTTATACCTTAGGCCGGGGCCGGATACGATCGCAGCAGCAGGTGGCCTTTCCAGGTTCATGTCATGGAACGGCCCAACTTTCACAGACTCAGGCGGTTTCCAAGTGATGAGCCTCGGTCGTGGAGGTAAAAAAGTTATTTCTATGGAGGTGCCGGATAATACATGGGAGAGTAATATACGGAAAACAAGCCTCATAAGAATTGATGATCAAGGCGTTTGGTTTAGATCACACATAGATGGCTCACAACACAGGTTTACGCCTGAAGAGTCCATAAGAGTACAGAACAAGATCGGCGCGGATATAATCTTCGCATTTGACCAACTAACAACCCTGGATGATTCACGAGCGGTACAGGAATACGCACTTGAGAGAACCAGACTCTGGGCAGAACGGTGCTTAAATCAGCATTCCAAGGAAGATCAGGCGCTGTTTGCAGTGATACAGGGTGCTAATTACAGAGATCTTCGAGAGAAAGCATGTAGAGATCTTGGGCAAATGGGATTTGATGGCTTTGGAATAGGTGGGGCATTGGAAAAGTCACGCATAAGGGAAATAATAACCTGGTGCACAAGAAAATTACCTGAGGAGAAACCGCGACATCTTCTCGGTATATCAGAGCCCAATGATCTGATGAATGCCATTGAAGCTGGTATAGACACATTTGACTGCGTTTCGCCGACACGTGTTGCAAGGAATACGGCATTCTACACACCTTCCGGGAGGAAGAATCTGAGGCGTAAAATGTACAGAAACGATTTCTCTCCTCTTGTAGAGGGATGTGCGTGTTATGCGTGTTCGAACTTCACGCGAGCGTATATACATCATCTCTTTCGGGCAAAAGAAATGTGTGCGGCGACTTTAACCTCTATTCATAATGAGTACTTTATTGTCAGTATGGTCGACGGGGCAAGGAAGGCCATAGACGAAGGGTACTTCCGGGAATACAAGGGTAAAATCCTGCGCGAATACTATAAGTAATCGCTACGCTTGTTTGGCAGAAAATTTAGAGTACCACTTGTAAAACTTAGAGTACCACCTATAGATCGCCGTGAATATTCCAGATACTACAGCAGATACCACCCCAACAATCAAGCTAACAACCGCTTTCTCAACAGCTTTCCCGAGTTCTTTAGCGGAAACAGGCCTGGTTTCGGTGGCGCTGGTAGAACTGGAGGAATCGGCAGATTTTTCTTCGCTATTGGGTTGCGCACTATTATTGGGTTGAACACTGTCAGATCGCTCGGCAGAATTACCGGAAGAAGGCTGTGCAGCCTGGGTTGTCTGAGTAGGTTTAGCTGCAGCGGGTTTCGCAGGCGCAGGTTTGGCAGCGGCAGGCTTAGTTACCTGGGTATTTGCAACAGTGGATGAAGGCTTTTCAGCAGCAGGCTTGGTTACCTGAGAAGGTGCCTGGGTAGAGGATGAATGTGTGGCTGCGGCAGGCTTTGCAGCAGCGGGCTTTGCAGGAGCAGCAGGCTTGGTTGCCTGAGTTGCCTGAGTAGCAGCGGGTTTCGCAGGTGCGGGTTTCGCTGCGGCGGGTTTTGCTGCGGCGGGTTTTGCTGGTGGTTGTGCAGCCTGGGTTGCTTCAGAAGGAGCAGGCTTGGCAGGAGCAGGCTTTGCTGCAGCGGGTTTTGCAGGAGCAGCAGGTTTGGTTGCCTGAGTTGCCTGAGTAGCAGCGGGTTTCGCAGGTGCGGGTTTCGCTGCGGCGGGTTTTGCTGGTGGTTGTGCAGCCTGGGTTGCTTCAGAAGGAGCTGGTTTGGCAGGAGCAGGCTTTGCTGCAGCGGGTTTTGCAGGCGCAGGCTTGGCAGCAGCAGGCTTGGGTGCCTGAGTTGCCTGAGTAGCAGCGGGTTTCGCAGGTGCGGGTTTCGCTGCGGCGGGTTTTGCTGGTGGTTGTGCAGCCTGGGTTGCTTCAGAAGGAGCTGGTTTGGCAGGAGCAGGCTTTGCTGCAGCGGGTTTTGCAGGCGCAGGCTTGGCAGCAGCAGGCTTGGGTGCCGATGAAGGAGCCTGGGTAGAGGATGAATGTGTGGCTGCGGCGGGTTTTGCTGGTGGTTGTGCAGCCTGGGTTGCTTCAGAAGGAGCTGGTTTGGCAGGAGCTGGTGCCGATGGTGCTGCAGGTGCAGGTGCCACGGGAACTGTAGGCTGTGCTGATTGGGTTACAGTGTCAGTCGTGCCGCCTCCAAATGGATGCGCCAAGTACCCGGCAGCACCCTTAATGCCACCCCAAAGGGTACTGCCAACGCCAGACCAGGTCCACCTCTTGGTTCTGGGACGACCTTCTTCAGCTAGAGAATGCCCCCCCCCTGAACTATGGGGGTAGATACGACAGGTGTCTGTGCATGCGTGGGTTGTTGGAAGACTAGGACGCAAAGCGTCAGAACAAGAGATTTTATTAGAAGAGATGTAAGCACCTTGAAGGTTTTCGATCCTATCGAGCGATCGGTCCTTACATTAGTGGTATACAAATTAGACACACGCGCCATCTGGGCCTCCCTGGGTATAAGTACATGAACGAGTATACATGACGCAGCAGGCCTGGTTAACACTAGGCAAATCTGGCAGTATTTTAACCACTCAATTGCATTAGACGGTAATAGGCGAAGAAATAAGTGCCAATGGCCGATCTGACAAAACAGATACAAGACAACACAGATACAGGGCGATTTGCAGAAAATAACACATGCAGAGACAAGCAAGATTCCATTGGGCAAAACTCTATTGGGCAGGGCGCGCAACCTGAAGCCAGGGGATTCCCCAAACCGGCTGTAGTTTAACAACATCCCCAAAGTCAGGAGCCGCAATCATCATTCCATTACCGACATAAATGCCATTGTGATAGAAACTGCCTGGACCACTGCCCCAGAAAAGAAGATCTCCGGGCTGTCTATTCTCATAACTGACAAGCTGGCCTTTGGCACGGGCTGTGTAATACTGACTGTTAACACTGTGTGAACCGATATTTATACCGGCGGCTCTATAAGCCATAAGAGTTAAACCAGAACAGTCATAACCGGGATTGCCCGTCCCGCCAAATACATAAGGAAGGTTGATTGCACGCCTGGCAAAATTCAGAACTTTTGCAACAGCAGAGGACCTCGGGGGATTATTCGACAAAAGGGCTGTAGCGGCCGCATGATTACCCTTGTCACGCAGGGCCGCACGCCGGCGTGCGGCTTCAGCTCTTTCCCGCCTCTCCCGTACGCCGGCGAGGTACCGCTTTTGTACCTCCTGAGTTGTATTTTGCAACACAGCCAACTGTGCCAGGAGAACCTTGCTCCTCGCTTTTTGCTCATCTACAGCCGAGGCTGCAGCCTGTCTTGCATGTTGCGCCGCATCGTAGGCGCGCTGCGATTCATCAGCAAGTTTTTCAAAATCGATATGAGCAGCATCGGCCTGTTTACGCAAAGCCGATGAATCATTAGCATCCCTAATTGCGCGCGTGTAAACCTCATCAAAATGACCACCAAAACGATCAATCAGAGTTAGCATTTCAAGAAGATTTTCAGGATCTTCAGAGCGTGAAAAAAACAGGCTCATATTAGAGGAACCGCGCTTGTAAAGATTTGCTATCATTCGGCCAGCCTCCTTTTTCGACAGGTCGGCCTTGAGTGAACTATTTTTTGCAAGCTCAGCAAAAGACTTCGATCTGCGCGATGCATCTTCAAGCTTAATCTTTGCCTCTTGGTATCGTTCAGCAGATATGGCAGCAGCCCTTACAGCCTGATTGACCCTATCCTGCAAGGCCATTACCAAGCCTGTTATATTTTCCACTTCACGACGTTTGGCGTCCTGATTGCGTCGCGCGCGCTCCACATCATTCCAGTTCGGATATCCAGGAGGAACGGGTTCGCCCGTAGGGTCGGCAGCCACAGATGTCTGAAAAAGCATCGACGAACAGAGAACCGACACAAGAGCAACGATAAAGCATCGACGAACACATCTACCCACAGCGGAGTCAATTATAGTAATAATTACCTTGATAATTACCTAAAGTGCTGTTGTGCCTTATTATGTGGATAATACATAAATACGTGGATAATACATATGTGTAACGGCATTCGGGCCTTCAGGCATCGTATTTTAATCACTTAACAAGGAACATCTGCCTGAAATACTTACCTGAGAACATTTGTTCATTCACACAGACATGCATCTTAGTCTTGATAATTCAGATTATGTATATATAGGTAACCACACACATGACACAGTAATACTGTGTTACATGTGGGCTGGTGTCGCCGGGGGTTGCGCGGGCAGGGGTTACAGGTTGCGGGTGTGGGGGTTACAGGTTACTCTGTTACTGCGGTTGAGGAGTAAACACTATTACTGGGTAACAGTAATGATTGCAACATATTTTCCAGGTGTAACACCTGTATCTATACTTCCTGTTATGGTTCCATTGGTTCTGTCAAGGGTTACTGGTATCAATATTGATGGTTACGGTGTTACTGTCTGTGGTTAGGGTGGTTGGGCTTATTGTGTAACTGGTTATAAAACCTGTTACAGATAAGCTGACAGGTGTTGTTGTGTATATGGTTATGGTTGTGCCAATGCCTATGTGTTACATGTAATGGGTTGCACAGTATAGGTTACAGGTTACATAGCAGGGGTTACAGGTTGCGCTGTGATAGATAGAGATGTACCAAAGAGGGAGCCTATGCCACTGAGTAGGCCGTCAAAGAGGCCTCCGGATGATTGTGTGGGGGCAGCTCAGTAGCAGCGGGTTGCGCAAGTTTAGCAGGAGCAGGTTTTGCTGCAGCAGGTTAGGGTGGTTGGGTTTATTAGTGTTTGCAACAGATGTAACAGGTTACACACCGGGGGTTACAGGTAACTCTGTGGGATTAGTTGTGTCGTATATATCACAGATACATCGGTTCTCTGATATAGATACGTATATAGTAATAGAACGTAGGAAGGTTCATTCTGTATGATTTCCATCTTTCTGGCCCCATCGTCTAGAGGCCTAGGACCCCGCCCTTTCACGGCGGTAGCACGGGTTCAAATCCCGTTGGGGTCACCCTTATTCTTTGGCCCTGTGGCGCAGTTGGTTAGCGCGCCGCCCTGTCACGGCGGAGGTCGCGGGTTCGAGTCCCGTCAGGGTCGCTCATGGCTCTGTAGCTCAGTTGGTAGAGCGTTCGACTGAAAATCGAAAGGTCACCGGATCGATACCGGTCGGAGCCACAACTGTATCTCTCTTTATAAGAGGAAGGGGAGGGCAGCCAGTCCAGATCCTAGTAATAGACCTGATAATCCAGTGATCATCACTAACCACCATGGTAGGTGGGTTTTTGTCTCGGTCGATTTGTTATCAGGTTGCTGTGATGGTGGAGCAGCAGGTGCAGGTGCCGATGGAGCTACAGGTCTGGTTTCGGCAGAAGGGGTCTGGGTAGAGGATGAATGTGTGGCTGCGGCAGGGGACTGTACTGATGGGGTTGCCTGAGTAGCAGGCTGGGTTACCTGAGTATTTGCAGCAGTGGATGAGGGCTGCTTTGGTGAGGTGGTCGATCCGGGATTGAGTAATGCACGATGCTGTTGCGCCTTAGCATTTGCAGACGCTATATTGGCCGGTGTTCTGGATGGACATCCTGGGAGATCTATACCCATCGCAGTACATACATGCCCACTACCCGTATTGTAACAACCGATGGTGGGGATACACTCAGTAGCCTGTCTGGCAGATACGGGAGAGATAGATGATAGGAGGAGAAGGGTTAATAGTAAGGTAAAGGCTTTGGTGAGGTAAGAGAGAGGGTTAGGCGATGTTGGCAATCCCCCCCCCTTCTGTTTTGTTTTCTGTTTTGGGGGGTTTGAAACAGCGCACACATGCATCTAGCTACCACCTTAACCATAATTACACCCCTCGCACTCATAACAACCCACGTCTGTAAGATCTATCAGTGTGTGGCAATTCTAGCATATTTTACTGCTTAGTGTGTGATAAATAAGGTTTATTTATATATTCATAAGAGGAGGGGAAGGGCAATAGCTACAGGGGCTAACAGGGAAATTAGTCCGGAAATTAATGCCCACCACCATGGTAAGCGATAAGCCGCGGCATTCTGTGGTGCTGCGGGTTTCTTGTCAGGTGTTGTTGTCTCGGTCGGCTTGTTACCAGGGGACTGTGCAGGGGGTTGTGCTGATGAGGTTGCCTGAGTATTTGCAGGAGCAGGTTTTGCTGCGGGAGGCTTGGGTGTCTGAGAAGGAGAAACAGTAAAGACATAGGTGTATGTTGCAGCAATAGGGGTTGCGATACCTGTGGTGGCTACATAGATCGGGTAGGGCGAGGGTTTCACAAGGCCGGTTCGCAAACTGTGGTGGCAGCTGTTGCATATACCCGTCAGTAGTATCTGGTCTGAAGAGCGATCAAGGAAAAGTCCTGTGGTTGTTGTGGTAGTTCCATATGTAACTGTGTATGTATATGTGCCGGGCGCAATAGTTGGGGTTCCTGTTATGGTTCCATTGGCAAAGGACAGTCCTGAGGGTAATGTACCAGCGGAACCTACAGGGGTCAATGTGTAGGAGGATAGGGTGGTAGGTAGTGAAACAGATACTTGCTGACCCTGTGTAACAGTGGTAGAGGTGGAACTGGAAGTTCTTGAGGTTACATAGATATTGTACGTAACAGTGATACCGATAGAATTACGCGACGTGCGTTGGGTAAACGTATGCATTCCACCAAATCTTGCAGTGGTTTTTAGTCTCACCGTCAAAGCAAACGTATATAAACCGGGTGCAAGACCCTTATCTATAGACCCTGTTATCTCTCCATTGCTTGTATTAAGGGTTAGTCCTGAGGGTAAGGGATAAGGTTGAGTGGTGCCGTGAAAGCTGGTAGGAGTGAAATATTCATTCAGAACAAGACCCATGGTGATGTCGTGACTGTCACGGCCTTTGGTGACTCTTGTCGTGAAATGTTTATATGGTGTTGACCATGTTGGAGAAATGGATACTGTCTGACCCTGTGTAACAGTGGTTGTTACAGGCTTCACATCAGGGGTTAGAAGCTGAGTTCCATAAGAAACAGTCCACTGATTATTATGCCCACCCAAGAGAGTTGACGTAAAACTCGGCTTTGGCTTTGGTGGCTTTGGCCTTGGTGGTGGAGGTGGTGGCTTGGGGCAATTTGGCTTGTTGCTATCAGAGAAAAGGCCAACATTACAGTTATACGGACCAGCGAAAAGACCATTACCATGCGGGCGCGGACGATATATACCGCGTCTCTTCGTGCGAACACGGGGTTCATCAGCCAATGCATAGGTGATATGGGTGGTTGTGTCTCTGTTTATGGCTATGGCTGTTATGGGAGATGTTGGTAGGGATGAGAGATGTATCTGTCCGGTGTATCTATCTATGGTTATGTCTTTGTTTGGGTGTGTTAGAGAGAAGGTGTATCTGGAGTTTCTGAGTGATGGTATGTCTGAGAGATATGTGTTATCTATCTGTTTGTGTATGGGAACAGTTATCTTTGGTTTCTCTGTTACATGTATGTCAAAGAAGAAGATGTTACGGGTTGTTAGGAGAGCTATGAGATTGGTTGTTGTCTTTGTTATGGAGATTACTTTCTCATCTCCGTATGGGGTTGCTATGTCTGTATGAGGGAAGGTTAGGAAAGATGATGGATCTGCTTTCTTATCTGTGTAATAGAGAGATATATGTGTGTTGGTTATATATGGGACATATAGGTATGAGGATGTATCTGTGTATGGGACATATATATGTGTCTGTGGTTGGGGTAAGAGAGATGGGGTGCAGGACAGGGTTTGTTTTGTACTGCTTGTAACAGGATCTATTAGGAGAGATACATTTGTGTTAGTTGTTACACATACTTCTTGTGTATTTGTATTACTTACTCTTGTGTATTTGGTATTAGATGAAACAGATGTAGATGAAACAGATGATAGGAGGGATAGAGCAGGAGGTGTCTGTCTGGCAAAGGCTGTTTCATATTGTAGGGATGATAGGAGGAGAAGGGTTAATAGTAAGGTAAAGGCTTTGGTGAGGTAAGAGAGAGGGTGTCTATATTGTTTTTTCATATACATGTTACTTGTTCTCTCTCTTAACACTACAGAGATAAATACTACAGTGTTATTCAGTAAATGTGTTAATTACACAGTGTTGTTAGTTTACACAGCATAACTATTACAGCACAGTCTATTGGTATGTGATTCTCATATAGATATGAGAATCACCCCGACCTCTGTATAAGCCGACGCGCCCCAATCTTTCAGTTCTACGTGTTGTTATGAACGTATTGTTATAACAACACGTAAGGTCCTTACCTTTCCGTCCCCTTATGTTTTATGTTTATGTTTTATGTATGTTACATGTGTAAGTCACATATGTAATACATGTATGTACTGTAATACATGTATGTACAACATATGTTCGTTACACATGTGTTTACTACATACACGGTTGTGTATGTTTGTTATACGTATTAAGTTTTGTGATACACCTGCGAGGTGCAAACACACCTGCAGTAGAGAGAGATGCGCTTCAATAATAACATACACTCAGACATATGTTCAAATCTATTAGATATGAATTTATATGAAAGAGTTATTTGGGAATTGAAGTGTTCAAGAAAGATATAACAAAAACGTATACCGAAATGCTAAAGGATATACGAAAGAGGGTTAGGGAAAGAGGAAAGGTTGGCAAAAGTTTTATCATTGGCATAACAGGTTCTGTTGCTGCTGGTAAATCTACACTCGCAAGCGATCTAGCCAAAATGTTGGATGGGATAAGTGTTGAGGTTATATCAACTGACGGATATTTGTATCCAAATAAAATCCTGGAGCAAAAGGGGCTGATGCTTAAAAAGGGATTTCCTGAGTCGTATGATACCGCACACCTCGCATCACTTGTAAAAAATATTAAAGCTGGGGCAAAAACGATTGGGATAAGACAGTATGCACATCCGATCCATGATGTAACGGGGGTGATAAAAACTGTTAATAAGCCGGAAATATTAATCATTGAAGGGCTAAACGTTATGCGGCATCCGGTAAAAACAGTGGTTGACCTGGGTATTTATATTGAAGCACCGAAGAGATCTGTATTCAAATGGTATGTAAAAAGATTTTTTGAACTGAGGGCGCAACATGAGAAAAACACATATTTTCGAAAGTATGCGAATCTCCCCAGAAGACAGTGTATAAAAATGCTAAAACAAGTTTGGCGCGACGTAAACCGAAAAAACTTCACGGAAAATATTTTGCCAGTGAAACATACGGCAGACTTTATTGTGTATAAAAATCCGAGACATAAAATGATACTTTACAGAAATGAAGCTAGCTCTTCTGGATTTCCTGTTTGAAAAAATCTGCTAAATGCGAGCAGGCGCGCTCCGCTTTCTCCGGATTTAAATCCTCGACCATAATACGGATAAGAGGTTCTGTGCCACTTGGACGAATTACAACTCTACCCTTTAGAGATTTTTCAATGCGTGATATCTCATGGCGAATTTTTTTGTTGTTCAGCAGGGTTGTTGGATCATCTGTTTCTATGTTTGCCGTGACCTGCGGGACAATCTCCATGATGCTAGCTAGATCCGTCAAGCTTTTACCGGTTCGAATGATTTCCGCACATAGATGCAGGCCCGCAAGAATGCCGTCACCGGCGGTTGAATAATCAGATAGGATTATATGGCCGCTTTGCTCCCCGCCAATATTGAATCCCCCTTGGGTCATGGCCTCAATGACGTATCTATCGCCAACCTGCGTTCTTTTAAGGTTGATACCGAGTTTTTTCATGGCGCGATCAAGGCCAATATTGCTCATAATGGTTGTAACGAGGGTTTTATTCCGTAGTGTGCCGCGCTGTTGCATTGACCTGGCCAAAATTGCCATTATCTGATCCCCGTCGACCGTGTTGCCGTTTGAATCAACCGCGATGCAGCGATCAGCATCGCCGTCAAAAGCAAGGCCGAGAGTGGCGGAGTTACGAATAACTTCTGCCCTAAGTCTTTCTGGGTATGCCGAGCCAACACCATCGTTTATGTTAACGCCGTTCGGGTCTGCGCAAATAACCTTCACCGCAGCACCAGCAGACTTAAATACATCTGGTGAAACACCAGACGCTGCGCCATTGGCACAATCTATTACTACTTTCACGCCGTCTATTCTGGTGAACAAGGTTGACAGTAAATGCATTTGGTATCGATCCTCTGCATCAACAAAACGTGTTATCCGGCCAACCTTTGAACCAATCGGTGACAGTTTCTGTTTATCCAGGAAATATTCAATGCGGTCTTCAACTACATCGGGCAGTTTCACCCCACCATGGGCAAATATCTTTACACCATTGTCGTAACCCGGGTTGTGAGATGCGGATATCATAAATCCAAAGTCAGCATTTGCGTTTTTTACCAAAAAGGCTACGGCTGGAGTTGGAATAACCCCAGCGTCGAGAACATCTACCCCAGAGCTGGCAAGACCCGCGGAAATTGCCGCTACCAAAAAATCACCCGATATCCTGGGATCGCGCGCAACAATAGCTACCGGTCGCTTGCCTAAGACCTGCCTTCTTTTTGCAACGCGGCCATGGGTAAAGACGACGGCGGCGGCGCGGGCGACGGCCATGGCCAGTTCTGGGGTGAGCAAATCACCATTTGCCAGCGCCCGTATGCCATCTGTTCCAAACAGCCTGGCCAATATCTAACGCTTCGAATACTGAGGTGCCTTGCGGGCCTTTTTCAGGCCGGCTTTTTTGCGCTCTTTCACCCGACTGTCACGGGTTAGAAAACCGGCAGACTTGAGGGGCTTCCTGTTATTCTCAGGGTCGATTGTGTTCAGTGCCCTGGCGATGCCCAACCGCACGGCACCAGCCTGTCCGGAAGCGCCGCCGCCGTGGAGGGTAACCTTAACATCGTAGCTACCCAATAAGTCCAGAATTTTCAGGGGTTGACAGGCAAACTGCCTATGCAATTTGCTCGTAAAATACTCGTTGATATCGCGACCGTTCACAACAAAGACACCCTCACCGGGAGAGAGGTAAACCCTGGCTGTTGCACTCTTACGGCG
Source organism: Tropheryma whipplei str. Twist (assembly GCF_000007485.1). NCBI lineage: Bacteria > Bacillati > Actinomycetota > Actinomycetes > Micrococcales > Tropherymataceae > Tropheryma > Tropheryma whipplei. The sequence continues at coordinate 179,322 of NC_004572.3, read as the reverse complement.
CCCCAGACCCGAACCGGAGGAAACAAGAGGCCCGCGAGTCTCTGCCGCGGAGTCCGGGGCAGATGAGGTATCGTTTTTTGCCCTCTGTGGGGGTACCATCAGACGAGCACCTGCGCAACCCTAGTAGGTGCATAGACAGATGGCTTCTGCGCGGCATGCGGATGATCCTGCCCGGGATAGACCCGGAGGTTGCGAAAAACCGATCTGCCAAGTTTGTTTTTTGGCAACATCCCCTTAACAGCTTTTTCCAGAACCCTCTCCGGGCTTTTTTGAAATACATCAGAAAAGCCACGTTTTTTCAGTCCACCCGGATACCCGGAGTGAGTGTAGAAAACTTTTTTAGCATGCTTATTCGAAGTCACGCGGATAAGAGCGGCATTCACTACAATGACACAGTCACCTGTGTCAAGATGAGGCTCGTAAGTGGGCCTGTGTTTGCCCCGCAGCAAAACTGCAACCTGGGTGGCAAGACGGCCCAAAACCATATCCTTGGCGTCAACCAAAACCCACTGCTTAGAAGACATCAATCCCCAATCGAAAAGCGCTGCTTGAGGATTCTATCGCATGTTACGTGATTTACAAATGCGAGTAAAGTCTATCTGAGTGACAGATTGTGTGTCATTTTAGAGGTGTGTCTAAAACTTCATACTGCAGAGTAAAAGCACTGCAGAGTAAAAAGCACTGTAGGCATTAACCAGTGTTGTTACTGCGGCAGGTAGGAGGGCGGTGGCAAGGATGACTGGTAAGGGTAACATCAGAGGATAAGGCCTGCAGTGACACCGGGGCGTTACAGGTCGGTGCAGAGATAGGTTACAGGTTACGCACCGGAGGTTGCCAGTAACTCTGTTGCGCGCACGGGTATGCAACACAACGTTACGGGTGTGGAGTTGCATGTAACACAGGCAGGGGTTACAGGTCATGCAGCTCATACGCCATAGGTCTCGCGGGTGTGGGTTACAGGTTACACGGTTACAGGTTGCGCTGTACTAGATAGAGATGGTGCTGGAGCCCAGGAGGGAGTTTACGAGTTCGCTTACGATACCGCCTATGGCACCGGCTAGGTTGCCCCAGGAGTATCCGGATGATTGTGTGGGGGGTGGATACTAACCAGTGTTGTTACTGCGGCGGGTAGGAGGGCGCCTGCAAAACCTGCAAGGAGACCTGGTAAGGGTAACAGTAGAGGGTAAGACTATCAGCGGCAGTGACAGTGGAGGTAACAGTGCTAATTGTGGCACTTGGTATGGTTACTGCAGTGTGATATACACTGTGACACAGATATACACAGCGGCGCGGATACCCATAACAGGGGTAAGGTCAGCAAAGGTCTTGTAACACTAGCGGGGGCAGTGTTGTTACTGCGGCGGGTAGGACGGTGCCTGCAAGACCGGCAAGGGTGACTGGCAGGGTAATAAGGATGGCGGTAACAGTAACATCAGGGGATAAGACCGGCAGTAACACACCGGGGGTTACCGCTTACGGGTGTGGAGTAACCTGTAACACACAAGCGGTTACAAGTCGCGCTGGCAGGGGTTGTACGTAACGGGTTGTGCTGGGGTGAGTTACATGTAACACGGTTACCAGTCGCGCTGGCAGAGGTTACAGGTTACACAGTTACAGGTTACTCTGTGCCATATAGAGATGGTGTGGTACTGGAGCCCAGGATGGAGTTTGAGAGTCCGCCTGTGATATTGCCCTTGGTTACGATATTGCCTAGACCATTGCTTATGGCACCGGCTATGGCACTGCCTATGCCATCGGCTAGGCTATCCAAGAAGTATCTTGGGGATTGTGTGGGGGTGGTGTCTTACTGCCATTTACAGTCAAAGTCACAGGATAAATACTTGGCACAGGATATGTGTCATTTGAGCCAAACGTGCCACTGATGCTGTGTCACAGTGTTATCCATGGCACAGCAGTAACACTTGGCACATCACCCTTGCCAGCACTTATGTTAGGTGTACATTGTACAACTGATACTGCAGCACTAACACTTGTACTAGTAAGGGTTGTAGCAGAGGAAGTATAGGAAGGTGCAGTTGCAGTAATAGTTACTGTATATGTTCCAGGCACAATACTTGGGGTGATTGTTATATTGCCATTGGTTTTATCAATATTGATGGTTACGGTGTCTGTTTTTTGACTGGATGTGTCTGTTGGGGTGGTTGGGTTTATTGCGTAAGGGTGTGTATGTGCCACTGCCATTTGCTCCACGCGAAGTCACAGCATTAATACTTGGCACAGTGTTTGTGCCATTTGGGTCAGGTGTGCCACTGATACTTGACACAGTGTAATCCGTGTTAACAGTAATCTGTCCTAACACCTGTATCTATACTTCCTGTTATGGTTCCATTGGTTCTGTCAAGGGTTACTGGTATCAATATTGATGGTTACGGTGTTACTGTCTGTGGTTAGGGTGGTTGGGCTTATTGTGTAACTGGTTATAAAACCTGTTACAGATAAGCTGACAGGTGTTGTTGTGTATATGGTTATGGTTGTGCCAATGCCTATGTGTTACATGTAATGGGTTGCACAGTATAGGTTACAGGTTACATAGCAGGGGTTACAGGTTGCGCTGTGATAGATAGAGATGTACCAAAGAGGGAGCCTATGCCACTGAGTAGGCCGTCAAAGAGGCCTCCGGATGATTGTGTGGGGGCAGATACTAACCACGGTTGTTGACCAGACTTGTTACTGCGGTAGGTAGGACGGCGTTTGCAAGACCTGCAAGGATGCCTTGGGTTGTTGTGTGGTGGACTGGGGTGCGATGGATTACTCTGTGCCATATAGAGATGCGGATCCACCAAAGATGGAGCCTGCGAGTCCGGCTACGATATTGCCCTTGGTTACGATATTGCCCAGGACACTGCTTATGCCACTGAGTAGGTTGCCAAAGATGCTGCCGGATGATCGTGTGGGGGCAGATACTAACCAGACTTGTTACTGCGGTAGGTAGGATGGCGGTAACAGTAGCATCAGGGGGACAAGGCCGGCAGCGTGGGTATATCGTAACCACGATGTTAATACCGGCTATGCCATCGATTATGCTGCCAAAGATGCCTCCTGGGTGATCGTGTGGTTGCAGCTCTCTTAGATCTGTGAGAGGTTGCAGGGGTTGTAAATTTGTGTGAAGTATCGTGCAGCCGTGTGTGTTGCTCTGCCAGCACATGCCCGGATATATGTTTGTGATTACGGGCTGTATTACAAGTCTTGCTGGTAAGGGTTACAGGTAACACCCCGGGGGTTACAGGTAACACGGTTACGGGTTACCAGTAATGCGGGCAGAGGTTACAGGTTGCGCACCACAGGTAACCACGTAACACAACACAAGCGGGTACCAGTTACGCAGGTATGTGTGACAGGTAACGGGTTGTGCTGGTATAGGTTACAGGTTAGACCTGAGAGATTAGTTGTGTCGTATGCAGATCCAGGATGGAGTCTTCGAGTCCGGCTACGATATTGCCCTTGGTTACGATATTGCCCAGGACACTGCTTATGCCACTGAGTAGGTTGCCAAAGATGCTGCCGGATGATTGCCTGGTGGCAGCTCTCTTAGATCTGTGTGAGTCTGGTATCTTGCTCAGGTATGCACTGATACTTGGCACACCACCCGCACCAGCAGATGTGTAGTTCCACAGGGTAACTGTGTGGGTGTGTCACGTGTTGCACTGTACTCTGCCAGAACCTGCTCTGATATATGTTTGTGGTTACGGTTTACCGGTAACGCAGGTATGGGTTACAGGTAACCCTGTTACTGCAGTCGGTTCTGTTTGTCTATACACTTACCCGCACCTACTGTTAGACAGTCCATGGTTGTACCAGATAGAGATGGTGTAGTACTGGTAACAAGAAGGGTATATGTTGCACTAACAATTGATGTTTTTGATGCAGTGGCAGTTACTACTACTGTATATATACCTTGGCTAACACCTGTATCTATACTTCCTGTTATGGTTCCAGAGGAATTAAGGGTTAGTCCTTTAGGTAGACCTGTGGCTTGGTTAGATAGAGATGTGCCACATAGAAATGCAGATCCACCAAAGATGGAGCCTAGGCCACTGGTAATGCTATCCCAGAAGCCTCTGGGTGATCGTATGGGGGCAGCTCTCTTAGATCTGTGAGAGGTTGTTGCAGCTAGTACCGCAGCAATAACAATTGTGCTAGTAAGGGTTGTAGCAGGGGAAGAATAGGCAGGTGCAGTAACTCATGACACATTTAACTCGTGGAAGTGCGTGACACTTGGCACAGTGCCATGGTAAGCGCTTATGACAGTTATACCGTTAGCATTTGTGCGGGTGTGCTGTGTGGGTGTGCGTGGTTAGTGATGTGTCTGTTAGATTACCCAGCAGATTAGATACCACGTCGGTTACTGCGGCAGGTAGGACGGCGCCTGCAACAAGACCAAGGAAACCTTGGGTTGTTGTGGACTTGAGGAGGCTGTGGCAGATAGAGATGGTGTGGTACTGGAGCCCAAGAAGGAGTTTGCGAGTCCACTTAGGGCACTGGTTATGGCACCGGCTGCGGCACTGGTTATGTTGCCGAATAGGTCGCCCCAGAAGTATCCGGATGATTGCCTGGGGGCAGATACTAACCACGGTTGTTGACCAGTGTTGTTACTGCGGTGGGTAGGACGGCGCCTGCAACAAGACCAAGGAGACCTTGGCTTGTTGTGTGGTGGACTGGGGTGCAAGTGTGAGAGAACCAACTGTATATAGCTTTGAATGGCTTGGTTAGATAGAGATGCTGCTGTACCAAAGAGGGAGCCTAGGGCACTGCCTAGGTTGTCCAAGAGGCCTCTGGATGATCGTGTAGGGGTGGCTCTACTAACCAGTGTTGTTACTGCGGGAAGCTGTGGCAGATAGAGATGCAGATCCACCCAGGAGTCCGCTTAGGCCATCGAGTAGGCCGTCAAAGAGGCCTCTGGGTGATCGTGTGCGGGTGGATTGTCTAGATTACTTCTGTGATGGATAACCTGGTCCGCACTGTATTAGCACGGTTAGTACATTTGTTGGGTATAAGAATATGCCATTTACCTCCGTGGCACTGATACTGTGCCATACATATTTCTCGCCATACATATTTCTCGCCGCCATTTGACGAAGTCACAGGACTAACACTTGGTCACACCATAAACACTTGGTACAGGGGATATGCCACCCGCAACCTGTCCATTAATCCACAGCACAGTGTAATCCGTACCACACCACCATTGCCAGAGCCTGTGTTAGGTGTATGGGGTAACTGGGTGGTTGATGTGGATCCAAGAAGGAGTTTACGAGGCTGCCTGTGAATCCGCTTAGGGCATTGCCTATGCCACCTAGCAGGTCGCCAAAGATGTTTCTGGGTGATCGTGTGCGGGCAGCTCTCTTAGATCTGTGAGAGGTTGTAAGTCTTGCTCAAGTATGCACTGATACTTAGATATATGTCATATATGCCATATGTAGCATCTGTAGGTGTAGCTATATAACCGGATAAAGGGGCACCTTTTGACTTGGGTGTAATAGTTACAGTACTCCCCTACTAACCAGACTGGTTACTTGAGTGGGTAGGACGGCGTTTGCAAGACCTGCAAGGATGCCTTGGGTTGTTGTGGACTTGAGGCTGTGCCATATAGAGATGGTGTAGTACTGGAGCCCAGAAGTCCGCCTGCGATATTGCTTAGGGCATTGCCTAGGTTGTCCCAGAAGCCTCTGGGTGATCGTGTGCGGGCAGCTCTCTTAGATCTGTGTGAGGTTGGTATCGTGCTCAGGTATGCACTGATACTTAGACATATGTAACATTTGTGTAACATATGCCAGATGCGGCATTAGCTCCACCTGATGTAGCACCTGTAGGTGTAGCTATATAACTGGTTGGAGAACCTCTTGCGTTGGGTGTAATAGTTATAGTACTCTGACCTATAGATACACCTGTGGCTGTACTAGATAGAGATGCTGCTGTGCCCAGGAGGGAGCCTAGGCCATTGCTTATGCCACCGAGTAGGCCTTCCAAGAAGCCTCTGGATGATCGTGTGGGGCGGTGCAATACATCGTTAGTGCACATATCGAAACAGTAAGGGGTAAGCTTTGGAGAGGAATTAGTTACGCACGAACAAACGCATGAATAGACCGATAAAAACCATACGCTCCAGGCAGTGCCTTGTTATATTCTTTTTCACGCTTTGCCTGTCTGTTATGTTTGTTATCCTGTCCCTAATCGCAACCGAATGGCAGTATGCGCTGCTTGCTCTTATTCTGTGTGTATGTTCATGCCTTCCGTTTTACGTGCTTTTTGCCTCTCCAAAACTGGAAGTACACCAGGAGTATTTGCGCGTTGTAGGGCCAGTGCGAGAGTTGAGGCTTCCCTTCGATGATATAGAAGAAGTGCTGGCAGCGCCCATGTTGACCTTGAAGCTAAAGAGTGGCAAAGTCATCTCCTGCTGGGGAATTATAAAAAGAGGAAGACTGTTAGAGTCAGAAATTCAGGAGGCCAGACTGAGCGGTGAATGGAGTGAAATAATTCCTGTCAGTCAGTCTGGGCAAACGTATTCCTCGGAAATCCACCCTAATCTGAGGGCAGGAACGATCCGGTTGGATGATGAAAAAGAACGGGAAAAGGGGCAGTATGGAGGCGGGCATGAATGCAACAAACACAATGCCCCTGAAAAAGATCCGTTGCAGAAAAATCCATTGCAGCTCAGCATTAGCCACAGCGAAATACCGAGAGGCTGCACCTCTGCAATATCGTCCCCAGAGGTGGGCACAGAGATGGGCGCCGAAATAGACACCAGGTTGATCTCAAGATCGTATAATACACTGAATATCGCGCTGCTTATTGTTAGTTGTTCTCTGTTATTTGTGTCATACTTCACGCTGTATTACTTTCAATAGACCAATTAGCTCTCTCCGACCCCTACTGACCACGGTAATTACTGGTTACTGCGGTAGGTAGGACGGCGCCTGCAAGACCACCAAGGAGACCTGGTAAGGATGACTGGCAAAGGTAATAAGGATGGCGGTAACAGTAGCATCAGGGGACAAGGGCGGCAGCGTGGGTATATCGTAACCACGATGTTAATACCGGCTACGATATTGCTTAGGTTGTCCCAGGAGTATCCGGATGATTGTGTGGGGGTAGATACTGACCAGTGTTGTTACTGCGGTAGGTAGGATGGCGCCGGCAACAGCACCAAGGAAACCTTGGCTTGTTGTGTGGTGGACTGGGGTGCAAGTGTGAGAGAACCAACTGTATATGGCTTTGAATGGCTTGGTTATATAGTATTTGACCCTTTGGAAGAATTTCATACTACTTAGCACAAGGGTATATACAGCAGTAACAGTTGTTGATGATGCAGTGGCAGTTACTACTACTGTATATATACCTTGGCTAACACCTGTATCTATGCTTCCTTGTATGCTTCCTTGTATGGTTCCTTTGGTTGTATGGTGTAGCCAATATACGTAACTGTGCAATTCAACAATAAACAATTCCATAACATACACTGCAGCGCCCATAGGTAGGGTTATGTCGTTACCTGTCTGGATATATGTTGTTGTGGTTCCATTGGTTCTATCAAGGGTTACTGGTATCAATATTGATGGTTACGGTGTGGGTTTTTTGACTGGATGTGGTTAGGGTGGTTGGGCTTATTAGTGTTTGCACCTGGGGTTACAGGTGACCAGTTGCGGGTGTGGAGTTACCTGTAACACACCGGGGTTACACGTTGCGCAGGTATAGGTAACCTGTAACACAACACAGGTAACCACGTAACACGGCACCAGATGTTACCAGTCGCGCAGGTGCGTGTTACAGCTTACACGTAACACACCGGGGGTTACAGGTAACCCTGTGACATATAGAGATGCTGCTGGATAGGCATAGCTTTTCCAGTCATAACATGCATCTGAATTATGTGCTGCAGAGTAAAAAGCATTGTAGGCATCAACCAGACTTGTTACTACGGTGGGTAGGAGGCCACCAAGGAAACCTTGGCTTGGTTAGATAGAGATGTGCCATATAGAGATGCAGATGTACCAAAGAGGGAGCCTACGAGTCCGAGTAGGCTGCCCAAGAAGCTTCCGGATGATCGTCTGGTGGTAGCTCTCTTAGATCTGTGAGGGGTTGTAGGGCTGTAAAGGTATATGTATGTGCCACCTACAGTCGAAGTTGCAGCACTGATACTTGGCACAGTGTTTCCGCCAGAACCTGCCAGGGTATATGTTGCTCGGATATGTGTTTGTGATTACGGGCTGTATTACAAGTTGCACTGGCAGGGGTTACAGGTTACTCTGTTGCGGGTTACCAGTAATGCGGGCAGGAGTTACACGTAACACACCGGGGGTTACAGGTAATTCTGAGAGATTAGTTGTGTCGTATGTTGATCCAGGAAGGGGCCTGCGAGTCCGGTTAGGGCATTGGTTACGATACCGCCTAGGGCACCGGCTATGGCAGCGCCTATGTTGCCAAAGAGGTATCTGGGTGATCGTGTGGGGTGGCTCTACTAACCACGTCGGTTACTGCGGCAGGTAGGACGGCGCCAACAAGACCAAGGAGACCTTGGCTTGTTGTGGACTTGAGGAGGCTGTGACATATAGAGATGCTGCTGGATAGGCATAGCTTTTCCAGTCATAACATGCATCTGAATTATGTGCTGCAGAGTAAAAAGCATTGTAGGCATCAACCAGACTTGTTACTACGGTGGGTAGGAGGCCACCAACAGCACCAAGGAGACCTTGGCTTGTTGTGGACTTGAGTGCGGTGCCTTGCTGTGCGATGGATTGGGCTGTGGCAGATAGAGATGGTGCTGTACCAAAGAGGGAGTTTGTGAGTCCGCCTAGGGCATTGCCTATGCCATTGATTATGCTGCCAAAGAAGTATCCGGATGATTGCCTGGTGGTGTCTCTCTTAGATCTGTTAAGGGTTGTTGCAGTCTAAGTGTCGTGTAGCCGCGTGAGGTACGCTGCCATATGATGATCTCTGCCATCACCTGCCTTAATATAAGGTGTTGTTGTATCAATGGTTATGGTTGCACCTGGGGTTACCAGTTACATGGGTAACATGTAACGGATGTGCGTGTGGCAGGTAACCGGTTGTGAGTTACCAGTTACTCTATTACTGCAGTTAGTACATCTGTGTACTTGTGTTTAGGGTAAGGCCTGGGGGTAAGGTATTCTTGCCTCCCGTGTTCATGGTATAGATAACAGTAATGGGTGCAGATGTTGGGTTTGGTGAATAACCTGCTCCACCCTTGGTTAAGGTGATGTAGTTAAGGTGATTGGGTTAATTGATCTGTGGGGTATAGGAATGTCTTACTGCCATTTGACAAAGTCGAAGTCACATAATTGATACTTGGCACACCTACAGATACAGCATCCAGTTGGACTTGTTTCTGTTGTATTAGGAACCGTATAAGAGGATATAGGAGAACCTCTTGCGTTGGGTGTAATAGTTATAGTACTCTGACCTATAGATACACCTGTGGCTGTGGCAGATAGAGATGGTGATAAACCCAAGAATCCGCCTATGCTACCGAGTATGCCGCCAAAGAAGCTTCCGGATGATTTACCTTATAACCACGTTGGTTTATAGAGTTAGTTTACACGTCGGTTACTGCGGTAGGTAGGACGGCGCCGGCAACAGCACCAAGGAAACCTTGGGTTGTTTGGACTGGGGTGCGGTGCCTTGCTGTGCGATGGATTGGGCTGTACCAGATAGAGATGGTGCTGTACCAAAGAGGTAATTTGCGATACCGGTCGCGGCACTGATCGCGATATAACCTGCAACTCCGCTTAGGCCACCGATTATGTTGTCCAAGAGGCCTCTGGGTGATTGTGTGGCAGCTCTCTTAGATCTGTGAGAGGTTGTGTATCTATTATCTCTTCCAGATATGCACATCAATCCACGGCACTGTGCCTCTGCCAGAGCCTGTGTAGTTCCACAAAGTAACTGTATGGGACGTACCTGGGTGGGATGCGGGTTGTGCCTGTGTAGTTCCACAGGGTTACTCGATGAGAGAGTTTGTTCTTGAAACTATAGTCATAGTAGTTAGGTATAGCTTTGACAGGAAAGTTGGTTGGTGCATCATCTAGTGCAATATCCTGCATTATTAGACCATAGTATGTTCTTGTGTATGTTTGTGTTGTGAGAGTTCTGGGGTTTCCTATGTTGTATGTGGGTGTATATAGGTTTGTTTCGCTGAATTTATGCACTTAGATGCACCTACGGTTATGACATGCCATATATTCTGGTGATCTACCCAGGAGTCCGCCTACGATACCGCTTATGGCACTGCCTGCGAATCCACCTATGATACTGCCTAGGCCGTCCAAGAGGCCTCTGGGTGATCGTGTGGGGTGGCTCTACTAACCACGTCGGTTACTGCGGCAGGTAGGACGGCGTTTGCAACAGCACCAAGGAAACCTTGGGTTGTTTGGACTGGGGTGCGGTGCCTTGCTGTGCGATGGATTGGGCTGTGGCAGATAGAGATGCTGTAGTACCCAGGAGTCCGCCTATGCCACTGAATAGGTTGCCCAAGAAGCCTCCGGATGATTGCCTGGTGGCAGCTCTCTTAGATCTGTGAGGGGTTGTGGGGTTGTGAATTTGTGTGAAGTATCGTGCAGCCATGTGATGGTCTTTGCCCACCACATGCCCGGATATATGTTTGTGGTTACCGGCTGTATTACAAGTCGCGCAGGTGTGAGTTACAGGTAACACGGCGGGGGTTGCCAGTAATTCTGTTACGGGTTACCGGTAATGCGGGTGGGGTTACAGGTAACTCTGTGGTGAAATCAGTACATCTCTGGTGTTGTACCTGTGTTTAGGGTAAGGCCTGGGGGTAATGGATTCTTCTTCATACTCATGGTATAGATAACAGTCATTGTAGGCATAAACCAGTGTTGTTACTGCGGTGGGTAGGACGGCGTTTGCAACAGCACCAAGGAAACCTTGGCTTGTTGTGGACTTGAGTGCGATGGATTGCGCTGTGGCAGATAGAGATGGTGTAGTACCCAGGAGTCCACCTAGGCTACCGAGTAGGTTGTCCAAGATGCTTCTGGGTGATCGTGTGCGGGTGGCTCTCTTAGATCTGTGATGGGTTGTGGGGTTGGTATCTGGCTCAGGTATTCACTGATACTTAGACATATGTAGCATCTGCCATATATAACATTTATGGGTGTATCTGTATACATTTATGGACGTAGCTATATAGCCAGATAGAGAACCTCTTGCGCTGGGTGTAATAGTTATACTACTCTGACTTATAGATACACCTGTGGCTTGGTTAGATAGAGATGCACCCAGGATATTGGTTATGGCACTGCCTGCGGCACTGAATAGGTCGCCCCAGAGGTCTCTGGGTGATTGTATGGGGCAGATACTAACCAGTGTTGTTACTGCAGTGGGTAGTAGGGCGCCTGCAAGACCAAGGAAACCTTGGCTTGTTTGGACTGGAGTGCGGTGCCTTGCTGTGCGATGGATTGCGCTGTGCCATATAGAGATGTTGTAGTACTCGAGCCTGCGAGACTGCTTACGATATTGCCTAGGCCACTGCCTAGACCACCTAGTAGGCCGCCCAAGAAGCCTCCGGATGATTGCCTGGGGGCAGCTCTCTTAGATCTGTGAAGGGTTGTGAGTCTGGTATCTTGTAAAGTCACAGGATTAACACTTGGTACACTGCCCCTACCAGCACTTATGTAAGTAAGCAACGTAGTTGCATGAAGGATATGTGGCGATCTGGATCACAGCCTGACTTTATATATGGCCTGACTTCAATATGGTTGGTGTAATGTATACAGCTCTTGCAAGGATGGGCTACAGGTTTTACTGAATAAGTTACCTGTTATACAACGGGGGTTACAGGTTGCGCTTGAGCAGTAGGTGGCGCACGGGTTACAGCTTGTGCAGTGTGTGATTGTACGGTGTGTGACTGTATGGGTTACAGGCTGTGCTGTCTATACACTCTTACATCTGCACAGACGCTTGCTAGACCAACGGCATAATACGGACATAACGCAGCCATGCGGCAAACGAATAACAGGCTAACTATACACAGAATGCACTTCAACCCCAAGAAAACAGGCGTCCAGGTATCGACTCCAAAAGAGTCCTTGTATACTTACTCTCCGGATTGTTGAAGATACGCTCAGCCGGGCCTTGTTCAACCAGCTTGCCCTGGTGCATAACACACACAAAGTCAGAGATAGCCCGTGCAACAGCAAGATCATGTGTGATAAATAGATAACTAACCGAAAGCTGTTTCTGTAAGCTATCCAAAAGATCTAAGATCTGCGACTGAACAAGAGCATCCAGAGCGCTGACCGCCTCATCTAGAATCATTATCTCTGGTTTTAGGGCTAGAGCACGGGCTATTGCAACCCTCTGGCGCTGACCGCCAGACAACTCACCGGGATAACGAGTCGCAATAAACTGCGGCAGTGCGACTTGGTCAAGAAGCTCCACAACGCGGGCTTTACGGCTGGCCCTGTTTCCAACCTTATGGATACTCAAAGGCTCAGAAATAATTGATGCAATATTGCGAAGCGGATCCAGGCTGCCATACGGATTTTGAAATACCGGCTGGATCCTCGCAGCCATACGGCGCAAGCCAGATGCAGATAGCGAGCTTGTATTAACACCGGCTATGGTTACAGTCCCCCGCGTCGGCTTTTCAAACCCAAGAATTATCTTTGCGATAGTGGACTTGCCAGAACCCGACTCACCGACAAGAGCAACCGTAGACCCGCTGGGAATCGAAAAGCTCACGCCATCAACAGCGGTAAGAAGTGAGGTACTAAAGGTCCCTGACCGTATTGGATATCTTTTTACCAGACTGTCTACAACAACTGCAGGAGGGGCAGTGTCTTGCTCTTTCGACCTAAGGGGAGAGCGTCGTGCCCTTGCAGCTGCGCCCAGTAATTTCTTGGTATAAGGATGGCGAGGGTTTTTTAGAATCTCCTCAGATGAACCCAGTTCAACTACTTTTCCTTTGTACATAACCAGAAGACGCCTCGCCCGTTCAGCAGCTAAGGCAAGGTCGTGCGTAATCAGCATAACGGCAGTGCCGAGAGAAGAAGTACGCTCAGCTATGTGATCAAGGATAACCTTCTGAACTGTTACATCCAATGCACTTGTTGGCTCGTCAGCGATAAGAAGACCTGGGTGACAGGAAAGCGCTATACCGATCAACACCCTTTGTTGCATGCCACCTGAAAGTTGGTGCGGATATGAGCGTATTCTGTCAGAGGGGTTGGGCAAACCCGCATTCTCTAGAGCCTGGATTGCCAACTTTCTGATCTCTTTATTATCTGATGCAAGCGCATTTGCGCGAATGGCCTCCTCTACCTGAGCGCCGATTCGCAGAACAGGATTAAGGCTCTGCATCGGGTCCTGTGGAACAAAACCTATATTATGTCCGCGGACGCCCTCGAGCTGTTTCTGGGACAACTTTACAAGGTCCCGCCCGGCATAATTTATTTGCCCCTCGGTGATTCTTCCCGTACCCGGCAAGAGACCTATTACAGAATGTGCAAGGGTTGACTTTCCAGAACCCGACTCACCGACAACAGCGAGCGTGTCACCTTTTTCAAGGGTAAAACTGACGCCATCAACGGCCTTTATTGCGCGGGTAGGTGTAGAAAATTCGATCTGTAGATTTCTAACATCCAGAAGTGGGGGCTCAACCGTATTCATCCCTTGGATCTTTCAGCTGGATTATTGGCTTTGCGTATTACATCGCCAAGAAGTGTAAAGGCAAGTACCGTGACGGACAGGACCAAAGAGGGCCAGAAAAGAGTCATGGGGTTATTGCGTAAATCAGGCTGTGCAGACGCTATATCATTACCCCAACTCATCACATTTGATGGAAGACCAAGGCCAAGAAAAGAAAGCACAGTCTCGGAGATAATGGCATAACCAACACTGATAGCGGCAAGGGAATAGATAGGGCTTAGGGAATTCGGGATTATATGTTTCATCAAAATACCCCATTTTCTTTGACCCAAGCAATGAGCGGCCAAAACAAACTCAAGGTTTTTTACTCTATAAACCTCACTTCTTACCAAACGCGCTGTCCCGGGCCAGCCGAAGACTGCAAGAACAAGTGCAATTGTAAAAACACTACGGAATGACGAAAACGCACTCATAACAACGATTGCAGCAACAAGAAACGGAATAACGAAGAATATATCAGCAGCCCTCGAAATAATTGCATCAACCCAGCCACCGAAAAATCCAGCGAGGGCACCGATCGTAACCCCTATTGCCAAAGCAAATGCAAGGGTAAGTAGCCCAACCGATAGGGATGTCGAGGCGCCATGCACTATGCGAGAAAAGACATCGCACCCCTGTTTTGTAAACCCGAGAATATGCTCGCCTGTTGGTCCGCCGTTCGAATTTTTCAAATAACAATCGCTGTTCGGCGGAACACGTGTAAATAGCCCCGGAAAAAGAGCAGCAAGGGTGAGGGTAAAAAGCACAACTACAGAAAACCAGAATGCAAACCTGCGCCTGAGATAAACCCATATATCGCGCAGTTTGGAAGCACGTCTGCCAACAGATGTATCCGGGGGTGCGGAAAAATCATCCTCGTCAAACGGGGCAACATAATGCTCGACCGGATTGGCATAGCCATCAAGGGATTTATTATTGCTCACTTTATTTTCTTCCAGACAGCCTTATTCTCGGGTCGATGTAGGAATAACTGATATCAACCAAGAGATTCGCAAGCATAAAGGCAATTACAAAAACTGCAGAAAACGAAACAATCGTTGGACCCTCTCCGCGAATTGTCGCCTGGTAGAACACATTGCCAACCCCTGGGACATTGAATATGCCTTCAGTTATAATCGCACCGCCGATTAGACCTGCCAAATCAAAACCAATTAGAGTCACAACAACTAGGAGGCTATTGCGGACTATATGACCGAAAATAACCCGGGCTTTGGAGAGACCTTTACTGTAAGCGAAATTAACGAAATCTTGTGCGCGGGTTTTGAGGATTTCACCCCTAAAAACTCGGGCATACCCAACCATACCGAGAAGTCCGAGCGAGAATGCGGGCAGAAGCATTCGATAAAAGCTGGTGTCACCACCGACCGTTACAGGCAGAAGACGAAGCTGAATTCCTATAAAAAACTGAAGCAAAAATGCGAGCACAAAAGATGGTATTGAAACAAGGGCAAGTAAGAACAGAGTGCTCGTTGTGTCAAATAATCTATACGGCCGCAGCCCAGCTATTAGGCCAACCGAAAGACCCAGAAGAAGTTGTATAACAAGGGCCATAAACCCAAGTTGCGCACTGACTGGAATTGTACTGCCCAGAACCTCGGTTACACTCTGGCCAGAAAATGTAACACCCATATTGCCCGTGAGTATGCCAGAAAACCAAATGAAATATTGGACAATGAACGGTTTATCAAGGTTGTACTGCTCACGAATTGCCGCAACAACATCAGGCGACGGCCTTTTATCACCGAAAAGTGCAGCAATGGGATCCCCAGGCATGAGAAATACAAGAAGATAAATCAGGAATGTCGCACCAACGAACACCGGAACAAACTGCAGGAGCCGGAACAAGACATAGCGCCCCAAAACACACCTCCACGGTTTCACACAGCTCAACGGCGAAACAAAACAAAACCGCGCGGGCCACACAGCTATGAGGCTCTAAACGCGTTTCCTGCATTGTACCATATTTAGAGATATAGCAACCCAGTTGCCCAAAAATTGTGGAAGGGTCACCAGTATGATAGCCATAGAATTCAGTAATGTAAGCCTAGAAATTGACGATTGTAAAATTCTGCGAGAGATAAACCTGGTGTTCAGTGCGCACAGGATTGGCATAATAGGTGTAAATGGCTCTGGTAAGAGCACCCTTGTGAGGCTTATAAATGGCCTACACTTTCCGTCTAATGGATGTGTCAAGGTTGACGGGATTGAGGTAAATAAGAAAACCGTAAAACAAATTAGGCGGATGGTTGGGTTCGTATTTCAGAATCCACAAACCCAACTTGTCATGCCAGAGGTGCGAGAAGATCTGAAGTTTGGACTGAAAAACATGGGGATTCAAAACATCGAGTCCGCCATAGAAGAGGTCTCCGTGATGCTTGGAATACAGAATTTGTTAGGGCGTAACACGTACCAGCTGAGCGGCGGTGAAAAACAAATGGTTGCCCTGGCGACGATTCTTGTCACAAAGCCCAAGGTTTTGGTGTTTGATGAGCCAACAACATATTTGGATCTTATGAGCTTCAATAGACTGTCTGAGATTGTAAACACGTTACCCCAACAGATTATTACAATCAGCCATAATCTTGATTTGATACAAACC
Source organism: Tropheryma whipplei str. Twist (assembly GCF_000007485.1). Classification (NCBI taxonomy): domain Bacteria; kingdom Bacillati; phylum Actinomycetota; class Actinomycetes; order Micrococcales; family Tropherymataceae; genus Tropheryma; species Tropheryma whipplei. The sequence continues at coordinate 163,022 of NC_004572.3, read as the reverse complement.
TGTAACCAGGTGATATTAATGAACCAAGGACAAGTAGCCTATGATGGACCTCCGAAAAATGCCATTGCGAAGTACCGTGAGCTGTGTAAAAGCGCATGAAAAACGTATAAAACAAGGATCTTTGGCAATGACCTTGAGTAATTGAACCTTGAGTAATTGAGCGAGATTTGAGTAACAACGATGCGGCGCCATGATGGTGCTGATTTATTGCCCTAAAGAGATGGTGTGAAGGTCGGTGTGAAGGTGAAAGAGTATAACAAAGACGGTCAGAAATACGTAGGCAGGAGGATACCCAAAACACCTGTGGCGGTAAAACTGCTTGGCCTTGCCGTCTACGGAGTGCTTATGTACAACATATCTGGTGTGTATCTATTACTCTTATTCCTCCCAAGCCTTTTGTTCTTCCTCAGGGCCTCCGTAGCCTTTATGAAGCAACTGATTATTCTCGTTGGGATTGTTTCTCTGGTAAACCTTGTTTTTTCAGGCGCAGAGTACGCGGCTTACTCGGCACTCAGGATGTCAGCACTGCTTGCTGGCGCATACACCGTCAGCCGCACAACGCGATTCTCAGAATTCCTGAACTTCTTTATTGTTGTGGCAACGCCTCTTCGGGTATTTGGGTTAAACCAAAAAAGGGTCGGCTTAACCCTGTCAATGACAGTCCGATTTGTGCCAGAAATACTGACCCTACACACACAGGTTAGGGAAGCCCAGATTGCGAGGGGGATTCAAAAAAAGCCCCTCGCAATCTTCCTGCCATTTACAGTCCTAAGCCTTAATATGGCTCAGGAAATAGCAACAGCAATCGCTTCACGCGGATTTGAGGATTGACTATTCCCTGATCATGTCAGAGGTGTCAACAATTCCTCGCTTATTCAGTTTTATACCCCTGACATCCTTACCATAGACAAGGGCATCTTTATAGCCGAAAAGCGGAATAAGTGGTAAATCCTTAAGAAGGATGCCAAGAAGCTCCTTATACAAGGAAGCAGATTCAGATGCTTTGGCTTCCACCGCCCTCACTGCGAGCTTATCAAACTCCGGATTGCGGTAACGGGAAGAGTTGTTTGATCCGTCCGAAGTAAACAAAGTCTCAATACTGGGGGCAGCAATATAACCTGTTTGCCAGCCGGACCTAAAGAAGCCACTGAAATCATCTTGGTCAACCAGATCAAGAAATTCCCTAAAGGTTGGAACGGGTTTTGGAATAATATTGGTTATACCAAGTCCATTCTTTAGCTGATTAACAACTGCATCGATCCAGATCTTATGGCCACCATCCACATTGTAGAAGAAGTCTATCTGGCGCCGTGGATACGGAGATAGCTTTTCTGCTTCGGCCCAAAACTCCTTGGCTTTCTCCAGATTGAACTTCAATACATCGGAGCCAGGTAAGTCGGCATAATTCGGGAAAAATGCGGAGGAAAAGAAACCCGTGGCTGGGAATCTTAGCCCATGATAGAGCTTATCACCCATTTCCTGCCGATCTATTGCCAAAGACAATGCTCTTCTTCGCAGTTTGCCAGCCTCAGTATTCAGTTCAAAGCCAGGGGTGTTGGCGGTAATACCGACATACGATACAACAGATGTAACGCCCTCTATATGCCGACCTTCAGAATCTTGTTTGTAAGTTTCGATATTCTCCTGCGGCACATCAACAAGATCAAGATTGCCGGCAAGATAGTCAGCATATTTCGCGGATCCAGACTGATAGACCGTAACACGAACAGAAGGCGGGATTGGGAATTGAGATGCATAACCGTGATAATCACGATTAGGGCGATAAGACCACGAAACATTCTTACGACGATCGTGCAGAAGGTATGGCCCATTGCCTATTGGGTTCTGTCCGAACTTTTTAATATCCTGATATGCAACAGATGGTAGCGGGAAAAAGGCAGTAGTATTGCTCAGCCGCTCAGAAAAGTCATTCAGCTTCTTATTTAGCTTGACGGTAAATGTGAATTCGTCGGTAATTTTCAGACCCGAAAGGTCACCATCCAGATCAGCACTATACCCATCAATATATTTCAAGTCGTCACGATTACTCTGCGCATTGGATTTTTTCGCTGTGAAATTCCAGGCGTCAACAAAACTTTTCGCGGTGACTTTTTCACCATTAGAGAATTTCCAGTCCTTTTTTACCTTAATCACGTAGGTCAGATTGTCTTGAGTGTCTATAGATTCTGCAACCTCATTTATCAGATTGCCCTCACGATCGCGCGTGACAAGGCCAACGAAAAGATTCGTAACAATGCCCGAGCCACATTCATCACGCACAGATCCCGGTAAAAGAGCGGTCTGCGGTTCACAACTTCCAAAACGCATCTCTTTACCCTTAACGCCAGGAGAGCCTCCGAAACACGCAGCCATGAATAGCACGACCGGGACAAAAGCCGCAAAAAATTTGAACCTAGAATTCATATATTTCATCCCTTCGTTATCAGATAGTAAACCGGAATACCAACCCAGTTGCTTTCAACATTGCTGACATTCTTTGACCAGACAAGACCACCGCGGTCATAAAAAAGCGGTACAACAGGCATATTCTGGAATAAAATTTCCTGCAGTTTGTCATAGTAATCTTGAGCTTTCGGCAAGGTCAAGGCCTCTGCGGCTTTGACCAGCAGTGAATCATACTCCGCATTACGAAACTCGTAATAATTGTTAGAAGCTTGACTATGAAACAGCGACCCAAGGTAAGTGTCTATAGCCGGCCAGTCAGCGGCCCAGCCAATTCTAAAAGGCTGCTTCGTTTGCTGGCCATGCAGAAGATTTGCCTTCCAATCAGTATTGGGATAGGCCTGCACCTCTATACCAAGAACGTTCTTTATGGAATTCGCCAAAGCTTCGAATAGGGCTTTATCGCCGCGGGTAGCGGCAAAGTTAAGATACAAAACACCCGAGCCCCAAGGGGATATAGCGTCAGCCTGTGCCCATAACTGCTTGGCCCGCTCAGGATCATATTTCAGAACATCCGAGCCCGGCAGGCCGGCCTTGTACCCCAGCACTGACGGAGAAGTAAAGTCTCGCGCAGGCACTCTGGCGCCGTGGTAAATCTTGTCAGCTATATCCTGCCGGTTAATTGCCATAGAAACAGCCTTCCTGCGCAGGATTCCCTCCCTGTCAAAAGCAAAATGCGCAACGTATCCAGGAATGGCGATGTATATAGTTGCCGCGATCTCACGCCTAATCCAACGAGAAGGAAAATCGGACTGGAACTTTTCCTGGGCATTCGGTGGGATTATATCTGTGACATCAGAGCTATCAGACAAAACGTCAGCATACGCAGGCCCGGGATCGGAATATATCTTGTACCTGAGGCCCGAATTACGAGGCTGCCTTGGCCCCTTGTAATCAGGATTTTTTTTCAGCACAGCCTCAACATCCTGAGTGAAACTGACAAGAGAGTATGGGCCGTTACCGATGGGCTTCAAGCCAAAAGCCCGAATATCCTTATACGCATCCGACGGAAGCGGCCAAAAAACTGAATACGACAATTTGGCAACAAAATTCCGGTTAGGGCTCTTTAGAATAACGCGAAACTTGTATTCATCCAGAATTTTTAACCCAGACAGGTCGGTATCACCCTTTTCTGTGAAACCCTCTATGTTACCCAGAAAATCACGGTTACCCATTGCATTGGAAATCTTGGCCGCGAAATTCCAGGCGTCAACAAAACTCTTCGCGGTGACTTTTTCACCATTAGAGAATTTAAAATCCTCCCTCAGGGTAATGGTCCACACGCGATTGTCTGCGGTCTCTATGGATTTTGCAACCTCGTTTTGGATGCGCGCATCTTTGTCAATATATACAAGGCCAGAAAAAAGCATACTGAGAATCCTGTGAGCCGACAGCTCATTGGAATTAGCGGGAACCAGGCCTGTGCTGATCTTAGTCGTATTCACATTGACATACGAATCGGTAGGCTTACCACCAAAACATGCTGTCACAAACAGCACGGCTGAGACTGCCGTAAAAGTAAAGACCCTCGAAAATCCCTTACGCATACCCCCGCCCCAACGAATATCTTGTGCATGATCCTACACAAAACTTTTCATTTAGACAAATTTTGCTTTGCAGATGTACCACTAGCTTAGGCGATTTACAAAGCTCTACGATATGCACGATCGTCTGTTTTAGGGGATTTACTGGTGAAGATTTGTTGGCACGTGCATGGATGGTAATACCAAAACCTATATCAGGGCTAAGAGTTATGTTAATCCGGCAAATCAGGGCATGTGCAAAAGATATTTCTATCACCATATGCATTATCAATCCGCGCAGATGCGGGCCAGTACTTTCCCGAGGTATAAACAATGCCTGTACGCCGTGAATATGGCCTATCCCATTTATCCGATGCAATCTGCTCCAGAGTGTGTGGGGCGCGCTTCAGGGGGTTATTATCTGGATCATACGTCTTGTCTATTACCCGGTCGATTTCAGCCCGAATTGAACGGATAGTTTTTATGAACCGCTGAATTTCAGAAAATGGCTCAGATTCTGTTGGCTCAACCATTAAGGTTCCAGGAACCGGAAAAGACATTGTCGGGGCATGAAAACCGTAATCGATAAGTCGTTTACACACATCATCAACCGTAATTCCGCTTACCCTTGTTACTTCCCTAAAGTCCATAATGAACTCATGCGCAACAAGATTATTTTTCCCTGTATATAAAACCGGAAATGTATCGGAAAGCTGTTTTGCGATGTAATTAGCAACCAAAACGGCAACAGCAGTGCAACGCTTCATTCCCTGCGAGCCGAGGCAAAATATATAGGCCCAGCTGATATACAAAGCGCCGGCAAAGCCGTAATCACTCGACGCAATGGGCCCACCCATATGTTTCACAGCAGGTAAGTCAGTAGATGGTTTATGCACTCGGTTCCTGAAGGGTAAAAAGGGAGCCAAGTGTGCTTTGGCAACGACGGGGCCAATTCCTGGACCACCCCCGCCGTGGGGAATGCCAAATGTCTTGTGAAGATTCAGATGTGACACATCACCGCCAAAATCACCCGTCCTCAGATATCCGATCAGGGCATTGGAATTTGCACCGTCAACATAAACCTGTCCTCCGTATTTGTGAACCACAGAGCATACCTCGGAAATATTGTCCTCATAGACCCCATGTGTTGAGGGGTAAGTTACCATGAGAGCTGCAAGCGCATGTGCGTTTTTTGACGCCTTAAGCCTTAGATCATCAAGATCTATATTGCCCTGTTGATCGCAGGCAACCACAACAACGCGCATGCCAGCGAGAACCGCACTGGCCGCGTTGGTACCATGTGCGCTTGCAGGAATTAGGCAGACATCCCGATCAAGGTTTAAAGACTTGTAGTAGCCGCGAATGGCCAACAGCCCAGCGAGTTCGCCTTGACTGCCGGCGGTGGGTTGTAAAGATACAGCATCATATCCACTTAAATTTGCAAGCCACGTTTCTATTTGATCGATTATTTGCAGTGTCCCGTCAGCATCTCCTCGAGGTGCGAAGGGATGTAGATTTGCAAATTCTGGCCATAATACCGGTTCTAATTGGAACGCCGCATTTAGCTTCATAGTGCACGACCCGAGCGGTATCATTCCCCTGTCAAGGGCAAAGTCTTTATCGGACAAAGCCTTCAAATACCGCATTAGAGCAACCTCGCCAGTGTAGTTATTGAAAACAGGATGTTTTAGATAACCTGAAAAGCGCCTGAGTGGATGCCGGGCGAGATCTGAATGAACAGAAATATTGCGCGATGCAACTGAACTCAAGCCTTCGCGGGCCTGCTGCGAATCGCTATAAAAAGAACAATCACATGAATCGTAATTACACCCAAGATCTCTAATCTTGTCGGGGGATATGCCGAAGACTTTTGACAGTCTCTCTGGCAAATCTCCGTCCAGTCTAGCTGTTACCTCATCAAAGGTAATCCTGAGTTTATTATCATCGACTTTCCAGAACAAGAGATCGTGTTTTGATTCAGCCTCGACGCAAAGCTGTGTTGGATTGTTTATTTCGATAGTGTCGAATATATCCAAGGATGACACCCTGAAAGCCGTTTGCTTCAAGAGGCGGGCAAAACCCACAGCAACCGTGTTTATCCTATGAGCTATTGCACGCAAACCCTTTGGGCCATGATGTTGCGCAAAAGCCACAGCGGCAATTGCCATTAGAACGGTTGCCGTACAAATATTCGATGTTGCCTTCTCGCGGCGAATATGTTGCTCTCTTGTCTGTAAAGTCAGTCTGTAGGCATGGTTCGAGTCAGCATCAACGCTAACACCAACAAGCCGACCCGGAAGAGAGCGTTCCATTGCTTTACGGGCCGCAAGGAAAGATGCCAAGGGTCCACCGAAATTCATCGGAATACCAAAGCGCTGAGCTGAGCCAAATGCTATGTCTGCACCAAGCTCACCGGGACTTGTGAAAAGTGTAAGCATCAGCAGGTCACACCCGATAACACAAATTGCGCCTGCACGTTTCGACCTAGAAAACAGGTGCCGCAAATCAAGCAACTTACCAGAAGCCGACTGGTATTGTGCATAAACACCGAAATGGTCAAAATCTATTGATTGACCCTCGGGCAGATCCACAATTTCCACGCCAACAGCATCAGCACGAGTTTCAAGAACCCTTCGGATATGGGGAAATACGCCGTTATGAACGAGATACTTATTGGAACTAGATCTAGAGACTCTTTTTGCCAGAAGCATCGCCTCTGCGGCGCATGACGCCTCATCTAACATTGATGCATTAGCTATTTCCAGGCCGGTTAGATCGCAAATCATGGTTTGAAAATTGATCAGCATCTCAAGGCGACCCTGAGAAATCTCAGGTTGATACGGCGTGTAAGAGGTGTACCAAGACGGATTTTCAAGGATATTTCTGCGTATAACTGCGGGAGTAATACAGTTATAGAACCCCTGGCCAAGCATCGAGGTCTTTATCCGATTCATCTTCGCGTACGCTGCTAGCTGGGTGAGGCAGGTTAGCTCATCGTGTGACGGGATCTTGATATCTGGTGGCGACTGTACGCCGTTTGGAAGCGCAGCATTCATGAGATCATCAAGGCTCTTATAACCAAGAAAGCCAAGCATGTGATCAATCTCTTCTTGGCTTGGGCCGATATGCCTCTCATGCATACACCTCAGTGTATCGCGTGGGCAGGAAATATGTGTATGGGAATCTCCCTGAATATTGGTCTTATCTGAATATTGGTCTTATCTGAATATTGGTCTTATCTGAATATTGGTCTTAGAGATGTATGTCTTATCTGCCCCATTTGACAATGGCAAAGATGGTAAAGCCTGTTAGTGCTGCAGCTAGCACACCTAGCAGGGAGTAGCCGACTGTTTTGGCTGTCTCCTTTGCTCTGCCCAGGAGGTCATCTAGAACAGTATTAGCCAAAGTGGTTACAGCGCTTGTTGCTGTGCTGGTAAGTTGTTGCACCTGTGCCTGTACGGGCTGTGACTGGACAGCCTGTGTGGCAGATTGCGCTGCTTGGGCTACAACGGTCTGTACCGTGTTATCTACAGCTTGTTGTAATGGCCTTGTGATGGTGTTCTGTAGTTCTTTTCCTTTTCTCTGCACTGTGCTCTTTAGCTCTTTTAGCTTCGTCTTGACTGCTGTGCCAACAGCACTAGCGAATAATCCAAAGAGATTGGCACCTCTCCTTGTCCTATTATGTTCTTGTTCGGCTAGTGAGTATGTCCCCCCCCCCCTGAAGTCTGTATCTGGGCAGCATATGTCTGTGTCTGGAATGTCAGGGTGCAGAGTGTTATTATGAGAGTCTTTATTAGACAGAGTGTTATTACCTTGAATATTCCTCTATTAGGTTTATATGTGAGATTAGTTGTAGGTACAACACTAGATACATGCGGAGATACTGGGGATTTCGAGTGAAATGCTGACATGTGATAATTATAGGGTACTTTGGGGGTAAGTAAACCCTATTGAAGCACCCGTGCAATTGAGGCGATCTGCATTGCAACAGAACTGCTCTGCATACAGTCAACAATAGTTTTTCCGCGCAGTAAGAGAGCATCACAAACCTGTTGATCAAAATCGATCTGCCATACCTGCTGAAAAGACGTGTATTCACAAATTACTTCGCGCAGCTGTTTGGTGGGACGTGACCCGACAGCGGTATGCCTGACCATGTTTATAACGGGAATTATTGATAACGATCTGCCATTTTGTGCCTTTGGCACCTCTGGCCAGGCCCTAATAAAACGACATATTCCAATAGGGTCGCCGCGGCCGACCATAACCAGAAAATCACCTGAACCCATAAGGGTGTAATTTAGGCGGCCGCGAGTGTCCTGCCCAACGCTGTCAAGTGCAAAACTAAGATCCATAACCACATAATCAAATGCGGTTTTTGCCGATCCTATTACTCTAAGTAGTGAGGGTTGATTGATTTCAGGCCACCTGGAATGATGCGCAATACCGCTTAGAAAATAGAACAATCCTCCGCGGATCGGAACCTTGATGGCGATATTTAAAAGATCTTCGGGTGTAAATGACCTACTGTCAGCTCTGTAACATATAGCAGCCAGCCCAGACTTCTGATCATCAAGCCCTAAATATATACTGACAACCCCACCAAAAGTGTCTAGGTCAATTAAAATAACTTTCTTGCCATAAGAAGCCAGTGTTGCAGCGATATTTATCGACAGCGTTGTTCGCCCGGGTGACCCAGCCGGCCCCCATATAGCAATTGTTTTACCCATTAGATTGTCTATTCGTGGCCCTCGTGTATGTTCTCTGAATCGTGTATGCTCTCTGAATTAGAATCTTTTTCATCCGGGCCGCGAGGATTAGTATCAGGTGTTTCTCCAACATTCTGTTTGTCTTGTTCATCGAGGGTACGCGGTGTGGAGGCAGATCTAAGCAACTCAATCTCTTTGTGAGATGCCCTGACAATTGATACTTTATCCTGATTTGCAATTGCATTTAGTAAGTATGACAGGCGGTCTCTACTGGCCTGAACTTCAACTTTTGTTGTGCCTCGGGGGTCAAACTGGCTTGTAGAAACAATGACACGACTCACCCTAAGTGTTTTTGCAATTAGTTCAGACTGCCAAAAGCCTTCCTCTTTTATTTTCACCGCCGCCCACACATCAACAAGATCACCCTCTTTTACATCACCCGGTAAATCTCCCGCTATGCGAAGCACAACCGCAACAATATCCTTATCAAGCACGGGTACGAGTGCTGATTTCGGAAGAAACTCCCCGGGCATAATTGGTCGATTGAAAACAGCGTTCGGTAGGCTGCCCGGGGTGATGTATTTATCAAGATTCGCGCCGAGATTTGCCTCGACAATAGAAAATTGCTTGGCATCAAATTTGTCACCAATCGAGAGAGGTCTTGTTGCCACATACACCTGAGATTTTGAATTATTTGTTTTTATAACAAAAAAAACACCGATGAATGATGCCGCAATTAGGGCAAGGCCGATCAATATACGAGTGTCTGGAAACCATTTGGATCGAATCTTCATACTTCCTCTCTCGAATTACCTGGGAAATCTACTCAAGAGCGCATTCTCGCTTCAGTTTGAATCTCACCAATATCAATGCAAAAATCTCTAAAAATTAAATTGTGCAATCAAGAAATTCGAATACAAGCAGTTTTCAACAGTCCATTACAAAAGCTCAATTGCAATCAAATTACAAATTGGGAAGAATAATTCGTGATCAATATCCTTCTTAAGATGGACATGATCCTTATGCACCCCGGTTACAACCCCCTCTGCAATCGTATGCGGAGTGTGCAGGCGACAGCGACGGCAGTGTTCACGCAAAGTTTCTAAAAACATAAGAATCGAAATACACCTACCTGAAACAGTCTTACGGGGATTATTATTCGTAAATTCAATACAGCTAATAGATCTAAAAAGAATTGCAACAAATTTCACGCAAGTTGGCAATTGCAGTGGGCGGCCGCCAAGCCAGTTCTGCCCGTATGTTTCAAGTTTTATGCAAAAATTCTGCTTCGCAGAAGAGATAAATGCATTCTGTCCGAGATTGGTTTTTACGTGTTCAGCAAATGTTTTGTTATTCAGAAAATTATAAATTTCTTCCATTTCTGAAGGCTAACAAAAAGACCTCACTGTTATACGGATTATAAACAGGGTATTACGGGGCAATCTGAACTCGGGTTTATCTTAGGACACCTTTGTTACACACTGCTGTTACCTCATATAACTGCTTGATGCGGTCATATTAGGCTGAAAAATAAAGAGCGCTTGCGTTGCCGATACCCCTTCAGACCCAGTAATGTCAAAGTAATATCACCGGCAACTCCGTAATCTTGGCCAGGCAAAAGAACCAACAATCAAGGCTACAGAAATGCCTATGACAAAAATCCGAAGATGCGCAGGAAATAATGGATAACAACTACATTAGACAGCATTATCGTCATGCTCAATTGGGCGGTTTCTTGCATCGCTCGGCGAATTGGAGCTTACTTGGGCATCAATATTAAACAGGTAACCGATACTTTCTTCGCGAATTCGCCCCATCATTGCCTCAAACATATCAAAGCCCTCTTTTTGATACTCAACCAAAGGATCTCTTTGAGCCATCGCGCGGAGGCCTATCCCTTCTTTCAGATATTCCATCTCGTATAAATGATCACGCCAACATCTATCAATCACGGAAAGAACAACCTTGCGCTCAAGATCACGCATAGACTCAGGGCCTATCTCGCTCTCGCGCTTTTCATAGGCGAATTTTGCATCAGACAGAATCTCTCGCATAACAAAATCTGGTGTTATTCTGCCCATTCCGCCCGCCTCATCTGTCAATTCCTCTATGCTAATGCCAACGGGATAGATTGTCTTCAAGTCGGCCCACAGGGCGTCAAAATCCCATGCCGTAACTGCATGACTGTTTATGATTTCCTCAATTGCGTCCGAAAGGAAAGCCTGTACCCTGTCTGCTATATCACCGCCTTCCAGAATACGGCTTCTGTCGGTGTATATCGCCGCACGCTGTCGGTTTAGTACATCGTCGTATTTGAGGACATTTTTGCGAGTTTCAGCATTTAAACTCTCAACCTGTGCCTGAGCTGACCGTATTGCACGACTGACTAATTTTGACTCAATTGCAGTGTCATCGGGCACCCGTGCAGCAAGGGCCGATGCCGCCCCGGGATTAAACTTCCTCATAAGATCATCTGTTAGGGAAAGATAGAAACGACTCTCACCCGGATCACCCTGTCTGCCTGACCTCCCGCGAAGCTGGTTATCTATCCTTCTGCTTTCATGCCGCTCTGTGCCAATTACCATAAGGCCACCAGCTTCTATAACCTTTTCGGCCTCTTCTCTGGTTCTTCTATGCAGCTTCGGAAATGCTGAACTCCAAGCCTGTTCATATCTTTCGGGGTCTTTTGATGGATCAAGGCCTTTTCTGCGCAATTCCACCGCAGTCAAGACCTCTGGATTACCTCCAAGGATGATATCAGTACCCCTGCCGGCCATATTGGTTGCGACAGTAACAGCACGAAGTCTGCCAGCCTCTGCCACTATCCGGGCCTCTTTTGCGTGATTCTTTGCGTTCAACACCTCATGTCTGACCCCACGCTTTGAAAGAAGTTTCGAAACATATTCACTTTTTTCAACACTCGTTGTACCGATCAGAACTGGCTGGCCACGAGTGTAACATTCACGAACATGATCGGCAAGATTTTCGAACTTTATCTGCTCATTCTTATAGACGACATCCGGATGGTCCTTACGTATATTTGGCTTATTGGTCGGAATGGACACAACAGGCAGTTTGTACGTCGACATGAATTCAGAGGCCTCTGTTACTGCGGTGCCCGTCATGCCGGAGATTTTTTTATAGAGACGAAAATAATTTTGCAAAGTAACCGTTGCAAGTGTTTGATTTTCCGCCTTGATTTCAACGCCCTCTTTTGCCTCTATTGCCTGATGAAGCCCCTCATTGTAACGACGCCCACTCAAAATACGACCGGTATGTTCATCAACTATCATCACTTCACCATCAAGCACGACATAGTCGCGATCGCGCTTGAAAAGCTCTTTAGCTTTTATCGAGTTATTCAAAAACGATATAAGAGGGGTGTTAACAGACTCATACAGATTGCTTATACCAAGCAGATCCTCAACCTTGGCTATACCCGGCTCGAGAACACCAACCGTGTGTTTTCTCTCGTCAACATCATAATCCTCACCGGCAGTCAGCGCACGTGCAATACCCGCGAACTCAACAAACCACCTGCTCACTTCACCACTTGACGACCCGGAGATAATTAGAGGAGTCCTTGCCTCATCAATCAAAATTGAATCTACCTCGTCGAGGATCACAAAATTATGACCCCTTTGAACTCTCTCGGCGCAACTCCAGGCCATGTTATCCCGAAGATAATCAAACCCAAACTCGTTATTAGTTCCATAAGTGATATCCGCCCTGTATTGTTGAGCACGCGTTGAGGGATCCTGATCAGCCAAAATAACCCCGGTCTCGAGTCCCAATACCTTGTATACCCTGCCCATTTGCTGTGAGTGATATCCAGCAAGGTAATCGTTCACCGTAACTATATGGACGCCGTTACCCGAGAGGGAATTGAGAAAAGCCGGGAGCGTTGCAACCAAAGTTTTACCTTCACCTGTGAACATTTCTGCAATATACCCCATGTGTAACGCGGCACCACCCATAATCTGAACATCAAAATGCCTAAGACCCAGCGTTCGAGACGAGGCTTCTCTAACCATTGCGAATGCTTCCGGAAGAATGCTGTCAAGGGACTCGCCATTCTGATGACGAACTTTGAGATCAAAAGCAAAAGTGCGCAGTTCACCGTCTGTACAGCCTTTATATTCGTCCTCGATGGCATTGACGGTGTGGGCTATATTACGCAATCTCTTGAGGGTGCGACCCTCGCCGGCGCGCAGGATCCTCTCGAGCAATTTAACCGACAAATTAACTTACCCCTTCAAATGGTGAAACAACAACTTTCATTCTATTATGTCCTCTAAGTGTTCCTGGAGCGTTTCGTATCTGATTGCCATAGGCGGTAATTTAGGGTTACATACCGGGTCTTGTGTTTGTGCCACTTCCGTCATTCTCCATGCACTATTATTTGCGCGCATTATCGCCTGTGTCTATGATGGATTATGTGATTGATATGCACCAAGTGGGAATGGGTCAGAGGTAGTTACTGATTATCGGGTTATTGAAAATGTGGGAATAAAGTGGTTGGTGCATTTGAGAGACTGGCTGTCGGAGCGTTTATTTCGGACGTTGTACCCCAAAGGATATTTGGCCCGAGTCCTGAATAGAACAACCGCCCCTATTAGGGTTTTTCCGGTAAGCGAAACAGCGCGATGAACCTCCAACAAAGTGGCCGCACTTGTCATAACGTCATCAACGAATAATAAATTCTTCGAATATGTTGATATTTTCTTCACCTGCAAGGTTCCGAACATATTTGCCATTCTTTCGCGCCTGTCCAAAAACGCTTGATCTTTGGGTTGTTTTCTAAAACACAAAAGATCCACAGGTTCCACGCCAATAGTTTTCAGAGCATGATCAACCGGATGAAACCCCCTGCTGCGCCAACTCAATCTGGTTGATGGCATTGTTATTACCGAGTAGTTACCGTACTCACTAGAAAACACATTAAGCTGATTGGCAATTATTAAGCCCATGAATTTTGCAAGCGTCATTCTTTTCATTACTTTGTATGCTGTTATGAAGGCCCTTGCTGCGGGCGTGTAATCGCAGCAAGAAATAACATCAAGACCGGCAAGGCTTTCTCTATAAGGCCGTTCTGCAAGGCGCGCAAAACATAGGTCACAAAGAGTAGTATCCTGCATACCGCAGCAAGGGCAAGATGTTGGATAGAAGAGATTAGACATCTCCCGGGTTAGCATTCCAAGCCGATTGACAATCTGACCTGAGTGATCGTAACCCTCCTTTTTACCCACGGCTTGAAGGATATGGCAAGACAGAGCATAAGTCTGTCAGGGGTTTCATTATCTTGAAAAGAACGCACTGATTTATGTGAAACTCGGCAGGAAATAAGGCAAATTACATGAAAATAACACCGTAAAGACATATGTCTATAGAGCAAGGCACACTCCGCACAAGGAAGACCTTGATCAAAGCTGTACAGAAAAGACGGTAAGGGTCGAAATATCAAAAAACATAAAGGAGTGAATAAGAGAGTGAATATGAATTTATAACCAAATACATCCAGATATAAACTTCATCCACCGGTGATTATCTTTACTGCTTTATCGCGAACCAGTCTCATTAGGTCCTCTGTCTGAGCCTCAACATTAAGGCGGAGTAAGGGCTCTGTATTAGACTTCCTGACATTCAACCACCAAAACCTCTCTGGTCCAGGGTCTTTAACTGATTCATATAGCGTCATGCCATCCAAAAACTCTACATAAGCACCCGGAAAGGCCTGTCGTATCGCAGACATTGTCATATCTGGGTTATGTACACGGTAATTTGTTTCGCCGGACTGAAAGTACGGGGTGTACTTCCTGGACAATACAGACATTGGCATGGGTGACTCACACAGTTCGGCCATTACGTACAATGCCGCAAGCATGCCGTTATCCGCACCCCAGAAATCACGGAAATAATAATGTGCAGAATGCTCACATCCAAACAGCGCATTTGTTTTATGCATAATATCTTTTATAAATGAGTGACCAACTCGTGTACGGACAAGTCTATTCTCGCTGTTTCTTGATATAACACTCTCTGCAAAACCCCTAGAAACAAGCAGATTATGCACTATGGTAGCCTTCGCGTTGCCGTACTGTTTAAGAATTCTTCCCACAACAATACTCGCGATAGAAGATGGGGTAACAGGGTTTGACATTTCATCAATAACGACACAACGATCAGCATCACCATCAAACGCAAGACCAATATCTGCTCCAGTTTCTTTTACTGCATGCTGGAGATCCACAAGATTTTTTGGATCAAATGGATTCGCCTCATGGTTTGGGAAAGTGCCATCAAGTTCAAAATAAAGCGGAAGGATTTCAATATCGGTCAAAGCGGACTGCATAACTATGGGTACCATCTTGCCGGCCATCCCATTCCCGGCGTCTATAACAACTTTTAAAGGTTTTTGCAGAGGGCCTACGAGGTTACAGATATACTCCGCATATTCACGCCCCACACTCTTTTTGACAACTTTACCTTTTGTCTCTGCGTGTGGGATTCCCTTTAGAAGGTATTTATCCGATATTTTCTCAACATCACTTAACCCAGTTGTATACCCGATGCCCTGCGCACCGGGGCGACAAAACTTTATTCCGTTATACTCTGGCGGATTATGGCTTGCGGTGAATACTGCAGCTGGGATATTCCAGGCACCTGATGCATAATAGACGGCGTCTGTTGAACATAGGCCTATGTCTATCACAGATGCACCGCGCGCAGTGCATCCTTCGGCAAATGCGTAAAATAGCTCTTTAGAAGACGGGCGCATATCTCTGCCAACCACGATAGATGAGCATCCGAGACTATCAATATAAGCCGCACCAATTGCGCGGCTTATGTCAGTTGTAAGCTGCTCCGGCACAAGGCCACGCACGTCATATGCCTTAAAAACAGACACACTACGCCCTGAATACGAGTGAATGCTTGAACAAAGTCCACCCCTTTGGGGCATTCAGAGTTTTTGCATGCCGTCGACACACATCAAAACATTCAGGGGCCATGTGATATTCAGACATGGGACCAACTGTCACAAATCGCTCACGCGGGTCATACACAAAACTGAAAGATGCAGTTTCAGTGCAGGCAGGACGCGAACACACCCTCTTCATGTAGTTCAGTTTATCGTGTATAAAACAACAGATATACATCGCGTACAGCACAACAGATATGCAAAGAGAGTAACCGCAGAAACTGAATGAATGTACACTCTTACGCATCTTTCTTCCCATCAAGAAAACTTATATGGATAGCGCAAACTGACTCTCAATACAGATCACTGAATACTGTGTGCATAGCAGAAGACGGGTAAAAGGCACCGCGGGTATTAGGCAATACAGATAGGCGATACAGAAGGGAGACAATTTACTGTAGTGAAATGTCACGAGAGTTCACTGCAGCACATCAACTGTTATACCATCGGGTCGTGTGTCGCCCGTAGGTGGAT
The DNA here is from genome assembly GCF_000007485.1 of Tropheryma whipplei str. Twist. Classification (NCBI taxonomy): domain Bacteria; kingdom Bacillati; phylum Actinomycetota; class Actinomycetes; order Micrococcales; family Tropherymataceae; genus Tropheryma; species Tropheryma whipplei. Next base: position 146,874 of record NC_004572.3, on the reverse strand, counting down.
TGTACATTGCAATACCTTCTGAATTAACAAACGCTAAGGAAAATGCCACTTGGCCCTTATGGGATAATCTGTAAAACCCGCGGGAGACTGGATGTGTCGCGACGCCACTGCGATCAAGATGTATCACGGTTGAATTTGTGACTTCTGGCTGTTTTGGCACAAAAACATGTGATGTATTTACAAACCCGCTAGGAAATGAATCCGAAAATCCATTCAAGGATTCAAGTTTTACGGACTGGGGCTGGTCAAGGGTATTTTGAAGAGCCAAGACGCCACGGCTTGGAACGGCAATAAAAGTATCCGCAGAAGTGGCATGGGTTGCCGGATACCACGCAAAATCCCGTGCACCCGACTGAAATGACATAGAAGACAGGGCTGACGCTAAAAGCGGTTTAGAGCTTGTAATAGAAATAAAATAACTTGAGGATGTAAGGCCAGAAATTGGTATATCTCGTATTGACCCTCCGGCCACATGTGCAGTAAGAGCTGTGCCCGGAGCGGTTTTTGAAACAACACTAACAGATACGTCAGCATCGTCTTTACCTGGCACAAATAGCCTAAGGAGAATCTGGGGATTATCGTTATCGTTAATCGTATTGTCATTGATAATCACCCCGGGGATATATTGACTTTTGTCAATGTTGCCGGTCGATACATACGAGACCCCCATGGGAACTGCACCCTTGACTATGGAGTGCTGCAAAACTGAATAAACCGGGACATCATCAGACTTGACCTGAACCGCAATTCTTGAAAGCCCGGGAGCTATTCCCGCAAGATTTACGAACCTAAGGCTTCTGCTGGGAACCGGCACACCCGAGGAGAATTTCTTTTCATTACCCGAGTAGACAGTAAATGAGACACTGGTCTGAGAATCAGAGGGGTTACCAAGAATCAAAAGTGTATTATCAAATACACCTGTTGCCCCGCCCAAGAACCAACTCTCCTGACGAGGTTGCTGGCATGAGGTGGCGGCCAGGCCTTTTACCCTGTCAGAGCTAAGCCCCTGAATTTGAGAACCAGATGTGCCGTAGCCTCCACGAAGCATAACCCCAGAAGGATGCTCCGCCTTCAAAAGACCTGCCTGAGAGGCGGCATAAAGAACTGATGGGTTTCCAAGCGGAACAAAAGATATCCCGCGCGCATGTACACCACCAACACCAACAAGTGAGCCGGGGCAAGACAGCCGAAGTTCGATCGATGTAACCTTGGTTTTGTGGCGCACACCAACTGCAGTTGTTATGTGAACACCGCTAAATAAAAAGACAATCGCCGGTAACAAAACCAGAATAAAACAGTTAAGTATTTTCGGAAAAATTTTCATTGCTTAGAGATCCCAAATACATCCTGATCAAGCAGATAACACAGAGATATTCCTATGTGAGTGCATATCCAGGCTCCGCAAATTGATCCTCTAGGTCAATACCCATTTCTTCCGGTGGTTTTCTAGAAGATCTTCCAAAGACGCCAACCAAAAACAGTAAAAGAAAAACAATCGGCGAAAGCCAATAATAGGGCGGAAAAGTTGCCTGACCCAAAGGGGGTAAGCGATCCTTCAGTCGCCAAAGCTTACCGAAGGGCGTGTTTCCAGCTGCCTCAAACATAGAATTTGCATTGATATTCGCCGAGAAACCGTATTTATCACCAGACAGCAGAAGCATTTCAAGATTTAGTCTTTTCATACCTTCAGCAATATCAACATTGCCAGACATAACAAGATTAACAGCCAAATTTGCAAGGTCGGAAGACTGGGGGCTTGCTCCAGATATTAGTTTTGTATTCTGTGAACCAAATCCAAAAACTGCACCTCGGGCAACTTTCACCCTGATCTCTTTTTCTGACACAGGTTCTACTATAAGGGTGCCAATATTGGAATTGCTGTTGGCCTCGGCAAGGACATATGCGGGTAAATTAACAGCGGAAGTTGTTGAAACAACGGGAGATTGAGCTTGCCATATCTTGGTAGCGTACGGTATATAAACAAAAAATGCACCGAGGGCGCCCACAGATACAAGGGCAATCATTCTTTTTATGCAGCGAATTGAGGCAAAGCCAATAGCGGCAGCACCGGTTATACCGAGCCAAGCAAGACTGAAGCTCGGTCCCTGCCATACATCGGCCCAAATAACCGAATTCACAAATCCAACAAAAGTTATCAGCAAAAATGGCAAACTTGAGTAAGTCTTCCACAGGCCCATAAGAATAAGAAAAATAATCGGCAAAACCAGTAAGAACAGAGACAAATGCGCCGTGGTAAAGATATTACCCAATCCAAAAATGGAACTGAAGAGATTTGTGCTTGACAAAACAGGATCGGCAAGTAGATTCACACGCAATGGTTGAACCAAGAACAGTGGAATAAAAGCCACAATAACTGGCAATACAATAAACAGCATTCTAAAAGTGGCAGTTGCGATGGCGACAATTAAAACCAAGACGGCAAGCGGAAGAAAAATACTTGGTGACGCGACCGTAATAAACGCAAATAAGAGAGATGCGAGTGACAATGTCCGGAATGTTTTTATCCCCAGCATGAGGAAACATAAAAACGGCAAGCAAATATGTACGACTATACCCTGCAAATTACCGTTGTACAAGCCTAACCAAAGAGATGGAGATAGTGAATAAAGGGCAGCTGAAAAGGCTATGGTGCGAGGGCTTGATAACAGTCGCGATGCGCAGAGCCAAGCGGCGGTGCACGAAAGGGGTAGCGCCACAAAATACAAAAGCAGAATTGAGAAATTCGTATCCCAAAAGGTTAGGCTTCCCAGCAATGCTGGGATTATGTTAAACGGATCCGCTGGATACACCCCATCGAGGAATACATAGACTGCCGTCATGCGCCACATTTGGTAAAAAGACAGATTAATGGGCAAGAGGCTACCGCCCGACAAGGCAGGATGTGCAAGAAATGGCAGAAATACAACAAATCCAATAAATGCAAAAATCAAAACGATTACGAGGCCATTCCTGAAGAAAAAATCAAGTTTCTCATAAGACATGAACTCTCGTTTTGGTTTTTGCATAAGAACAGAAAGTGCCCTAAGTGAGTTTTGTCGATTAGAAATTTTCCTGGATCTTGCAAGGGAGATTGGTAAAAAGGCTAATTTGATGTGAGCCCAGGCCTCTTTCAGGGCACTCCGCCTAGTCAATAAGCTTGCAAGAAACCACAACACCCCGCGGGGTATAAGGGAAAACCATAAGAGTACGGACTTTACAAAAGGTGCGTAAACAATCTGTCGTCTGAGTTGACCGGTTCGCTTCTGAATATACCCTTCTTGCACACGATATGATCTGAGTCCGGTGCCAACATGTGTCACAACAGACCTTGGGGAAAGCGAAACCCGGGCGCCAGACAAGCGTGCACGTATGCAAAAATCAAGGCCCTGCTCGTATTCCGAGAATCCCGGGTCGAAACCTTTTATGGCCTCAAAGCAGGAGCGATGGACAAGCATGCCTGCATAATTAGCGCCCATAGTATCAACCTTGTCATCATGTTGACCCTGATCAAGCTCGTCCTGAACGAGATGGACAGCACGGCCACCTGTTGTAATTGACTGGCCGTAGTCAAAGAACACCCCAGTATCATTGAGTATTTTTGGTGCAGCAACGGAAGCTCCGGGCGAAACTTCAATAGTATTCAGCAAATACTCAAGAGCCGTTGGGTCCGCGACAATGCGTGTGTTCAAAAACCAGTAAAAATCAGTATCAGGGCATTTCAAACACGCAGCATTGAGTGCCCGAGCGCGATTGTATCCTGGGGGAAAGCGCATTATCCCGTCGGGGGCAAAAGTCGATAGAGTCTCCTGGCTGCGGCGCTTAGCCGTTAGGTCAACAACAAAAATATAGGAAACAGGTTTCGTCTGACACCTAAGGGCCGAAAGGGCCTGCTCTAGATACTGCCCGTCATCGGCAAGAAAGACTGCAGCTACCTTCATGCAAGGCCAGAAGCCGCCCTGCGCTGCCTAAGAATGCGCCTCTCGCGTTCACTTGTGCCACCCCAGATGCCATATCTTTCATCATTTTCAAGCGCATACTCGAGGCACTCAGAACGCACCGCGCACGACGAACAAACCTTCTTTGCCTCCCTGGTTGAACCGCCCTTTTCCGGGAAAAAAGACTCCGGGTCAGCTTGTGCACAAAGGGCCCTTGCGCGCCAGTCAAACCCACCTCGCAGTCCGGGAATACCAAGCAAAACAGGGTCAATATGCCAGTCATCCGGTATCGGCAAGTTATCTGACACTCTCACCCCAATCTGTAAAATTACACATCTGTAACTCACTAATGATATGAGCTAAGAAGCAATTATGTCAAACTGATTATCATCAGTAACGATATAACAAACACCGCACCCTGTGAGAAAAACACCGCCAGATGGCGACGGGTCGATTACAAACGCGGCAAATCCGGAGCGTACTATCAATTCTTCGTCACCTGATGATAAATGAACCACACCAGCTGTGACAAGCACAAGTCCAGTACCCCGTAAGGTGTATCCTGACCCACCGAAGGTGCCACCAGGGATGGCCGTGGCCGACTTAGAGATGGATTCAGAAGTACAAGTGATACCTGAATTACATGCATGAATACCTTCGGAAAGTTCTGGTGAAGGCTCTGTCATGCCATCATGTTTTTGATCCAAATCATGTTGCAGCACAGATGTAAGGTCTGAATCGCTATCTCTGTTACAGTACGCACAATTGCCGATATTAGAGCTAAGGCAACTGCCCTCATTACCAGAGAGCGTAACCTCCTCAACTGTAAAGTATGGCGTGCAAAAACGCCTACTGGCCCCTGAATTACTGATGTGTGGCTGCAGAAGACAAACTGGTTCTGACTTGAACAGGGCCACCTTTTGTAACTCGACTGTGTCAATATGTTTTGTTGTTAGCCCTGCGCGAATCACATTGTCACTATTTGTCATAATCTCGACCCCAAAGCCTTTGAGGTACGAATGCAGGGTGCCGGCTTGTACAAAAACCGACTGTCCGCGAGTGATATTGACACGATTCATGAGGACCGCCAAAACAAATCCAGGTTCATTGACATGGTGTTTCTTTAGGTCGGATATTGTGGTGTTCTGTGATTCATACGGCATTCTTCCTTCGCACAATAAATCGATATCACTCTGATTGGCATTTTCAAAAAACCAAGCAATAGCGCATTTCAATCCGTGTTGTTCGTAAAGATCCCTCATGATTTTGAATTTTTTTGAAACAAGAGAGAAATGGTTTAGTGTCTCGGATAACTCATCCTTGGGCCTGAATCCACACAATAGGCTGAACGTATCGCTTATCGCAATAAGCATCTCAGACTTCTCATATCTGTCCCTATAGTTCTTGGATGCAGAATCAAGATGCTTTTCTCTGGCGAATCCTGCGCGAGCCTGCGCAGAATTCGGATGAACCTGAATTGAAAGTGGCTTTGCGGCGGCAAGCAGCTTCACCAAATACGAGATGGAGATTCCGTGCTCTTCTAGAGCACTAGCAAGTAATCTACCGTCTGAAAGATAGGCAGGTGACCTGGGGTGCGTTCCGAACCAGATCTCAGCTTCTGGGCGTGATGTAGGCTGTCTTCCCTGAAGACTAGCTATAGCTGTGCAATCGCCCCAATCGTAATTCATAGGTGCATTCTTCAGCAAGAAGATGTCAGGCCTGCGCATAACAGTAGAGTATATGATGCTTGAACTGCCAAAGCCATATAGACACAATTGGAAGTGATATGGCATGCATGGATGATGGCATGCACGGGTATGTGTTGAATGATGTGTTTTGGTAGGCAATTGCGGATATGCAGGCAGAACGCACACCTATTTCTGAGAATACATTTCTAAGCTATACATTCTGTTCGGCTTGACATGTTTACCTGTGGAGGCAGTAGCGGGACAAATATTATGTGCGGTTGGTTTACTCTGTTGTCTTGGGGTGCGCTCTTGTCTTGGGGTGCAACTCTGCACGGGTTATTGCTCGGGCTTTTGCGGATTTTCCGGGCGCTGTAACTCTCGTGCAGATAAACTATATGTATCCTATGAGATTTACACCATCGCCACTGAGCGCGACTTCGCGACTAACACCGGCTTGTGCATTCTGGCACAAGCTCCTGAAAAGCTATAAAAGCAACATGATTGCCTATTGGGGCATGATATTTGGGGTTGTCGTTCTGGCAACCCTGCTGCGTTTTTACAACCTATCAGACCCAAAAACTCTGATTTTTGACGAAACTTACTACGTCAAAGACGCTTACACTCTGTACAAAAACGGGTATGAATCCGAATGGCCACGAGATATGAAGCCCGAGGATATAGATAAGAGATTCGTATCCGGGGATACCGATTTTTTCACAAATGAACCGGAATTTCTAGCTCATCCACATCTAGGTAAATACATTATTGGCGCAGGGATTGAGTTATTTGGAGTGAGAAGTCAATTCGGTTGGCGGATTGCGGTTGCCCTAATAGGGGTGCTCGGGGTCTTTATGACAGCTGTTATAGCCGCCAGGTTATTTGAGAGCACCCTCATAGGGGGGATTGCGGGCTTTCTGTTTGCGATAGAAAACAATGCAATTGTAATGAGTCGGGTTGCCATACTCGACAATGTGCTGATGATAATTTCATTGATTGCAGTATGGTGCGTTTTGCTGGATCGACAATGGTACAGAAAAGCCATGTCAAAGTGGGTTCAGAATCGAAGTAAGCACCTCAGCCAAGATGCAAAGGGCAATTACCTCGTCTCAGGGCCGCTCGTGTGGTGGCGACCATGGCTTGCCCTTGCTGCTGTTTTGATGGGTATGGCTGCCTCTGTGAAATGGTCAGGTATTTTTTATTACTTCGGGATAATCCCGTACATAACGGCAATTGACTGGACAACGCGCAAGCAGCTTGGTATCAAATATCGCTTTCAGGGAACCTTCTACCAGGTACTTGTCTCGGGTATCAGTTCAGTTATCATTTCCGTGTTTGTCTACATCGCGCTATGGGCAAATTACTTCATTGTAGGTGGGTGGGGCTCAAGCTGGGCAACCTATCCAGGAAATGGGTGGGCAGGACCGCTTGCATGGGTGCCAAAGATATTCCAGAGCTGGGTGAATTTTCAGGTAACTATGTACAGATTTAACTCCACTCTTACAACCCCTCATATCTATGAAGCCCCAGTGTATACGTGGCCTTTCCTTATTAGACCCACGAATATGTACTGGACAAAGATTGGTGATGATGTGCGGGTTATAATCGGCCTGCCAAACCCCTTGCTTTGGTGGGCAGCCGTAGCTCTGTTCATCATTTTTGCACTAATCGCTATTTTTGCACCGAGTCGACGTGATTGGCGTATGAATTTTATACTTATGACTCTCGCTGGTGGATACTTTCCTTGGTTTTTGTACGTTAACAGAACTATCTTTCATTTCTATACCATTGTCTTTGAGCCGTTTATGATAATCATGATTGCTGCTGCAATCTACAAGATTCTGGAAATAAAAACCGAAAATAGGCTTTTGCCAACACCATGGGTGGGAACGCGACGATTTGAGTATGGATCCCGGGTGCTTGCGGCTCTGCGTGGAAGCGGTAACCGTGTGCGCGAAGCGTGTTTTGTTATGCCAGCACGAATTGCCAGCCTGGATATTGCGCCTGTTATGCAAGCCCCTCTTCTGCGGCTTATGTTGGTTGTAACATTCCTCCTGGCGGCAACCGTGTGTGGCTTCGTCATCCTACCGATCAATATGGCATGGCCGGTGCACTATAAATATTGGGAAAGCCTGATGATTTTACCCAGCTGGAAGTAATGCATGCGTATTTGTCTTGCCTGTGGTAAGGCTATTTACCTGGAATGACACCTCTGGTCGCCAAAATTATAAAGAAGTATATGTATTAGTTTCTGTTACATTCTCTTTTGTTCGAGACTCCTACTGCCTTATAGGGACCTGGTCCTGATCTATTGCTCTGGGATGCCGTCTCCAAACTGATGAATATGCACAAGAAGTATTGGAGCAATAGTACCGGATAGGATACCCGTTTGGACTAAGGCCCAGCTGTTATACTCAGCTGTTAGCTGAATTCCTTTTGACCCTTAGCTATTCAAGAATTTTCACTACAGTGCCTGCGCCAACAGTTCTGCCACCCTCGCGAATCGCAAAACCCAAGCCTTCTTCCATAGCAATTGGCTGAATCAAGTCGACTGTTATAGAGATGGTATCGCCGGGCATAACCATTTCTGTTCCCTCAGGAAGGGTTATAACGCCAGTCACGTCAGTTGTCCTGAAGTAAAACTGTGGGCGATAGTTACTATAGAACGGGTTATGCCTTCCACCCTCATCTTTCGACAGAATATACGCCTTTCCCTCAAACTTTGTATGCGGTGTAACACTGCCAGGTTTCACAACAACCTGCCCACGCTCGACATCCTCTCGTTTTGTGCCGCGAAGCAGCAGGCCGCAGTTCTCACCTGCCCACGCCTCATCCAACTGCTTGCGAAACATTTCAATTCCCGTTACAGTGGTTTTCTGCGTCGGGCGTATACCGACTATTTCAACCTCGGAATTAACCGCAAGAACACCACGCTCTGCACGGCCTGTAACAACCGTTCCGCGCCCAGTGATTGTGAACACATCCTCAATGGGCATCAAAAAGGGTTTATCCCTATCTCTAACGGGGTCCGGAATGCTCTCATCAACGGCTTTCATAAGCTCCATAACCGCATCGCCCCACTTTTGATCACCTTCAAGTGCTTTAAGGCCAGATACGCGTACAACGGGAACATTCTCACCGTCAAAGCCGTGATTTGACAACAGCTCGCGCACCTCAAGCTCAACAAGCTCGAGTATTTCCTCATCAGACACCATATCGGCTTTATTGAGTGCCACAAGGAGATAGGGGACGCCGACCTGCTTGGCAAGCAAGACATGCTCACGGGTCTGGGCCATTGCACCGTCTGTCGCTGCAACAACAAGAATCGCACCATCCATCTGAGCGGCGCCAGTAATCATATTCTTTATGTAATCGGCATGTCCTGGGGCATCAACATGGGCGTAGTGCCTCTTTTCCGTCTCGTACTCGATATGCGAAATATTGATCGTAATACCCCTCTGGCGCTCTTCCGGGGCCGAGTCAATTGCATCAAAGTCCTGCTTTACATTCGTATTCGAAGGAAGCCTCTCGGACAAAACCCTCGATATGGCGGCGGTCAGTGTGGTTTTACCGTGGTCAACATGACCTATAGTCCCAATATTCACATGGGGTTTAGTCCGCTCAAACTTGGCCTTTGCCATCGATTATCTCCTCTACTAGTCGGCCGTCGCACACGCGCTGGACTAAGTCTACAATACAAATTTCATAAACACGGCCAAAAGCACACAAAAGCGGACAGACCGCGCGGCCTGTAACCGACGAAAGAGTCGAAGACACAGGTTACTCTACGTGCTGCTCAGCCTTACGTATCCTATCATCAAGCAAGTCAAGGAGGGATCTTATATGAAGACTCTCTTGCTGTACTTCACGCATATCTCCGCCATCCAGAGACAGGATTGCATCATTTGATTTTGAATCAACTAAAGCAGCCATTCTAATATCAACCGTACCCGCGCCCAGAATGCGCCAGGCGGTTACGGGCTCCGTTTGACCAATGCGATGTAATCTATCAATCGCCTGACCCTGTTCGGCGGCAGTCCAACTCAATTCTGACAAAACTACATTAGAAGCAACTTGAAGGTTTATGCCAAGTCCAGCAGCGGTTAGGGAGCAAATTGCAACACGTGTATCCGGATCCTCATCAAATGTACGGAGAGCATTTTTCCGGTCATTTGGCGTCTGACTCCCCCTGATTGAAACAGAACGAATGCCCTGCTGGCAAAACATTTCCTCAGCCATATTCATAACCTCGATATGCTTTGCAAAAAAAACGATTTTACCAACGGAATCCAGCATCTGAATAGTGAAGTCAATCGCGAGGGGCGCTTTTGTAATACCTATCTTCCTGACAATAGAAAAAATATTCAACGCACTAGAGTCTTTCGATTCAACCGCAAAACGCTCCACTGCCTTCAGGCGAATTTGGTAATCGTCGATTCTAAGGTGCTTAAGGGAAATATACTGCGCATAGAGCGCATCTGCCAGATCATCTTCCGCATTTTTTACACTGCGGAATGCGTCGCCATCCAGTTCAACAGGCAGATCTACGACCATTCTTTCTGGAAGATCCTTTGCAACCTGTGTTTTTCTTCGTCGTACAATTCCAAGATGCCCCATCACATCCCTAACAGTTTCAGAAAACCCCGGATCTTCGGGTGTTAAGCCTGTTTTCTCAAGCTCAGAGACAAAAACGGGGCTTAGATCCCTGCCCCGAGGTCCGGCAAGCCACCCCAAAAATAACCATAGAGCCCTGAAATCTTCGACACTGTTTATCACAGGAGTCCCGGTCAGGGCGATCATCAGGGGGTTACAGCATTTCTTTCGTATGTGTTGAGCCAACGCTAGCACATTCCCAGAGCGCTGGGAAGAAAAGTTTTTTATAAGATGTGCCTCATCAACAACCATGCCCGCGAAACCGAAATCAACCATCCACAACATGTGACGGTCCAGCATTTCGTAATTTATGACGAAAATATCCGCAAAGGCATCAAGATCATCTCCACTAATAATCGTTGCCCGCCTGCCGGGAAGCCACATTTTGGCCTCACGCACCCAATTGAGCTTGACAACATTTGGAACGACAACTAAAAGCGGAAATGAGTTTGTCACTCCAGCGGCAAGTAATGACTGGGCCGTTTTGCCCAAACCGGGTTCGTCGGCCAAGAGAAAACTCCTATGACCCAGGCGGGCAGATTCTACGAAACCGGCCTGATGTGGCATCATGGACAATCCGTCGGGCGCAAGTCGATCAAGAAATGGTGAAGGTGCAGGTAAGGACTTGCACACCGACGCGCCGCCTTGGGAAAAAGCCTTAAAGACGGAACCAACAAGGTCCCAATTAGCCAATCTTATTATTGGAACTAGATCGCTTTCCATATCTGGCCCGGGCGGACGAAAGATATGAGTTGCGTGATACATCTTCACACTTTGCGGATACAATTCCAAGCTGGGAGGCGGCGGCGCGGCTTCGCGGATCTCTGAAGACCCCCCATCAGGGTCAATAACACCAATCTGAGAAAGCAATCTCCGGCGATACAACAGTGCGCCATCAGAAACCGGAGCATCGGGGGTAACAATAGACATGAGGGCTGTGTCTCTTGCGGCGATACGCACCATAACAGCAGCAAGCCCATCGAGTCGCCTAATGAGTTCAGTGCGTACTGTATCGGTTATGTCAGGGTCAGACTTGACGCGAGCTCGCTCTTGCCTCAATAACAGGGCCACTGCATGAAAACGCATCACAGATGACGGGCCTATTCTCTTGCGCACCAGGGACATCTCAACCTCCCTTACAGTTCTTGCAAGAGCCGACAGTAAATGCGAAGTCCTGTCCTTTATAACCGCGTTTGTCATATTCTCCTGAATTTCGGGAAACATTCTAGCCCTGTAGTCGGGCTAAATATTCGTTATACGCCACAAGGGCTTTGTCGCCATTGCGATCCTCCGCACGATCTCTTCGAAGCGCCTCACGCTGGTCCTGTTTGAACCACTTGAAAAACAAGAAAGTAACAAGCAAGATGGTCGGTATTTCGGTTGTCCCCCAAGCCAAAGCGCCGCCCATTTGCTGATCTACCAAGGGAGGACTACCCCACGTGCGCCCCATGGCGCCAAACCATTCTGGTAAAAAAAGATACCTGGACGACATGATAGCGATACCAAAAAACGCATGCGTCGCCATCGCCAATACTAGCACTAACATTCTGGAAGGTATGCTAAAGCGATGTCTGGAAGGGTCTGTTACCAGAATACTCTGGGCAAAAAGATATCCACTCAGCAGAAAATGAAACATCATTACCTGATGGCCTAAGTAATTTTGTATTCCAAACTGTAATAGATCTGTGAAATAAAAAATGAACATTGACAGGATAAATATTGCAGCAGCAATAGGAGGCAAACTAATAAACTGAATAAATCTGGTATTCAGAAAAAACAATATCCATTCTCTCGGGCCAAAGCTGCCATCCCGGCGTGCCGGAACAGCTCTCAGTAAAAGTGTGACCGGTGATGCCACAACCAAGAATATCGGGACGATGGCGCCAAGGGTCATATGCATAACCATATGAGCTGAAAAAAGATACATACCGTATACAGCAACTCCCCCATTGGTTACGTAGAACATAACAAGCACGGCGAAAAGCCAGCTTACTGTCTTTAGCCATGGCCATCTATCCCCACGGCGGTGGAGTTTTATAACCCCAAGAAGATAGAAAAAGGCTAAAACAACGCATATAGAAAGCCACAAAGGATCGATCATCCAAATTGATAGATAATTAGTGAAACTCTCCCTTGGGGGCAGTATCTGGCCTGTTAACAATTCAGCAGGGGTTGGTGTTCTGTCAGATACTGATGCCTGGGGTATCTGGGTAACAGCCGAAGCAGTAATTAAAAAAATCAAACCCGTAATAACAGCTTCACATGCCAGAATGACAATTAGCGCACACGTCATCCTACTTTTAATAAAGTAAAAAAAATGAATGTACAGCGCACACAGGGCAAGCAGAAGAAACAGTGCAATTTTTGTTGCAGACAAAATCCCGTATGGGGTAAATTCAGAGCTAATGTAAGGCATCGCAGTCACAGCATCGGAAAAAAATGCGAATAAAAGTAAAAACATGGATAGCACTGACAATCTGTTTGTAATGCTAAAGAATCTCTGAGGCATTATTTGAACAGAGGACTTTATGTGTTTGATCCGCGCAAAATATAGTCCGGTAATGTAAAGCATTGAGAAAATTACCCCTGCTAAAACTGAAATAGAAATGGCGTACACTAACGATGCGCCCATAGCTCCGTGCGACCCACCATGCATCGCCGGAGTGCGAGACGCGCCTATCGCATCTAATGGCACATCGTGCGCAGAACGTGTTTCGCCCTGTGAATGATTATGTGAATGATGAGCGTGATGCGACTTGTCAGACACAGAACCCTGATAATCCGTTACGTGCTGCGAAACATTGGCAGAAACAGTGCTGTGACCCGAATGTTCACTGAATGCAAGAGGAATTAGGAGCAAAAGGGTAATTGTACTTATAACGGCAATCTGAATACGTTTTTTGCAAAACAAAAGAGCCAAAGAGATAAGCAGAACCAGTGCCAAAACAATAATCCAAACAAAACCGGGCCCAGTTAAGTAAGTTTCAAAATTGAGCCCAGAAAACTCAGCTTTCTCAGTCAGAAAAGCGAAAAGTATACAAAAGAAAACAACCGGAACCACACAACACGAAAGAGTGCGCGCAACAATTAACAACTTTCCATACTCGGGAAATCTGGGACTTAGAGAATAAGCAATGGATACAAGGCAGCCCACCAGAATCGCCACAAGAAAACGAAGCGCACCGGTTACGGAAACAAGGGCCCAGTTGATATCAAAACCGCCCAAGAGGCGAGGCAAAACAAAAGAGGCGAGAAAAAACGATAAAGCAAAAAAAACAATAAGAATAGAAAAGAAACGGGCAGAGAGAAGACGCGCCAAAAACCTTTATCCCTGTAATGAATTGGGGGCGGAAATAAGTGCCCCCAGTCTACTTAACTGCGGCTTTCAACTTGCTGCCGGGAGCGATACGAACAGAATAACCGGCAGGAATCTCAACGGTCTTACCGGTTTGGGGATTACGACCAGTACGGGCAGCTCTATGAGAGCGTGTAACAGAACACCAGCCAGGAATCGTCACCTTACCGCCGGCACGTACCGTTTCCGCGAAAACAGCAAAGGTCTCCTCAATAACAGAGTTCACAGTAGCCCGGCTAACACCAGACGTCTCAGCAACCTTAGCAACCAATTCAGTGCGATTCAGAGAAACCACATTACCTCCTAATATCTGGGTCCAGAAGCGACGCCGACTGCGATCTTAGCAGCAAAATCAAAAACTTACCAGCTTGATTTGGTTATACCGGGTAATTCTCCGCGATGCGCCATCTCGCGGAAACGAATCCTGGAGACGCCAAACCTACTGAGGATGCCCCGGGGTCGGCCATCAACAACATCACGAGAGCGCACCCTAACCGGTGACGCATCTCTAGGCAGCTTCTGCAAAGCAGCCTGAGCCTCATCGCGCCGTTCGGGGGCTGTCCCCGGAGCGGCGATAATCCTCTTCAATTCCTGCCTGCGAGCAGCATACCGCGCGACAATAACCTTGCGCTTCTCGTTCTTTACAATCTTGCTAAGCTTTGACATTCAACGCTCCTCGCGAAATTCCGTGTGGCGACGAATAATAGGATCATACTTCTTCAGAACGATCCTATCAGGATCATTGCGACGATTCTTGCGAGTGACATATGTAAAACCGGTACCGGCAGTCGATTTGAGTTTCACAATCGGACGAACGTCCTGCCGTTTTCTTGCCATTAGAGCTTAACGCCCTTTTTGATAAGATCACGCACAACCGCGTCGATACCGCGCTTGTCAATTAACCTGAGGCCCTTGACGGATACATTGAGGGTAACACGCCTACCAAGGGTTGCCACATAAAATGTGCGTCGACGCACATTCGGATCAAACCGCCGTTTAGTGCGGCGGTGGGAGTGCGACACGGCGTACCCAAAACCAGGCGAAGCCCCTGTTACCTGACATACCGAGGACACCCGTCCGAGTATACCAGACGCAGTATAGTCACAATTCGCAGTTGCTCAGCAGGTGATATATCGCGAGATACACAGAATTGCAGTTACATTATTACAATTACATACATTATTACAGTTACACTGCAACCCTAGGTCTCTTTATGTCCAGGTCCCTTTATTCGTTGGGCCTGCACATGCGTCAGTTTTGATTTACAAATATGCACTCCGCGATGTAATGCGAGATAATGAACTTATTCCCCGAATTTGTCCATGACAAAATGCCGTTCTGAGAATCCATAAAACTTCCCAATCCCCCCGGGCGCAATCCGGCCTTTGAAAGCTGAGATAGCAGAATAGTGTCCTGCTGCGCAATTTCACCTAAACACCGCACTGACAGTTTTCGTGCTTTTTGTCGAATAACGGCCCGTGAAAGAGAAATCACATCACGAAATGGTTCTACAAAATCACTATCAGCTGGAGGAATTGGTGTTCCGTATGTGGTAAAAGATGGATTATTTAATATTCTTCGCAGGTGCTCTTCGAGGTGATCACTCATAACGTGTTCAAGGCGACAAGCTTCCAAATGAATATGCTCCCATTCAAGGCCTACCACGTCATGCAGAAGAACCTCCGCCAGGCGATGTTTGCGTACAACGGAAAGCGCGATTTTCCTTCCCTTTGATGTAAGGATCAGGCTTTTGTTCGAAGAAACAACAAGTAACCCATCGCGCTGCATTCTCGCAATCGTCTGAAAAACAGTTGGCGCCGTGTGTCCGATACGCTCAGAAATCCTGGCCTTTATTATCGGACTAATACCTTCTTCTTCGAGATTGACAATTGTCCTCAAGTACATTTCAGTTGTATCAACTAGATCATTCACCCGTAAAGACTACTTCCCGCAAAGAGCTCCGCGTAATCGGCCGTTTATTCGGTTCGACATTTAGAGAGCTGCTGTCTAGAGATTGCATCAGTTATTTGATAACCACCACGGTAGCGGTGGGATTTGAACCCACGGAGCACAGGTGCGCTCACGCGCTTTCGAGGCGCGCTCTTTCGGCCACTCAGACACGCTACCGTGTATCCCAGTGTACGGGAAATATTCATGCATCCGTATGAAACATGCATATCTGATACCGCCCGGAATGATACGCACTTAACAGCTATAACATCTATTTGATATGCCATGAATCTTGAGCGATGGCATGCAGAATGCAATAACGCACGTAATGTACACCCGAATGATCAAAAGTGTCGAGAAATGGTTTATACACTTGTTTGGCTTCCCCATAAAAAGTACTAGCAGTAGTTGCATTATGGATATGGCCTAACGTCCCACACTGAGATGATCGGGTATTTGGGCCTTGCAAATATTGTTCTGCTCAAATATTGTTCTGTAATCCTCTTTGTAGGGCAATTCGATCTGGTTTACCGCTAAAAGTGCGGGGTATTGGATGAATAAGCTTTATCTGTCCAGATCGGCACGCGCGGCCAAAGGTTGAAAGGAGGGTGTTTATTTTTTGCAGGCAATCAGTCCTATCGGCCTTTGTGACATCACCAATATCGATAAACGCACAGAACTGCTGACCCCATTTTTTCGACTTAACACCCAGCAAAACAGCATCCTCAACGCAGTCAAGAGATCTAAGAGCTGTTTCGATAGCGTTTAGGTCAAGCTTCATCCCTCCACTGTTTATAACTCTGTCGATCCGGCCGTGGATTATCAATTTTCCCCGATTCATAACGGCAAGATCATTTGTGTGAAACCACCGCTCACCTCGGTCAAAAAAAAATCCTGTTTCATCGATTTGCCCGTTTTCTTTTAGATACCCAAGCGCCAGACTGGGGGAGGCGATTGCGGGCCTTCCGTCAATAATCTGTATCTGCACTCCAGGAAGAGGAAGGCCATTGTAAACGCATCCACCAAAAGTTTCGGTCAACCCGTATGAAGTAAATAAATTGATCCCGAGCAACCTGCTTCTTTCAAGCAGTGATCGCGCAATATGCTGCCCTCCGACAATAACGCCCGTAAAGCCACTCAAAACTTTTGCAACGTTTTTGTCATCCTCTGCCACCCTAACAAGGGCACTGAGCTGGGTTGGGACAAGTGCAGTAAAGGTATTCGAGCAAGATAACCTCCGGCATGCATGTATGAAATTTTCAGGGGAAAATCTATCCTCAGAAATATCTATTGGTTTCGTGCCAGACAGAATGGATCGTACAAGCACACGCACCCCGGCAGTATATTGCTTTGGTAAGCACAAAACCCACTGTCCATAGCCAAGAACGGAGCAGCACGCACGAGCAGAGTTCATAAGAGATGATGATGAAAACGCAACTCTCTTGGGCGAGGCGGTTGATCCAGATGTATTTATTACGAGACAAACCGCATCGTCGACCATTATTTTGCCCCCGCATGAGAGAGGCTCTTCTGACGCACAAATAGCAAATCGCTCGTCCTCAAGGACTCTTTTTACAGAGTCAAGTGTAATTTGCCCCCGCATGAGAGCCTTGGTCATACTAGAAGCTCCAGGGAAAGCTTGACCAGTCTGGCCGACGTTTTTCGAGGAATGCGTCACGCCCTTCTTTTGACTCATCTGTTGCATACGCAAGGCGTGTGGCCTCGCCTGCAAAAATCTGCTGTCCGACCAGGCCATCATCAACGGCATTTAGCGCGTATTTAAACATACGTATCGAAGTCGGTGACTGCTCAAGAATCCTCCGGGCCCATTCGTATCCGGTCTGCTCAAGATACTCATGCGCAACCACAGCATTAACCGCACCTTTTTCGAGAGCGGTTTTAGCGTCATATTCTGCCGCAAGAAAACAGACCTCGCGTGCAAACTTCTGCCCGACCTGTCGGGCGAAATAGGCGCTTCCAAAACCTGAGTCAAAACTTGCTACAGTTGCGTCTGTTTGCTTGAATTTGGCATGCTCAAGGCTTGCAATACTGAGATCGCACACAACGTGCAAGGAATGTCCACCACCCGCAGCCCACCCGTTTACCAATGCAATAACAGGCTTTGGCATAAAGCGAATCAGTCTTTGGACTTCAAGAATATGCATCCTCGAAGAACGGTGGGAATCGCTGTATGCGTATCCATCCCTCCGGCGTGTTTTCTGATCGCCCCCTGCACAAAAAGCACGGATACCGTCGCGCGGGGATGGGCCATTGCCTGTCAGTAAAACAGCACCGATCTTATCGCTGACCCGTGCATGATCTAGCGCAGCATAAAGCTGATCAACAGTTTCGGGTCGAAACGCATTTCTAATCTCTGGTCTGTTAAATGCAATACGTGCAACCCCAGGAGCTGTGTGATACGTTACATCACAAGCTTCGAAGCCCTCATGCGCCACCCAAAGGTCCGGGTCAAACAGCTCACTAAGCAACACATGTTGGAGTGTATCAAAGGTGGGAGCACCTTTAGATTCACCCACACATTAAACCCGATGAATAACAAACCCGATAAATAACTGTGATTCAATTACGTCAGTGATTCACTATGGGGTTATCTCATACAAGGCAAAATCTGTGCGTGGTGTTTAGCGCATTGAGTCAATCATCGGGTGCCTTCATGCGGTGTCACCGCATACGGTAATAGGCTGTATCGAAATATTTTGCTCTATCCCCTGTACTGTGTGCAACATGTGTTTGTTACACCATTTGTAACAATGCGCATTGTTACACCGCGCATGATGAAAATTGTCACGGCCAAGGTACTCCGTTGTCAGGGCACGTTCCTTTGTCAGAGTACGTTGTTATCGCTGTACTATGTTTATGAGAGCCCCTGTTTCTGTGGGCACTCGTGCATATCATGACTCGTGCATATCATAAGATGACCCCAGTGGTCATAAATCGTATCGAGAGTTAGCATGAATCGTAATATGTTAGCGAATCCCACCATTAGACGGATTACAAATGACAAGAAAACTTGAAATACCAGAATCGCGCGACCTGCCAGATTGGTCTCATATAGGCGGAGGAAAGGTCCGTGAGCTTTATGTCCATAGACAATACAAGAACATCCTCCTAATGTTTGCATCAAACCGGGTAAGCGCATTTGACTTTGTCTTAGAGCCCGAAATTCCCGAAAAGGGGCGCATGCTGACACAAATGAGCAATTGGTGGTTCCGTAAACTGCCTGCCGAAAATCATCTTCTGGAAAATTACGACCAAGAATTATATAGAGACCTTGCAAGCCACATTCCAAGCCACATTCTAGAAAGGTCAACAATATGCAGGAAAATGGATATCATCCCATTTGAATTCGTTATAAGGGGTTACTTAACTGGCTCAGCATGGGCAGATTATCTCGAAAACAACACGGTTTACGGGATCAAGCTAAAGGGAAAATTTCGCCAGGGTGATAGGCTCCCCGGGCCAATTTTTACCCCAACGACAAAAAGTAGAACAAAGGATACGCCCGTTCGCTATGAAGATCTTGTAAATGCAATCGGTTTGAGCCATGCGCAGCAACTTAGAGAGATGTGCACGGACTATTACACAACCGCTGAACAGATAGCACGCAACAAGGGTCTTATTATTGCAGACGCAAAGTTTGAGTTTGGCATAGCTGAAGGGAAAGTGTATCTTGCTGACGAGCTGCTAACAGCTGATTCGGCAAGATATTGGGATATCAATTCATGGGGGCAGTTTGATTTGCCCATAGAACGCAGATTGGATAGCTTTGACAAGCAAGCTGTGCGCGATTGGGTAAAGTGCAATTCTGGCAAAAACATAACCCCACAAAACATAACCCCACTGAGACTTCCGCAGGAACTTATTCAAACTGTTTATAAAAAGTACAAAACATTACTAGCTAAGCTAACGGGATGAAGAAGGGGCAAAGGTCTGGTCACCAATAAAAACCCTAATCTGCCTGATCCCTGAAGAACTGTCTTCTGATAACTCCTCACTGCGCCTGCGTCAACAAAAGCCTGTGTTAACGAGAATCTGCGTCAACGAAAGAAGGCGCGTTAGGAGACAATGCTCATTGCAAGAAATGCTCATTGCAAGAAGGGTGCATCTAAGAGATATTCATGGTGTACGCTGCACACACTGCAAAGGCGCCATACAAGATACCCATACAAGATACCCAAATATGGTGTATCGAAAGCACCATTTTGCATACAGTAAGGTGTGCGCTAAAATGGCCTCACTCCGTGCGGTCGCGGAGTTGCTTCTTCTTCGGTTTTTGTTTGTTGGGATCCCCTTTGCGTGAATACGAACTGCTGGTCAGCCTTGGGTCTGAATTTGAGCCTGAGGCCGAGTCTCGTGTTAGAAGCCTCTTTACTCCAGTCGAACCCGAAGGGGTTACAGTAAAGCATCTTGATGTTCTGGGAATACGGAAATTTGCTTACGAGATAAAGGGTCGCAACGATGGGGTTTGTGTTGTTGTCAGGTTTCTAGCAAATGCCGGGTCGATCGCGGAGATTGGCAGGCAGATGCGTCTGACAGAGGATGTTATACGTACTAAACTTTTGCGAGTCGGACGGAAATAAAGGGTGGATGCAACCGTTACCGTGGTGGGCAATCTAACAGCCGATCCGGAATTGAGGTACACCGCAACTGGGGCGGCTGTCGTCAACATGACCATAGCAAGCACCCCTCGCATGTACGACAGACAGTCCGGCGAGTGGAAGGATGGGGAACCTCTTTTTCTTCGTGGCATTCTGTGGAGAGAGTATGCCATTAATGCCGCGGCCTCCCTTGCGAAGGGAATGCGAGTTGTAGCTGTCGGTAAGCTAAAGCAGCGAAACTATGAAACGAGAGAGGGTGATCGCAGAACTTCGGTTGAGCTTGAAATTGATGAGATTGGCCCGACTTTGCGGTACGCAACAGCGAAATGTTCGAGGGCCACGCAGGCTGGGCATGGTGTGTCTCCTGATCCTTGGGCTGACTCTCAGGGCAGTCAGGGTATTGACTCTCACACCACACGTAGTGAGGAAATTACTGAAAACGCGAAGAATGGCGAGGGTGCCGGGAAAAACGAGTTAAATAAAAAAGTTCTGGTGGGAGATAATGTATCTTATGAGGATTTTGACAGTGATGAAGTTCCTTTCTAGTTGTTGGTTGATCCATGGGATATAGAGCAAAAGGTCGTCGACAGCCTAAGGCTGACAGTGTTGTTGCGCCGCCGAAACGCGTGAGTATCAAAGGTCTTGATTACAAGGATCTTGCATCTCTCAAAAGGTTTTTGTCCGACAGAGGTAAGATAAGGGCGCGCAGGGTTACAGGGGCCTCAATCCAACAACAGAGGCAGATAGCTAAGGCCATAAAGAATGCCAGAGAGATGGGCGTTATACCTTTTAAGAGCGGTGTAAGCAGATGACGAGAGTGATTCTCGTGCAGGATGTCAACGGTCTTGGGTCCGTTGGTGATGTTGTTGAGGTAAAGGCTGGTTACAGCAGAAACTATCTTGTGCCAAAGGGAATGGCCGTTAGGTGGACGGAGGGCGCGCAGAAACATATTGGAGACATCTCTGCTGCAAGAAGAGCGCGCGAGGCCGCTGCTCTACAAGAGGCGCGCGATATTGCAAATACCCTGGCAAAAGAGGCTGTAACAAGAGAGTTAAGGCTTGCCGCAAATGCCGGAGAGGATGGCCGGTTGTTTGGGTCTGTTACTGCGGCGAATATAGCGAAAGTTTTGTCTAGTGCAAGTGGTCATAAAATTGACAGGGGGAAGATTGAAATTGATTCACCCATAAAAACTCTGGGTGAACACACCGTCAAGGTGAAGCTTCACCCGAATGTTAAGGTTGATATAAATGTTGTTGTTTATGCCGAGTAGTCTATTTTCTTCCGCCCCCTCCTGCTAAGCTTTGATTATGAGGAAAGTTATGGTTGATACGAAAAAAACCTATTCTGTTCTGCCGGTTGTTGCATCGCTTACTGCTGTAACTCTTATAACGTCCGGCTTATACATAAACCCACAGACATACACACACGCTGCTGAGCAAACTAAAGAGGCAAGCCAGCAACCTGTAGACCTACCGGGACGTGATATATGGCTCCCCAAGCACATATCAACCACTGAACAGGCAAAGGCCTTTGCAGCATACTTCACAGAGAAAACCCACCTACCCACACATGTATCTGGCACAGATGTATACGTAAAAACATATGCAGGACCAGACAAGATAACAGGAACCATATCCTTTACCTCCTCCTCATCTACGACACCAGCCACCGGTAAATATCCATCAGCTGTTAGCTTTCTGAACTCAGGTGATCACAAAGGATGGCTAAAGGTCAGTCCGGGAAGCCTAACCAGTGACGTATCTGGGACATATACAGCCACTGCCGAATATAAGTCAGCTGATTCATCCACAGTGCTCTCTGCATCATATACCTTCCATGTATATGATGAGTATGCGGTAACCCTTGTTACACGCGGTGAAGCATCCCTAACATCTGCTCTAAAGACCCAATACTCAGGCGGTTTATCTCTCTTTGGTACCGTTTCCCAAAGACCACCTGCATGTCGTGGTGTGGACTGCGTGCATAACAATCAACTGAGCATTCCTCAGGGTCTACAACTCGTCAACCCCGTACAGGGTATTCTAGGTGGCACTGTTACAGCCGCACCCGGATATTACACCTTTGGTCTAGTGGACTCCACAAAGAGATCAACCGCAACAATAAATGACATTGTTGCAGTAGTGGAGATGATAGTCCAGGAACATCCCACCCTTGACTCTGCTGATATATCTGTTGGCCCCGGCTCACAGGTCTCATATGACCAGCGCCCCTTTCCCGGCAGAACCCTGGGTGGTCCAGATGTTACATACACCCTAACCGACCAAAAGCCTGATAAAAAGCCCGGCCAAGAGATAGAAGAAGGTAAATACACTCTACCCAGTGGACTTTCCTTTAACTCCACAACAGGGAGAATCTCAGGTACTGTCTCAAAGACCCAGCAGGCCCACACATACCCCCTAACAGTACGCACCCATCAGAACTATGGAGAACTTGCCAAACTATTTGATCTCAAACCCTCTCAGGCCATAGCCACCATAGTTATCTCTGTAGTAACACCACCACGTGTTACCTATGGAACAACAACCATAGACTCAAGCACAGGCACAATAACCTCTGCTATACCAACTAACCTGGATTCCCAGGCCCTCAAATTCTCCATCAGGACTAAGCCATATGGCCTTGATGCCCTTTCCATCGATCCCTTTACAGGTGCTCTGCGTGGCAATATTGATTCCGGTAATCGTCTATATCCTGTTCCACCAGAGGGTGTATACAGGGTGGTTGTAGAGGCTAAGAATCAGCTGGGCCAGTCTGCCTATTTTGATGCACCCGTAACTGTTGGTGAGCATGTAAGCTTCGTTGGTCGTCCGATTCCATCTGACCCACTGGATAAGAACAGAACACATGTTGTGGCAGGTGTTGCCTATAGCCTATCCCCTGCGTCTGGTAATCAAGATAACCCCCTCTCTCAACCAACCAGTGTCTCTTACTATCGCCTGGCAGACGGAACAAATCAGAATGCAACAACACCAGGATCTAATAGTCTTCCCAAAGGGCTAAGTCTTAATCCCAATACAGGTACCATATCTGGCACTGTTGCTTCAACGGGTGATGAGATACCCGCTTCTGGCACATACTCATTCAGAGTTATTGCAGTTTCTCTCGGCGGAGAAAAAACAGAGGTTACATATACTCTCCGAGTAGAGCAACCCTTTGTAGCAGGTAACTCTACCGTATATGTCAGCACAGACCAGACCCTGGATAAGACAACAGGTGTTCTAACAGGTATAGTCGGTGGCACAGATGTTACAGTCTCTCTTCCGCAGGGAACAAATCAGAATGCAACAACACCAGGATCTAATAGTCTTCCCAAAGGGCTAAGTCTTTCTGTCTCAGGCACAGGTGAATCCTCTACAGCATCTGCCAGATCAGTACATCTAACAGGTAAGCCTGATGGATCTGTTGCACCGGGAAGATACCTAACCCGTCTATCAGTAACAAGCGGGGGTGTAACAAAAACTGTTGTTCTTGTCGTAGTAGTAACAAAACTTGCTCTCAAGGATAAGGCTCGTGCAGAACTTGAGACACAGAATATCTCTGTTTATCACCAAGAGGGCCAACCCTCTGACCCTATCTATGTGTCCCCTCCTGCCCTAACAGGTGTAGATGGTGAAACTGTTATATACACCCTAAAGAGTGGCAGTACACTTCCCGCAGGTCTCAGTCTAGGCCATGAGGGAAGGCTGACAGGCAGACTCTTAGGTGCCACAGGTGTCTCACAGTTCACAGTTACCATAAGCACCAGACACAGCAAGAGCTCTATCGACCTAACCTATAAGATAACCCACCTGCCCGTATCTCTCGGTAAACAGACCGTTACGACATCCCAGGGCGGAACAATTGTTCTACCTCCATCAGTTACCGGTCTTACCACTGCCGGCACTTATTCCATAGGTGAACCAGATACCAAGAGTAAGAAAAAGAAACCCGAAGAAGGTGCAACATCACCTGACACACACGATAAACTGCCCAAGGGTTTACATCTGAGTCCTGAGACAGGAACCATATACGGCGTAATAGATAAGACTGTCAAAACAGGCGTGTATAGCTTCCCCCTAACACTCACCTATGGGGATGATAAGAATAAGAAATCTGTTTCTGCTGTAGTAGAGATATATGTAACACAGGGTGATCCTATTATCACACCCAAGAATCTTGTCTATTACAAAGGTGATACTAATCCTGTCAAGGTCAAGACCCTAGACGGTCAGGACTTTTCAGGCCTACCTATAACCCCAACCGCAACAGACACTAATACATATACATGGTCTCTCTATGACTCTGGTAGCACTGAGGGCACAGGTATCATTCCTGCAGATAGTACTCTGCCCAGGGGTCTTAGTCTGGATAAAAGCACAGGTAAGATAACAGGAACTATAGATTCTTCTGTTGAGTATGGAACATACACCTTTAGGCTAAGGGCAACCAATGCAACAGGTGGCTATGGTGTAGCAGATATATCACTGATATATGTAACAAAGCCACACACCACACCAATCAGTCCTGTTACTAATCCTGTATATGCAGCACCTGGTGGGCGTGTCAGCATACCTCAGTTGGATGGAAAGGGTGGATTCAAATACACTCTCGTAGATGCCCGTAACCAGGCAGAGACAGTAAAGAAGAGTGACGGACCTGTTCAGTTTGGGTTACCAACAGGCCTAAGCCTGAATCCTGAAACAGGATATGTGAGTGGCACTGTCGGAAAAACCGTTCTCCCCGGGACATATGTCTTTGGTGTGAAGGTGTCTGCTGACAGCCTGGATACAGGTCGCTTCCCCGGCTCATCAGAGACCATTTATTATGCACTGACAGTTACAACACGTCCTGTTCTTGAGTCAGTAGATGGACCCGTGTATAAGTCTCATCACGTTACCATCCCGGCTAACCTGCTCAATGCGGGGACTGGCACAACCTTCTCCCTATCAGGATCATCCAGTATCGATCCGGGTGTCAATAGATATCCACAGGGTCTTTCTATAGATCAATCAACAGGCACCCTAACAGGCTCTGTCTCATCTGCTAATCCCGGTTCCTATACATTCAGAGTTCTTGCCACAACAGATGGTGTCTCAACTGAGGCCCTATATCATCTAACGGTAAAGACCCCACCGCCATTTCCAACCACAACATACTCTGTTGTTGCCGGTTACACACCCCATACAACCGGGAGAGAGCCTCTAAAGGACAGGTTCTCTGTTTATCTGGATCTCTCCAGGAAATACCCTTCCTATACATGGACCTTTGGTAGAGATACAGTCCAGGGCACAACTCCGGGTGAAAATACTGTTCCTCTAGGCCTTGTCCTATACAGCTCTGAAGGTGCTCTTATCGGTAATGTTGATAAGTCTGTTAAGCCAGGCCTTTATTCATTCGATCTGGTTGCTCTAGACAATGGACAATATGTCTCATCTCTAAGAGTTGAGATAACTGTCTTTGAATTAGATGCAGTAGAGTATCCTGAAAACACCCTTGTAAAGCCCGGACAACAGGTCTCCATAACTCCCAAGGTCCCAACTGATCTTGATCAGGCACGCAAGCTAACGATTACCGCAGGCTCAGGCGCTGTTCCATCTCTAAAACCGGGTGACGGGAGACTCCCCCTTGGCCTTACCATTACAAAGCCATCCCTGACATCCTCATCTAAAACATCCGATGGCCTCGGTGCAATACAGGGCGTAGTTGATCCCCGTGTTGAAGCCGGCGAATACGCAGCACATATCGATGTCTTCCAGGCAACAGGAGAGCAGATACCTGTTGGTGCCAGAAGAACTGTTCTGGTAAAGATACGTGTTGAAGGGCAGGCAACCCTGCTTTCCCCAACACAGCTTGTTGTGACAAAGCAGGGTGCATCTGTCTCGTTCTTCCCACATATAGCAGGAGGTCAAACCTTTGCCTTTGCCAATGGAACATCATCATCCATAACACCAGGACCCAACAGAGTCCCCGCAGGCCTAGGTATAAACCCTGATACAGGTCTTGTCCAAGGCACCCTTGGCACAGATGTAGAGGCGGGGAGATACACCTTTGGCATTACAGCAACAGGCTCCCAAGGCACCTCACCTGTCACCTTGCAGGTTACTCTCCTTGTCTCAGCTATTGAGAGCAGAAACTACTCTGTAGTAGCCGGGCGCCCCGTTCCTGTAAATAAAGATACAAATACAACCGGATACACCTATGCATTATCATCTTCTTCCTATTCCTCTGTAGTAGCCGGACAGGGAAGAATCCCACGCGGAATTACCCTTGACAGGACAACTGGTAACATAACTGGCACAGTAGGCAGAACAGTAGCAGCTGGTCTATACACCTTTGGTGTTGATGTCTTCTCAGCAAGAGGATCACGTATCACAACTGTTATGTACTCTGTCTCTGTAACAGATGTATTTGGAACAAAACCCTTCTCTGCTGCTGTTACGCTAGGAACACAGGTCAGCCTCCCATCAGGTCAGGATGATGGAGGATCAGACTTTTCCTTTGTGAATGCTGCCTGGTCAACAACACCAGGACCCAACAGAGTCCCACGTGGTGTCTTCCTGGATCCATCAACAGGTTCCCTAAAGACCCTGAACCCACTCTCAGGTGTTCAACCCGGGATCTATACATTCACTCTTTCCTTTGGCCCACGTGGTAGAAGGTCCTCCTATCTATACACCCTTGCTGTCCTACCACCTGTTACCCTCTCTGCCCTACAGGGTGATCAGATAACAGATGAAATAGCTATTCCTTCAGGAATCACACTAAGTGGCCTGCCGAAGGAGTATGGCATAGTCGTTGGTGCAGATGGGTCTGTTACCTCAAAGGCAATAACACAACCCCCAGGCATCTACAGCCTGCCATACACAACCAGGTATTACGGTCAACCCCTATACACCTCTGCACCATCTACCGCAACCCTAACAGTCTCATCTGTTTCCCCACTATCGGCAGATGTAAATGACGTCAATGCCCTGTTTGACAAAACCCCAGAAGAATCCCTAAAGGAAACTCTAACCTTTGCCTTTGCCCGTGGAACATCATCATCAACAACACCAGGACCCAACAGAGTCCCCGCAGGCCTAGGTATAGCAGGACCAACAGGACGTGTGGCTGGATTCTTCAAGACTGGCATACAAAATGGTGTCTACACATTTACAGTTGATATCTCAACTCAGTCAGGCAAATACCTGGGATCAAGGCTATACACAATAACAATAGGTGCCCCTGGAATAGATGCCACAGTGAATCTGGTAAAGATAGCTGGTATATACCAGTCAACCTCCCCCGTAATCTTCTTTCCACCAACACAAGAGGGAACCTACAGCCTGTCATCAACAGCTACCTATAGTGCAACACCAGGACCCAACAGAGTCCCACTCGGCCTACTCCTGGGACGTGCAGATGGATCACTAACAGGTTCGGTCTATGGCTCCTCTCCAGGTGTCTACACATTCCTAGTAGAGAGCACCTATGGACAACAGCTCTACCGACTAACCCTAAAAGACACAACACCACCACCATCACACACCCAATCTGCCAAACCCACAGAAAAACCTAAAGAAGAAAAAACACCTACAGAGAGTAAAGGAGGGGGATTCTGGTCAAAAGTAGGTAGTGGTATAGCTGCGCCATTTAAATGGATATGGCATGGCATAACATGGCCATTCAGAAAATTATTCGGTAGTCGCTCTGAAGCCCCTTCTTCAACCACCAATGCAACCGGTAACACCAGCGGCAAAACGCGCGTCAAACGAGATACGCCAACAACACCACCCGAACACCCTCTCAAGTCTGTCAATGACCAGATAACAAAAGTGACCGATGCTGTAAATAACTTTCAAAAATCTGTTCTAACCTCTCTAAAGAACTTCTTCACCTACCTAACAGACACAGCTCACCTCAAATTCCTAGACCCAATCAAAGATGGACTAACCACAATAAACAATTGGGTAACCAAAGTAAACGAGCCCGTCAACAAATATATAGGTAATCTAAGAGACTGGGGTCTATTAGATACGGATCATAAAACAGAAGGAACAACCCTCAAAGTTCTAGACAAAATAGTAGACCCCCTTACATCCTGGTTGCCAGAACCCCTAAAGGTCCTAACCAGTAATGTTCTAGAATCAAAAGGTCTAGTCACATGGACAAAAGGTACAGCCACAACCCTGATCTGCAAGATCCCGTGGATAAAAGACCTGTGTGATAACTCTGATAACTCTGATAAATCCTCCAAATAACCACTCTTGGTAAGAGACAGTGTGTAAATGAGAGTGTATATTGCGCACAATGGTTGTCTTGAAGCTGAGCCTATTTATGGGACTATCTGCGAGCTCGTGGCGCAGAGAAAAATGTCGGTCATTACAGATCCCCATGCCCGTAATAATGAAAGCGCTCGTAATACTGACAGCGGAGTAGTTTCTCTCAATCAAGCCGGGCGCAATAAATATCTGGATCAAGAGACAACATCACGGTCTATTAATGTGCCGTTTTGTGCCGGAATATCCATTGGTGGAGATGGCACCTTTCTGCGAATGGCGAGAGACTTGAAAAACACAGGAACCCCGTTATTCGGAGTAAATATGGGGCGAATGGGATTTCTGGTCGATATCGAACCAGAAGATATAGTGAATCTCGTTGAAAATATCGTAAAAGGTGAATATACAGAAGAAAAACGACTACCGATAACAGCAAGCGTTCAAAGAGGGGGTAAAAAGATCCACGACGAGTGGGCGGTAAACGAAATTACAATTGAAAGAAAGGTTGAAGGAAAAGTCGTTGACATAGAGGTATTTGTTGACGGATGCAGGGTGATGGACATTAGCTGTAATGGCATTATTATTGCAACCGCAACAGGCTCAACTGCTTATTCGTTTTCTTCGGGTGGACCAATTGTTTGGCCAGAGATGAAGGTGACTCTGGTTGTTCCGGTTAGCCCGCATGAGCTGTTTGCTAAACCAATCGTGTTGCCAGATAATCGATCAATTCTGCTCAAGGTTACATCTAGAGATAATAAAGTAGTGCTGTGCAGTGACGGGCAAGTGAGATTATGCCTGCAATCCGGCGATGAAATTGCGTGCCACGTGGGAAAGGTGCCCGTTGTGTTTGGCCGTGTGAAAAAGGGGTGTTTTGCAGAGCATCTCGTAAAGAAATTTAACCTCCAGACCGCTTGAGGGTCGGCGCTGTGCAGAATGATTGAACAAATCTCTATACGCAATTTTGGAAATATAGCAAAAGCAGATATAGATTTTGGTTCCGATTTTACCGTTATAACCGGCGAGACCGGTGCCGGCAAGACTATGTTGCTGGGCGCATTGGAAACACTTTTGGGAAAGCCTGGAAATTCGAAATATCCGCATAACCAGAGTGCGCAGGTGATTGGAATATGGCGCGTACCACGACATTTTGAGAATGTTTTACCTTGTATTGAGGGCAAACTAACGGTGTCACGTGAAATAAGCCTATCCGGCAAATCTGTTGCAAACGTTAATGGGAAAACTGCCAATAACAGTTATTTGGGCAAATTACGAAATAAGCTCCTTGTAGTGCATGGGCAATTTGCACAGGTGAGGCTGAAAAATCCGGCCCTGCAAAGACAAATTCTTGATGGATACGCTGGTAATACCGATCTGCTAAAGGAATATCAATTGGCCTGGAGCGAACTCTCAAAAACAAATCTTGAACTTCGTAATATTCGGGATAATTTGGCGGGTCGTCGCGCGGAAGCGATAGGTCTTATACAGGCTGTAGAGGAAATTAACGAGATCAATCCACAAATTGGTGAAGATGAAAATATAAAAAAACAGATAAACATTCTAGAGAACCACGAACAGCTTCTCGGGAATTTACGTGCAACAAAACAATTACTAATCGATAATGGCATAATCGACAAAATCACCGAACTGCAGCAGATTTTATGTGAAATGGAGGGAATAAAACTTCAACATGCATATGGCACGGCAATTGATACAGCACTTGTGACTATGCAGGAATTATCAAACGAGATAACAAAACAGATTAACACCTTACCCGAGGGCAGCATAGAGATATTGGATGAGATGCACAATAGGCTGGGTGCACTGAGAAAATTACAGAAAAAATATGGTCCGACAATCGAAGATGTAATTGACTTTGCAAAAAACGCGTTAGCGCGGAGCAGCACAATCGAAAATGACGACGCGAGGGTACAGGAATTGGAGGCGAAAAAAGAAGAATTACAGAAAAATGTTGAATATCTTGCCAAAAAATTATCAGAAAGGCGTGTGTCGGCAGCGCGGCTATTGGGCGATTCGGTGTCTTTAAATCTTCCATGTCTTGCTATGCCCGAGGCTAGATTTGAGGTCCAGGTTCTGCAAAAATCCCATGACAGTTACGGTATGGACCAAGTGGCTATGTTTTTACGAACAAGTTATGCGGGTGCCGCACAGCCAATTGGAACAGGGGCAAGTGGGGGGGAAATATCGCGTGTTATGCTTGCGATTGAAGTAGCGCTTGCCAGTGTAAAAACTGTTCCTACAGTTATTTTTGATGAAATCGATTCTGGGGTCGGCGGCGCGGCGGCTATTGAGATTGGCAGACGTTTGGCGGCCTTGGCGCGGCGGCTGCAGGTGATTGTTATAACGCACTCAGCCCAGGTTGCGGCATTTGCCACGACTCACCTTCTGGTTACAAAAACTGGCAACCTGTCTGATGTGTGTTCCCTGTCGGGAGAAAATCGTGTTGGTGAGATGGCTAGGTTATTGTCTGGATTGCATGATAGCGAGAGCGGATTGGAACATTCGCGGGAGTTGCTAGCTATGGCCGCACGTGAAATGCAGGGCCGCACGTGAAATGCAGGGCCGCACGTGAAATGCAGGGCCGCACGTGAAATGCAGGGCCGCACGTGAAATGCAGGGCCGCACGTGAAATGCAGGGCCGCACGTGAAATGCAGGGCCGCACGTGAAATGCAGGGCCGCACGTGAAATGCAGGGCCGCACGTGAAATGCAGGGCCGCACGTGAAATGCAGGGCCGCACGTGAAATGCAGGGCCGCACGTGAAATGCAGGGCCGCACGTGAAATGCAGGGCCGCACGTGAAATGCAGGGCCGCACGTGAAATGCAGGGCCGCACGTGAAATGCAGGGCCGCACGTGAAATGCAGGGCCGCACGTATTATGTCGATCCCAATCTGTTATTTAGTCCATCTTTGGTTGGGCTTAGGAAACTGAGGTGGGCTGTGTCTGTTAGGTAGGTAAAGAAGTTCTTTAGAGAGGTTAGAGCAGATTTTTGAAAGTTATTTACAGCATCGGTTACTTTTGTTATCTGGTCATTGTTTATGTTGGCTGTGTTTATCTTCTCAGGGTTTACCTGGTCAGTGTTTATCTGCTCATTGACAGACTTGAGAGGGTGTTCGGGTGGTGTTGTTGGCGCACTTCGCTTGACGCGCTTTTTGCCATTGGTCTTACCGGTTGTGCCACCGGCTGCGTGAGCATGGTTCCCTTGGGTTAAACCAAGTGTGGTTATTTGGTGGATTTAGCAGAGCTATCAGAGCCAGCACACAGGTCTGTTATCCCGGGGATCAAACAGATCAGGGTTTACCTGATCAGTGTTGACCTTCTCAGTTTTTATCTTGGCTGTGACAGACTTGAGAGGGTGTTCGGGTGGTTTTTGCGCACTCCTAGACCCCCAGTCTCTTATCTTGTCTATATATGTGTTGACGGGCCCGGTTATACCAGTTACCCAAGTGTTTATTGTGGTTAGTCCTTTTTTGGTTGATTTTAGGAAACTGAGGTTGTCTGTTTTTGTTAGGCGTTGGAATTGCTCCTGGTAATTGTGCGTTGGAATGTATGTGTGGCGTGGGCTCGATCTGCGTGACCGGACTAGAATCCCGTGATTCTAGAACATTACTGGCTAGGACCTTTAGGGGTTCTGGCAACCAGGATGTAAGGGGTTTTACTACTTTGTCTAGGACTGTGAGGGTTGTTCCTTCTGGGGGCCCTGCACACCTTATCTGCACACCTTAACTTCTATGCATGAATTTCTATGCATACCTTATTCTTGGGGTACTGTACTGGTTCTTATTGAATACACTCTTCTCGCATACACACTGTCCTATTTACACTCTCATTTACACACTGTCTCTTACCAAGAGTGGTTATTTGGAGGGTTTACCAGATTTATCAGAGTTACACAGGGTTGTTATCCACGGGATCAGACAGATCAGTTTTGTGACTGTTGTTACCTGGTCAGTGTTTATCTGCTCAGTGACAGACTTGAGAGGGTGGTCTTGTTCTGGTGATGTTGACGCACCTCGTTTGACGCGCTTTTTGCCGCTGGTCTTGGTGGTTGCTATTGGTGGTTGCTATTGGTGGTTGCTATTGGTGTGAGTCTTGCCATTGGTCTTGCCGGTTGTGTTACCGGCTACATGAGAATGGTTCCCTTGGTGTTAAGGTACCAAGTGTGGTTATTGCTGTTAAACCAAGTGTGGTTATCTGGAGGAGTTATTAGATTTATCAGAGTCAGTAGAACACAGGTCTGTTATCCCGAGGGTCCTGCAGGCGATGTTGTTTCAGGTGTGGATCCGGTGTGTTTTAACCCGAGTGTTTTAAGACTCCAGTCTCTTATCGTGCCTATATATTTGTTGACGGGCCCGGTTATACCAGTTACCCAACCGTTTATTTTGGTTAGTCCATCTTGAGCTATTTTGTTCCTAGAACATTACTGGTTAGGACCTGTAGGGGGCTTGGCAACCAGGATGTAAGGGGGTCTACTATTTTGGTTAGTCCTGTTTTGATTGGGTCTAGGAAAGTGAGGTGGGCTGCTCCTGTTGTGCGTGGGCTGCTCCTGGTAATTGTGCGTTGGAATGTATGTGTGGCGTGGGCTCGATCTGCGTGACCGGACTAGAATCCCGTGATTCTAGAACATTACTGGCTAGGACCTTTAGGGGTTCTGGTAACCGGGCTGTTAAAGCCTAATCAGGATGCGAGATTGCCCAATAGACTGGATATGCACAAAGCAGAACACAGGTCCAATCTGACTATTTTTCAGCATGCGTTATTAGTAGACAATAAAATGCAATACAATGAAACCCTGTAGTGAACGGCATAAAACATATATTCATAACAGGTGGGGTTGTTTCCTCAATAGGTAAGGGGCTAACAGCAGCCAGCTTGGGCAGTCTGCTCACAATGCGTGGGCTAAAGGTGTTTATAAAAAAGCTGGATCCGTATCTGAATGTTGATCCTGGCACGATGAATCCGCTGCAGCATGGTGAAGTGTTTATAACCGAGGATGGCGCAGAAACCGATCTTGATGTTGGGCACTACGAACGGTTCTTGGATGTGGATCTCGATAGAACAGCGAATGTTACAACGGGGCAAGTGTACTCCAAGGTAATCACTCTTGAAAGAACCGGCAGATATCTTGGCGAAACTGTACAGGTTATACCTCATATAACTGATGAGATAAAGCGCAGGATACGACTCGCACCTGATGATATTGATGTCATAATAACCGAAATAGGGGGCACGGTTGGGGATATTGAGTCCCAGCCATTTATCGAGGCGGCCAGGCAGATAAGGCGCGAAGTTGGCAGAGAAAACTGCTGTTTTATACATGTATCACTTGTCCCCTTTCTCGAGAGTGCGGGTGAGCAGAAAACAAAACCCACTCAGCATTCGGTTGCTATATTGAGAGCCGCGGGAATTCAACCCGATGCCCTTGTCTTGCGGAGCGATAAGCCCATTTCAAGTGCCAATCAGAAAAAGATAGCACTTATGTGTGATGTCAGTGCTGTTGTAAACGCGGTCACTGTTCCAAACATCTATGAAATACCTTGTGTTCTAAATCAACACGGGTTAGACAAGTTTGTAATCAAGCACCTCGACCTTGAGGCGGGTGAAATTGACTGGTCCTATTGGGACGATGTGCTTGATGCGATAGAGAACAATAGAAGTGAAATAGAGATAGCCATTATTGGAAAGTATACGGGACTGCCCGACGCATACATTTCTGTTATTGAGGCGCTTAGGGCTGGCGGATTCGAGAGTAAGACAAAGGTTAATATAAAGTGGGTTGACTCAGATGATGAGAACCTTGAGGA
The DNA here is from genome assembly GCF_000007485.1 of Tropheryma whipplei str. Twist. NCBI lineage: Bacteria > Bacillati > Actinomycetota > Actinomycetes > Micrococcales > Tropherymataceae > Tropheryma > Tropheryma whipplei. The sequence continues at coordinate 112,597 of NC_004572.3, read as the reverse complement.
TCAGCTGGAAAACATCAACGGCGCTTGTATCCCCGGCGGTTTTGGAATACGGGGCATAGAAGGACTTATAAAAGCCATACGGATTTGCCGCGAAAGAGAAATTCCTACTCTCGGTATATGTCTCGGGATGCAGTGCATGGTGATAGAGTATGCCAGACATGTTGTTGGGATGCATGGCGCATCGTCAACGGAGTTTACCGATGATACTCAGTGGCCAGTTGTAACAACAATGCTTGAACAAAGAGATATTCTTATTGACGATCAGTTTGGCGGGACAATGCGCCTGGGAAGCTACCGTGCCGTTCTGAGCATCGGGAGTCTAGCTGCCAGTTTATATGGCACAACTGATATACACGAGCGGCATAGGCACCGCTATGAGGTAAATAATGGCTATGCACAGCGACTGGTTGAGCGTGGGCTTATAGTCTCTGGGCGGAATACAGAGCAAGACCTGATTGAATTTATTGAGCTCGACCGCAAGGATCACCCGTTCTACATTGGCACACAGGCGCATCCGGAATGTAAGTCGCGACCAAAGAGGCCACACCCGCTGTTCAAGGGCCTTGTGGCAGCGGCTTTAGCTAGGAAAGAAATAGCGGAATTCAATTCCGGCAAGACGGTGCTTCAATAGTAACCGTCCGTGCATCATTTGTTCCTATATCACCTATTTCCCTATATCACTTATTTCATTGTTGACAAGCTTAGGTTATACCAGCTACCCAACTGTTTATTTTGGTTACCCAACTGTTTATTTTGGTTACCCAACCTGTTATTGTGGTTAGTCCTGTTTTGGTTGAGTCTAGGAAACTGAGGTTGGCTGCTAGGTATAAATACACATGTATTGGCACTCACGTTATATAGAACTCACGTTATATGCGGCCGGTATTACATATATGGATCGAAGGGTAAAAGAGATACTATGCTTGTAGGAGAGATACTATGATCGAATGATCAGTACTTTGCGAGGTGTATTTCAATCGAGAGGCGCAAACCACCGGAAGATAAGCCGGTGCACTACAGAGTGCTTGAGTCTAAGCTTTTACACAAGGGTGCGGTGTGGGACGTTGTGCAGGAAAAGCTCGATTATCGCGGCGAAACAATTAGTCGGGAGTTCGTATCTCATCCCGGCGCAGTTGGTGTGCTTGCGCTGAACGATAAGAATGAGGCTCTCCTGATAAGACAGTATCGACACCCAATTCGCACGAGAGAATGGGAAATTCCTGCAGGCATGCTCGATCTATCGGGTGAATCCCCCCTTGATGCTGCCAAGCGTGAGCTATCAGAAGAAGTGGATATGTGTGCACAAACCTGGCACACCCTGATTGATTTCACCTTAACTCCCGGTGGAAGCAATGAGGTGATGAGAGTATATCTCGCGCGTGAGCTGAGAGCATCTCAGGCTAAGTTCAATAGAAAATCAGAAGAAGCTGATATGGAAATTGCATGGATTCCGATGGAGGATTTGTTATTTTCTGTTCTCACAAGGAGAGTACAGAATCCAGTTCTTATGCTGGCAGCCCTTGCTGCGCATGAGGGCTTGCAGGTGCAATGGAAATATCTGAGAGATGCAGATGAGCCCTGGCCGGTCTATGAAAGATTAAAGGGCCTCATAAGTTAGAGAGGGTGCAGTAGGTTTTGCTGTATTGAATACACTCTTCTCACATACACACTGTCCTATTTACACTCTCATTTACACACTGTCTCTTACCAAGAGTGGTTATTTGGTGGATTTAGCAGAGCTATCAGAGCCAGCACACAGGTCTTTTATCCGCGGGATCAGACAGATCAGGGATGTGGCTGTTTTTATCTGGTCGTTGTTTATCTTGGCTGTGACAGGTTTAGGTGTTTTGGTTACCCAACCGTTTATTGTGTCTAGTCCATTTTTGGTTGAGTCTAGGAATTTGAGGTGGGCTTTGTCTGTTAGGTAGGTAAAGAAGTTCTTTAGAGAGGTTAGAACAGATTTTTGAAAGTTATTTACAGCATCGGTTACAGTGTTTATCTTGTCATTGACAGACTTGAGAGGGTGTTCGGGTTCTGGTGATTTTGGCGCACTCCTAGACCCCAGTCTCTTAGATTACCTATATATTTGTTGACAGGATTGGTTACTTTGGTTACCCAACTGTTTATTGTGGTTAGTCCTGTTTTGGTTGAGTCTAGGAAAGTGAGGTTGGCTGCTAGGTAGGTGAATAAGTCCTTTAGAGAGGTTAGAACAGATTTTTGAAAGTTATTTACAGCACCGGTTACAGTTTTTATCTGCTCATTAACAGACTTGAGAGGGTGGTTGGGTTCTTGTGATTTTTGCGTATCTCGTTTGACGCGCTTGTGAGCATTGGTGTTACCGGTTGCGTGAGCATGGTTCCCTTGGGTTAAACCAAGTGTGGTTATTTGGTGGATTTATTAGATTTATCAGAGCCAGCACACAGGTCTTTTATCCCGGGGATCAGACAGATCAGGGTTTACCTGGTCAGTGTTGACTGGCTGTGACAGACTTGAGAGGGTGGTCTTGTGATTTTTGCGTATCTCGTTTGACGCGCTTGTGAGCATTGGTGTTACCGGTTGCGTGAGCATGGTTCCATTGCTGTTAAACCAAGTGTGGTTATTTGGTGGATTTACCAGAGTTATCGCACAGGGTTGATATTTTGGCCGTGACAGGATTGGTTATGTTGGTTACCCAATTGTTTATTGTGGTTAGTCCTGTTTTGGTTGATTTTAGAACATTACTGGCTAGGACTTCCAGGGAGTCTGGTAACCAGGCTGTAAGGGGTTTTACTACTTTGTCTAGGACTGCGAGGGTTGTTCCTTCTGTGCGTATATTGTGCTGGTATATACCCTTTTGGTATGTTTTCTAAACGCAAGTGTGGTTATTTGGAGGATTTATCAGAGTTATCAGAGTTATCACACAGGGTTGCTATCAGCGGGATCAGACAGATCAGGGATGTGGCTGTGTTTATCTTCTCAGGGTTTATCTTCTCGTTGTTTATCTTGTCGTTAACAGACTTGAGAGGGTGGTCTTGTTCTGGTGATTTTGGCGTACCTCGTTTGACGCGCTTTTTGCCGCTGGTCTTGGCGGTTGCGTTACCGGTTGCGCGAGCATGGTTCCATTGGTGTTAATGTACCAAGTGTGGTTATTTGGAGGATTTAGTAGAGTTACACAGGTCTTTTATCCCGGGGATCAAACAGATCAGGGTTTACCTGGTCAGTGTTGACCTGCTCAGTTTTTATCTTGGCTGTGACAGACTTGAGAGGGTGGTTGGGTTCTGGTCGTTTTGGTGTGCTCCTAGACCCCAGTCTCTTAGATTGCCTATATATTTGTTGACGGGCTCGTTTACTTTGGTTACCCAATTGTTTATTGTGGTTAGCCCTGTTTTGGTTGAGCTTAGGAATTTGAGGTGAGCTGTGTCTAAAAATACTGTGACCAAGGTCGCAGACATAGCAATACCCCCGGATATAAAACCCGATTTTGATTGGTTTTTTCCCTTTGCAAAACTGGAGCTAGGACTATCGGATGCAACCCTCCAAACATATCGCAATTCACTGGGAATCTATCTATCCTGGCTTGGCGAGCAGGGCACCCAACGCTTGAGTGAAGTCAATTCAAATGCAATCGAAAGATTTTTAGAGTATAGACAGCGCCATACGCGAAAAAGCACCCTCGCAAATACCGTTGCTGCGTTACGCACTTTTCACAGGCATTTAGTGTTAGAAGGCCGACAAACTCTAAATCCCACAGAGAAGTTACAACAGCCAAAAGTGCCGAAGACCCTCCCGCATCCTTTGAGCCTTGACGAGATAATAAATCTTCTCAAGGCAGCAGACACAAATCAGGCACGGGAAATATCATTGCGTGACAGGGCACTGATCGAGGTATTGTACGGAACAGGTGCAAGGATCAGCGAAGCGGTTAGCCTAAATGTTAATGCCTTTGCCGAAAGTGATCAAAATCTCCTACGACTTACAGGAAAAGGTAACAAACAGCGCATGGTCCTATTTGGGTCGTATGCACGGAATGCCGTGGATAATTACCTGCAACATTCTAGGCCAAAGCTGTTAGCGAGGTCCCATGTTTATCGTAATATAACGGATGCTAGTACATTGAAATATAGGCCCACAAGTTCGACAATTGGGGATGCTGAGGACGGAGTGCTGACAGCAACCGCGGCTGGCGTGCCATGGCTATTTCTCAGCAACCGCGGAAAACGTCTAACCAGGCAACAGGCTGGAAATATAATCCGCAAGCTCGGCGAAGCTGCTGAGATTGGCAGATACATATCACCACATTCACTGCGGCATTCTTTCGCAACCCACATGCTACAGGCTGGGGCAGATATAAGAACCGTTCAGGAATTGCTCGGGCACAGCTCGATAAATACGACAAGTGTATACACAAAGGTCACGATCGACAGCCTACGGGAGGTGTACGCCACGTCGCATCCACGGGCTTTATAAATGAGCACGAGATAAATCATCGCGTAATATTGTGTACCGTTCATACGGTGTTTCGTGCGTTTGCAGTATGGATCAAGCGCGGTTGATTTGTTAGCCCCGGGCGGCTAGGGTAGGCCCTGTAATTCTAGAATGCTGTGGATACTGTATCTAGAGTATTTAAGCCATGCTGTGATTCTAGAACACTACTGGCTAGGACCGGTAGGGGGCCTGGTAACCGGGCTGTAAGGGGATTTACTACTGCCTCTAGGACTTTGAGGGTTGTTGTGCGTATATTGTTCTGGTATATACCCTTTTGGTATGTTTTCTAAACACAAGTGTGGTTATTTGGAGGTTTTAGCAGAGTTATCAGAGTCAGCACACAGGTCTTTTATCCACGGGATCTTGCAGATCAGGGTTGTGGCTGTTTTTATCTGCTCAGTGTTTATCTTGGCTGTGTTTACCTGGTCAGTGACAGGCTTGAGAGGGTGGTCTTGTTGTTTTATGACCCGTATCTAATAGACCCCAGTCTCTTAGATTACCTATATATTTGTTGACAGGATTGGTTACTTTGGTTACCCAACTGTTTATTGTGGTTAGTCCTGTTTTGGTTGAGCTTAGGAAACTGAGGTGAGCTTTGTCTGTTAGGTAGGTGAATAAACTCGTTAGAGAGGTCAGAACAGATTTTTGAAAGTTATTTACAGCACCGGTTACAGTTTTTATCTGCTCGTTGTTTATCTGGTCAGGGTTTATCTTGGCTGTGACAGACTTGAGAGGGTGGTCTGGTGGTGTTGTTGACGCACCTCGTTTGACGCGCTTTTTGCCATTGGTGTTACCGCTGGTGTTGGTGTGAGTCTTGCCGTTGGTATTACCGGCTGCGCGAGCATGGTTTCCTTGCTGTTAAACCAAGTGTGGTTATTTGGTGGATTTACCAGAGTTACACAGGGTTGTTATCCCAGGGATCAGACAGATGTTGTGGTCACAGGTGTGGATCCGGTGTGTTTTAACCCGAGTGTTTTACGACCCGTATCTAATAGACCCCAGTCTCTTAGATTGCCTATATATTTGTTGACAGGATTGGTTATACCAGTTACCCAACCGTTTATTTTGGTTAGTCCTTTTTTGGTTGGGCTTAGGAAAGTGAGTTTGGCTGTTCCTGTTAGGTAGGTGAATAAACTCGTTAGAGAGGTCAGAACAGATTTTTGAAAGTTATTTACAGCATCGGTCACAGTTTTTATCTGCTCATTGACAGACTTGAGAGGGTGTTCGGATTCTTGTGATTTTGGCGCACTTCGTTTGACGCGCGTTTTGCCGCTGGTGCCACCGGCTGCGTGAGCATGGTTCCCTTGGTGTTAAGGTACCAAGTGGTTATTGCTGTTAAACCAAGAGTGGTTATTTGGAGGATTTAGTAGAGCTATCAGAGTCAGCAGGACACAGGGGTAGGGTTTTTATCCACGGGATCAGACAGATGTGGTCACGGGTGTGGATCTGGTGTGTTTTAAGACCCCCGAGTATTTCAAGACCCCAGTCTCTTATCTTGTCTATATATGTGTTGACGGGCTTAGTTATGCTGGTTACCCAACCTGTTATTGTGGTTAGTCCTGTTTTGGTTGAGTCTAGGAAACTGAGGTTGGCTGCTAGGTAAGTGAATAACGTATTTTGTGGCGATACAAAATATAGTGGTTAATAGAGACAACGGGCTGTGGCGCAGCTTGGTAGCGCACTTGACTGGGGGTCAAGGGGTCGTGGGTTCAAATCCCGCCAGCCCGACAATCACTTGTGTTGTTTCTCTTTAGTATATGTTGATTTGTCACAGTGCTGTTTTATCGAAAGACCATCTTGTTGTGCCACTGAACAGGTATCTACCTGTAACCTGCGTATGTCACAGGTAGAAGTTACATTACCGACACATGCCTACCGACACATGCCTGTGAGTGTTTAGAAATACGGCATATAGATATGTGCCTGAGGGTGTGCGGGTTCTGGTGGTTTTGACGCACCTCGTTTGACGCGCTTGTGAGCATTGGTGTTACCGGTTGCATTGGTGGTTGCGTTACCGCTGGTGTGAGCATGGTTCCCTTGGCGTTAAACACAAGTGTGGTTATTTGGAGGATTTAGTAGAGCTATCAGAGTCAGCACACAGGTCTTTTATCCACGGGATCTTGCAGATCAGGGATGTGGCTGTACCTTTTGTCCATGTGACTAGACCTTTTGATTCTAGAACATTACTGGTTAGGACCTTTAGGGAGCCTGGTAACCAGGATGTAAGGGGATTTACTACTTTGTCTAGAACTTTGAGGGTTGTTCCTGTTGTTTTATGATCCTTATCTAATAGACCCCAGTCTCTTAGATTACCTATATATTTGTTGACGGGCTCGTTTACTTTGGTTACCCAATTGTTTATTGTGGTTAGCCCTGTTTTGGTTGAGCTTAGGAAACTGAGGTGAGCTGTTCCTGTTAGGTAGGTGAATAAGTCCTTTAGAGAGGTCAGAGAATTTTCTATTCGACCTAACCTATAAAAACACAATCACTTGAGTATACATGCTTGATTGATACCGCATCGTTAGTGATTGCACCTGTCTTGTATTGCCCTGTCGGGTCATTGAGCAAACAGGGCAGTAATAATAGCGCGCCCATCACCGAAGATTGGCAAAAGGGACATAATGTGAATCAGGTACCACCACGATAAATCACGGTATATGAAACACAGGCCAACACCACATAAGAAACAGATCCCGGGACCTGACAATGCAACAAGAATTGCCTGGCCCCTGGTCATGTTTCCACAAGGCCTAACAGAAATCCTGAACAGTGTTATTTCAAAGGTAATTTTTTTGATTTAGTTGTCTTTTTGTTTTTTATAAACTTCTTGTAAAAGAATACACACAGAGAGATTATGATCGTGAAGAATAGGAATGGCAGGATAACCGCAAGAAGGCCAACATATATATCGATATGAACACCTTTACTGCTGGGTTCGGTACGAATATAGATGGTGTTAAAAATAAGTGAGTGATATTGCTCAACACCGCTAGACGGGTCAGTAATTGCAACGAGGTACATAAAAGAAACAAAAACGGTAATCATTGATAGAGCAAAACTGGATGAGAGTATTGCCGTGACAAGTTTTATTTTGCGAAACGGTGACCTTCTGCTAAATGCCTGAGTCACAGCGCTCCCCTATCATGCAGATCTACTCCCAGTATTTCTGCCACGCGATCCTCCAGGTGTTCGTGTGACGGTGTGGCAAAGCTGGCAATTTGTTTGGCCTGATGGAATACGATGACTTTATCGGCCACTTTTTGCAAAAAATAAAAGTCATGGGTGCAGAGTAAAACAGAGTGTCCGCGAGACTTTAGTTCCGTAATGGATTTACGACACTCATACACGGCATCAAGATCAATTCCATTTATTGTCTCATCTATAACAGTCAGGGGAAGTTGCAGCAGAAATGCACTAATCAGCTGTAGCTTTTTGCGCATGCCGTGGGAATAATCCTCTATTAAATTACGCTCACGACCTCGCATGCCGAAGCGGTCAAATTCACGCAATACACTGTTTTTATCAAAAGGTCGTTTATAGAGCCTAAAGAGTGTTCGCAGGTATTCATCGCCGGTTAGAAATTCTGGAAGGTCATCATCGCTCGGCAGGTATATAGATGCAAGACGGGCAGTCGTGAGACGGTGATTATTGCCCAGGATCTGTATCTGCCCTTTTTGCAATTCAAGGAGGTCAAAAACAAGTTTTATAAATGTTGACTTACCTGACCCGTTAGGGCCAACCAGGCCAACCACCTCGCCGGGATCAATCTGAAGATCAACGCCATAGATAGCTGGTGTGGATTTATCATATGAAAACGAAACATCTTGGACGGAAAGAATATTCATGCGTAACGCTCGCTTTTTCTAACCGCCTGAACAGCAAGGATAGTCAGGGGAATGGCAACAATAGCCTCTGTAAAGAGAATCAAAAGGAATATTTGGCCAGTGACGGATATTGCAAGATACGTAACCATGGCAATAATACTGACGACAAAGTAGCCGGCAAAGGCCTGAACGGGATTATCTTCGTTATGAACAAATAGGATGCCGATAAATGTCGGAAGTATTACGCCAAACATCAAGATAACAGATAGGTTTATTGGGTCATGCGGGACGATAGTGCCCGAAGCAAAAGAGGCAATATATAGTGCAAGCTGAACCAGCATAAGAAACGGGCATATACATAGTGCTTGGGCTGCAAACATATACAGAGTTTCCCGTGTTGCAGAAAGTCTATATCCAGGTAGCAGTCTTATGGCGCGAGACATGGAGAACATATAGATACCGGCAGAAAAGAGGGCAAGCAAATGTAAATTTAGCAAGATAAGAACAAAACCACCCAGAGGTATTGACAGGATAGAAACAACAACAGCCACCCACCATTCAATTCGACGGATAAAAACAGCAATAAACGGCCATAGGGTCGAGTTAATGAATGGCACAGGGAATTTTATAAAACGGTGTACATCTGGATACTTTGAGGGGATAGAGATAATCAGGGCTGGAAAAAGGATAATAAGGGAAATAAGAAAGGCAAGTATTGATGTCAACAGGCCATAGTGTTGAAAAAGCCAGAAGAAGACGTTAAAAATTAAGAACACATCTGTCTGTAAATGGTCATAGGCTTGCTTAATTGACTGGCCCGGCGCGGGGAGTAGGCTCTGGACAGATTGGCCAACAAAAATCAATAAGCCAAGAAAGGCAAATATTGTGACAATGATACCGCCAATATGCGACAAGCGGGAAAGATTGAAGAGGATAAATATACGAACCGAGAGATTATATATAAGAGAACAAAGGATATAGGTGATGAAGCCAGGCATAAGCCCATTTACCAGCAGGTACGCGGGCTGACCTGTTTTCCAGGTAGAGACTATTGCTTCAGGTGAATACAGTATCGTGAATCCCATAAAGACAATCAGTATTTCGCAGATTGTCAGGGCCATAGTCCTTTCTTTATTTTTCAAGGGAAGTTGCATGGTGAAATTCATAAGTCCGCCAGACCTCAGGAACAGTATCTTTGCAAACAAGAAAGCCATAAAAAGGTTGATGATTGACTCCGCTGCACCGATAAGAGTGACAAAGTCATAAAACACAGGGGCCAATAAAGACAACCTGTAAATTAGGACCGTCCCATAGAGCAGGACGCATATGCCAAGAATGAACATACGCGATGACAGGCCAAGGCGATACGAGAAAACCTTGCGAGTGAAGTAAACGAAAAAGACGCCAGAGAGAGTAAGCGATCGGCGCAGATCAGCTATCTTCTCCCACATCGGTATTTGACATGACTTGTGGCGAGATCAAGTACGCCAAAGTTAGCAGTGTATTCCATATGATCAACTTTGTCGCACAACGGCGTAAAGATGAGCATATGCATGAAATAGATAACCCCAATAAGCCCCACGACAAAGGTGAGAAGCCACAAGCCACCAAAAATCGTATCGGAAGGAACGAGCAGGAATCCGGGATGCAAGATAGGCCGAAGCGTAAGCAAAACTGCCAGGAACAAACATGCAGCCGTTATACAGCACAGCGATCAAACACGCAAGTAAATACAACTGTACAATTTATGACTTGCCAAACACTGGATATCTTGTCAAGATGTGCAGAGTGTAACCGTACATTCACGTCGCAAGCTTGGCAGAGCTGATATAGAATGAGTTAGGTTTGCGCAGGGCCAGACCTTAGATTACATGGCACTTCTAATTACATGGCACGACAATGCGTGCGGTGTTTAGCGTGACATTTAGATCGGGCAAGCGCGACGTGCCGCAGGGGGGTAAGTTAATGCAGCTAAAACAAGTTACTATAACGAATTACACTCCGATATCTGACATAACACTTGAGGTGCGACGGCACCTCGTTCTGGTTGGTGCCAACGACTCGGGCAAGACATCAATTCTGACCTGCCTTGATCTGCTGCTGAGTGCCACAACACCAATGTTATACAGTCACTTCCAGGCGTGGCATTTTCGAGATGCAACAAAACCAATAATTATCAGCGTTGACATCAACAATCTTGATGACAAAATCCAAATTGCGTTTGGCATAAACAACAACCGGATATCAGAGATAAAGCTCACACTGAGCGCGTTTCTTGATGAGAGTCAAATGCTAACAATAAAGCGAGAGGTGCTTTATAACAACACAACAAAGCCTGTTGCCGACAGCCAACTTACCGGCATTGGTTGGGAGTTATTCGATGCGGGTGAAGTGCCATGTACAGCGAGTCAATATAAAACAGTTCTTAGTGGCGTTATGGAATCAACGAATCTTAGGCAGCACGGTCTTTCATCTCTAACTCAGTCGTTTCGTGAGCAAATCGAGGCATCACCGTTTTTGGAAAATCTGCGCGAAAGACTTGCAGAAAAACTGATAAAAACCATGCCTGGCAATCTAAATAAAGATGCAGTCCATCTTGTACCAAAAGACGATATAGGCACACAGGTACTTGGCAATATCAGGGTTCAGGTAAAACGACAAAACAAGTCACCTCATATGATCGATTGTTTGGACGGAATGCGATCGCTTTATGCAGTGGCCATTTATGATGTCCTCAGTAGAGATGCGAGTGTTGTTGGTATTGACGAACCAGAGACACATCTGCATCCGACGATTCAGAGAAGCCTGGCGCGGGTTTTGCAAGAGGAATCTAATCAAAAAATTATTGCAACCCACTCGGCTGATATTGTTGGAGCCTTTTCGCCAGAGCACGTTGCGGTTGTTCAGCCCAATGGGCAGGTTGTCCAGCCAGCACGGGGCTTTCTCGGAGAAGATGAGCGCATTATTGCAAGGTGGTGGGTTCACGGGCGACTGGAGCCCCTAACCGCTAGGCGGATTGTTGCTGTCGAGGGGATTTCGGACCGAATAATCCTTGAGAGTGCAGCTGAAGTAACTGGGCGAAATCTTGACCGACTTGGTATTGCTTTGATAGAAGCAAATGGCTCTGGGGATATGTGGCCGATCTATAAACTATTCGGACCAAAAGGTTTTAGGATCCCTATTTCCTTGCTGATTGATTCTGACGCTGTTCAGCACACTTCAGTGCGACTGGGAATTCCAAAAAATGAGTTTACTCAAAACTCAATATATGTTTCGAAGCGCGATTTGGAGGACGAGTATACAAGGGCCATTGGTGCAAATACTTTATGGAATGCACTAAGAGAGTCAAAGCTCTTTGCTCATTCCGAGCTGCGCGGGGGTGGAAAAACCGAACAGGCAGTTGCTGCGTTTTGTCGTAAAAACTCAAGTAATAAAGTCAGGGCAGCTCTTGTTGTCTCATCTCTCTTAAATGAAGAGCTTGCAATAGCGATTGAAAGTGTAAATAGCCTCCTGAATGCGATCGAACTACCAAGGTAGGCATCTAATGAAATGGGATATATTACTTATCGTGAACATCAAGAAGGATAATCGTAATATTGTCCCTTCCCCCAGCAGAGAGTGCTGCATATAAAAGACTCTCAGCAGCCTCGCGAGGAGATCCACGGGTGGCATGCGTCTCGATCTGCGCATCATTCAATTCTTTGGTAAGTCCATCAGAGCAAATAATAAACCGTACGCCGCTGCGAAGCGGAAGAAAGCTAAAATCTGGAATGGGCTCGCTGTTGAAACTAACTGCCCGGGTTATGATGTTGTTATAAGGATGAATAGCAGCTTCTTCTGGTGTTATTTGGCCGCTTTTGATCATCTCGTGAACAATCGAATGATCTTCAGTTAGTAAACGTATCTTGCCAGATTCAATACAATAAACACGGCTATCGCCGAGATTTAGAACAAGCCAGGCTGGTTGGTTATCCACTTTTGAGAGTCCAATTCCCGATAGGGTTGTTCCCGCAGTGGTAGAGCCAATTTTTTTGGCAAGACTTGCAAGTGCTTGTCGCAAAGCCCCAGTAATATCCTGCGGACTTACAAAGTCTGAAGATATAGCAGACAGAAAAGATGTAACAACTCCGCTGGCAATATCACCACAAGCATGACCACCCATGCCATCGGCAACAACCCATAGCGGGGGCTTTGCACTGTAGCTGTCTTCATTAGACTCTCGGTGGTGGCCAACATGGCTAAGTGAGGCCCACGATATAGAGAACTTGCCAGAGACGATGTAATCATCTGAACCAGTTGATCTATTAGACACAGCCCTTAACAAGTCTTATGCGGATACGAAAATTGTACTAGAGTTTCAAGTGTGCAGAGGGTAATAATTGTTGGCTCAACCGGATCTATAGGAACACAAGCGATTGACTTTATCTTAAAAAATCGCGATAGTTTTCTGGTTGTAGGGCTCGCTGCTAGCACGCAAACAAGTCTTCTTCGAGAGCAAGCGCAAGTACTTGGCACGAAAAACACAGCACAGGGTGCGAGCGAAGCGGCAGAGCTTATAGAAGCTACCGAGGCGGATGTTGTGCTAAACGCCATAACCGGCGCGGCTGGATTATTATCTACATACGCTACGCTCAAGACCGGCAAACGGCTTGCGCTGGCGAACAAAGAATCATTGATTATGGGCGGGAAATATTTCCTAGACATGACAACCTTCAAAGGTCAAATAACGCCGGTTGATTCAGAGCATTCTGCGATAGCGCAGGCCATGAAGTCCGGAAAATTCTCCGAGGTAAATAAGCTCATCCTGACAGCTTCGGGTGGGCCTTTTTATGACAGGGAAAGCCTGGAGGGTATAACTCTTAAAGATGCCCTAGACCATCCCACATGGAATATGGGACCCATGATAAGTATAAATTCCGCAACAATGTTCAATAAGGGTCTTGAGATTATTGAAGCGCATCTACTATTTGGTATTCCGTACTCGCAAATCGATGTTGTGATTCACCCACAATCAATTGTTCATTCAATGGTCGAGTATAAAGACGGATCTGTTATTGCACAGGCCTCTGTTGCAGATATGACCCTGCCAATAGGGTATGCCCTGAGTTGGCCTAACCGAGCTTTAAATGCGGTTAGACCACTTGAGTGGGGTGCAAGGCAGAGGTGGGACTTCCTGCCACCAACAGAAAACTCAATGAGGAGTATCAATCTCGCACGGCGAGCCGGTGAAGCCGGAGGGGTTTATCCCGCTGTCCTGAACGCCAGCAATGAATGTGCAGTAGAGGCATTTATGGCTGGCAAAATATCCTTTGCAAGGATAATCCATGTAACAGAAACGGTTTTTAACCTCTATACAAAACAACATACGAACCGCGAGTCGGCGAAAAATCCAATTGAGGTCATTTTAGAAGAGGATGCCCGGACCAGAGAGCTAGCCAAAACAGTTATAGAGAATATGAGCGCTGACTGAGCTAACCAAGACGAAGCGGGTTTACTATATCTATCCAGGCGAGCATAATACTCATCACAATAATCGCGGCTGTTACAAGCAGTGTAACAGGTAACAAATATGAGATATTGACTGGAGCGTAGTCATTTTTTCTGAACGCAAGAAGCACGCGTGAACGCGCGCCCTCAAAAACAGCAGCAGCAATATACCCACCGTCAAAAGGTAAAAGAGGAATCATGTTGAAAACAAATAACGCAAGATTCAATGAGGCAAAAATCCAGATCATGCTCCGCAACTTGTCATACAATGAAATGCTGGGTGCGGATACAATATCACCCGAGATTCTAGCCGCACCAATAAGGCCAACCACACCATCTTTTCTCTGATGTAATGTATCGGCAAGGCCCGTAAACAGGTTATATGGCAGAGCGATAAGAGATTTTGTCACGCCAACGGTATCTTTTACCATACTTGACAAAGCATCAAAAATTGACTGCCTTTCATTCACCGTCGAAAACTTCACACCAATTGAACCATTCAAAGGTCGCAGTGAAACAATACGGGTGCCGCCATCTTTGAGAAGCGATAGCGTAACAAGATCCTTGTCTTGTATGAGACCCCTAATCTGACCCGGTGAGCTGATTGCTGTGTCGTTTATTGCAATAATTTCATCACCCGGAAGAATTCCGGCAGAAGCAGCCGGAGTGTTCGCAATAACCTCGTGAATCACCGGTTTTATAACAGGGAGGCCCAGAACAGATAGAACGAATACATACCCCAATGTCGCGAGAATAAGATTTACAAACGGACCAGAAAACATAACTATTATTTTTTTCCAAGCAGGCAAGCGCCAAAACGCCCGTGGGCTATCAGATTCGGCAAATTTCATAAGTTTTTTAAACCAACGTCGAGGGTTTTCAGATGGAGGCAGCATACCCTCCAGCTGAACATACCCACCCAATGGTAGAAGATTGAAAGAATATGAAGTCTCGCGCTTCTTAAAACTGAAAAGAGATGGTCCAAATCCAATTGCATATTTCTGCACCGGCACACCGAAATACTTTGCCGGTAGCATGTGTCCAAGTTCATGCAGGGCAACTGCAATATACACAAAAACAAGAATGATCAGGACACCAAGAAAAAACATCAAACCCCCTTCTTGATCGAGGAAATGATACCAGACTCATTTGGCCTATGTTAGGTAAAGTTGAACGTTCTGAGATGTATATACTGTTCGCTATGACGCAGGTTCTTCTGGTAGACAAAATAAGCGGCATTACAAGTCACACAGCTGTTGCAAAAATAAGGCACCTCACAGGAATAAAAAAAATCGGGCATTGCGGAACCCTCGATCCGGCAGCGTGTGGTCTTTTGATAATGGGATGCGGAACTGCAACAAGACTTATAAGATATATGTCCAATCTTGATAAGCGGTATATTGCAACAATAACGCTGGGCACACAAACAACAACTGATGATTCAGAAGGTGAGATTATATACAGTGCACCAAAGCCATCCCTTGACAAAATTACACTCGAGAGCATAGGGAGGGCTGCGGAGAAATTAAGCGGAACAATCAAACAAATCCCGAGCGCATACAGCGCAATAAAGGTCTCTGGAAATAGAGCGTACAATCTAGCGCGTCAGGGGATTATCCCAAAGCTCAATGCACGAGAGGTGCGGGTGCATTGGAAATTTCTCGGAGATTTTGAAAATAACCAAGTTCATGTGCAGATTACCTGTTCATCTGGTACATACGTTAGGGCATTGGCCCGGGATATGGGAAAATTCCTGGGTGTTGGCGGGCACTTATCATACCTAAAACGCCTCAGCATAGGGCCATTTCATTTGCATGAAATATATCGGGAAATAAACAAAAAGGAAGCCACCATGTCTGAGCGAACGCCTAGTGGTAATACGCAAGGATTAACTGACAACATGGCCATCTCCGAGAGTGATAAGCACGATTGTACTGAGCCTGGAATTAATTGTACTGAGCTTGGAATTAAAGATACATGCACAGCGCTTCGTGAAGTGCACTATACACAAGGTGATACACTGTCATTCACTCGCCTCACAGCCCTCCAGGCATTATCAAGAATTTACAAACCGATAGAAGTTAGTCAAAAACAGGCAGATGACCTAAGTTGCGGGCGATATATATCTCTTGGAATCGACTCAAAAGGCCCGGTGTGTGCAGTTTGTAAAGAAAATTTAATTGCGGTTATTCAGCCGGTATCAGCAGGATTATGGCGCCCTGAAACAGTTCTCAGTGATAACAGAAAACTCAACAGTAATGCGGCACAAGACGCAAGTGGAAGCACATAAAACCCAAATCCATCGAGAAAAAGCCCGCCGAATAGTGCACCCAAACCTATCCCGATGTTGAAACTCATAGTGTAATAAGCGTTGGCGATATCACGATTATTATCGCTTGTATTACTCAGCAAAAAGACAGTCAACAATACCGGGACTGCACCAAACATGGCACCCCAAATAGCATACGCAGCAAGCCCAATTGCGTTATCCATAAACGAGAAAAGCAAAATACAAATCAATGATGTAGCGATGATAACCATAAATCGCCTACGAGTGGGTTTAAAAACGCCTGCCAGAACATTGCCAATACATCCACAAAATCCGTATACAAATAGGAGAATACTAACAAACTCTGGCGAATATCGCTTTGACAAAAACGCAGGAACATAACTTGAAAAAATAAACTGCCCAAGTAAAACTGAGGCACTCAAAATACAAATCGGCATCCATTTACTTTTAAAAACATTCCTATTTTTGGCAGGACCCATTCTGGCCGAATGTAGGGGAACTTTCAGCGTAAAGTTGAATAACAAGCCCAATAGAACAAACATAATACCCAGGACAATCACCACTGACTTCCAGCCAAACTGAAATGCAAAAAAGTTTGACAACGGAAGGCCAATAACATAAGACACAGTGCCACCTCCAAGAACAATCGACATCGCTCTTGCGAGACTGTGTGGCGCGTATAGCTGGCCAACTATACTTCCGACAAGTGTCCAAAACATACCGTGAACAGCACCTGTCAGAAAGCGAACCACTGCCACCATCTCATATCCGGTAAAAAGCGCAGCGCTTGCATGAAAGAGGCCCAGAAAAATAATGACTGTCGTCATAAGAGATCTGCGACTTATGCCCCTAGTGATAATAGTAAGAATGGGGGCTGTCAGAATTACAGCAAAGGAAAACAATGTTATCAAAAACCCAATTTTTCCGAGGCTAACATTCAGATCTTCAGCCATATACTTTATGGCTGAAGCGGGGATCATTTCTCCGACTACCGACAGAAAAACCCCTGCGGACAAAACAAGCAACAACAGCAAAATCGTCTATCCTCGTTTAAGCGAGTATGAAGTCAATGAATAAAAAACTTGCAGTATTTCTGCTAGCACGAGATCTGAGTTTTGTTCTGTCTGCGACAATCCTTGAAGTTTGGTGTTTATCCTCAGTCACCTGGCCCGTGAACGCAATATTTGGTGTTGTGCTGCCGATTGTCCTGGGTCTGGGGTGGGCGTGTATCTTATCGACATCTCCGGCAATTTCAGCAAGTATATACCTTCGCTCAATCATGTATCTCGTGGTTTCACTGCTTGCAGCTCTAAGTCTAATAGATTTTCGGTCTATTGGTCTTGCCGTTGCACATCTTGTATTAGCATCGTTGATCGGTTTTGTGCTTGTCTTGCTTGATTAAGCTACTAAATAAGGGGCACGTTGCATGTTTTTGTCTTCAGAAATGGTCCAGAGAAATGGTCCAGAGAAACACTGTGGGGCAAAACATTCAATGCGCAAAATGCCTCTTTCCGGTAAAAAACATGGTGACACCCGCCTGTTGAGCAGCAGCTATAACAGCATTATCACGAACAGACCCGCCCGGCTGCACAATAGCCTTTACTCCGGAATTTATTAGCACATCCAGGCCATCAGAAAAGGGAAAAAATGCATCAGATGCGGCGACTGCACCCAGGGATCTGGATCCCGCACGATTTACAGCCAGGTAACACGCATCTAGTCTATTTACCTGCCCCATTCCTATTCCAACCGATGCCATGTTTTTTGCCAGAAGAATCGCATTGGATTTAACAAACGCACAGGATTTCCAGGCAAATTCCAAATCCATTAGCGTCTCGTTATCAGCTCCGGCATCCATAAAAATACGTGGGCCAGACACCTGAGTCCAGCTGGAAAATGTGTCGTGATGGTCAAATTTGTCTGCGTCCTGCACCAGAAATCCACCGGAGATTTGCCGCAACTGATCTTGCGGATACGAAGCGCACTCAGGAAGCTCTACAACCCTCAGATTCTTCTTTTTTAGCAAAAGCTGTAGTGCTTGTGGGTCATAACCGGGCGCCACAACTACCTCTATAAAAATCGGCAAAAGATGAGTTGCAACGTCAAGGGTAACTTCCCTATTGACAGCGACAACACCGCCAAAGGCTGAAGTTGGGTCACACTCATGAGCATTTCTGCATGCAATAGCAACCTCAATATTTGAGGCAATTCCACAAGGGTTACCGTGCTTTACAAACGATACTGTTGGCAGATCAAAGCTGTTGACAATTCTTGAGGCAACATCTGCGTCAAGATAATTGTTGTACGACATCTGCTTGCCCCCAAGAAGAGCTGCACTCGCCAAGCCCAATTGGGGAACGCTCTCCTTGCAAGACAGGTATAGGGAAGCCTTCTGATGACTGTTTTCGCCGTAGCGCAGATCACCCAGTTTTTTGCCACGCAGTTCAACAAAATGATCATTGGAATCGAGATTGTTATCACAAACATCACCTACAGAATCACTCGAAGAATAAAGAGTATGTTTGTAAAACCGCTCGGAAAGCCATCTGGAAATATGAAGATCATATTCGGAAGTGTGTGAATACGCCTTTATAGCGAGTTGGTGGCGCAGGCGGGACGGGGCACCCCTTTCAAGGCTGTTAATCACATGAATGTAGTCACTTGGATCAACAATAACAACAACTCGTGTATGATTTTTTGCCGCAGCCCTTATTAGGGCAGAGCCACCAATGTCAATTTGCTCAATTACATCAGAGAATTCTGCTTCAGAGTTTTTGGAAATTTCAAAAAATGGATACAGGTTGACCACGACAAGATCAAAAGCATCAACGCCAAGCTGCTGTAGCTGCGCGCGGTGCATCTGTGAAGTTGTGTCAGCAAGAATCGGGGCATGTATTTTGGGATGCAGGGTTTTCACGCGGCCATCCAAGAGTTCCCCAACCCCTGTTACCTCAGATACATCGCGCACGGGAATAGACACCCCGCGTATGAACTCTGCCGTGCTGCCGGTTGACACTATTTTGACAGAATGCGCCGCGAGGGCTTCTGCTAGATCTGCAAGGCCTGACTTATCACTCACTGAAATAAGAGCTCTTTTTATACGTATATTTGTCGTCATATTCTAAACATTACTTATCACTAAAATTTACCGACCCGTTCATCGATCTCCTGTTTTACCAGAGGGACGCCTCACGCTGTTATGCAAAAGATTCTTTAGAATGAATTGCTCGGTGTATATATTTTTGATAGCCCGACATAAAAGCAGATGCTCAACCTTTTTTATGCGACTATGTAAAGTCTGACATGTGTCAGAGGAATAGACTTTAACCCTCATCTGAGATATAACAGGGCCCGTGTCAATTCCATTGTCCACCCTGATAACACTTGCACCGGTTGTTTTTACACCGGCCCGCAACGCATCCTCGACTGCATTCATTCCGGGAAACTCAGGTAAATACGATGGATGTGTGTTGATCAAATTAGGTGACAGAGCATCAACAACACATGATGGCAGAATACGCATAAATCCGCTCAACACGACCAGATCAGGCTTGTAAGCCAAGACGGTGTTTAGTAGATTCGCCCCCCATGCGTCACGATTGGAATATTCTTTGAATGGGGATACAAAAAATGGAATTCCATAATCTGAGGCATGCGAAAGTGCTGGAGCATGCCTGTCAGAGCCAACGGCAACAATCTCAGCTTTGAGCTCCTTTTGTTCGCAAGCTCGAATTAGACGCAAGAGACCTGAGCCAATCCCGGATACCATAACAATAAGTCTCATAGCAGTTTTCATATCACTCAAGGTCTTTCATTCTTGGAACGCCAAGCCCGGGTTTATTACGACTTTTACCTTTGATCGCTGGGTCTACTTTTGATTGTTTGCCCCACAATCTTTTCACATGACACACCCTGCAAATTGTTCGCCAGAAATACACTGCAGTAAACACAGACCGCCCTGAAGTCTCGGGGGTATTACCTGTATTCAATTCAGTTGTTTTGCTTACTGACGCCTTGCTTACTGACGCTTTGTTTGCATTGGGGCGGCCAAAAATTGGCAGGAGGCTTGAAGCCCTCGACGGTAAATGGGCAAGGTATTCCCAAACCCGTGGAGTTTTAATCCTCTCATATGCTGTGTATGGCTTGAAAATTATTCCTATAACAACACCAACAAGAACACCGCAGAAAATATCTGCAAATGAGAGAAGGAACAGTAGCAAAAGATCAATCCCGACTGATTGACGAGGGCTAATTGACCCCCCACTCAGATAGCTCAGAAAAACCAGACTAAGAGTTGCTAATACAACGCCAGAAAATCCAATAACCAGCTTCCAGCCAAAACTAAAAGATATGCTTCGGTTTTTCATAAGCCAAATACCAACCGGAATAACACAAACAGTAGTTAGGATAATATTTCCCATCAAAGGAAAATTTTGTGCCGGCAGCGAGGCAAATACTGGAACCAGTGGCAAGGAATAATCACCATGGTCAATTGAAAAACCACCAAAGTGAAGACCGCCAATATAAAACCCAGCACCCACCTGCCAAGAGATTATCCATATCAAAAAGTTTGGCAAGAAGGCGAGTTGTAAAAGGGTAATACTGATTAGACCAACTATTCCCGCATGCATACTGTTATAGATCTGCACCGTATCAAAAGTATGCAAAAACTGCAAACCGGCAAAAACCATGCTTGCAAGAGACAGCTGCAAAAGAAGAAGCATAATTGCGCAGCGCATACTAAGGCCCGCTAGCTCTCTGAGCCATTTCGGTGCATGCAACCGGATGATTGGGGTGACAATTCTGGAATGATTTCTGTTTATGAGAATCTCACTTGCTAAAAGCGCAAAAGATATATAAAGAAAGAGTCCAAAAAAAATAACTTTCACTGGGTCAAGTGTTACAAGTTCCCAATGAACAAAGCTTAGAATCACCATCGCGGTTATGACATAGGCAATGGATGCAATAACAAAAAGTAAAATCCTTCTCCCAAATAATACACAGCGTCTTGCGAGGCGCAAGGAAATCAGCATCGTGACAAGTGTCATGCTCAACGGAATAACGCTGACGGAAAACTCAAGGGGGCGAAGAACTCTAACGGGAACTCCAAAACCTGCACCCCATATTGCAAGCGCACCTTCCAAGCGATATGAAAATGGACCATAGAGATTATCTGAAAAGATCCAACTTACCAACAGAACCACAAGGGGAATTAAGATCGGTGTTACAACAGCAAAGCATGCATCAAGTGCAGTTACAAAGAGTAGCGGTAATACTTTCACAGCTTTGCCTCAAGCGAGTTTTGGGGAACCCCCGTCCCGCTTTCTACGCCCTGGTCTGCAATAAAACCCACAGGGTATCTCGATGACATAACTGACTGCGGTGCTGACTGCGGCGCAATGGGGGCAAACAAAAACCGGTTTCTTAGCATAGCCTCTTCGGGGCCTTCAGGCTGAAAATCCTTAACAAGAACACTGCCGCGTAGCGCAGAAATCTCACTTCGATCTGGACCATTCGCACCATGCAACTGTACGGAGAATTATTGATTCTATTGTTTGCATTTTACAATGGGTGCAATACTCGCGAGCAAACTGCGGCGTTTATCAGCAAATTCAACAACAATTATCTGTTTTGGGCCCAAACCAAGAACATCAACCACCGTTCCAACACCAAAAACGGAATGCTTTACACTATCCGAAATAGAAAAACTCTCACGGGGGTATCGGTTTTTCAAAACATGCACTGATTGCCGTGACTCCCCTGCGGGACGCGCTGTAAACCCGTACAGGGGACCGGTAAATCTCTTGTGTGTAAACCGACTGTGCCACCGCAGGAGATGCTGAGGAATTTCATCCCAAAAACGACTCGGCAAGCGCACCCCATCTGTGTATCGTTTTCGGTAGCTACTAAAAGAAAGGTGAAGAACTTTTTTTGCGCGCGTCATACCAACATAGGCAAGTCTACGCTCTTCTTCTATGCCATTCTTCTCTTTAAGAGACATTTCGTGAGGAAGGATACCCTCTTCCAGACCAGTTAGAAACACAAAATCAAATTCAAGACCCTTTGCCATATGTAAGGTCATGAGGGTAATCTGGCCCGGTGCGTCATCAGACTGATCGTAGGATGTCATAAGTGCAATATTTGTCATAAAGTCAGATAGAGTGCCTCCGGGGTTTTCTTTTGCGAAATCCTCAACCGAATCTACAAAGTCCCCAATATTGATCTTTCTAGCCTCATTTTGAGGATCATCAGTGTTGTTGAATCGACTTAGAAGGTCTGTAGCTTTTAGCAGGTCGTCGAGCAGTTCATTGGCCGGCATACTAGATCCGGCAAAGCGATTTAATAAGTAAAAGAGATCCCGAAGGGCTGATTTGGCAGATGGCTGAATGTTAATTTCATCAATGCGAGAAAGTGCCTGCATAAGTGTTATGCCTCTAGCACTGGCAAATTCAACAAGCCTATTCTCTGATACCGTTCCGACACCACGCTTTGGAACATTTAGAATACGCCTGAGAGCCAGCGTATCGTCTGGATTGACAATTACTGTCAGATACGCCAGAATATCTTTTATTTCAGCGCGTTCATAAAATTTTGTCCCGCCAACAACTCTGTATGGAATTGATTGCCTGATGAGCGATTCTTCTATTACTCTGCTCTGAGTATTGGATCGGTAAAAAACCGCTATATCAGACAAGCTCTCACCTTGATCGACCAGATGGCGCACCCTATCTGCAACAAAACGCCCCTCTTCTTCTGCGGAAGATGCACAGTATGCAATAACCTTCTCGCCGGCACCTAGCTCGCTCCACAGGTTTTTATCCTTACGATTCTGATTATTTGAAATAAGCGCATTGGCAGCTAAAAGAATATTCTGGCAAGAGCGGTAATTCTGCTCCAATAAGATTGTGTGACAGTCCGGGAAATCGTTTTCGAAATTCACTATATTGGCAATATCAGCACCCCGGAAAGCGTATATGCTCTGATCTGAATCACCGACAGCTGTCAGAGACATGTCGCTTTTATCACCTTTTGTCAGCTCAAGAATAAGCCTATACTGGGCATGGTTTGTATCCTGATATTCGTCTACCAAAAGATACTTCCAGCGGTTTCTATACATTGCAGAAATCTCCGGGGATTTCTGGAGTAAAAAAACTGTTTCGGAAATAAGATCATCAAAGTCAAAGGCATTTGCCTCTTTCAGAATCTCCTGGTAGCGCCTAAAAACGTGCAGGATAAACTGTTCTCTCTGTAAGGTAATCGAAGTTACCGAATTGCCATTAGTGGAATTTGAGGCAAGACAGCGCGAATAGGTGTCTGGGGTATGCATTTGGTTTTTCAACAGACCTATTTGCGAGGCAACCATGCTTGCCGTTAGTCCAAAAGTATCCGTAGACTGACAGATTTGTTTGATAATCGCACGCTGGTCTGCAGCATCATATATCGTGAAATTCTTTGCCTTGCCTAGATGCCCGACACATTCACGAAGAATTCTCACACAGACTGAATGGAAGGTAGATATCTGCATATCTCTGACGGATAATCCGACAAGATCCCCGGTGCGATGGCGCATTTCAGATGCAGCCTTATTTGTGAATGTAATCGCCAATATCTGGTCACAGGATGCTTCACCTGTTGCCAGAAATCCGGCAATCCTATGGGTCAGCACCTTAGTCTTACCACTGCCGGCGCCAGCGGAAATAAGAAGGGTTGGCCCCCTATAGCAGACACCCTCCACCTGCTGGGGGTTCAAACCCTTGAGTAAATCGGCCGGAATTGTCATAAGTGCTGCGCTCTCTAGAGCGCACAGCGTCTAGAATACCCCGTAAACCCGGTAGCCTCAAAGCTCAGTAGTGCATCGACGCAAAGTCCAAGCAGTAAGATACCCTACTCCCACTCTATCGTTGCTGGGGGCTTGGGTGTGATATCAAGAACAACACGCACGATTTCAGGAATTTCGTTTGTTATACGACCAGAAATTCGTGCAAGAACATCGTATGGTAATCGGTACCAATCCGCGGTCATTGCGTCATCAGACGAAACGGGCCGGATAACAATCGGAAAGCCGCATGATCTACTATCTCCGCGAACGCCTACTGATTGCACGTCAGATAGTAAGATAACTGGGCACTGCCAGATATCAGTCCAGTCTCGCAACTCATGCCTGACAATTGCATCGGCCGCACGCAGAATAGACAGCTTCTTGTTTGTAACCTCACCAATTATTCTTATAGCAAGGCCAGGGCCAGGGAAGGGCTGTCTGTGCACTATGTGCTTAGGTATACCGAGTTGAAGGCCAATTTTTCGCACTTCATCCTTGAAAAGATACTTCAGCGGTTCTAATAATTCAAAACCAAGATTATCCGACAAGCCACCAACATTATGATGACTTTTTATAGTCGCGCCACCCGGGGTTGCTCCGGATTCAACGAGATCCGGATAAAGCGTGCCCTGTAAGAGAAAGTGCGGCTTTATATCAAATCGCTCTTGCAATTTTGAAAAACAGGCAATAAACTCGCGACCAATTACCTTACGCTTTTGCTCAGAATCACGTATCCCTGAAAGGGCGCTCAGAAAACAATCTGAGGCATCATAAGTAGACACATTAAGACCAAGAGATGAACAATACTCCTCAACCTGCTCCCTCTCATTCAACCGAAGAAGGCCATGATCAACAAAAACACATCGCAGCCTATCGCCTATCGCACGGTGTGTGAGTGTTGCGGCAACGACAGAGTCAACTCCTCCGCTAAGAGCACACAAAACCCTCTTACAACCAACAGTTTTGCGGATACTGTCAACTGTCCCACAAATTGTCTGTTCTGGATCCCAGTTTGGCGCGGCAAAACTTGATAAAAAGGCTTTTATTGTGTGTTTACCAAACCGGCTGTGCTTTACTTCCGGGTGCCATTGCACACCAGCAATTGTTCTATCACGGTTGCAAAATGAAAGAACAGCATCCTGAGAAGTTGAAAGAATGCAAAAATTTTTGGGAGCGCGTATAACACTATCACCATGGCTCATCCACACTGTCTGGCGGTCGGGTTGGCCAGAAAAAAACGCCTTGTTGACAATTGTTATATCCGCAGGGCCGTATTCTGGAGCATTTGCTTTTTTGACAGATCCACCGAATGCCTGTGCAAGCAGTTGAAAGCCGTAGCAAATGCCAAAAACGGGAATGCCACAATTAAGAATCTCTTCGTCAAGCTTGGGGGCATTATCTTTGTATGCGCTAGCAGGCCCTCCAGAGAGAAATATGGCAATCGGGGACAAGGCAAGACATTCAGCAGCAGAAATACTCGGGGATGCAAACTCTGCGTAATACCCGCACTCTCTTATCGCACGGACTACAAGCTGCGAATATTGAGAGCCAAAATCAACAACAAGAACAGGTCTCATGTCGACACAAACCGTTTTGAAAGTTTCTTGTAAACATACCGCTCGACCACAAAACTCATAAGAGGCACAACCCCGCCGAGAGCGATAACGATAAATAGTGCAAATCCAAAACGGACCTTACTCCAGAGATAGAGATCAGACCACAAATAGAAAACATAAAACCAACCATGGAATATCAGGGTCATAACGGATAAGTTAAGCCCTGATGGCTCAGGGGCATCTACATGATAGAGCTCGACCAAAGCACCACCAGTCAGTGCAAAAACCTGCACTCCCAATATATATTTGAGGAACATCTCAACGCAGACCAAGATTAGAAGCACCCCAGTTATGCTGGATGCAGCGCGATACATCCTAAAGGCAGAGAGCACGGAATTATCACCCGGACAGACGGGTTGACGTACAGGCTCTTGTTCAGAGGAACCCTTAGGCAATGCGCACCCCTATATAAACATAACAAAGCCAAAAGAGGCTAGAGCCCAACGAAAGCCAATAGGCCTCAGTCTCTTTTTGCGCAACTCTCAATCTCAGGGGTCCTGACTAAATAAAACCACACATACAGGCAAAACCCGGCAAACAGGAACCACTCTACAGCATAAAAAATATTCAGCCAATTTATTCGAGCGGGCTGCCCGGGCAGAATCGACACTCTCCCCAAGCCTAACCCAGGCGGGTCGTCCAGAACAATAAAACCAGAAAAAACTCTTGGATCAGAAAATTTGCGCCACATATTTATCATGGCCGCAGAAGACATCCTGTTTAACGTGCCTGATTCAGGCAGCTTCAAAGAGTCGGGTGGTTCATCGTAATAAAAACGACCCGATATCTTCTGCGAAGCGACAACCTTGGTCTGCTTCAAGTGTGAACATGCGGTGGCCACAGCATTACGGTCTCCATACCCCAACACCGTCGGTAAAGCTCCATTTGGGGTATTGTACCTTGCAACAAGCCACCAGGTTGACTCACCCTTTTCATATCTATCGGACACAAT
The DNA here is from genome assembly GCF_000007485.1 of Tropheryma whipplei str. Twist. NCBI lineage: Bacteria > Bacillati > Actinomycetota > Actinomycetes > Micrococcales > Tropherymataceae > Tropheryma > Tropheryma whipplei. The sequence goes on along the minus strand of NC_004572.3, from coordinate 86,145 downwards.
AAGAGTATCTTCTGGGATAAGTTGACCCTCTAAGGCAATCCGCTGTCCGTGCAAGATATGTGTATGTACCGAAAAATCTGTGACTATACCTGTTCCCGGATCATCTTGAGGCGAATATGAGCGCGAAAGTTGCCAAAACCCAAGGTAAACAAAACAAAATGAAACCAAAAGAAATGGCGCCAGGAGTAATAGACTGGAGACCTTGAAATATGTCCTAGGCACAACACCGTCGTTGGTCCTGTATAACAACCATCTCGACCCGCTGAAAATTCTTCAGATCTTGAAAGCCAGCCAGTGCAACCGCTCGTCGAATTGCTCCTGCAAAATTTACCGTTCCATCTGGGGAATGTCCCGGGCCCTGGATAATCTCCTGCAAAGAGGCAGTTTGCCCTATGTAGGCGCGTCGACCCCTCGGTAAAGTCATGTGATGGGCCTCTCTACCCCAGTGGTACCCGAATCCCGGAGAGGTTGTCGAGCGTACAAGTGGAGTTCCCATCATTACCGCATCAGCACCGAGAGCTAATGCATTCACAGCCATACCGCTGGTGTTCATGCTCCCGTCGGCAATTACTTGAACATATCGCCCTCCAGATTCATCCAAATAATCTTTTCTTGCCGCTGCAACATCTGCTATTGCAGTTGCCATAGGCACCTTTATTCCAAGTGAAGCATGGTTCGTTGATCCTGCGCATCCGCCAAAACCGACCAAAACCCCGGCCGCGCCGGTGCGCATCATGTGCAAGGCCGCAGTATAGGTTGCAACACCGCCCACCATAACTGGAACATCTAGCTCGTATATAAACCTCTTCAGGTTTAGAACATTGTCACTCTTTGAAACATGTTCAGCGGATACAGTGCCCCCACGAATGACAAAAATATCTACGCCCGCTGAGATTACACTCTTGTAAAGCGCATTTGTGGTTTGCGGAGAAAGGCAACCTGCAACAATCACCCCTGCATCGCGAAGCTCCTGCAAGCGCCTTTCCAGTAGGTGCCGTTTAATTGGCTCCGAGTATATTTTCTGAAGGCCAAGACACGCTTTTTCCTCCGGCAGTGCAGAAATCTCGCGCAGGACAGGTTCTGGATTCTCGTAACGTGTCCAAACACCTTCGAGATCCAAAATACCAAGACAGCCAAATTCGGACAGTTCAACAATCGTGCTTGGTGAGACAACAGAGTCCGCTGGAGAAGAAATAATCGGTGTGTCAAAAGAGAAAGCATCCATCTTCCACTCGATTGATACCTCACTAGAGTGACGGGTACGCCTGCTCGGAACAACAGCAACTTCATCGAGCGAAAAAGCTCTTCTGGCATTTCTGGAAAAACCGACTTCCATAAGTCTACGTTCTGTAGTTTGGGGTTTCGACAATCATTTCAATATCATGCGGATGTGACTCTTTTAGTCCAGCTGAGGTGATTCTTACAAACCGACCTTTATCCTGCAGTTCATTGATATCCCTGCAGCCGACATAAAACATAGACTGCCTGAGCCCTCCCAGTAATTGGTAAAAAACCGTGCTGACAGAACCGGTATGTGGCACTTGCCCTTCAACACCCTCGGCAATGGGGTGCGAATCCAGATCATGCTGAAAATATCTATCACGAGAGTAGGATGCCCTGGCCTGCATGGCGCCTGCAGAACCCATTCCTCTGTAGATCTTGTACTGCTTCCCACCACGGGATATTAACTCCCCCGGGCTTTCATCACAACCGGCGAGAAGTCCGCCCAACATAACGGACTTGGCCCCGGCAACCAGGGCTTTTGCGATATCGCCAGAATAATGCAGTCCACCATCCGCAATTATTGGAACCGATGATGTTTGCGCGCACTCGTATATAGCCGTTATCTGCGGAACCCCAACACCTGCTATAACCCGGGTGGTACAAATCGAACCCGGGCCAATCCCAACCTTAACAGCATCAGCGCCAGAGTCAATCAGTGCCTTCGCACCATCACCGGTCGCGACATTACCACCAATTATGTCAATGTCGGCAAAGGTTGAATCGTTTTTCAGGCGATTTATCATCTTCAGGGCTCCATCAGAATAACCATTGGCCGTATCAACGACAATGAAATCAACACCTGCAGCAGCCAAAGCAAGGGCTCTGTCATATGCATCACCAAAGAAGCCAATTGCTGCACCAACGATCAGGCATCCATTCTTGTCCTTGGTTGCAAACGGATAACGCTGGCGGTTTACAAAATCCTTTACCGTAATAAGACCAAAGAGTCGACCATGCTCATCCACAAGCGGCAGCTTCTCCAGTCTGTGCTTGTAGAGCAAGTCCCGTGCTTCCTCTGAAGATATATTTGGCGAAGCGGTAATTAGGGGAGACCTCGTCATCACCTCTGAAACACGGACAGAAGCGCGATGCTCGTGCCTATAGGGCCACATATCGCGGCTTGTAACTATCCCAAGCAGGGTATTATCCTCATCGACCACAGGGAATCCGGATATCTTGTAACGCGAACAGCGCTGCTCGACTTCCTCCAAGGTCAGATCGGGAGAAACAGAAACGGGCCTCGTGATCATGCCCGACTCACTCAGCTTTACACGAGTTACGTGCTCTGCCTGGTCCGCAATCGACATATTGCGATGGATAACCCCAACACCACCAAGACGGGCCATCGCAACAGCCATACCAGACTCTGTAACGGTATCCATCGCAGCCGACACAAGCGGCGCCGAGAGTCTTATACGCCGGGTGAGAAAACTACCGAAGTTAACCTGACTGGGCAAAACATCAGAGCGCCCAGGAACGAGCATAACATCGTCATACGTGAGCCCAACTCCGGAAAGCTTATGGAGGTGCACAACAACACGCTACCGAATGGTACGCAAGAGGAACGGGCTAAAAGAGTCGGTTACCGATGAACAACCGCGAGCACATCCCTTGAAGCCAAGATCGTGTACTCGTCATCGCCCAGTTTAACCTCGGTACCACCATAGCGCGCGTAGATAACGCGATCGCCGACAGAAACATCAAGCGGGACACGATTCCCATCGTCGTTAAGAGAACCGGGACCGACGGCAACAACTTCACCCTCCTGAGGGCGCTCCTGCGCGGTATCGGGAATAACCAAACCGCTTGCTGTAACCTGCTCCGCATCGGCCGGTCTGATAACTACACGATCGCCGAGTGGTTTAATTGCAAATGACACAGCTGAACCTCTTCCATGTACTAAGACTTCCAAATCAATCGAAGGCAGAAAGCCCCGCGAGAACAATATTCTACCAAAGCGTAACAGGCAGTGCTAAAACGCAAAACACCCCGCATACGCGAGGGGGATAACAGCATGCAAACAATGACATAATGTATGTGTGAATAACTTTGACGCAAGCGCCCCCATTGATGAATGCAGAGTGCTCGGTCATGTGAATGAGAACCGCTTCTTACTATTAGCGATGCATGGATACAGTGGGAATAATCAGGTTATGTACGACACGGTCAAAAGTTTTATGCCGCAAGAGATTCAGGCTGGAATCAGTATCGTCTCCCTGAGGGCGCCAATTGATCTCTCAAGCGTCAGTGAAAGCCCCGACGAAGGATTTGCCTGGTTTCTGTTTGATGAATCTGATTCATATAAAAATTCATATAAAACACTTTCGCAGAGCGCGAAACAGATTCTTAGCTGGCTGGATACAAAAAAACCAGCTGGTATTGGGCTTCTTGGTTTTAGTCAAGGCGGGGCAATGTGCATGGAGCTCTTGCGAGCGGCACCCGAGAAATTTGACTTTGCGGTCAATATAAGTGGATTTGTCTGGGGTCCGCCTAGGAGAGATGACAGTGTTCTGGCCGGAGGTCTTGAAAAAAGAGTTCGCTACGGCGATTCTCTTGTGACAGAAAGGCGTAGAACAGAGGTTTTCTGGGGTCTTGGAAAAGAAGACACGATACTGCCATACAAGGTATGGGAGGCAACCCAGGCCTGGCTTCTTAGCGTAACAAATCCTGAAATACGTATATACCCAGAGCTTGCCCACAAGATCTGCGACGAAGAAGTGCGTGATATATCGTCGTTTCTCCTTCGGCATCTTGAGAATCGGGTGGGTCGTATAACTCCAGCGATTCGTTGCAGATGGAAAGAGCAAGACCTAACTGGTAAAAATGTAGTTCTTTTGCTGCACGGATATGGCTCATCAGAGAGTGAACTTATTCGATGGACTGGCCCCTCGGCGGCGCAAGTGAGCCTGGATGAACAGACAGAACAGTATCTTCCTGAAAATACGACCTATATATCACTGCAGGGACCCATACCAGAGGCAATGGGATACGCGTGGTTTGACAGGAATGCGACTGATGTAGGTGATGCAGTTAATTCTGTTGTTAATTGGTTTTGTGATTTGGTGCAAACTTTTGGCAAACCAGCCAGGGTTGGGCTTCTTGGTTTTAGTCAAGGCGGGGCTGTTTGCATTGAGTTGCTATTGAGACATCCGGAACTATTTGATTTGGCTGTTGTTTTGAGTGGCTTTGCCGTTGGGTCAACCACTTCTTACGCAAAAAAACCAGTCCTCTGGATACGCGGTGACTCTGACTCTGTAATAGATGAGAATCGCGTTCTGTCAACCAAATACGTATTGGAGAAGTCTTCAGAACTCACCGAAGAATGCCTGAGTGGGCTCACGCATGAAATAACCCCAGAAGTGATTGCCCGCGCGAGTAAATATCTCAGAGCTCACCTTTGAACAAGCTCACCTGTGAATAAAGGAGCGTTATGCCTCTCGGTCTTGTCGACTTGGGGGCTCTAAGACGGGTATTTACCGGCACTACAGGCTACTTTAGGTCAAGCATTCTAGATAAAGAAATTCTCGTTACAGAAATTCTCGTTACAAGATCAAGGCATGCTTAGCACTGCGGTCAAAATGAGGTAAGGCAACTATAATCATTAGCCACTATAAATTAGTATGTGGTCAAATCATAGAATTACTGTACGGGATAGTCATCGGGCAATTCAAGGCCTTGTGTTAGAGAAGAAAAATCAAACTCTGGATCAACAGAGTCACCTTCCAAAAGGTTTTCGATTTCTGGACGTCGAGTCGGGTACATCCGGGAAATAGCCTCAGGTCTAGGCTCCGGCTCAACATCACGATAGACAGACAAGCCAGTGCCAGCCGGGATAAGGTTTCCTATAATAACATTCTCTTTTAAGCCAATCAGAGGATCTCTTCTTCCAGAAATAACGGCCTGAGTTAAAACACGAGTAGTCTCCTGGAAGGAGGCGGCGGACAACCAAGACTCGGTAGCCAAGCTGGCCTTGGTAATGCCGGTAACCTCTTGACGGGCTGAAGCGGTTTTACGTCCCTCCGCTTGCGCCTCGCGATTTAGCTCCTGATATCGAGACTGATCAATAAGTTCACCGGGTAACATAGACGTGTCGCCGTGATCAACGACGGTAACCTTGCGCAGCATCTGGCGCACAATAACCTCAATATGCTTATTGTGAATAGGAACACCCTGTGAGCGATACACCTGCTGAACCCCATTTACGAGGTACTCCTGAACTGCACGAATACCCTTGACTCGCAAAACTTCCTTTGGATCCAATGAACCCTCGACCAATTGATCACCGAGTGAAACGCGACTGCCGTCTTTAACGCGGAGCTGCGCGCGCTTTAGAACAGTGTAACTAAACTCTTCGTTGTTATCAGACTTAAGAATAAGCCGGCGCGCTCTATCACCATCTTCAATGGACACAGTCCCATCTGCCTCGGCAATAGGAGCTGCAGCCCTGGGTGTTCTCGCTTCAAAAAGCTCCTGAACCCTAGGAAGGCCCTGGGTGATATCAACAGCAGATGCCGAACCACCACTGTGGAATGTACGCATTGTGAGCTGAGTGCCAGGCTCACCAATGGACTGGGCGGCAACAATTCCAACCGCGTCACCTATATCGACACGAGCACCCGTTGCAAGAGAGCGACCATAGCAGGCGGAGCAGACCCCAACTTTGGATCGACATGTCAGAACAGACCTGACTTCAACAGACTCAACACCGGCAGCGATGAAACTGTCGATCATGATGCCACTTATATCTTCTCCGGCCTTTGCAATAAGATTGTCATCCGGAGTTTTTACATCCTCAGCAAGGGTTCTGCCGTAAACCGAATGTTCCGCATTCTCCACCTTATGAAGTTCACCATCATCACCGCGGAATGTAACTGGCATGCGAACACCCCGTGTAAAGCCGCAGTCGCGCTCGCGAACAACAACATCCTGAGCCACGTCAACCAAGCGTCTTGTCAGATAACCAGAATCGGCCGTTTTTAGGGCAGTGTCAACAAGACCTTTACGAGCACCGTGCGTAGAAATGAAATACTCGGTAACAGAAAGCCCCTCGCGATAAGAAGAAATAATAGGCCTCGGAATTGTCTCACCTTTTGGGTTTGCAACTAAGCCACGCATACCCGCAATGTTGCGTACTTGAAGCCAGTTGCCCCTAGCTCCTGAAGTAACCATAGTATTGATCGTATTATCGTCCGGAAAACACTTACGCATCGCTTCCGCGACACGATCTGTTGCCTCAGACCAAATGGAAACCAGGGCCTGTCGCCTTTCTAGGTCAGTTAGAAGGCCTATCTCAAAATCCTGTTGAACACCCCTGGCCTGCGCCTCGTACTTAGAAATTATCTCCTGCTTTTCGGGCGGTGACACGACATCGGAAATTGCAACAGTAACACCAGAACGGGTCGCCCAATGAAATCCCACACTCTTTATTTTGTCCAGAGTGTTCGCCACCTCGACCTTTGAATAGACCTCGGCCAGGTTATTAATAATCGACGAAATTACTTGCTTATCAACTAATTCATTGATGTAAGGGTGCCCATCGGGCAGAGCTTCATTGAAAATAGCACGACCCAAAGTTGTTTCAACAACTGCCGAATCAAGCGTTTTTCCGTCTAATACAATATTGGAAAAAAGAATCTTTACAGGAGCACTGATTGACAGGTCGCCCCGGTCCTTTGCCATAATAGCCTCGGCGACCGAAGAGAATGCGCGGCCAGCACCCTTAGCAGAAGGTTTCACGGTTGTCAGATGATACAACCCAATGATCATGTCATGACTCGGTAGGGTTACGGGTCGACCATCTGAAGGATTCAAGATATTATTCGAGGCGAGCATTAAAACACGCGCCTCGGCCTGGGCTTCAAGAGAGAGCGGTAAGTGCACCGCCATTTGGTCTCCATCAAAATCAGCATTAAAAGCAGCACACACAAGCGGATGCAACTGAATCGCTTTGCCTTCAACGAGCTGAGGTTCAAAAGCCTGGATACCGAGCCTGTGCAAGGTCGGAGCCCTGTTGAGTAAAACAGGCCTCGCCTTTATAACAGCATCCAGCATATCCCATACAGCCGGATCGCCACGCTCAATCATCCGTCTCGCAGACCGTATATTGGGAGCTAAGGCAAGATCTAAAAGCCGCTTGACAATAAAGGGCTTAAACAATTCCAGCGCCATAAGCTTGGGCAACCCGCATTGATGGAGCTGAAGGGTAGGACCAACAACGATAACCGAACGACCTGAATAATCAACGCGCTTTCCAAGCAAATTCTGACGAAATCGCCCGGATTTTCCTTTGAGCATGTCAGAAAGGGATTTTAAAGTCCTGTTATTAGTCCCACTGACTGGTCTACCACGGCGGCCATTGTCAAAAAGCGCATCAACAGCCTCCTGCAGCATTCGCTTTTCATTGTTGACAATAATACGCGGCGCACCAAGATCCAAGAGTCTCTTTAGTCTGTTGTTACGGTTGATAACCCGCCGATAAAGATCATTCAGATCAGATGCGGCAAATCGGCCAGCATCAAGCTGAACCATAGGCCTCAGTTCAGGGGGAATAACAGGTATTACATCAAGGACCATGCATGCTGGATTTGCCTTAGAGGTAATAAACGAATTGACAACCCTAAGACGCTTTATGGCGCGCACCTTACGCTGGCCACGACACTCAACAATCTGAACACCAAGTTCCTGAGCTGTTTTCTGTAGATCGAAGTCTTCAAGGCGACGCTTAATCGCCTCTGCGCCCATACATGCATCAAAATAATCACCATAGCGATCTTGCACATCACGAAAAACATCATCCTCAGCATATAGGCCGCCAACTTTGAGAGCTTTGAAACTGTCCCAAACCCTCTCAAGGTGTTCGATTTTATCGTCATATTCACGGCGGATATTAGCCATCTTGTTCTCCGCCTCACTGCGGACTTTGTTAATACGGGAAGCGGAGGTCTTTGCATCCTGCAGCTCAGTTATTGTTCTCTCGAGTTCAGAAACAGCGGATGCGATACTTGCATCACAAGCATCACGCAATTGCTTTATATCCAGGCGAAGCTCATTCTCCAGATCCTGCAGATCCTCCTTGCGACCTTCCTCGTCCAAAGAAACAACCATATAAGCAGCGAAGTATATAACCTTGTCAAGGTCTTTTGGCGCAATATCCAACAAATAACCCAACCGACTCGGAACGCCTTTGAAATACCAGATATGGGTCACAGGGGCCGCAAGCTCTATATGCCCCATACGCTCGCGTCTAACGGAAGACTGGGTAACTTCAACCCCACAGCGTTCACATACAACGCCTCTGTATCGACTGCGCTTGTACTTACCGCATCCACACTCCCAATCCCGCGTCGGACCGAAAATCTGCTCGCCAAACAAGCCATCTTTCTCGGGCTTTAGGGTTCTGTAGTTTATAGTCTCCGGCTTTTTTACAACGCCATATGACCAACGACGAATATCTTCAGTCGTGGCCATACTAACCCGGATTTCTTTAAAAGATGTAGACAAAACAAACCTCTTTTGCGAATGCCCGACTAGACCTCTTCAAGCGAACCAACTTCTACCTTGGGAGACGTATCCAGACCTTCTTCTATCTGTAGGGTTTCAGCATCAGCGGAAACATCATCCTCACCGTCAGAAACAACCTCAATATTTATGCACAAAGACTGCATTTCCTTGACAATAACCTTAAATGATTCAGGCACACCGGGGGTAGGAATTGGATAACCCTTGACAATCGCATCGTATACCTTTACCCGGCCAACAACGTCATCAGACTTTATTGTTAGCAACTCTTGGAGTGCGTGCGCTGCACCATATGCCTCAAGCGCCCACACCTCCATCTCTCCGAAGCGCTGCCCACCGAATTGTGCCTTGCCGCCCAGCGGTTGCTGGGTTATCATCGAATACGGTCCTGTTGAGCGAGCATGAATCTTGTCGTCTACCAGATGGTGCAACTTTAGGACATACATGTAACCGACGGAAATAGGTTCCGGGAAGGGCTCCCCCGTGCGGCCATCATAGAGAATAGCCTTACCATCAGAACCGACAGCACGCTCACCATCACGGTTTGGAAATACAGAAGAAAAAAGCCCGGTTATCTCCCCTTCGGAAATTCCATCAAAAACCGGACTTGAAACCCTACTATCAGGCTGCGCCTCGCGCACCCGAATATCTTTTGCCCAATCAGGATCACCCTCTATTTTCCATCCTTGCTTAGAGATCCACCCCAAATGGGTTTCCAAAACCTGCCCGAAGTTCATACGCGCGGGCACGCCGAGCGGATTAAGGATTATATCAACGGGGGTCCCATCAGCCATGAAGGGCATATCCTCTACCGGAAGGATCTTTGAAATAACACCCTTGTTGCCATGGCGCCCAGCAAGCTTATCTCCCTCCGTAATCTTGCGCTTATGCGCTATGTACACAACAACCCGCTGATTTATGCCGGCACCCAGCTTATCTTCACCGTCAACCGCATCAAACAACTTAACATCGATTACGGTCCCCTGCTGCCCGTGTGGGACCTTCAAACTTGTGTCGCGAACCTCCATGCTCTTCTCGTTAAAGATAGCCCTCAGCAAACGCTCTTCCGCGCTGAGTTCGGTCTCGCCCTTTGGGGTCACCTTACCAACCAAAATGTCCCCAGGGCCAACCTCAGCGCCAATCCGGATAATACCCCGTTCGTCCAAGTCCTTTATGTAATCCATGCTTACATTCGGAAGGTCTCGCGTTATTTCTTCACTGCCCAGCTTCGTATCCCGGGTGCTAACCTCATGTTCTTCTATGTGGATTGACGAAAGGGTGTCGTCCTTGACCAAATTCTGGCTGATAATTATCGCATCCTCAAAGTTATAGCCCTCCCAGGGCATGAAAGCAACCAGAAGATTTCTACCAAGACTAAGCTCACCTTTGTCAGTACATGGACCATCTGCAAGAACTGTACCTTTTTCTACACGATCTCCGGATCGGACCACAACTCGCTGGTTGTAACAGTTGCCCTGATTTGAACGAACAAATTTACCAACATGGTAGTCGCGATGTTTCCCGTCATCCTGCTTGACAGTGACAACATCAGCGGAAACATCCCCCACAATGCCCGGATCCTCGGCAATTAAAACATCACCCGCATCGATCGCTACATACCGCTCCATACCTGTGCCGACCAGGGGACTCTCCGTAACCAGAAGTGGTACAGCCTGTCTCTGCATATTCGATCCCATGAGAGCACGGTTAGCGTCATTATGTTCAAGGAAGGGTATAAGCGAAGTTGCAACAGACACCATCTGACGTCCAGACACATCCATATAATCAACCTGATCGGCCGGTACAACCTCGACCTCTCCACCTTTTCGGCGAACCAGAACACGCTCATCAACAAACGAGTTGTCCGGTCGCAGCGGAGTGCTTGCCTGGGCAATCGCATGCTCATCTTCCTGTGTTGCTGTCATATACTCAATATCGTCTGTGACTTTTCCGTTGACAACACGTCTATATGGGGTTTCTATAAAGCCGAAACTGTTCACCCTGGAATAGCACGCTAAAGACCCTATAAGGCCAATATTTGGACCTTCTGGGGTTTCGATCGGACACATCCTGCCGTAATGACTGGGATTTACGTCTCGAACCTCAACACCGGCACGTTCGCGGGACAGTCCACCGGGGCCAAGAGCTGACAAGCGCCTCTTGTGCGTAAGGCCGGCAAGGGGGTTATTCTGATCCATAAACTGCGAGAGCTGGCTGGTGCCATAAAACTCCTTCAGCGCTGCAACAATTGGCATGACATTTATGAGTGTCTGCGGGATAATCGCCTCTATATCCTGGGTTGTCATGCGCTCTCTCACAACCCGCTCCATTCTGGCCAGACCAGCCCGGAGCTGGTTTTGCACCAACTCACCAACCGGTCTAATGCGCCTATTACCAAGATGGTCAATATCATCGGTTGAAATTGGTACACTCTTGTTGCTGTTTAGCACCGCAACCTCGGAGAAACCGAGATGCAAGGCCGCGAGATAACGAATTGTTGCGATAATATCCGACCTCGTAAGAACCATCCGAGTTGGATCAACATCAACACCGAGTTTGCGATTTACTTTGTACCTTCCAACCCTTGCCAGGTCAAAACGTCTGCTGGTAAAGTAAAAATTCTCTAAGAGTGCACGCCCAGCCTCAGCCGATGCCTGCTCCCCCGGACGAACGCGACGGTATATTTCCCGGAGCGCGTCATCTCTGGACAGCCCAATATTCTTTTCGTGCTGGACGCTTATTGATTCAAACTCGCCAAATGCATCCCTGATCTCATCATCAGTCATGCCAATTGCTCTCAGAAAGAAAATAACCGGCTGCCTGCGCTTCCTGTCAACCCTAACGCCAAGCTGGTCATGCCTGTCAACTTCGAATTCTAGCCAAGCACCGCGAGCGGGGATTATTCTGCCCGAAAAAAGATCCTTTTCACTGTTTTTTTCCGGCGTGCGCTCAAAATAAACACCAGGGCTGCGAACAAGCTGAGAGACAACAACTCTCTCGGTGCCGTTTATGACGAATGTACCCTTGTCAGTCATAAGCGGGAAATCGCCCATAAAAACCGTCTGAGTCTTTATCTCGCCCGTATCATGATTCATGAACTCGGCCTCAACATACAGGGGCGCCGAATAGGTCCTGCCTCGAACACGGCATTCCCTTACGCTCAACTCTTCGGCCTCCAGAACCGGCTTGGAGAAATTAAGCTGCATATTGCCAGCCGAATCTTCTATGGGGGATATCTCATCAAACACCTCATCCAGCCCACTCTTTTCGGCAATTGGGGCGCCTGACGGATTTTTGCGGTAAGCATCAAGGGCGACGCGCCACCTAGGGCCGCCTATGAGCCAGTCAAAACTATCGAGCTGCAAATCAAGAAGGTTCGGAACCTCAAGCGGATCAGAGATCTTACCGAGAGAGGAGCGACCTATCGCACAAACCCTTTTACCCTTAGCAGAAGCCAAAAAACCTACCCCAAACAAAGACACCCAAAGCGGGCAAGAGGGAGAAAAACCCCGACAAAGCCAGAGCCGACCGCAATATGAAGGCAAGTGGCGAGACAGCGAGAACGATTGTAGCAAATCCAGGGCAGCATAGCAAGCTGCGACACTTTACAGCACCCCGCGCGTTTACAGGAATAACACTGGGGCAGTTATAACGCCACATTGGCATTACCAAGGACACAGGCTCGAATGCAAAAATTACAGTGCCAGATTCATCTAGCTAGCAAGTCCCCAAGTAAAAAATATTGCAAATGGAATCAGACAAATGATCCCAAGCCTAAAAGCTATTGCAAACTCTTTTGAAGTCACGGCAGTGGCCAAAATTATCACAATTGGCGCGCTGAGGAGAAGGGTTAAAAAAACATAGCCAATAAAAGGCAACTCGATTAGCAGAATCGCGACTACAATGTAGGGCACAGCAATAAGAGCAATACAAACTATCCTGGCAATTAAGACCCCAAACAAAACGGAGAAGGTACGTTTATTGCTCTGCATATCACTTTCGTGATCACGCAAATTATTCATAAGCAGAATGGCGGCAGACCATGAACCTGCAACAACAGCTACCAGAAAAGATGACAGTGTAACAATTCCAGACAACAGAAAGACAGTCCCGATAACTGTTACGGGTCCGAAAAAAATAAAAACAGACAATTCCCCAAGTCCGAAATAAGCGTACGGGAAAGGTCCTGCAGTGTACAGGTAAGCAGCAGCAATCGAAAACACACCGACTAAGATGAGCTGCCACCTCTGGGTGAGGATAACGGCAATCAGTCCAGAGCCTGCAGCGGCAATCAAAAATGAAAGACCAGTCGTCAGAACCGAAAACGGATTAGCGCCTGAGGCTGTAAGGCGCCGCGAGGCGTGCGACCTATTGGAATCTGCGCCGCGTATTCCATCCCCATAGTCGTTGATGTAATTCGCACCAATCTGGAGTAAAACAGCGGTCAATGCCGCAAGAGCAACTAATAAAAGTGAAGCCTTTCTTCCGGTGACGGTCAGAAGTGCAGCACCCCACCCAAGCGAAACTGCCGACAGGGAAACAATGAGGGTGGCCGGGCGGGAAGCAAGTAGCCACGGCAGTATCAAGCTTCTTTTCTTTTTTCTTCTGCGTTTCTCCAAGGCCACAATCCTTATAATCGACTTAACTACTGTAGAACAAAGTTATACTTTGATGAACTAAAACCGTCAATAGAGAACTCCACCGTATACTCACCGGGAGTTGCCTTTGGGCGAACAGAAAAGTCCTTTCCGCAATCAGAAATATTTGCGATTTCCCTGTGCCACGTGAGAGTTTGTGATGTCAGAGTCTGTTTTGGTAAAAGCATCACTAGGGCGTTTGTTGGGTCAACAAGGCAAATCTTACTATCCCATATCAATTTGCCATCACGAATAATACGATAGCTCTGAGATGCAGTACCTACATTGATGCGACACGGGGATATCCCTATATTGCGAACTGAAGCCCTAAATGCTGGAAGTCGATTTTTTGTATAAGACTCTCTATCGGATGTTACGAAAACCGCGATCTGCTCTTCGGTGCATCTATCGTCGGCAACTTTAATCGGTGTGGGTTGGGGCAACGCCGGCCTCTCATGCCCTGGAGATCTTGTAGCAAAAAAGACCGCAACAATCAAAGGCAGAACAATTAGCATCGATAGCATAATACGTCGACGAAGATAAACCCTTTTCATATCCGCATTTTAAACAGCAAGATGGACCTCAAGCAAATGCGGAAAAATCCGCGATTTCAGAGCTTTGCGCAAACTGTTCGGATCCGGACAAAACGTGTACTTCCAACCAAATGCATGAGATACGAGCCTAAAATCGACTCTACACGGAACATAAAGAACCCTCTTGTAATCCGATGGCGTTGCATGCACTTCCAGGGTGTCAAAAATACCGCCACCGAAGTCGTTCCCAATGACAATCTGTAGCCTGTATTTCGCCTCCATAAGGGGGATGAGCAGAGCGCCAATATCATGCACACCGGTAAGGTCACCAACGAGAACTCGAGTTGTACGATTTGTGGCGATGGCGATACCAGCTGCCGTTGACAGATTACCGTCTATCCCTGACAACCCACGATTGGCAAAAACGGTAACTCTCTTGCCGGGCAAGATAGAGTCTGCGACCCTTATGAGTTGTGATGATCCAAAAAACAATATTTCGTCTTCTTTGGTTATATTCCAAATCTCGCTAACAAGTTGTTGTCGAGTGACACGGTGTCCGCGCGGTCTGTCTGAGGAGATTACATCCTGCGATATGCAGCCTGCTGATGCCGAGGCAAACTTAGCTGCCCCAAGCGGGATTCCAGAAAAACTGTCCTCATCAACAAGAACATTGGCTACGGGTCGGGCAGTTCCTGACGGGTTATAAAACTCACGCCCAAAAGGTGCAACCACAATGGTGTCAATGCTTCTCTTCGTTAAAAAAGTGGGAATTTCGCTACTGAGCGTTGGGTGGCCAAAAACGATTGCACGTCTGATATCTAAGCTGTTCTCAGTGAGCCAATTACGATAGTTTTTTATCAGGAACGGCCCAAAGCGTGATCCACTGCTTATCTCAGCAACCAGAGGCCAGCCAGTTGCGCAGGCTATATCCGCAGGCCTTCTGCCCGAGCCAGTCCCGGCAATAATAACCGTCGGTGGATCGTCCTTTCTGAGGACCAGTGTTTCTCTCTTGCTGCGAAGGACTTTTTTGTGCTTTAGTGCACTGCCTTTATTGTCCCCGGGCTGCACCGCATGTGCGCACGAAAGTGGATTGTCAAAGGCAACATTTATATGCACGGGTCCAGGACCTGCGCCTCGTAAACTCGACACACCAAGTGCTGCCTGTAAGGCACTATCTATAACTCTTTCACCGGGTACATCCTGTTCAATATGGCAAAAAAATCTGACCCAGTGAGAAAAAAATTTCTCTTGATTCATTGTTTGATTAGACCTTTTACCGTGCAATTCCCGCGGGCGGTCAGCCGTTATAACAATCAGCGGAACAAATGAATGAGAGGCTTCAACAACAGCAGGGTACAAATTTGCCACAGCACTCCCACTTGTTGTTATAACAACAGCAGGGGAATCAAGAGCCTTGGCCATTCCAAAGGCGGTAAAAGCAGCAACTCTTTCATCAATGCGGACAGTAAGCCTTACCAGCCCTGCACGCTCTAGAGCAACCGCGGCAAGCGCGAGTGCCTGGGATCTTGCTCCCGGAGCGACAACAATATCACGCACACCGCGCTCGGCAAGTAGATTTAGCAAGCAAAAAGCAATCCCAGACGCACATGTCATAGGCTAATCAAGGTGTTTCGCATCGATTACAAGCGTCAAGGCTGTGTGCCACGCTCATCGCGCAGCTTTTTCAAATGTGCCGCTCGCAAGTCAAGATAGTCACCTATAGCCCGAGTACGCAGTCTTGTCAGAAACAAATAGCTTGAAGTCAAGCCTACAGCAGAGGCAACAATTAAAGAGTACAACGGATGCATCCCAAGATACAGGAGCACAAAGAGCGGGGCAAAAAACACCACAAGACGCAGAATGAGAAAAATGAAAATTACCCTCATTTTTGAAAGCTTCACAGGAATATGCGACGACTTATGGCTCGATGTTCTAACATTTAACACGTGGGTCTCCTGGTCCTAATTATACTTTCTGATGCTTGCATAAGTTTGCTAGCCTTTGTTGACTGTGTGCTGCGGGAACGTGAAAAGATACAGGTTTTATCAAGATCACTTTGGCTTGTAACAGTGCTGTTAGTTCCCTTCGTTGGTGCTTTGTTGTGGCTGACAATCGGGAGGGGTTGGGGTAAGGTATTCTCAAAACCAGAGCATGGCGAGGGCGGTTCCTGAATAGGGCTGATGCAGAAGTCATTCGGGAAGTATCTAGAAACAGGCAGCATCTAGAAAACTAGCGCAAGTTGGGTGCCGAAAGTATTGCGGCAAGAAGCATCGCGGTGAGGCTTTTCACGCGAGGCGCTCTAAAGAAAAACAGATCATCGCAAAAAATCGCGAGCATTATGTCAGAAACTAGACGTGACTTGCAAGATCCGGAGTAACGAGACCCGTTGTCACTGACGGCACAAGAGGAGATAGGGGGTAATCCATATCCCTTGATACAATCGTGAAATTATCATTCACAAAGTCCATTTCTATCTCTTGATTTGGCTTTATCTCGCCCAGCAGAATCTTTTCAGAAATCCTATCCTCAACCTCGCGCTGAACCGCTCGGCGCAAGGGCCTTGCTCCCATGGTGGGTTCGTAGCCAATTTGCACCAACTGTTCTAGGGCAGCATCTGTCACAGAAAGACGCATGGTCCTATCGCGCAAACGGTCATCGAGCTTTTTGATAAAAATCTTCAGTATTTGCAGAAGCTCGTCTCTATTGAGGGGCGGGAAAACTATAACTTCATCAATACGATTGAGAAACTCCGGCTTTAAACTGCGCCTCAGTTCCTCATTAACCTTGGCCTTCATAGCCTCATAGGCCAAAAAACTACCATCACCCGACTGAAACCCGACAGGGCCTGATGCTATATCGCGACTGCCAAGGTTAGTTGTCATAACAATTATCGTATTTCTAAAATCAACCATACGGCCCTGGGCGTCACTCAGACGACCTTCTTCCAAAATCTGCAAAAGCGAGTTAAAAACATCCGGATGGGCTTTTTCAATTTCATCAAATAAAACAACGCTAAAGGGCTTGCGGCGTATTTTCTCTGTCAGTTGTCCGCCTTCTTCGAAACCAACAAATCCGGGCGGGGCTCCAAAAAGCCTGGATACAGTGTGCCGCTCTCCGTACTCTGACATGTCAAGACTTACAAGGGCGTCTTCATTATCAAACAGAAACTCGGCAAGAGCCTTGGCCAGCTCGGTTTTTCCGACACCGGTCGGGCCGGCAAAAATAAACGATCCGGAAGGTCGGTTTGGATCCTTCAATCCAGCGCGCGTTCGGCGCATCGCCCTTGACAGAGACGAAATCGCCTCGTCCTGACCAATCACACGCTGATGCAAACTTCTTTCCATCATCATCAGACGCACGGACTCGTCTTCGGTTAGTCGAAAAACGGGAACCCCAGTCGCTGACGCAAGCACTTCAGCGATCAAGCCCTCATCTACAGTGCCGGCACTTGCAATATTGCCATTCTCATAGTCACGCTTTATCTTCCGTAACTCAGCTCTTAGGGCCTTTTCTTTCCGTTTTAGCTCGCCAACTTTATCGAAATCCTGTTTTTCAACCGCCTTGTCTTTCCTGGCAACAACAGCGAGAATTTTTTTCTCGACAGCGCGCAGTTGGCTCGGATTAGACAAAACAGACAGTCTCAGCCTGGCGCCGGCCTCATCAATCAAGTCTATGGCTTTGTCTGGTAAAAACCTATCATTTATATAACGACTCGAAAGGGTAACTGCAGCATAAATTGCCTCATCGGTGATTTTCACCTTATGATGGGCCTCATAGCGATCACGCAACCCTTTCAGTATCTGGATACACATTGGTATGCTGGGCTCTGACACGTTGACGGGCTGGAAGCGCCTTTCCAGAGCAGAATCCTTTTCAATATTCTTGCGATACTCATCAAGGGTTGTTGCGCCAATTGTTTGAAGCTCACCACGGGCCAGAAGGGGTTTCAGGATAGTTGCTGCATCGATAGCACCCTCAGCAGACCCGGCCCCAACAAGGGAATGGATCTCATCTATAAAAACGATAATGTCCCCTCGTGAACGTATTTCCTTCGTAACCTTCTTGAGGCGTTCCTCAAAATCACCCCTGTACCTGCTACCAGCGATAAGAGAACCCAAATCAAGCGAGTACACTTGCTTGTTGCGCAAATTGACCGGAACATCACCATTGACTATCGCTTGAGCCAAAGCCTCGACGACAGCAGTTTTTCCAACACCGGGCTCACCGATTAGGATTGGGTTATTCTTCGTTCTGCGCGAGAGCACCTGCATCACGCGCTCTATTTCCTTCTCACGGCCAATAACTGGGTCCAGCTTGCCCTCTTTCGCGGCACGCGTGAGGTGTCGCCCGAATTGATCAAGTATCTGACTGCCTGAAATTTTTCCTGACTCAGATGGGCCAACCGAAACGGGCTCTTGTTCTCTTCCATCTTCTAAAAGGTGCATAACCCTCTGCTGAATTGCAGGCAGTTCAGCCCCCATATTCACCAGTACCTGTGCAGCGATACCCTCACCCTCATGAAGAATCCCAAGGAGTATATGCTCAGTGCCAATGTAATTGTGACCAAGCTGAAGAGCCTCGCGGAGCGAAAGCTCTAGAACCTTTTTCGCACGAGGCGTAAACGGGATATGCCCGGATGTTGCGTTCTGACCCCGACCTATTAGTTCCGCCACGCCCTCGCGCGCACGCTCAAGGGTAATATCAAGACTCTCAAGCGCCTGGGCGGCAATACCATCACCCTCGCTAATAAGGCCAAGAAGAACATGCTCGGTGCCAATGTAATTGTGGCTAAGCGTGCGCGCTTCCTCCTGCGCCAGTACTATAACCCGGCGGGCTTTATCTGTAAACCTTTCAAACATATCCTCACCCAAGGATACTAGAAAACAGCGAGAGTGAATCCTAAATTTTTCTTCAATAAGTGCCTATTGCAGGGCGGATGTAAGTCTAGCTAGATTATCTTTCAAGCGGTCCATTTTCCCGCGGTGCATCCATTCATCGAGGGTGAGCAGGGAGCTATTTGCTCGGTTTTCCTGTTCAACCGCCTGCAGTTTTGCAACAAATTCCTTGCTGTAGAGCAACAGTGACATTTCCATATTCAGATTGAAAGAGCGCATATCAAAATTGCTTGATCCAAAAACGGCAACATCATCATCAACAGTTACATATTTGCTGTGTAAGAAATTTGGTGCACGGTATAGCCAAATCTTTACGCCGCTTCTCAATAGCTGTTCGTAGTACGAACACTGAGCGTGGTAAACAATTTTTTGGTCATGGTTTTCAGATAAAAACAGTTCGACACTAACCCCCCTTTTAGTCGCCGACGCGATTGCTAAAGTCATTGCCTCGTCCGGCACGAAGTACGGTGATGTAATTGCAACCCGTTTTTGCGATGCATAAAGGAGCATTAGAAACAATTGGAGGTTATTTTCCCCCTCAAATCCAGGACCAGAAGGAACTACTTGACATAAAACGTTATTTGTACTCGGGCAACTCCTATCAACACTGTTTGATTGTGTGCGGTTTTCTGTGAAGGAATCGCCGGATGAAGTTTTTACAATTCTGTAGTCTCTCAGGAGCTGGCCTGTTTCTGCGTACCAATCAGAGACAAAAACCGCGCTTATCCCGCTTATAACGGGTCCTTCAAGGCGCAGCATCGCATCTTGCCAAAACATTTTCTTGCGACCCCTCGTGTTATAAAAAGGATCAATAATGTTTAGCGATCCAACAAATGCAATTGCATCATCAATTACAAGCAATTTTCGATGATTGCGCAGGTCAGGCCTCTGATATTTCAACTTGAAGGGCTGAATCGGAAGCATCGGATAAAATTCAATCCCATTGCGCTTAAGGCGAGACTTCATATTCAGATATCCAGGGACGCGCAAAGTTGCGATGTGATCATATAAAACCCGAACCTTTACCCCGCGGGCGGTCGCATTTTCAAGGCTTGTGAAAAAGCCCTGCGTAAATTCATCCAGCGAAAAGATGTAGAACTCAACGTGTACACTGCTTTTAGCTGAATCAATGGCAGATACCATCTGCTCCATAATCACACTTGTATCAGTAAGAATATGTACACGAGTTCCCGCAACCATCGGCATAGATCCAAGATTTCTGTTTAGTTTTACCAGAGATGGTAGCCATTGCAGATCTACATTGTCCAATACTGCATGATCTGACAGTGCATTTGCAACAAGCTGGTTTATAAGAGCCTGTTTTTCTCTTCTTGATTTTGGGAGCTTGTAGCTGCCTATTATCAAAAAAAGAAACCATCCAATAAACGGCAGAAAGAATATTGTGAGAAGCCAGGCGTTGGCAGAATTAGGACGTCTATTGCGAGGAACAACAAAAAGGCAGCCAATACGGATGACAAGGTCGGCCAATAGCAGGGCCGCCAATATAAACAAATAGGGCTTCACGACCCACCGGGTGGCAAGGTGCCCTGTTGTGAATCTCCGCGAGATCGCTTATCGGCTGAGTCGGTGCCTAATGTCTCAGGGCTTAATGTCTCAGGTGTGGGAATATCAGGAGACTTGCGCCCAAGAGCCTTGAAATGCGCCTCCCTTTCTTTACGATCCAGGCCGAGTATGAAGTGCATAACAAGCCAAAAGAGCAGCGCAAGGCAGATAGATGGAAGCAAGGCAGCCCAACCGTTCCAACCCAAGATGCAAACCCCCAAAACAGCAACCTGTAATGGACAACGACAGGCATCCGACTAAACAACTACGAGATCAACATTGTCGACTACCCGAACCCCGTGTACACGGGCAGCAAGCAGAAAAAGTGGGGTATTGAGCCCAATACAGGCCTCCGAGTGGAATGCCCGCGTAACCATTCTATCCGAAGCAATTTCGCAAAAATTTTCATCCAGAATCTGCGCATAGCCCAAATCGACACCAATTGAATTTGCTAGATCTGTTATTTTGTCGATACAATCCCGCACAGTAAGCGGACCATTATTTACAACAGAGAGTAATCCTTGGGATAATCTTTGAGCCTTTTCTCTCGCATCTACCCCTAACTTACGATTACGTGAGGAATAAGGCAGGGAAAATTTATCACGTAGAAATCCTGTAACTTCAACCCTGACAGGAAAGGCGAGTTCACGCACCATGCGCCTCACTAAAAAGGCCTGTTGGGCATCTTTTTTGCTAAAAAAAACTCGTTCAGGTGCGGTTTGTAGCAATAATTTTGCAACAATTGTGAGAATCCCATCAAAGAACCCCGGACGAATGGCGCCTTCTAGAATTCTTCCTATTGGCCCTGGGTCAATACGGATAGAGTCGAGACCGTTTGGATACATTGTTTCGACGCTAGGCGAATAAACTGCAAAAGCCTTGCCCTCTAACTTTTCTAAATCCTGTTCCAGAGTCCTGGGATAAGTATCCAAATCAAGACTGTCATCGAATTGTAGGGGGTTCACAAAAATCGATACAACAACAGGGAGATTGCATCGCCTTGCCATGTCCACAAGCCAGATATGTCCCTCATGCAAAGCCCCCATGGTGGGGACCAGCACAAATGCCCTGCCGGCCAAGCATGTCCGTAGCTCATGCGGAGAAGAAGCCAATTTGAGATTCATTGTAAGCTAAGTCTAGTTACGAAGGCTAAATTTAGCCCTATTCCAACTTGAGAGCATACAGTTTGTTTTTATTTTTTAGAGTAAACGCATGACGGCATCAAGAATTGACGCTGCAAGTCCCGAAAAATATGGAAAGCAAGACTGGGTTTCAAAACTTGCCGAGCAGGTTATACAAGAGCGTAAAGGGGATAAAAAAATTGTTGTAGCGTCTGGAATCAGCCCATCAGGGCAAATCCATTTGGGTAACCTCAGGGAGGTGATAACCGGACATTTTATTGCCGACGAAATAAGCTCGAGGGGTTTTGATTGCGAACACATACTGTCTTGGGATGACTTCGATCGTCTGAGAAAAGTACCAGCAAATATCGACAAAGGCTACGAACAATATATCGGGATGCCACTGTGTGATGTCCCGCCTCCGGCAGGAAGCAAAAAAAACAGCTGGTCGGAGCATTTTCGGGGAGATTTTGAGAAAACAATGGAAATTCTCGGAATAAAGGTAAGGCATATAAGCCAGAGTCAAATGTATCGTTCGGGTGCGTATACACACAATATTCTGCTCGCGCTCGAAAAGCGGCATGAGATTCAGAACATAATTGGCAAATACCAGAGCAAGAAGACCCAACCTGCCGAGTCACCTCGAGAGTATTACCCCTATGTTGTATATTGCACACGTTGTAAAAAAGATCTGACACAAATAGAGGATTTTGCGGGGAGTGAGCTCTCATATTCTTGCAAATGCGGGCATTCTGAAACCATTGGCATAGGGGAATTCAACAACGGAAAACTTCCCTGGAAAGTTGACTGGCCTATGCGGTGGATGTACGAATCAGTTGATTTCGAACCTGGAGGTGTTGATCACTGTTCGCCAGGATCGGCATCGCTATCAGCCAGTAGTGATATTGCAAATCAAATATTTAATTGGACCCCTCCTTTGACCGTAATGTACTCCTTCGTTGGAGTTCAGGGGCACGCAAAAATGTCTAGCTCAACGGGTAATGTTCTAACCCCCAATGATGCGCTATCGGTTATGGAGCCAACCCTTCTGCGGTGGATGTATGCCCGCAGAAAACCCAACCAATCATTCACGGTCGGGTTTGACCAGAGCCTACAAAGACTATATGACGAATGGGACAGTCTACCGAATGATCTTACGGGGTGTGAATTGGCATCCTCTTATACCCGCGCAATGTCAACAACCAATAAAAGATTCAATGCACCGGAGATTCTCATTTCTTTCAGAACACTGGTTTCGCTGATCGACATATCGGCAAGTGATGATTCCCAACTGCTAAGGATGGTGAAAAACTTACGCCCTGATATTAGGTCCCTTGCGCAACTCGAGCCAAGATTGAGCTGCGCAAGGATCTATAGTAAAAAATTCTCAAACCCAATACATGTTCTGCAAACTCCAAACAAGCAAGTTTTGCATACCGCAGCGCCCAATGTGAGGGAAATGCTGCGCATCTTCATTGATGGCTTAGATAAGAATTGGTCTATCGAGAAGCTTACGACACTCGCCTACGGAGTGCCCAAAGTCGTCTTGGGTATAGATCAGTCCTCAAAAGACGTAAGTCAAGAGGTAAAAAATTTACAGAAAGAGTTCTTTAGGACGATATACCAGTTGGTTATAGGTCAGGACAAGGGTCCGAGGCTTCCAACCTTACTGATGGCAATAGGAAAACAGAGTACACGAGCACTGCTTTGCAGCTGTGAGACATGCTAGCATTTTTGAGTCATTCGGTCGGACGTCGTAGGACCTGGCCGAATGTCTTTGGCGAGTTACCCAAGTGGCCAAAGGGATCTGACTGTAAATCAGCTGTCATTCGACTTCGGGGGTTCGAATCCCTCACTCGCCACTGGGCATAGCCGCTTTTTCGATTTAAACGACAGCTATGTTGTAGCCTAAAACACCGCCTAATGTCTAGTACCACCAGCTGCCCTGATGTGTATTCAAGACAGCTATGCAATCCACCCGGGGTGAGACACCTTGGGTGGTCAGAAAGTTACTGTAAACAGACTTATGTTTCGTGCTGAACATGCTGTATGCAATCAGCAACAACATGTTTTATATGCTCATCTGCTATCGAATAATAAACTTGCTTTCCGTGTCTTTTTGTATAAACCAAGTTATTATCCCTAAGATGGCGCAAATGCTGAGAGACAAGGGGCTGACTCATATCACAATCCACAGTTATGTCACCCACTGACTTCTCAGATTCAAGCAAAACGAACAGTATCTTGAGTCTTGACGCGGATGCAAGGCATTTGAAAAGTTTTTCTGCGCTCTGCGCGTTTTTCCTAGATAAGCCCATGCATGTCCGTAATAAAACAAATATCCTAAAGAGCAACCCCGGTTGGTTGAACAAAACCTGGTATTCTTGCCCTTGCGGTACATATTTTATTCTAGCCGTTGGGATTGTTTGCGCCCCGGTAGCTCAGTGGCAGAGCACTTCCATGGTAAGGAAGGGGTCGTCAGTTCAATCCTGACCCGGGGCTCTTTTTGATCACTCATATGGCGGGATAGCTCAGTTGGTTAGAGCACACGGCTCATAATCGTGGGGTCACGGGTTCGAATCCCGTTCCCGCTACCAGACCCTGTGACTTTAGGGTGTTTCTTCGGGCGGTAAGAAGTCTGATGGTCGTGCATTTGCATACCAATGGGGTGAGACTGCCAAATGACATCTGGCAGTCCATAGCTGCAAGAAAGATTAAAACTCACCCTTTACTTCGTATTACACATCAGATAGCCTGAAATGTGTGGCAGGGCCAGTTTTTCGTTTGAGTTTAGTATTCGGCAGCGTCGTTATTGTCGGGCTTTGTTATTTGGCCCTTTTTCTCGATGGCTCAAGCGTCGGTCAATTGATTGACGCGGTGTTCGGGGGTGGAGACGACTTCAAAGATGTAGTCCTGCGAGATTTTAGAGTTCCTCGTATCTTGCTGGCAATTCTTGTTGGGGCAGCACTCTCAGTTGCTGGCGCAATTATGCAAGTGGTTACCCGGAATCCATTGGCCGATCCGGGGCTGCTTGGAATAACTCATGGGGCATATCTTGCGATTGTCCTTGGGTTTTTGGTTGGCTATGTAACGCCTTTCTGGAATTTGCTGATCGTTCCTCTGTTGGGTGCCTCAATTGCTGCTGGGCTTGTTTATTTTATTGGGAATATTGTCACTCCGGGGCAATTGATCTTGGTCGGAGTTGCATTAACCGCGCTGATTAGCGGACTGGCACGTTCGGTGGCGTTAATAAATCAGGATATTTTTGACGTGATCCGCCACTGGGCAGTTGGGTCACTCGATTACAAAAAAATCGACACGGTGTACATATCATTTCCTCTCATCCTGGCCGGAATACTAATCGCACTTATGATGATGAGCTCACTGAATGTTTTGTCAATTGATAAAGACATATCAAAATCGCTTGGCGTTGGAAAAACTGCACTGTGGTCATATATTGCAGTTATAGCGCTTAGCGCAGGATCTACCGCGGCAGTCGGTCCGATTAGTTTCTTGGCGCTTGCAGCGGCACATATCTCCCGGGTTATATCAGGACCCAATTTGCTCAGAATTATTCCTCTTTGTTTGATAACTGGCCCGATTGTGTTACTGACTGCAGACACGCTTGGTCGGGTTCTAACACCAACCGGACTAGACGCTGGAGTGGTTGTGCCTTTCTTGGGTGCGCCCATTCTGATTTTCCTGTCAAGAAAGGTAAAAGTCTTTTGAGGATCATGCCACAGCGGGTGGCGCTGAGAACGTATTGGACAAGTTGCAATCTCGACACTCGTGCTTTGGTGGTCGGGTCTGTTTTTGCATCTCTATGCGTGGGATTACTGTTTCTATCAGTCAGCGTTGGCTATACGCAAACCAGCTTTGCGGATATGTGGAGTGCATTAACTGGCAACGGAGATATCGAATTACGGCAAACAATTCTTGAATGGAGACTTCCGCGGGTGTTATCAGCAATTTTCGTTGGATCCTCTGTTGCCCTAGCCGGAGCACTGTTTCAGTCTCTAACGAGAAACCCTCTTTGCAGTCCAGATATTATTGGATTCAATGCGGGTGCATTTGCCGGGGTAATAATAGCTGCAGAGCTTTTTGGTGGAGAAAGAACACCGTCAACACTTTCAGCGCTAGCCGGTGGGTTTATTGTTGCCATTCTTGTATATTTCCTGAGCTTGACAAGAACATTTCGCGGGTTACGTTTAGTTATAGTCGGCATTAGCCTTAACGCAATAATCTCATCGTTCAATACCTACATGAAGTCAATTATCAATGTTGAAATCAGTCAGAACATAAGCATATGGGGTGTTGGAAGCCTGAGCCTAATAACGTGGAGTGACGCACTGCTCTTATACCTGACCTTGATTGCATGCGTCAGTTTGGCCGTTATTGTTATTCCTAAAATGCGAGTTCTTGAAATGGGCGATGACAATGCCGCAAGCCTGGGCGTTTCAGCAAGAAGTACATTGACAATGATGATTGTCATTGCGGTTGTATTGACTGCGGTTTCAACGACAGTGGTTGGCCCAATCAGTTTTGTGGCCCTTACCGCTCCGCATATCGCAAAGTTTCTTGTTGGCAGTAAGGCAATTAATATTTTCCCAACTATAGCTGTTGGAGGGTTCTTATTGGCCGCATCAGATCTAATTGCAAGAACAATTATCGCACCGTCGCAATTACCAACCGGGGTCGTGACAATTGTATTTGGCGGGGCGTATCTGCTTTATCTATCTATCAGGGGAGCAAATGATTACCGTCGATAAGCTTTCGTTTTCTTACGGAAAAAACAAGGTTCTGCACGACATAAGCATAGAGATAAAACGGGGCTCTTTTATCGCAATTATTGGCGCTAATGGCTGTGGCAAATCAACTTTTTTACGCTCTATTGCCGGACTAAATAGATTTGAAGGGGATATTCTCCTTGACAAGCAGCATATTCGAAGGTTAAAGCCTAAGAATTTGGCCAAGCATATCGCTTTCCTACCTCAACAGGTTAATCTCCCGGAAGGGCTAACCATAGCGGATCTTGTGAGCAGGGGGCGATATCCCCATCAAAGCATTCTGCATAGATGGACGAAAACTGATGAAGAAGTTGTAAAAGAGTCCCTTCAAGCGGTTCAGGCCTCACATATTTCACAACGAGCCATTGAAGCCGTTTCGGGCGGACAGCGCCAGAGGGCCTTGATAGCAATGGTATTAGCTCAGCAGACTCGTATTCTCTTACTCGACGAACCAACGACGTTTCTTGATATAGCTTATCAATATGAGATTCTTGAACTTTTAGCATCTCTCAACAGAGAAAGCAAAACTATCATTTGCTCATTACACGACCTTAACCAAGCTGCAAGATATGCATCTCACCTGTTTGTGATGGGAGAAGGCCGGATCATTGCCTCGGGCGAACCAAAAAAAGTTATAACAGAAAACTTGATAGAAAATGCATTTGGCTTGAAATCAAGAATAATAGATGATCCTGAATCTAATACACCCATGATTATTCCCCGCAAATCTGAGAATTTGAAACGATTGTAACGGGGCGCGAAAACCGTCCGATATTGTTTCGCGTCTGGCCAGCAGTTATAGATCATGAATAATGCACGCGGGGGCGTTTGCCGTATCGCAAAGATTCACTTGCTGTTAGCAAAAATTAACCCTTTACTTTCTTTTGTCTAGCTACTAGCCTGGTATATGGCGAATAGGCGGATGTGTTGATTTGTAAGGATAAGTTGAAATAACAAATAGGAGGGGTATGTTCGGTAGGAAGTTACTTGGTGCGCTTGTTGCGCTCTCTCTATTGACAGGCTGTTTTGGCGGTAAAGGTGACTCTGAGTCGTCTTCTGTTTTGTCAAAAGTTGAGACGGTGTTTGGTGAAGTTACCATACCAAGACCAAAGGGTCATGATCTTAGGGTTGTAGCCCTAGGGCGGGCTGATGCTGAAGCAGCCCTTGCTGTGGGAATAAAGCCTGTTGCGGTTCTTGATGCATTCAATATCGGCGGTAAGGGTGTTGGCCCTTGGGCCGAGGGGCTGTTTGGTGATGTGAAGCCAACGGTTATGTCTTTTTCAACAGATGGATTGAACTGGGAACAAATAAAGGCATTCAAGCCGGATGTTATTTTGGATGTCCGAAGCAAAAACGATGAAAAAACTTATAAGCGGTTGAGTCAGATTGCCCCAACGGTATATGGACCAAAAAACTCCAAGGACTACCAGCCATACCAGATTCCCTGGAGGGATCAGCAAAGGCAGGTTGCCAAGGCTCTTGGGCGCGTAAAAGAGGGTGAAGAGGCTATCAAGAAAACTGAGAAAGCCATTAAAGATGCTCAGGATCCGCTCTATAGGGGATTAAAAGCTGCCCTTGTTGTGCAGAGACCCTCAGGCTACGGCGTGTTTGCGGAATCTACGAGACAGTGGGATCTTATTAGAGAATTGGGCTTTACGCTTGAGCCACGGGTGACTGAGCTCTTTGACGGGCGTCACGCCGGAAAAGATATTCCCTCGGGTAAGTTAAACCTAATTGACACGGATGTGATTGTCGTAACAGTTAAGCGCGGGATTAGAAAAGCAGCTAATCACAATGATCCTCTTATTGCTTCTCTAAAGGCCTCAAAAGAGGGAAGGATCATATACGGGTCTGATGAATTCAATCTGGCTCTTATTGCGGGTTCAGTACTCAGTATTCCTGAAGCAATAAAGTTCCTTAGCGATAAGCTGCGCGAGATTGCCAAGAAGCTTCGTAATAAGTGAACTGGCCTCAAGGTACATTGGGTGCCTTGAATACTGCGCTTTCGTGCGTGGCCTGGATTATTCCTTTGGGTGTGAGACAGGCCTTTGGGTGTGAGACAGAATCGTGTTGTTCTGAGATTGTTGGTACAGAGCAATTGAGGGGTTGTGTTCGGTAGGAAGTTACTTGGTGCGCTTGTTGCGCTCTCTCTATTGACAGGCTGTTTTGGCGGTAAAGGTGACTCTGAGTCGTCTTCTGTTTTGTCAAAAGTTGAGACGGTGTTTGGTGAAGTTACCATACCAAGACCAAAGGGTCATGATCTTAGGGTTGTAGCCCTCGGATGGTCCGATGCTGAAGCAGCCCTTGCTGTGGGAATAAAGCCTGTTGCGGTGTATGACTGGATTAGCTTTGGCAATAAGGGTGTTGGCCCTTGGGCCGAGGGGCTGTTTGGTGATGTGAAGCCAGAAGTTATCTCCCGCGGCACGGATGGATTGAACTGGGAGCAGATACATAATCTAAAACCTGATTTAATCCTGAATGTCCGCAGCAATAACGATGAAAAAACTTATAAGCGGTTGAGTCAGATTGCCCCAACGGTATATGGACCTCCGGGGACAAAGTCATGGGTGTTAAATTGGAGGGATCAGCAAAGGCAGGTTGCCAAGGCTCTTGGGCGCGTAAAAGAGGGTGAAGAGGCTATCAAGAAAACTGAGAAAGCCATTAAAGATGCTCAGGATCCGCTCTATAGGGGATTAAAAGGGGCATTTGTAGCGAAATTCGCGGAGTATGGTGTGTATCTTCCGGGTGATGGTCGCTGGGATCTTATGCAAGAGCTCGGCTTTACACTTGAGCCAAAAATAAACGAGTTACCAAAGGCGGGTTTCTATGCCAAAATACCAACTGACAAACTAAGCTGGGTAGATACTGATGTGCTAATTGTTATCAGCATCGGAACTGACGATATAACCAAAGATGCTTTACTGAGTTCTCTGAAAGCGGCAAAAGAGGGAAGGGTTATATACGCCAACAAAGACTTAGCCAATGTCCTGAGCGCATCAAGCGCACTCAGCATTCGTGAGGCCATCAAGCGCATTAGCGATAAGCTGCGCGAGATTGCCAAGAAGCTTCGTAATAAGTGAACTGCTAATCCAGTTACTTGTGCGATTTGTGTGCACATGTATTACGACTTCAGGGGTTCGACTTCTGGGGTACAAAATGTTTAAGAGGTTTTTATAAACAGAGGTGTCGCTATAAAGCACATTGTTAATGCCCACATTGTTAACGCCCATAATGACCGAGTGACATGCAACAGATATAACGGCATTTTGGCCCTCAGGTAAAACATAGTCAAATGCTAAATAGTCAAACAGTCAAGTTCACAGAAAAGCGCTCTATAGAGGTACGAGACAGGCGTACGGAACAAGACGGTATCACAAGACAGTATCAGGGCATCATATCATCCTGGGGCATTGCCTCTTTTACGAAGGGCTTCCACGGGAAGAAATGTAATACATTTCTTCCCGTGGAACTACCTTTTTACGTGTTTTACCTGAGAGACTGCCGAGATATATTTCGTGCGCATCAAGCTTGCGCCAACCGCTAACACCCGTGAAGTTCACACCCCTGCTACCCAATAGGTCTGATATATCAGAGTCAGTATCTGGCTTCCACCAGGCAGTTTTATCCTGCCGCATACTGACTATTGTCTCGATGGCATCACTCTTTGTATGACCAATCAGTCCAACAGGGCCCCGCTTTATCCAGCCCGTTACGTAACATCCCCTAAGTGGCTTACCCTCGATAATTACCCTGCCGCGGTCATTTGGAATAATGCCACTAATATCATCAAAAGGTAAGTCGGAAAGGGGTGAGCCATAATATCCAATTGCCGTATAAAGCGCATCAAGCTCTACCACCTCATGACGCGTGTCACTATCACGCGGGGGCGCAACACAATCGCAAGCATCTATCGTGGGGCGCAGCTGTTGGTACTCAAGTCCAGAAACGCAATTATCCCGAACAACAACCCGCTTGGGAACCGAGTAAAAGTGAAAGTGCAATCGCCTGGTTGAGGATGTACCGGAGCGAGCCCTCCATGAGGAAAAGACACGATCGATTATGATCATTTGCTTGACCAGGCGATCAGGCTTTACCTGAAAATCATCTTCATTAAGAACAATATCCACACCGTTTACTTCGCCGAGTTCTCTGAGTTCGAGGGGGGTAAACTTTACGTCAAAAGGCCCACGACGGCCAAATATGTGTACGTCAGACAATGCAGAACTCTTCAAATCTTCATAGACATTGTCGGGTATTTCGGTTGTTTCTAGTTCTTCAGGCTGTTTTACTAGAATTCGCGCAATATCCAGCGCAACATTGCCGTTACCGATTATGCCAACTGATTTTGCTGACAAAGGCCATGTCCGTGGGTAATCCGGATGCCCGTCATACCAGGCAACAAAGTCAGCCGCAGAAAAGCTATTCCTGGCATCAATTCCCGGAATATCGAGTCTAGCCCCACGGAGGGCGCCTGTTGCAAAAATAACTGCATTGTACCGTTGTTTTATATCCTCTAAAGAAAGATGTTGCCCGAAATGCACACCGCAAAAAAGGCGCATACGGGGTGTCTCTAACATGTCACTGAGGGTGCTTACAACACTCTTTATCCTCGGATGATCAGGTGCAACACCATACCTTACAAGGCCATAAGGCGCTGGTAATGCCTCAAAAACATCAACGCGCTCAACGGATTCATCGGCAAGAAGAAGATTGGCAGAATATATCCCCGCTGGACCTGCACCTACTACCGCAATCCTCGCCAAAACCCTTACCTCTATTCTCTAAAACTCACGAGAAACAACCGTTTCGACAAACGCCAAAAGTGCATCACGAGGGGCACATTCAGGAAGTTTTTTCAACGCATGTTTGGCCTTATCTCCCCACGTTCTCGCGATTTCCAGAGTGCGTGCGGTCACATCATGCTTACGCAAATGCGCCAAAACCGCGTTCATCTCTGACGAATAATCATCACTCCCACATGCGCCGCTATGCCGCCGCACGCGCTCTATTTCCTCAAGCAAAACCGCAGAGTCTCTGTCATCTTTCGCGGCGTTACTCAAAAGCAGAATCGGCAAACTCATGACACCAGCGCGTATGTCACTCCCAGGGGTCTTGCCGGATTTACCCGAAAGATCGATCACATCGTCAACAAGCTGGAAAGCAACCCCTATGCTCTCTCCAAAATCCCTCAGGGGTTCAAGAGTTGATGGGCTGGCATCACCTAAAATCGCCCCAACCTGAGCGGATGCGGCGATTAAAGAACCTGTCTTTCCTCTCGAAACTTCTATATAAGCCTCAAGAGGGTCAAGACTGTCAGAAATACCCAAAGTTTCACTGAGCTGACCCGATATCATCCTCTGAAATGCCTCAGTTTGCACCGCAATTGCACGCTTATCAAGGTTAAGACCGAGCACACCTGCCTTGGCGAATAAAAAATCACCCGCAAGAATAGCCGCAGACTTACCCCATAGACGATGTGCGGTGATCGATCCATGACGAATATACGCATTATCCATAACATCGTCGTGATACAAAGAGCCCAGGTGTATTAACTCAATCCCCGCGGCAGCACGTATAACAGCATCATTAATGCCAGAACCCATACAAGATGTGAGCAAAACTAAAAGCGGACGGGCGCGCTTGCCGCCACTGACAAGCAAATGGCTTACTATTTCATGACAATCACCAACGGTTTCTAGCAGAAGATCTTCAACCCTATCGAGAGCGGGAGAAATATCATCACTCAGACTGCCAGATGGATCAAGAATATCGGACAGAAAAATACCTGACACAAGCATGTACGGGTTTGCTACTCCGGACCACGCAGCGCCCTATGCAAGGCAACTGCCCCAAAGCTTAACCTTTTCCAGGATGTATTCTGAAAACCACACTGTTCAAGCATAAACGCAAGCTCGTCAACCTCGTACCAATCCTCGATTGATTCTGTAAGATATTCGTATGCAGCAGGATCGCTCGAGATAAGTTTTGCAAGTCTGGGCAAGACATACCTGAGATACAACCTGTAGAACGGGGCAACAAACCTTCTGGGATGACTGAACTCGCACACTACAAGCCGCCCACCGGGCTTCAAGACGCGTGCAGCATCGCATAAGAATCCCTGAATATTGGACACATTTCTGAGACAAAATACCATTAGAATAGCGTCGAAGCTCTTATCAGGGAACGGCAGATCGCCATTGGTGAGACGCCACGTGATGTTTTGAAACCTTTTACATCGATTGCGTGCAATTTGGAGCATGCGGGGAGATATATCAATTCCTGTGACGGCAGCACCGGTCCTGGCAACTGTTCGGGTGCTCGCGCCAGTACCAGCACCGACATCAAGCACCTCTTCCCCGGCAGTTACCCCAAGCATCTTACAAGCAGCCCGACGCCAGTGGGCATCCTGTAAGAATGACAAGACAAGATTTGTTCTATCGTAGGCTTGGGCAACCCTATTGAACATTTTTCTAATCTCTGCCGTGTGTTTGCCGTGAATTACCATATCAATGTGAATGTTAGTCCCCAAAGCGAAGAAAGTATAGTCCCAGGTGCAAAAACTTTACACATCGGTTTATTTTCTAAATAACAAAATACTTGAACCGAGTTACGACGAGGGTTACCATGCTTCCAATTGAAGTTGAAATAACAAGAATTGGAAATATGGATCGTAGCGACTTCAAGCGACAGTATATTCGCAAAGTATTGTCTTGGGATTTCGTATATTGTACACACAGCACGATGATGAGAACACAGGGCCGCGTGCTAAAAATAAATCTCGATTCCTATTCCGCCGAGGCTAGATTTGAGGCAGCCGAGTCGCTGATAAATGAAATACATACAAAGATACAGTACACGAGCGAAAATCTCAATCCGATTGGCCTTATCGTGCTATTCGGATTTACATTTTCGCCATATTCTGCCAGGCCGAGTTTTCTTGCAATACCAGAGCAAATGTTTTTTTGGAGCGACGGGGTTGCCTGGAAAATAGATGCAACGATTTGTCATAACCTCTCGGAGCCCTCTCGAATTTTCAAATGGCCAAAGAGTATTAGCTTTAAAATGGGAGATTTTAGACAAGAGGATTATAAACATGCCATTACCAATGTGGTAAACAAACTTTTAAATGCAGATATATCAAAGGTAGTTTTGGCGCGGGACATTATCGCAGAAATACATGATGATTTTGACCCTGAAGCACACGCAATCGACCTTGATGAGGCGATACAGAGACTTATGAATACGGCAAACGGCACGGTGTTTGTATTTGATGGACTATTCGGCGCTTCACCCGAGGTTCTGCTGAGAACAGATGGTAACTCTGGTTTTGAGGTCTCCATTCTTGCAGGCAGCATGTCTGCCAATCACCCCAAACATGTAATACATAATTGTGCGGCAAGCCCCCCTTACAAGGCTCTCGATGAGACATATCTCGATGAAAAGCTAAGGCTTGAACATTCCTTTGCGCTTAACCCAACCTTGGAGCGACTTAGCACACTCATGAACACAGCGCCAACGGTGAATTCCTACAAAATCAGGAGATTTACACACATAACCCATGTAGCGAGCTTTATATCCGGCACATTTAAGCCAAATATCTCCCCCTTGCGCGCATTGAGTCATATTCATCCAACAGGAGCAATTGCTGGAGAGCCCAGAGAAAGAGCGCTGGAAATAATCAAAGAGATAGAGCCATTTGACCGCGAGCTATACGGCGGGGCAATAGGGTGGATTGGGCAAGATAGCTCATGTGAGTTCACATTACCCATTCGATGTGCGCAGCTAAACAGGGGGCATATAAAAGCTTTTGCCGGGTGTGGAATAGTGAAGTCAAGCATCCCGCAAAAAGAACTTGAAGAAAGCACATTAAAGTTCAAAACAATTATTGACGCAATATCCTAGCGGTTTCGACTTGCTCGAATTTTCACACTCAGAATAATTGGGGATCCTGTAAAGCTGTGTTGTGAGCGTATGGACTTTTGCAAGAATCGCCGGTAGGTTGGTTCAAGAAAACCTGTTGTAAACAGTGTAAAAGTCGGTGGGGCAACCCCTGTCTGGCTGGCAAATAAGATTCTTGGCCTCCTGCCACCCCTGGTCGGATGGGGCTGCTCACGCGTAATGCGTTGTAAAAAATGATTCACGCGAGCAGTGTTCAGACGCGTGTTCCAGTTTGTCAAGGCGGTTTGAAGCGCTGTGGCCAACTGTTTTACGCCCCGGCCCGTTCTTGCGGAAATATTCACCCGGGGTGCCCAGGCAAAGCGGAAAAAAGTGTTATCTATTTCACGTTCAAGCCAATAACGTCGCTCTTCATCCAGCAAATCCCATTTATTTATGGCAATTACCAGGGCTCGGCCGCTTTCAACAACCATTTCTGCTATACGCACATCCTGTTCAGTAATTGCGTGACTCGCATCAAGCAACAATAAAGCAATTTCAGTACGCCGTAAAACGGTTGTTGCACGGAGATAAGCATAGAAATCTGCGCCTTTTTGTGATTTGAACTTTCTTCTAAGACCTGCAGTATCGACAAAGAGCCATGATTTATCCCCTATAACCGCCAAAGCATCAAGCGGATCACGTGTCGTCCCAGCGAGATCATCAACAATTGCTCTTCTTGAATTCGTCAGTTGGTTTATTAAGCTCGATTTTCCAACATTTGGCCGGCCAATTAGCGCTACCCGTGGTGCACCTGAACAAAAACTTGGCGTATGGACTTGGGCAGACTGCATGACTATATCCATAAGATCTGCAACTCCCCGGCCATGCGTCGCGCTACAGGCATACGGCTGACCTAATCCGAGAGACCAAAATTGCGCCACATCTGAGTCACTGCTGGCATTATCAGCTTTATTTGCAACAAGAAAGATTGGCTTATTCTGTCGTTGTAGATTCCGGGCGATAACTGCATCAGTGCTAACCGGGCCATGCTGAACATCAACCACAAAAATGATTATGTCCGCAATACTCATGCCAATTTCTGCCTGAGCCACGACCTCAGCATCAAGGCCCTCGGCATCACACTCCCAGCCGCCGGTATCAACAAGAGTAAATGGTCTGCCTGCCCAAAATGCCGGGTAAACAACACGATCTCTTGTAACGCCCGGACGATTCTCCACTACAGCCTCTCTGCGCCCGAGGATGCAGTTTACAAGGGCTGATTTTCCAACATTTGGCCGGCCAACAATCACAACTGTTGCTCCAAGTTCCCCAGAAGCCGCAAGCACATCGGCATTCTCTCCAACCCATTTATCTGAGACAAACGGCATTCCAGCTTGTTCAATCACTTCAAGCACTCGGGCAACCGATTCCGAGAAAGTCAGATCGCTCGTGTCCAGAGTAATTCTGGAGCTGTCATCTGACAGAAAGTCAGTCACTGCGTTGTCTGCCTCATCTCTTTGACGTAAAGCTTCCAGTACGGAATTTGGAGGTTCGGAAGACAGCTGTTCGGAGCGCCGAGCTGCTCGTTTAACCAGCGAGGCTGTCAAGAATATTTTCACCCTTGCATTTGGTGCTATCACAGTTGTTGCATCGCGCCCCTCAAGGACAATGGCCGGATAAATACTTTCAGAACATAGCTTTCTAAAATACTCGTTGAGGCGCACTCGTACACTTTTGTTGCGCGCCACAGCGGCAGTTTTTGAGGTTATTTCCGGGTTGTTTAGCTCAGAGGCAATATTCCTCGATGATGCGGATATACCTGATGACCCAAAAAACGGACTATCATCAATATGCACGTTAAACCCGCTATTGTACGGATCAAGATCATTACGCACGGACGAAATGAAGCTATCCAACTGACTATCAAGGTCTTTAGTCTGATCTAGCAGAAACGCAAAGGCACGGTAATAGCTTCCGGTTGGCAGAAAACCATACCCTAAATATTGAGCAACGGCCCGACCAACAGAACTTTTTCCGCTGCCGGCAGGACCATCGATTGCAACTATACTAGTAAAGTCCACTTATCTTCCAAAGTGTCCATCAATCGACACCTGTCCTTGTTTGATACCGATAGCTTTACAACCCCGAGGTTATTTGCATGTTCAAAATGCAAATCTTCCAAGTTAATACCTTGGGTGTTTATAGCGCCTAAAACCTTTGATAGCTCACCGGGCTTGTCTGGAATAAGCACTTCTAGCTGTGAATAATCCAAATTCTTGCCCGGTTTTTTTGGAATGCGGGCCTGTTGGGCCTGAGCCTCAGCAAGCTGAGAGAACAGATCCGTGCGATACGCAGGATTATCGAGCTTCTCAAGTGTGTGGAGCATTCTCTTCAAAAGTCCAGAAAAAACCCCTAGACTTTGTAAGATTTCACGACGATTTGAGAAAATGATCTGGGTCCACAATTCTGGATTGCTTGCAGCAAGACGTGTCATATCCTTTATACCCGAACCACATATTGCAACTGTGCCTTGATCTGTATTTGCAAGTGACAGGGCTATGAGGCTTGAGAGTATATGTGGCACATGCGATACTGCCGCAACTGACCGATCATGCCTGTCTCTATGCATGAAGACAGGAAAGGCTCCTAGAAGGTTTATACAATGCAAGAGATTTTTCCCCAAAGACCATTCCGCTTCATCTTCGGTGTTCCGTGTTAGGTAATTCTTTTGATGAACAGAATTCTCACCATTCATCTGGTCATTGCCGTCACCGCAAACAAACGAATGGCACACAATCCACGGCCACCCTGAGAATAAATCGGCAGAGGCGCCCTGAATGCCACCTATCTCTCTTCCAGCCATTGGATGACTCTGTATGTAAAATACTCGCTTTGCAGGGTGTGTTTTACGCAATACCTCACGGTATATTCTGGTCTTAACGCTTGATACATCCACTACGCAAGTTTCGGGAAATCTATCCAGAGAGCTCACAACTTCGGCGGCGGTCACATCGGGAGGTGTGCATACAAACACCAAATCCGGATTCTGATTTGGCGGGCCAATCGAAATATCCCCAAGTTTTGAGAGGCGCTGAGCAGCTGGCGAAATGTCACTTGCACTGACCTTCAGTCCTGCACGGGAAAGACCTAGCGCGATACTGCCACCAATCAGTCCAGCACCAATGATATGAACGTACACCGATTAAAGTGTACGACCTACACAGCTACGCTATGCAGATAATAATAAGAGCGAATCAATGCAGAGAAGACAATTAGCTTGGTAAGGTAAAAACACCACGATGTACAAGTTCGTGCGTGAGGTCGCGATAATTTTTCGATGCTTGATGATTTGGGGCGAAAACGGTAACCGGCATGCCAGCGATACTGGAGTCTGGAAATTTTATTGTCCTATTTATAACAGTTGTTAGCAGTAACCCGGGAAAGGCCTTTTTCACACTCTCTAAGACCTCTCTGGCATGCAAAGTTCTCATATCGAACATAGTTGCAATAATTCCGTCAACCTTTAGCGCAGTATTTAATCGATCTTGGATTTTGCGAACTGTTTCGAGTAATAGAGCCAATCCTCGCATGGCGAAATACTCACACTCAAGGGGAATAAGTAAACCATGACTTGCAGTAAGTGCATTTATGGTAAGAAGACCGAGTGAGGGCTGGCAGTCGATTAGTATCACATCATAATCGGAGGAGAATGACTCAAGCTCTTTGGCAAGTATTTGCTCTCTGGCAACTTCCGATACAAGATAGACTTCAGCTGCAGACAAGTCTATATTTGCTGGCAGGACATCAACGCCTTTGAGGGAGGTTTGTATCAATACAGCATTGCGATTACGGCCGAGCAGAAGATCGTATACCGTGTATTCAAAATTGGAAATTCCGAAGCCAGCAGTTAGGGCACCCTGTGGATCTAGGTCGACCGTTAAAACTCTCATTCCGCGTTCGGCCAAGCATGCAGCAAGATTTATGGTTGTTGTTGTTTTACCAACTCCACCCTTTTGGTTACAGACAGCAACCGTCCTAGCGGATTTTTTAGTCATATTCAGAAATCCAAGCCATCCCTATCAACCGGAGTAATAAGATCACCGGATTCATCGTCATCGTATTCCCCACCTGTGGCAATTTGGTCCGACCGTGCGGTGAATGCAAGCGCCCCCGGGCCTGGGGAGGGGTATAGCTCTAGAACATTCAGATCACCATCAGCGGTCTTGTTAACCGCAGCAATCCAAAACCAACCCGTGTATCCACATGTCAAATTAACATAACGCATTTCATAAACGCCATTAGATATTGGAACACACTCAACAAATTCACCTACTGACCCACAAGAATCACTTATGAGATCCTTTATGCGCTCTCTTTGCGAGTCAGTTAGCATCAAGACCGTCTGCAACCTGGCGGAGCATAGCCGCAAGAACCTTAGCGCGTTCGGCTTTTGGGTAACGGCCACGCTTAAAACTTTCGCCCGCTTCATCAAGAATTTTCATTAGATCCTCGATTATAACTGCCATGTCATCAGTTGACCTAACACCACGGCGGGGTGGTTTTCTTAGAACTCTTAGAGATAAGACCTGAGAGCCCTTCTTTCCCAGAGCTGCCCCGTAATCAACACGGGTGCCGGGCGAAAGGTCGGAGACGCCATCCGGTAAAGCTTTAGCCGGCAAAAAAACAGACTCGCCATCGTCGGACACAACAAACCCAAAGCCACGTTCTTTGTTATAAAAACGAACCGTCCCCAAAGGCATATTTACCCCTTAAACCTGTAACCATTTTACTCTTACAAAGAGCCTATCCTGAAGTTTTCCGCATGCTCAGTATGTACAAAATGTCAGGATAGATAGGACTGCCCTATAATGGTGTAGGGTCCGTGCCTCCCGGGTTCGGTCTAGCTGTGACTGGCTCTGCATTCGTTCCTGGCGGTTTGCTCGGGGTATCCCTTGTTGGAGTTGGTCCGAATCGTTGCACCAGCGATATTCGGTAATAGTGCGCTACACGCAGGGTCTAAGTTCATGAGTCAGACAAAGATTCTAGTTGTTGACGACGAAGCCAATATACGGGATCTCCTGGCGGCGAGCTTGCGGTTCGCGGGGTACGGTGTGGTCACCGCTGGGAATGGCGCCGGTGCAGTCTCGGCGGTCCTGGCTGAGGAGCCAGACCTGATAATCATGGATGTTATGCTCCCAGATATGAGCGGGTTTGCTGCAACGAAACGACTTCGCGAGGCTGGTTTTCGCTGTCCCGTGATATTCCTGAGTGCAAGAGATAGCACAGAAGACAAGATAACTGGCCTCACCGTAGGTGGTGATGATTACGTTACAAAACCATTTAGTCTCGATGAGATACTGGCGCGTGTGGCAGCTATTCTGCGTCGAACAAAGATAGATGATGTAGACGCAACTATCCGTGTTGGTGACCTAGTAATCGATCAAAACTCAAATGAGGTGTTCCTAAAGGGTAACCTAATTGATCTCAGTCCAACTGAGTTCAAACTTCTGCGGTACTTTATGTTGAATCCAAACCGCGTGCTTTCAAAGTCTCAAATACTGGGGCACGTTTGGGACTATGATTTTGATGGTGACTCGAGTATTGTCGAGTCCTATATTTCGTATATAAGACGCAAGTTAGCAGCTTACAGTAGCGAAACGATTATTCATACCAAGCGAGGTTTTGGTTATATCATGAGAACGCGCTGACTCGTGTCAGCAAAGTTTCCCAGTAAGCTGTACAGACTCGTTGCACGCTCTTCGATAAAGAGTAAGGTGGTAACGCTTGTAGCGCTTGTGCTTGCATTTTCGTTCACTGCTGTGGGTATTGGAACCACTCTGGTTATAAAGAACGAGATGATAAAAACAATTGATGAGCAGCTAATTCATATAAGCGGTACATTTCCGCTGTTTGAAAGCAGTTTTGAAGTGTTCAGTCCGGGAAGGGCAAGCTACAAAGCTCATATTTATAAATTCGACGGGACACTGATTTGGCCTATCGGAGAAAACCCTTCTATCGAGTTTGACAGGAAAATTGACATTACACTTTACAACGAAAAGGGTAACACGCCGTTTACTTTGCACTCGATATCGAGACAAAAGAAATATAGAATGCTCTTGCAGCCACTGGAAACGGGCAGTGGGCAAGAAATCCTTGCTTATTACCTGCCGCAGTCTGGTACTGAAAATACCGCCAATTTTTATCAAAGAAGCTATATTTGGTTTAGTCTTGCGGTATTTGCAATCGCTGCGTACATAGTTTATCTAATAACCGCACATACACTATCTCCACTATATGCTCTTGAGAAGACCGCAAGGGCGTTTGCAAGAGGGGATTATTCAAGGCGGATAAGGTCTGAATATGTTTCTGCAGAAATACTCAATCTAAACAAATCTCTGAATTCCATGCTGGACAGTCTCGAAAAAGCCCTTGGTGAGCGAGATAAAACACTTGGCGAGATGAAGCAATTCTTGGCAGATGCAAGTCACGAATTGCGAACGCCACTTGTATCTCTTAGGGGTTATGCCGAGCTCTATAGGATTGGCGCCCTTAAGGGTAAGGAGGATATTGACAACGCGATTGAGCGGATTGAAAAAGAGGCAATACGAATGGGCACAATGGTTGAAGACTTGCTGTCTCTGACGCGCCTTGAAAAGGCTACAGACCTTGTGCCTGTCGATGTGAAATATCTTGTCCAAGAGTCAGTTATTGACATGAATGTCCTGGAAAAAACTCGTAAGATCACAACCGGTATTCCGAAAAGGCAATCCTGTATGATTCTCGGGAACGAAAATATGCTTCGGCGGTTACTTGCAAATCTGATTAACAATGCCCTGCACTATACCCCGCCAGGCTCTCCAATAGAGATTGTGTTACGCACTGATAAAACAGATGTTGTGATTGATGTGCGCGACCATGGTCCGGGCGTGCCAAGACAGCTACACGATAAAGTGTTCAAGCGGTTTTGGCGATCTGACGCATCGCGGGCACGGAACAGCGGTGGTGTGGGGCTTGGGCTTTCTATTGTGGCATCTATTGTAAAAGTCCATAAAGGCACAATAGAGATATTGCGCACACGAGGTGGTGGCGCTACATTTAGAACCAGGATTCCCAAGCTTGTTAATAAACACCGTTCTGGATCCTCTAGTCATAGTCTCACACGGTGATAAGAAAAATCTTGCACCGCACAGCACGATTCGATACAGCACGATTCGATACAGCACGATTCGATACAGCACGATTCGACAGGCTTGGCAGCAAGAGATGGGCAAGACGGGGCGTGTAGCCGTCTTGCCCCAATGTGTGTTTATCTTTACTGGCCCTGTTTTATCTTGCGACGCAAATCTACCGCCAGGAAAAAAGCGGCAGCAATGGCAAATGCGACAGTGCAGGCAATAGAAAAACCTGGCGAGCGTAATAACCATAATTCAGGATAAACAAAATTAACGACAGAGCAGGTCGTAAGCATTGCAAGAGATCCGCCCATTATAAGCCCGGCAAAAAGTGCTTCCCATAAGTTGTAATCAGTAACATGATGCTCAGGTCCAAATATAAACATCAAGAACAGAACAAAGGCTGGGATAAACCACAATTCGCTACCGGCGAGAACAAGAATCACCCCGACGATAGCAAGAAGGGGGATTGACAGCAAACAACACAGGATCAGCACAGGCACTGAGGTATTACGTGTGATGCGCGCCACAGGCTACCTCT
The DNA here is from genome assembly GCF_000007485.1 of Tropheryma whipplei str. Twist. Taxonomy (NCBI): domain Bacteria; kingdom Bacillati; phylum Actinomycetota; class Actinomycetes; order Micrococcales; family Tropherymataceae; genus Tropheryma; species Tropheryma whipplei. Next base: position 44,216 of record NC_004572.3, on the reverse strand, counting down.
TATAACAGCTATGACCCGGTCTGTGGGAGAAGATGTTAACAGTGCAGACTGAATTTACATGGGGTATCTGCGGTTTATCCGGAACAATACCCTGCTTTAGACAACCGGTAATTACATCAATGCTGGTACCAATCGCAGTCCCGATAGGGCCCGCGAAGCGCGCACCTTTTACAACAATTTTTACCAGTCTTCCCAAAAACCCCATATGACTACCGGTGCCGACATCAAAAACCTCTGTAACGGCACCCTTCAGGCATTCGTCAAGATCAAACCCTTCACGAATAGTGGCAGTAATGTAGGTATTGCCGCCCCTGGCAACAACAGAAATATGCCCTGCGCCCCCTCTTGCCTGCGCAGGTTGGACTATGAATAACAGGGTAACGATAGAGAGAACAGTAATAGATACAGTGGTAAGTTTCTTCATAAGATACCTCCGTATAAATTCACCATGTCATGTAACACATTCACGTAAACACAACATATGTTATCTAAACAGATACACCAGTACTGATGTATCTTGAGCACAAGAATCACACAGGCATAGATCACATACAAGAAAGAAACATACCTGTTAGGGGTAACCCGTGGCAGTGTTAAGAGGGCAGTCTCAAATGCAGTTAAATGTACAGTGCCAAATATGCCACAGTCGTAGCGCAGGTATTTTAATCTCTACAAACTGCAGTTTCATTCCGTTCTAGCTTGATAAATTTGGCAAGGATTGCAGCTACTTGGATAAATAGCGGGGGCATAGAACACCTAAAAGATGTGCATGAAATGTGCATGAAAATTAATGTGATATGTCTGGAAAGCCAAAAAACAAAAATGCAATACCTGTCAGGATAGTGAAGGCGCAAAAGAATATTGCAGCCGCCCAGGAAAGTCCAACAATTACCTTAAATTTGCCGGAGACAAAACGATAATCGAATATAAACAATGGACAGATTGCCATAAGCACCACAAAAACAAGAGGGACTGCATGCCAGTCACGGCCAGCAACAAGCACAAAAGCAATGGGGAACAGTATGCATACCGTTGCAACAAAGCCTAACAGCAGGTTCCTGAGCACAAAATTATTCAAGCCTATCTGTTGCGAATCCACATCACTATGTCTTTGCTGCTAGCCGGAATCGGCTTGACAATTCCGCTAGAAAGACACGCCAACGCCGCACTGCCGGCAACGCCAGCAGCACCAAGGAATGTTATTACCACGACAGTAATACAGGCTTCAGCCAGCCCGGCGGCTTAGTACAGCCCACCGCGCAAGTGCACACTGCAAAGCAACAAACAACATGGTAAACATGACGGCATTGAAATAAAACATAAAAGTCTGACTGAATAAAAGCCAGAGTACAGGACTCAGGGTCATGAGAATAAGGTATCCGGCGCCCAAGAGGCCAATCGCGGCAAGAAAAGGGTTACCCAGATCAAGCGAGAACGAACCATTAAAAACAGAACGCACGACTCCAGGACACGTAAACGCAAGAGCGAGTGCAGCACCGAAAGCGTAACCTAAGGAATAACCTGACAGTACGACATAAATAAACAACGGAATCAATAAGAGCATGCAAGCAACAATAAACAGCCTGCTGTTTTTGAGTCTACCGCCCAATGTAGAGGCATTCATCCGAACAGCTTTCCTATGAAGTCACCAACGGCGTTAAATCCAGCATTAAACCCATTGACAACATCATCAACAAGCCCACCGTGCATAACGCAATCAGCAACAGCAGTCCCTGCTGTTACGGCAGCAAAGGTCGCCGGATTAACGGCGCTGACGCCCTTGATTATCAATTTAGCGGCCTGCGCGCCGGCAAAACCGCCACCCACCCCAACTGCACCGCTAACAGCGCCATTGAGGCACTTATCAACATCAAATGTTTTTACGCTTCTGGTGACTCTCTTGAGTTTTGTGCCTTGATTAGCTTCCAGATTACCTTCACTTGCCTGGGCAGGTTGGGCTATGAATAATAGGGTAACGATAGAGAGAACAGTAATAGATACAGTGGTAAGTTTCTTATAAGATACCTCCGTATAAATTCACCATGTCATGTAACACATTCACGTAAACACAACACATATTATCTAAACAGATACATCAACTGATGTATCTTGAGCACAAGAATAACATAGGCATAGATCACATACAAGAAAGAAACATACCTGTTAGGGGCGGATCCAATCACTTATTCGTCTGCATGCATTATTCATCTTTGCATACACCCAGCCTGCGATGCGTCTAATCCTAGTCGACTGGGCCTAGCGGTACAAAATCGCCTCTGTGCAGATAGCCTTGCCAAGGGCATACTTCTGTGAAGTTCTTCCGAAGCGCCTACCGTAAATCAGATAAACCCTGGTCCCTTATATCAAGCTTTAGAGATCACGCTTCTTTCTTCCCTTTATGGCACGTCGCAGCATTGAGATAGGCTTAGGCTTAGCCCCCGACATAATTGCTAGCAGAGCAAACATTCTGATCATGCCGCCAATCGGAAGCGCAAAAAACATCAGCAGGATATAGCCTCCCATCAGTAAAAAGGGGCGAATAAAAGCGAACAGCGCAATTATAAAAACAAACGGATAGACAGCCCACTTGAGGTTGAGCAATTTATCTGGATTGTGTTTCGCCCAGCGCCTGGCAGAAAATACGCCGACCGCGGAAACTGCCCAGTCAATGGCAATTATCGAAAATAGAATAGGCCACATCCACCAGAATGACCACAGCGTAACAAGAATCACCATCTTGACTAGAACAAGGGGCGGTGTTGCAATAAAGCATGCCCTGGGCAATCTCGGCATCTGCCCAATGGATCGCTTTACCTCCAGTGCGCGCTGCTTGAATATTTCGCCAAACATATACATATTGTATGGGTGAGTCTTCTGCATGTACTTACTTGCACATATTAAATATATGGAATGACATATGACACATATACGTATTTCGTTGATCGCGAGATGCTCCTTTTACATGGTTCGCAGAAAAAACGATGGGTTCATATCAAAAATAAACAAGGATCGGAACATCAAGTAGCTACAACCAAGTATTGATCCATACCCACAAATAATGTGCGCCCGCTGGAAGACGCAGCAAGCACAATCAATAAGACAAGGTGGCAAGACAAGGCGGCTGTGCGATGAACGTAGGTATGGGTGCAGAAGTAAATCTATCGCTCGGGCGCGCGCAACGACCTCACTGTAGAAAGAGCGCATCGGAAAGAGCACATCGCCCTAAAAAGGGTATAGCGATTGAGGTGCAAGTGGCACAAATTGTATATAGCTAGATTTGCTCATCACCAGGAAGCAGCAAATCACGCAGAAGAAACAATCCGGCACCAATAAGAAGTGTTATCACCACGAATAACGCCATACCCTGCAAGAGGGTGTCATTAAACCAGGTCAAAACCGCCAACTGCACCACTGGATGCGCCGTATAGACATCCTTCAGGGTCAAAGGTTTTTACAGCGTTACCAGGCGCGTGCATAACATGATTGCCCTTCACATTGTCACTTGCCTGCGCAGGTTGGGCTATGAATAATATAACGATAGAGAGCAGTAAGAGATATAAGTTTCTTCATAAGATACCTCTGTGTAATCTCAGTGGTCCACATAATCCCAGTAGGCAGTACAGCAACTCAACATATGTTATCTAAACAGATAACATCAACTGATGCATCTTAGGCAGAAGCATAACACAGGCATAGATCACATATACAGAAGAAAGAAACCGGATAAGTGTTACGATTGGTCTTCTGCATCCTCGAGCGTTATAGAGGCCGTTGCGTTAGATATCTTGGAAAGGGTTATCATTCCGGTTCCAACATTGACAAGCGCTGGCGTGTCAGATACGCTCAGACGCCTGGCACGTGCCAAAGCCTTCTCGGTTTCATTCGCTATATTCACCTCATTGCGTATTTTGAGCACATCGCGCAAGGCAATTAACAATGCAAGCGTGAAAGATGCAACAACTACGCTGAAAAGCAAAATCGGAGAAACGGGAAACCCAGGCCACCACCATGATCCCGAATGTTCACCAGAAGTACCAGCCCCATCCGGCGCAGAAATGGATCCGGGGGGGTGATGCCCAGCGAGCGCATCGCGGCTGGCGCCCGCATTGGGCCCGTCTGATGTAGGCGGTAAAGCGCCACCCAAAAAACTTGGCAGGGCATCATAATGCCTGAGCAGGGAAAAAATACCGAATGCGTTAGCGGGGGCAATTAGAAAAAAAATAACAGCCATATATCGTTTCTTTATCTGGAGGACCTCACCAAAGCCGGTATACAGAACCACAGCAATGAAGATAATCGCAAGAGGAGCTAAATATCTCGGCTGAAGCAGTTTATCAGCGGTAATCCCCGCAACTTGAGATACATACAATGGCGCGATAATCAATGCCGCAAGAGTCAGCAGAACCGCAAATAGCTTGCGCACCCCTCCAACCCCAAGGGCAAATCCAACGATAATTAGCGCTGCAATGGCGACAAACACATATGCAGGGGGATACAGGGGCACATCAAGCCACCCCAGGAACTGCGGGGTAAATACGCTCGGTAAAAAAGAACTCGGTATAAAAATAATGTTTTTAACGAAGGTTATAAAGCCATAGTCTCTAGCGCCAGTAGCAGGAAGTCCAGTCGCTGCAACATTTAGCGGATACATAAAGAATGTAGCAATGGACATAATGCCAAGAGCAACCGGCAATGCAAACTGAGCCCAGGGGTTTTTAAAATCCCGCACCTGCAAGATTCCGCTGATTACAATTGCCAGAAGGGCATAGATGGCTGCATCAGACCTGGCAAAAGCTGATAGCAAAACTGAAAAAACCGCGATAATGCCGAGGCAAATTTTTCTCCTACCCCGAGTTTCAAAGAAGGAAAGCATTGCGAAAAAGGTCGACGGTACCCCGATAAACGCCCATGATGATGGGTTAGACGAGGGTATGAAAAACATTGCGGCCGGAACAAGGCTTAGTGACCATGTGATCAGCAAAGCCGCCCTGCGCGGCTGCGGCAATGCAAGATAAAGTAGCAAACTCAGAGCGGTGAATATAAAGGCGTTTATAAGCCGCATGCCCCATACGGAAGCGCGCACATCATCAGAGGCCAATAAACCCATAGCTGAGTAATAAAGATTCGTATACTGTGCATTATTGCCAAAGTTAACACGACCGGTATCCTGCATCTTGTGATCAGTATTGCCAAGCCATTTGTTCTGACACTCTGGGCTAACACCATTTAGGAAACAATACAAATTGCCATGGCGGCTACCTTTACCATGCCAGGTGTCCAAAATCGTAGTGGGAACCTTTTTAGCATCCTTTATGCCAGATGATTCACATAAGCCAGGCCTGTCACCGAGGGCACACCATGCACTGGCGAGATGGAAATCATCATCGGGGCTGCTTCCAATCGGGGAAGAGAGGGCCCAGCCTGCCAGAGAAATAAACAGCAACAGCGGAACAAGCACCGCCAGGCGCAATCGTCGCAGTCCCGACGCCCCGGCGGCGCTACTTTTTTCTATTTTGCGCAGCGCCGAACGTGTAAGCGGAATGCTATTCGTATCACTGTCACTCATCCGCACCTGCCGTTATCATCGCAATATAAAAGCCCGCCGACGCTCGAGCACCGCTTCAATAATACTTTTTACCAGCCACAACTCTACCGTTTTCTCGGGTAATGGCACAACTATAATGCTTGTGTTACCAGTCTGCCGACGGTAGTTTTATAAATTCGACATTACGGAATTTACCCTCAGTACAGGCCACCTGTCAGGCCTTGATCTAGCCTCAGCCGTTTAAGGTGATGAATTTTGCGGACATATTTTGTCGTATTCTTGCACCTACAAAGACGGCCCAATTCTTATAATGTATCTCGTACAGGACAGACCATATATGTATTTAGAATTTACGACATAAAAGAAGCTTTATAGGATTGAAGAGTGACAAATAGGGTGCTGGTTGTCGTTCCGGCACATAATGAGGCCTTATCCCTCCCTGGGACCTTGCAAGAGATAAAAGAGAATCTACCGGGATTTAGTGTTTTGGTAATAGACGACGGGTCGACAGATGCAACATCTGATGCAGCGGAGGCGCATTCGATAAAAGTAATCAGGATACCGTTCAATGCTGGAGTAGGCGGGGCAATGCGTCTTGGCTTCAGATTTGCCCTCAGAAAAGGATTTAACGTTGTTGTTCAGGTTGACGCTGACGGACAGCATAACCCAAAGTACGTTAGTGAACTGATAAATAGACTGAACAATAGACATGACAAACCCGATATTGTGATAGGGGCTCGCTTTGCGGGATGCGGAAACTACAAACTAAGAGGGCCAAGACGTTGGGCGATATTTGCTCTCAGCAAACTTATGAGTCGCTTTGCCAAGACTAATCTAACTGATGTTACAAGCGGTTTTCGCGCATCTGGAACAAGAGCAATTAAACTATTTGCCGAGAAATATCCAACCGAATACCTCGGTGATACAGTCGAGTCGGTGGCAATTGCCCTTAAAGAAGGTCTTGTGGTGAGACAGGTTCCTGTTGCGATGCGCGAAAGGAAGGCCGGTACTCCATCGCATGGGCCATGCAGAGCGACCCTGTTGTTGTTGAGAGTAGTTGTGGCAGCGCTTGTGGCACCCCTGAAGTCTGGAAAGTCGAAAGGCTGTCGATGACATCGTACTTTTTTGGCATTTTAGTTTCTATTGCCCTTCTCGTGATTCTAATCGAAATGCTACGAAGAGAAAAACTCCGCGAAAGACATGCGGTGTGGTGGCTTCTTGCCGGGTTTATTGCGGTTTTCTTTGCGGTTTTCCCCGGAATTCTTAGGTGGATAAGCAATTTACTCGGAATAATTACACCAATCAACCTTGTTCTGTTCATGGCCGTAATTCTTCTCTTTTTAGTTTGCTTGCAGCAGAGTTGTGAGCTTGCAAAACTTGACAAGAGAACACGAAGGCTTGCAGAAGATACCCTCCTCTTACAAGACGAACTTGAAGATATCAAAAGCCATTCGTCAAAGGAGTAGACTCTCTCCGGTACCTTTAAACAGAATTCCTTGAATGACCTGTATTTTCTGGAACTGTTGCGCCGGAAGCTGCAAAACTTCCAGATTCTCGCGATAGGTGTGATTCGCTAAGGTTTATCATGCTGCCGACTTGAGAGCAGGTCGCGCAAGATATCGGCTGAAAAATTACTGAACTGTCGATATCTACTGACCCTTTTCAAAACTGGCCAAATTCGCAAAAGTCGACTTTTACCGAGAGTGCTGCGAAATCTCTCGTGCGTAAGTTTTTTTCTTATCAAACCGATCTCGCGCGTATTGAAAAATATGTTCCCTGATTTTTCCTCTGCAAAATTTGTCAATGCCTCTGTTCTTGCAAGGAGTCGCGCATTTCTTACATCAGTATCTTCGAACAGTTTTAGGAATTTTTCCCTTACGCTGAGCCGCCGCGCGCCAATATGATTTTTATCGTGTTGTCTGTATTGAATGAGGCAGTGGTCCAATACCCTTACCCGGTTACCTCCACATATAGCGAGCCATTCATCATGCAGCCATGCATCCGGAAAGGGCAATGTTGAGAGGGCAAACTCCCGACGTGTCATGACTGTCGCGCCGGTTACAACATTGCGTCTGAGCAATATGTTAAACGCCTCCCCGTTATTGATCCTCGTCAAGATTGTTTTTGTTATCCCTAAAGCAGAAAACAAATCCCCAAGCATGTTGCCATCTTGGTCCACAAGTCTGGCATTGCTATGAAGCAGGACAGCTCCAGGGTTGCTCTTTAGAGCAGACTGTTGTATCTCAATGCGATCAGGCTGCCATATGTCATCCTGATCAGAGAAAACAATAAACTCCTGCGATGATCTTTTAATGGCTCTTTCAAAATTTTTTCCTGGACCGAGGCGTGTGCCCTCACTTGGGATGTAGAGCAGGTTGGGGAATTTGCCCCTGAAGCGAAAAATAATTCTCTCGGTATCATCAGTGGACCCGTCATCAGCAATAACTATCTCATCAGGCAGAACAGTTTGAGAAAGTATACTCATCAGCTGCTCGGCGAGAAACGGGCCGCCGTTATACGTGGCCATAACAACGGAAACGCCCATGTTACCAACTTATAAATCTATCATTGTAATGATAGACCGTCTGTCTTTGTAATATTAGTTCCTTGTGGAGACCTATGCCGGAAAACTTGATAAGAGCCAGGTTATTATCAAAACCTTTGAAACCAGTTGGCGAGACGGGCATGTCTTCCTTAAAGGGGATGTGGCAAAGGCGTGCACTTCTGTCTTTACTCATCCAGCGCGAAATCAAGATTCGCTATAAAGGAACTGCATTTGGCGTTTTGTGGAGTATGGCAAGGCCGATTGTTCAGCTTCTGGTCTATTATTTCGCAATTGGCAAAATACTCGGTGCCGAAAGGGGAATCGATCAGTTTGCAATATTTATTTTCGTTGGATTTGCCACCTGGTCTCTGTTCGCAGAGATAGCATCTACTGCTGTTGTTTGCATGACTAATAATGGGGGTTTAATCAAAAAGATTTATTTACCAAGAGAGCTATTTGTTGTAACTGCGCTTGGTAATGCACTGTTTACTTTTTCCATTTACATACTTATACTCATGGTGGCTGCTCCCGTGCTCGGCCAAATGCCGATAGATCCAACAAAATGGCAGGGGTTTGTGGGGATAGGCATTGCTATTGTTTACGCAACCGCTCTTGGGCTTGTTTTGGCACCTCTGAATGTTTATATGAGAGATGCACAACATTTTCTGGATGTTGCACTCTCGATACTGTTCTGGCTAACACCGATTGTGTATTCATTCCAACGAGTTAATGGGGCGGTACACTCAAATATTGCGGAGCAATTGTATCTTCTAAACCCAATGGCAATAGCAGTTATGGGCATGCAAAAAACATTTTGGACTGCTGGAAGCAGCGTGCATTGGCCTGCGGACATTGACGCACGTCTTATTATTGTTTTTCTTGTCGGGCTCTTGTTACTGTTTTTAGCCCACAGGATTTTTGTTAAGATGCAGGCGAACTTGGCGCAAGAGCTGTGAATGTCAGGCAAGAGATAAGTCCCAAGCGGTTTTATTGCAGATAAACTCACAATGAAAAATAAGATGTCAGTGGTAAATAGTAATGCGGTAAAACTGGCGAAGTCGAAGCACTATACCGGTGTGACAAATGACAATGCGATACTGCGAGTCAGTAATGTATCGAAAAAATTTGTAATACAGCATAATAGGTCAATCAAAGAGAGACTGCTTAATTTCAGGGTTTCCCGGGCAAACAGAGAGCCGTTTTGGGCTCTAAAAAATATAACCTTTGAGTTGCCAATTGGTAGCTCCGTTGGTCTTGTGGGGCACAATGGCTCCGGGAAGTCAACTCTTCTGAAGCTAATAGGTGGCATAGTAAGGGCAACAGAAGGTGAAATACTGAGCCGCGGGCGGATAAGCGCCCTCATTGAACTGGGTGCCGGATTTCACCCCGATCTCACCGGAAGAGAGAATATATACCTGAACGGGTCAATCTTGGGGCTAACAAAAGCAGAAATAAGACGGAATTTTGACTCAATTGTTGACTTTTCGGGGATAGAAAAATTCATTGATACACAGGTCAAATTTTATAGCTCAGGTATGTATATGCGACTTGCGTTTTCTGTGTCTGTACATACAGACCCAGACCTTTTGTTGATTGATGAGATTCTTGCTGTCGGCGATGCGCCATTTCAAAAAAAGTGTCTCAATAAGGTTACCCAGTTCAAAAATGAAGGGCGAAGCATTGTTATGGTAAGCCATGTAGCCGAACAGATAGAGACTGTATGCGATAAGGTCATGGTCTTGAAAAATGGAAGATTGATCTACTATGGCACAACAAAAGTCGGGCTGGATTTACTAAGAGAAAACTATCAATGACAATGATCGCTCGATTCGAGCTTATAACCGTAACATACAACTGCTCTGATATCTTGAGAGATTTTTTAGTATCAGTCCAAGATTCGGAACCCAATCGAGTGAGTGTAACTGTTGTTGACAATAACTCACATGATAGAAGTATCTGCAAAGATTATGCCCGACAGTTTGGTGCTAGGTTTATCGCACTAGAGAAAAACTCCGGATACGGCGCAGCGGTCAATGCGGGCGCCAAGAGGCTGCCAAGCAATATAGAGTACATCGGGATTTGTAATCCTGATTTAGCGCTGGAGAAGGGAACTATTAGCACTCTCTTGAGTGTTTTCGAACAGGATAAAGATGCTGTCGCTGCGGGCCCATGCATTCTAAATCAGGACGGTACTCCATATCCATCCGCACGTGATATTCCAGGCATTTCAAACGGGGTTGGTCATGCATTGTTTAAAAATATATGGCCGGACAATCCATGGACCCGCAGCTATACCCAGAGCGCTCTCGGGACAAAAAGACGGACCTGCGGATGGCTCAGTGGGGCGTTCTTCATCATACGCAGAAATGCATTCGAAGATGTGGGCGGATTCGATGAGGGGTTTTTTATGTATTTCGAGGATGTCGACTTGTTTTCACGTCTACAGAAAAGACCTCGCTACGAGCCAAATGCGAAAGTCAAGCATATAGGTAGATATTCAACTCGGCAAAACCCAAAAACAATGCTTTTTTTTCACCACAAATCTGCGGGGCGCTTTCTTGACAAGAAATACTCAAAAAAATGGCAGAAACCCGTTACATTCCTTCTGAAACTTGGACTGAAACTCAGGTACCGTCTACAGGCAAGAAAACTGAAGTAGTGAGTTTTTATGAAAACCCGTGCTTACCGCTCAGGAGGTAGTGCAAATACTTCCCATAACCACTTTTCATAAGCCCATTTGCAAGTTTGGCCAGCTGATCATCATCTATCCATCCAGCCCTCCAGGCTATTTCCTCGACACAACCAACTTTAAATCCCTGTCTTTGCTCTATAACGCGGACATACTCGCTTGCCTGTACAAGAGAATCAAATGTGCCGGTATCGAGCCAAGAGGTTCCACGGGCCAATGGATAAACTCTAAGCTGATCTTTCTCTAAATAAAAGTTATTCACTGAACTTATTTCCAGCTCGCCGCGAGCGCTCAAAGGAATCTGTTTTGCTATATCAACTACCTGGTTGTCATAGAAATAAAGTCCCGGAACTGCAAAATTACTTTTTGGACTTTCTGGCTTTTCTTCAATTGATACCGCTTTACCATCTGCATCAAAGGTAACAACTCCGTAATCCTTTGGATTACTGACGTGATAAGCAAAAATGAGGGCACCCTGAATGCTTCGATGCTGACGAAGCGATGTACCAAGACCGCTTCCGTGGAATATATTGTCACCAAGTACAAGCGCAATACTCTCGCTGGCGATAAAAGACTCGCCAATAAGAAATGCCTGGGCCAATCCACCGGGTGACAACTGTTGTGCGTACGACAACTTGATCCCCCACTGCCCGCCATCACCTAAAAGTCTGCGAAATTGGTCATAATCCTGCGTGGTTGTTATAACCAGGATTTCCCGAATATCGGCCATCATAAGAGTGGAAAGGGGATAATAGATCATCGGCTTATCGTAAACAGGCATCAATTGTTTCGAGATGCATTTTGTTATGGGCCAGAGCCTTGATCCAGTTCCACCAGCTAGGATAATACCCTTCAAGCTATCTCCTTAAAAACATACTTGGCCCGGCCTTGGCTAGAATGGCCCAAGGTATTTATCGAATGTTTCCGTGTGTCTCGGGTGTTGCCCGGCATTCATCCCACCGGCATTCATCCCATTTTGGCAGGAAACCACCCTTTTGCGCTTCAGGTAAAGTCGGGGCAGCAGCATCCCTCTCGGATAACACTATTTCAGGAGTAGTGAAAGGGTATTCTAGATTGAGATTTTTATCGAGCGGATTAATACTCTTCTCTCGCTCCGGATCGTAGGTTGCGCTGCACAAGTAGTTCACAGTGGCAGTCTTGGATAACGCAATAAACGCGTGACCAACCCCTTCTGGGATGTAAACAGCCCTACAACCTACAGAGTCGAGCAGGACCGCGTCCCACACCCCGAAACTCGGTGACCCCAAGCGAAGGTCAAACACAAAATCTAACACTGCGCCATTCGCACACATAACGTACTTTGCCTGAGAGTGCGGCGCAAGAGAGTAATGCAGCCCTCGCAGAACAGCCTTCTTGGAAAAAGAACGATTTACCTGAGCAACCCGGAGCGGATACCCAATCTCTTTCTCCAAAACATCAAAACGGTACACCTCAGAGAATGAACCCCTGGAGTCCACATGAACCTCTGGGGTAACCTCGAGGCAGCCGTTAACTTTAAGATTACGTAATTCCACTCGACAAGTCTATAACAGAAGCGCTGCCGATAAAATCAACTAGTGAGCGGAATAAAATCGGATGAACTGTTTTGCCCGGTGTTTGACGGTGCTTTAGTTAGCAGCTTGGCGCTACTACTTCCATCAGCATCCCATTTGCGGTGGTGCTCAAGATGCATGCAGTGTGCGACTGTTTATCTGTTGGCGAAATAATGGCATAGACTTGAAAATTCCAAATCTAGATAGCGGTTGAGATGGGCTTGTTATGACGCATATTCTTGTTACTGGCGGTGCTGGATTTATTGGCTCTAACTTTGTGCGCAGGGCAATTGAGAACAAATACCCGGAGATTAGAGATTGTACAGTGACAGTGCTTGACGCGCTAACTTACTCGGGCAATATTAACAATTTATCTCCTGTCAGATCGTCGAGTCGCCTTCGATTTATTCATGGTGATATACGTGATGAAGATCTCCTGAGTGAGATCATGCCCAATGTGAACTACGTTGTGCATTTCGCTGCAGAAACACATGTTGATAGGTCAATTAAAAACGCATCAGCTTTTGTGGAAACTAATGTGCTTGGTACAGGGCGGCTTCTGGAAGCTGCTGCCCGAAATAACATAGACCGGTTCATTCATATATCAACTGATGAGGTCTATGGTTCGATTGAAAGTGGAAGCTGGGACGAAAATCAACCGCTTCTGCCAAACTCCCCGTACTCGGCATCAAAGGCGGCAAGTGACCTCTTGGTCAGGAGCTATCACAAAACCTACGACCTGCCGGTTTGCATTACGAGGTGCTCGAATAATTATGGGCCGTACCAGTTTCCAGAAAAAGTCATCCCCCTATTTGTCACGAATTTAATAGAAGATAAAGAGGTACCCCTGTACGGGGATGGTACGAATGTCCGGGATTGGTTGCATGTTGATGACCATTGTCGTGGTATTTACATTGTGTTGACAAAGGGTAGGTCTGGTGAAATCTACAATATCGGCGGGGGGCTTGAGTTGAGCAATGCCGATCTTAGTCAAATTATTCTCGAGGTGATGGAGAAAAGCTGGTCGATGGTAAAGAGGGTTAAAGATCGCCCCGGTCACGACAAGAGGTATAGTGTGTCAATAAACAAGATCTCTACGCTCGGTTATAGGCCCGAGGTTTCATTTGAACAAGGTCTTGCTGAGACAATCAATTGGTATAAGGATAATAGCTCTTGGTGGAAGCCGCTAAAGGCTAGGGCGGCTCTTTGAGTTTAAAGTGCCTTATAACCGGTGGCGGTGGTATGTTGGGGCGGGATATACGGTCTGTGTTCCCAGAGAGCGTTGCCCTAACGCATGACGAGCTTGATATAACGGATGAATATGCTGTTCTTGACGCCGCCAGAAATAAAGACCTTTTAATTAATTGTGCTGCATATACACAGGTTGATGCGGCAGAAAGTAATGCTGCAAAAGCCTATGCGGTAAATGAAGCGGGTGCAAGGGCTGTCGCCAAAGCTGCAGCAAGGCGTTCAATTCGAGTAGTGCATATCTCAACTGATTATGTTTTTTCAGGAACGGCAATACGTCCATACCCAGAAGACCACCCGCATTCTCCCCTTTCGGTCTACGGAAAATCTAAGGCTGCTGGAGAAAAGGCAGTGTTGGAGGAATATTCCAAAGGAAGCTTTATCATCCGTACTGCTTGGCTCTATGGACAATACGGCAATAACTTCGTAAAAAGCATTCTGAAAGCGTGTAGAACACAGGATATCGTCACAGTTGTTAACGACCAATATGGGCAACCAACTTGGAGTCTGGACCTTGCAAAACAGATAAAGCTTCTTGCCGAGAGTGACGCTCCATGTGGCGTGTACCATGGAACAAACAGCGGTAAAACAACCTGGTTTGATTTTGCCGGGAAAGTGGCTGCCTTAGGTGGGTACGACCCGAAACGCATTATTCCCATTAGCTCCGCACAATTTGTGCGCCCAGCACGCAGGCCTGGATACTCTTGTCTGGGCCATGATGCATGGACTGCAGTTGGCCTGGAACCCATGAGACCTTGGGAAGATGCCCTGAATGATGCATGGGCTGCGGGTGTGTTTGCGGAGTGTATAGCTGGGCAGTGAGTAGTGAATAAGTAGTAATACATACAATCACATTCTCTAACAGGTATGTTTCTTTCTTCTGTATATGTGATCTATTCCTGTGTTATTCTTGTGCTTAAGATGCATCAGTACCGATGTATCTGTTTAGGTAACATGTGTTGTGTTACTGTACTGCCTACTGGGATTATGTGAATGTGTTACATTGGCATGGTGAATTTACATGGAGGTATCTCGGCCCGATTGGCTTCATCGCTGGAACAGCAATTGGTGCAGTTGGCGGCTGTCTTAGCAGTGGATTGTCGTGAAGTCCTGTCAGCTGGGTAGGTGCTTCAGAAGGAGGAGCGGTTTATGTCAAGAAATGTAACATGTAAGCCCGGTATGTGGGAGGCTGTTACCCTCGCCCTTGTTGCTTACTCTTCTGCTATTGCCTCTATTCTTTATTTCTATAGCAGTCCATACGCGACCCTTGCGGGCGGTTTTGCGCTCTTATCGGTCGGCGTACTATCTTTTATGTCTTTTCGCCGACCAAGAATATTGCATAGCAGACGGGTTTGGAGTGTTTCTGCTGTGTTTGTATTCTTCTTGTCAGCTTTGTTTTTGGCATTTTTTGTTCTCTCCCCGGGATTTGGGGTCAGCTTTTCTCTTTCCTTCCTCTATGGCGTGTTGCTGTTAGCGACTTCGTTGATGTCAAATCTCCTGCTTATTGGCCTTATCTGCGTGCGCTTCCCGAAACATTTAGAGGCCTGATTGTCCTCATTCGCGTGGGGTTACGGTTTTTCTCTTGGGGCACCGTGCCGTGCTGTTACGCGGTTTTATTGTGTTACACGGTTGTATTGTGAACCCCACGCGGCTGAGGAAATTTCTGCAAGAAATACGCAACTCTAACACATAAATCGTAAGGCGATCTGGTAAAACTTTATGCCGGAAATAACAGGCCAAAGATGTGCCCGAAAATTTTTGCGAAAAACTTGCTATTTCGGCTCATTTATCATTCTGTCCTTTTCATTTGATTGATCAAACAGGCTTTGCTGATATGCAGACAAACTATCTGCTATTCTGGATGCTTCTATGTCGGCTGATTGAACCCCCAAAATCCTTGCGGCCAGAAGGGCAGCGTTTTTAGCAGAATCTATGCCGACACAGGCCACCGGAACACCAGAGGGCATTTGAACAATCGATAAAAGAGAATCGAGGCCTGACAGATTTTTCTGCCCAACCGGAACTCCGATAACAGGGAGAGTTGTGACACTTGCAAGCATTCCGGGCAAGTGTGCGGCTCCACCGGCAGCAGCTATCAGAACTTTGAATCCCATGTCACGAGCGCGTTTGGCGCAGCTAATCATCTTTTCCGGCTGGCGATGGGCAGAAACAACATTTACTCTGAAAGATATATTCATCTGCTGCAGGATATCTGCGGCGCCTGACATAACGGGCCAATCCGAATCAGAACCCATTAGGAGCCAAACAAGAGCGGGGCATTTGCTACCTTCATCGTTGATGTTTTTACCAGTCATATTTGAACCACCAAATTTGTATCACCGTCACTTATATTGCAATTGGTATACAGCATTGAGACGCATGACGTGCATTGCTTACACCGCATGTGACTCTCTCAGCAATTGCCTGCATTCTTCAGCTGCAATGGCAAGCTGTTGTAAATCTTCACCAGCAAAAACAACATGACCGATTTTGCGACCCGGCCTTGGCTGTTTCTTGTATATATGAAGCTTCGCGTCTGGCCAATGCGTCATAACCTCTCTATATTGAGCGGGCGAAATTGAATTGAATATATTCACCATTATGGCGCAGTTGTGAGACATATCAGTTGCACCCAACGGCAAGCCGAGTACGGCACGCAGGTGTTGTTCAAACTGGTCTGTAATCGATGCGGCCATGCTCCAATGCCCGCTGTTATGTGGCCGCATTGCAAGTTCGTTCACAAGGAGCTTGCCGTCCTGCGTAATGAACATTTCAACAGCCATAACGCCAACAACATTTAAACCTCTCGCAATATCAAGGGCGATTGTTTTTGCTGAATCCTGGAGTTTAGTAATCAATTCAGAGTGTAACGGCGCGTGTGGGGTGCGTGTTCTGCCATCGTGAAAGGTGGTGAGTTGATTTAGCGCATTCCCGCCCGATAGGCCAAGTGCTGGCGTTATCGTCTGAACACATATGCCGTTCTCCTGAATTGTTTGTGTAAGCGGCCATACGCAGATTTCGCCGATGGATGAGCGGGCAACTAATTGAGATACTTCGCAGACAAAATCAATTCTTTCCTCGGCAAGAAAACCTCCGTTGCGGCAAGTATCAATCTCAGAGCTCAGCGTGACAACCTGGACACCCCGTCCGTCATACCCTCCGGTTTTTACAACAGCACAACCACCATGTTCAGAAATAAAACGTTCTAAATCCCCTTCCGAGCGTACCTCGGCCCAGGCAGGCTGATTTACTGAAATCTCATCGAGATAGCGTCGCAATGCCAATTTATCTTGAGCATACCGCAAGGCGCGCGGGCGAGGCAGCATCTCAATACCCCTCTCATCCAAGAGTTGCAGAACATCAGCCGGGACAAGCTCGTGCTCAAAAGTCACAATATCAACTGTCTGTGCAAATTCGAGGACTGCCGCACCATTTTCAGGACTGCCAAAAGCCGTTGCGGCAAGGGCTGCTGAACTGTCAGGGGTATCTGCAAAGACCTTTAAATCAACCCCGAGAGCCTGCGCAGGGGCAATCATCATTCTGGCAAGTTGACCTCCACCAATCACACCAACCGAACAACTCAATCTCTCGAACATCAATCTAAGGTTATACTGTGCAGGAGAAGCAATGCGTGCAATAGATAACATACAAAGGGCATTCTGCCGGGTGAATAAAGCTCTATACAGGCAAATTGCAACCTTTGGCATTGTTGGGATAGCCGGGATATTTGTCAATATATTAGTTTTCAACCTATTAATGCTCCTTGGGTTCAGAAATATTGCATACGGCTCAGTGCTTGCGGCGTCTGTTGCGGTTATTGTTTCAATATCCTTCAATTGGATTGGCAATCGTCATTTAGTTTTTAGAGGCTTACGACGGGATGGTGTGCTACGGGAAGCGGTGAGATTTTTTCTGGTATCGATAGGTGGGTCGCTTGTGCAACTCGCATGTCTTGTTGTGTCCCACTACGGCATGGGGTTCACGTCAATACTGGCCGACAATATTGCAAGCAATCTTGTTGGGCTCCCGCTAGCAACAGTTCTGCGATTCATCGGGTACTATTTCTGGGTTTTTTCCAAACGTAAATGAGATGAAACGCATGAGGCATGTATAGATAGAACGTGTGAGGCATGTATAAATAAAGACGAAGATAGGGTTGGTAATTTTACAAACTGTCAATAGCGCGCAGGTGCTCGATATCCCCAGCAGAAACAATCGAAGTGTCTCCGCTGTGACGAATAACAAGTCTGCCAAGCGAATCAAGCCCTTGCGCAACACCTACAAATGTCTTGGTGCCCGTCACCCTAACAGTCTTGTTGATCGTTGAGCACAACCGCATAATTTCACCAAAGCATTCTGAATCTTTAAATGATATGTCTTTGGCGGCAAGGGCAATGAGCTGTTGATAGATTGTATGCATTTCGGCCAGAAGCGCGGAAACCACCTCTTTGGGGCTTGCTTGAAGTCCTACTTGCCTTAGGCAAATAGAAGTTGCAATAGGTGCAACAGCCACATTCAGCCCAATACCAACGATTAATCCATTACCATCAGAAGGTGTCTCGATTAGTATTCCAGACAGTTTTTTTCCATTAATCAGAACATCATTTGGCCATTTTATGTCGGCCCTGTGCGGCAATGTTGCATCTTCTAACATTTTATTAACCGCTTTTACAACGGCAAGTCCAATAACAAGTGGAAGCCAGTTAATATAGGCTCCTGGCAAATTGTGCTTCAGAAATACAGACAACGCAATCCCTTTCTTGCATTCCCATGACCTTGCCATGCGACCACGTCCTGCGGTTTGATTCGTGGTAAAAACCGCAAAAAAGTCATCGAGATCCTTGGCTTTTAGCAATTCAAGAAGGTAAAGGTTTGTTGATCCAACAGTGTCTAGAAATACACAAGGGAACATGAAAGAATATTAGAACAAAACAAATGCCAACAAAAAAATGAATCGAGGATAGAGTACCCTGATGACCGATAATTTTGACGAATCCAGTAGGGGGCTAGAGAAGTACAGGCAGGCATACGAAGTAGCAGTCACTTTGCGTGAGGATTCTGCGAAGGAAAAACAACACTCAAAAGGGAAGATGACCGCCCGGGAGCGTATAGATAAACTGCTTGACGAAAACTCGTTTACTGAAATAGACCAGTTTGCCATGCACAGCGCAAGTGGATTTGGTATCGAAAAAAACCACCCTTATGGCGACTCTGTCGTCACAGGTTTTGGCTCAATAGACGGCAGGAAAGTTGCGGTATATTCTCAGGATTTCACGGTTTTCGGTGGGTCACTCGGAGAAGTGGCCGGCAGGAAAATAGTAAAAACTATGGACCTGGCAATGTCTGCAGGAATACCCGTAATAGGTCTCCTTGATTCCGGTGGAGCCAGGATACAGGAGGGAATTGCGGCGCTTACTAAATACGGAGAAATATTCAAGCGAAATGTTGCGGCGAGCGGAATTATTCCACAAATCTCAATAGTTATGGGGCCTGCGGCAGGTGGGGCATGCTACTCACCGGCACTTACAGATTTTGTAATTATGGTGGACCAGATCAGCTATATGTTCATCACGGGACCTGATGTTATAAAAGCAGTTACAGGAGAAGAGGTGACTTTTGAGGATCTTGGTGGTGCCAATATGCATAACGCCACCTCTGGCGTCTCGCACTATATGGCTCATAGCGAAGATGACGCAATTGCATACGCCCGGGAGCTGATTGGGTTTCTGCCCAGTAATAACATGTCAGACCCTCCCACATGGCCACAGGATATTCATACGGAGGAGAGTGACCTTGAACTAAATTCAATTGTGCCCGAGAATCCAAATAAGCCTTATGATATGCAGTTTGTCATAGAGCGAATTGTTGATGATGGCAATTTTCTGGAAATTCAATCCGCATACGCAAAGAATGTCATCATCGGTTTTGCGCGAATATCAGGCTTTTCGATCGGTATTGTTGCGAATCAGCCTGCGCATATGGCAGGGGCTTTGGATATAAATGCAAGTGAGAAAGCTGCACGGTTTGTTCGCTTTTGTGACGCTTTTTCAATTCCTATTCTGACACTGGTTGATGTGCCGGGATATTTACCCGGGACAGAGCAGGAATGGACAGGTATTATCAGGCGCGGTGCGAAGCTTCTCTATGCTTATTCCGAGGCAACTGTACCGATGGTGACAATTATCCTGCGTAAGGCGTATGGCGGGGCCTATATAGTAATGGGCTCAAAAGCGTTAGGTGCCGATATAAACCTTGCATGGCCATCAGCAGAAATTGCCGTCATGGGCGCCCAGGGTGCTGTGAATATTCTCTATAGAAATGATATAAAGCGGCTCGTGCAAGCCGGTGAAGACGCAAATCCAATGAAAGAGAAATTGGTCAAAGAGTACACCGATAAATTTGCCAATCCTTTTATTGCCGCCCAGAGAGGATATCTGGATGCGATTATAGAGCCAGCACAAACGCGAATTGCGATTGCTACAGCCTTTCAAACCATCAGAACGAAGCGTTACAAACAAATAGACAGAAAGCACGGAAGCATACCACTGTAATTGATGCCTGTTCGGTTGGACATAAGGGGCGCTTTGGTGCCCATCAAACCCTTGCGCCGTTAAGCAAGGGCAGAATGCGTGTATTGCGAAATTTTATTACTACGTACATTTACCGCATACATAGCGTGAAATACACAGTGTGAGTGAATTGAGAATAGTGAGTGAATTGAGAATAATGCTTTAATCAGTCATTTGGCCTGAAATGTACTTTTGCTCCCGACACAAGAAGCAACTGGCCCGTAAAAGATACAACAGAGGAATGCAAGCCCTGTGAGAATAGACATAACCGTCGCCGTGGCATCATAGTAAAGCATAATTGCCGGGTATAAGCCAGAATATGGGACTTACGGCCACCACGGTAAAAGCGATATAACGGCTAAACACAAGAAGGTCATATGGCACAGCGCAATGTAACAGGTTATGCAGCTCATACGCCATAGGTCTCGCAGGGATGGGTTACCGGTTGCGCGGGCAAGGGATAAGGCTTGGAAATGTAGTGAGAAATTACCCATGACAGGCATTGAACGAAAAACTGTTATACCTTGCCTGATTTCTTCGCTTTCAACTTATAACATAGCTCAACTGACAACGCACTTGCCAGAAGATAACCCAGCACAAAAGGAGCTAAGACATCAAAACGGGCTAATCGAGATAAGCCGACGGTAAAATAGATAGTCATACAAACGACGACAAACACAATTAGAGCAGCTAGAGCGAGATAGACTGCAAGCCTGGCCAATCGGCTTGGAGACACATCACGATTGGGCAATAAACCTGAGTTAATTGTGATAATAACGAGAGCAAAGGCGGGAATGCCAAGCCACGGCAGGCTATAACCCGTGAGAACATAAATCTCCGCGGCTACTGTCAAAACCGGCACAAATGCCAGATAAATAATTAGTGCAGGGACTGAGGCTAGCTTACGCCACAAAGAACGTAGTATGACCTACCTCCTCTGACAACGATAGCCAAGTTTATGCCCCATGTCATATGCACTGCAATCCGAGCTTACAATGGGCACAGGATGTACAGGCGTTTCAGTCGAGACAATACCCCGACAACCAGTAACAATTGCAGTCAGGACACTGCTGGAAAAGTTGATAAGGCGAGTTAGCTTTATAGAAACCTTCAGGACCTTCACCATCTTGTCCAGTAAGGTAAAACCAACAGTAGTGCTAATACTGTCAACGCTAAAAACTTTATTTATCGCGCCTATTACACACTTTCCCGGATCGAAATCCATACGAACAGTGGCCGTAATACTGTAAGTGCCGCCGGGGCCGGCGACGACAGAAATATTTCCCAAGCCACCCCGCGCGCTAGCAGGTTGGGCAATGGTCAACATGACAAAGACAGAGGCCAGGGCGGCAAACGCAGCAATTTTGGCAGTACCCGGCACATCAACCTCAACAAAGACCAGAATTCACCACAGACAGTATATCACGGGCGCATACAACCTATATGTACGCCCAATACAGATATGCCACACATTGGGCGTGTACACTACTGAGAGTGATTCACCTAAGCAGAGAAGAAGAGACTGCCGCAGCCCTTGCGGCGATAATGTTTATTGAGTCGGAATCCTGCCGTGACGTGAATAGCAAGGCAATAAATAAAACGACTGATTGTTGCAATGAAAGAAACACAAAAAACAACTGGAATATAAGAGTATGGTCCACGCGCAGTTGGCCATCGGGTGGTACACTGCTGCCGCGAAAGTACGAACCACTGATATGTAGGCAATGGGCACGCTAATCTGTCACGACCCCGAGTCGGGATACACCCCACCGGGTCTGTGCCTGGAATAGGCGGGATGCCAAGCAGCGCGGTAACACGCATTAGGTACACAATCAAGGCTGGCTACTAGATATATGAAAAAAATAACCCGACTATTGATAGCGAACCGCGGCGAAATAGCGGTAAGGGTTATACGTGCCTGTCGCGATAAAGCAATTGCCTCCATTGCAATATATTCGGATCAAGACAGGGATGCGGTACATACTCAACTTGCGGATGAAGCTTACTGCCTGGAGGGTGAAACCGCTGCCGAAACCTACCTAAACATAGAGAAAATACTCGATATAGCAAAACTCAGTCGGGCAGATGGAATACATCCGGGATACGGCTTTCTTGCCGAAAGCCCCGAATTTGCTGAAGCGGTATCAAGTGCGGGTATTACATGGGTCGGTCCACGCGCAGGGGTCATAGCGCTCCTGGCAGACAAATTATCGGCACGAAAGATTGCAGAACAGGTTGGAGTGCCGGTCCCCCCGGGTGGCGAACATGTGGTCTCTTGTGCATCTGAAGTGCATAATTTTGCAGACAAGTATGGACTTCCAATTGCAATAAAGGCTGCGTATGGCGGTGGTGGTCTTGGCATGAAAGTTGTAAAACAAAAAAAGAATATAGATGAGCTTTTCGCATCAGCACAACGTGAAGCGCAGGCGGCATTCGGAAACAAGGAATGTTTCATAGAAAAATATATTGATAGACCACGACATGTAGAAACACAATGTCTGGCTGATCTGTTTGGCAATGTACAAGTCGTTTCCACGCGAGACTGTTCCGTGCAGCGCAGACACCAAAAACTAATTGAAGAAGCGCCCGCCTACACGCTGACAGATAAACAAGAAGAAACCCTTATCACCGCGAGCAAGGCTGTTATGAAAGCAGCTGAATATTCAGGTGCAGGCACCTGCGAATTTCTCATTGACCAAGATGGGAAAATATTTTTTCTGGAAGTTAATGCAAGGCTTCAAGTTGAACACCCAGTAACAGAAGAGATAACCGGAATTGATCTCGTTCTGGAGCAGATAAATATAGCTGAGGGAAAGCTGCTCAAAAACCTTGAAACACCCGTATACAAAGGACATAGTCTGGAGTTTAGGATAAATGCTGAGGATGCAAACAGTGGTTTTATGCCGAGACATGGGAAGGTTGTAAAATTCGAACCCCCTGGCGGTCTAGGAATTCGTATTGATAGTGGAATAAAGGCGGGCGATACAATAGGGGCAGCCTTTGATTCTCTGCTGTGCAAACTCATTGTTACGGGAAACAATAGGGAATGCGCTTTGGCACGTGCCAGGCGGGCTCTTGATGAGTTTGTAATTGACGGTGTGACAACGCTTATTCCGTTCCACAGGAATATTCTCAATCAACCCGACTTCATAAATGGAGGGATGTATACGGGTTGGGTGGAAAACGAATATAGCAAGCTAGTTAACAAGCAAACTGATGCAAGTACGGTGCCGGATATACAAGACACTCTGTCTGTATCAAAAAATTTAAGAGAAATAATTGTTGAGGTAAACAGAAAACAAATTAGAGTGCGCCTGCCATCCCCCATAGGGGAATATCCCACAGAAAGGCAAAAACCTCCCGGCAGGCGGGTAGGGCACAATTTCAGACAGAAAACACAGGAGAAGAACCCCGATTCTATTTTTTCGCCAATGCAAGCGGTTGTTGTGAAAGTAAATGTTACGGAAGGCCAGTCCGTCAAAAAAGACGACCTGTTAATCGTGCTTGAGGCCATGAAAATGGAACAGCCGATAGTGGCCCCACGAGATGGGGTAGTTGAAAAAATCAACGCGCACACAGGCGAGACAGTGCCAAGCGGTCACGAATTGTTACGCTTGAAGAAGGTTTGAAAAAAAATACACACCCCATTGCAAGGCGCTGCCAGAGCGCTGCCCAGAATGTCAGATTTCGGAAGAGATCAGGGCGACGCGCTGTCGGTTCTCACGTGCGAAGCGCGGGCTGCGTGCCACAAAGATATTGTTAGGGACGGATAGACGGCAAAGCTTTGTGATAATTGATCAGCGCTAAGGCGATTTTGAACAGCAACCGATATTGGAAAAATTAAGTCACTTGCATTTGGTGCAACAACAACACCGCCAAGTACGGTGCCTGTTTCACGAGATACAATCATCTTAACGAAGCCCGTCTTTATACCCAGAATTTTTGCACGGGAATTTGTTGCTAAGTCAACCTTCAGGGCGGTGGCCCTGGCTTTGTCTATAGCCTTCTCGGACCTACCAACAGTGGCAATTTCCGGGGTTGTAAAAACTGTTGAGGCTAAATTTTTAAGTTCAATTGGATTAGCATTCTCCCCCATTGCGTGATAAACGGCAACCTGGCCTTGCATCTCGGCAACAGATGCAAGGGGTAAAAAATCCGAACAGTCCCCTGCCGCATATACCCCGGGAACGCTTGAACAGGCCACTCTATTTACCGTAATTCGCCCTGCTGGATTCAGTGCAATATTCGCTGTTTCTAAACCAATCCCAGAAGTATTAGGAACACTGCCAACAGCCATTAGGCAATGGGTCCCGCGCACCTCTGTACCGTCGGTAAGGGTTACCACAACACCCCCATTGCAGGCTGCGGCGGCTTGAGCACGTGCCCGGTTGAGCAGTTTCATTCCCGAATTTATAAAAACTTCCTGAATCAAATCTGCAGCATCTTCATCTCCCCCAGGTAACACCCTGTCCCTGCTGGAAACCAGTGTAACTTCGCTTCCTAAATTCCTGAAAGCTGATGCAAATTCAGCGCCAGTCACGCCCGAGCCAACTACAATGATATGCTCAGGAACCTGCTCAAGGGTATAAAGCTGTTTCCATGTAAGTATTCTCTTCCCGTCAGGAATGGCATTTGGTAAAACCCTTGGACTAGAACCTGTTGCAACAACAACCGTATTTGCAAAGAACTCATATTTCTCTTGACCTGACACCGATACAAGAACCCGATTCGGTCCATCCAAAGCGGCATGGCCATAAACTACCCTAACCCCAGCACCAGTCAAGGTCGAGAACATATCAGCACTTTGAGCTCTGGTAAGATCCATAATTCGCCGGTTTATGTGCCCTATATCGGCTGAAACGCAGTTCTGAAAACGAATACCAAAATCAGCACCCTGGGCAACAAAAACAGCCCGCTCTGCCGAGGCAATAAGTGTTTTTGAGGGAACAACGTCTGTTAAAGTCGCAGACCCGCCGACAGCCTGATTCTCAATCAGCACAACATCAGCGCCAAGCAGGGCACCGCTCAGAGCCGCTGAATAACCACCTGGGCCACCGCCAATAACAACTATTTTATGATTTTTCTTGACAGACACTCTCAGCCTTCTTACCAGACTCAAGTATAGTGCTGCTTGACGGCGGTGTTCTTGTTGGATTATCCTGGAAATCAGCCGCCATGGAAGATATCTGCAATACTGAACTCACCGCTGCTACATTAGCTGCAAAACAGATTGCAGATATAACAGGTATTGCCCGGCATGACATCGCCGTTACTTTGGGTAGCGGCTGGGTTGATGCTGTATCCAACCTCGGTGAGCTTATTACAACAATCCCCGCGCAAGATATACACGGGTTTTTCCCTCCCGTTTTGGCTGGCCACAGCGGTGTTCTGACCTCCATTCGACTTACGTGCGGAGTATATGTTCTTGTAATAGGCGCGAGGACTCATCTCTACCAAGGACATGGCCCTGAGGCTGTGGTGCATGGCATCAAAACCGCCCATGCAGCGGGGGCGAGGGTGGCAATCCTTACCAATGGCGCGGGAAGCACAGTGCCTGATTGGGGTCCTGGAGAGGTGGTAGTAATAAAGGACCATATCAATCTGACCGGAAAATCTCCTCTAAGCGGGGCAAATTTTTGCGATATGAGCGATATTTATACGGCCGCACTCAGGCAAAAAATCCTGCAAATGGCCCCCAATATCCCTCAAGGGGTGTACGCGCAAATGCCGGGTCCTCAGTACGAAACACCGGCTGAGGTGAAAATGTTGAGAACTATCGGCGCAGATCTTGTCGGAATGTCGACAGCCCTTGAGGCAATAATGGCAAAGTCACTAAAGATGAATGTTGTGGGGTTGTCTCTTGTGACAAACCTTGCGGCGGGAATAGGTACAGGACAATTGAGCCATGATGAAGTGCTGACTGTAAGCGAACAGGCTAGACAAAAAACTTCAGCATTTCTCGTAGAGCTCATTCGTGACATCGGGCAAGATCTATCGGGCAGGAAATAACAGGGTAGCCATATGAATATTCTGCGGAAGGCAAGCTTGTGGATTGAGAATGATCCGGTGGCGATCACACGCTTGGAAATGCGCAGACTTCTGGCTGAAAGTGAAAAAACTGGTGACGTGCGTGAGCTCGAAGAGAGGCTGTCTAAGACGCTGGAGTTCGGAACTGCAGGACTAAGGGCACCGCAGGGTGCTGGATTTAATCGCGTGAATGCCGTCGTGACGGCGCAGGCTGCAAATGCACTGTCTCAATTTCTTTTAGAAGAAAACCGGGGCAGAACGCTGGTTATTGGCTATGACGGAAGATACAATTCACAGCTCTGGGCAAGAAATACTGCGCGGATTGCTAGCAGTTACGATATAACAGCTCTGATTATGCCAAGGGCTCTACCAACACCCCTTTTGGCATTTGCAGTGCGGCAGCTTGGTGCTGCTGCGGGGGTTATGGTAACCGCCTCCCATAATCCCCGCGAATACAACGGGTACAAAGTGTATCTCGGAGGAGAAGACAAGGGTGCACAAATACCTGATACTGCAGCGGCAAAAATTGCCAAAAATTTGAGAGATGAAGTCGCGTATAGCGATATACCAATGAAAGATAGTTACGGAATTCTTGATGAGGAGATTATCGAGGCCTACCTGTCCCGTACAGCAAAAGCAATTAAGCGACAGTTTGGCTCACCAAAGGCTGATCTAAAGATATGCCACACAGCTATGCATGGTGTTGGTCACGAGATCTTTGTACGCCTCATGGAAAAATTGGGTTTCCACAACCTGGTGTTCGTTGAAGAGCAAAAAATGCCAGACCCGGCATTTCCAACCTTGCCGTTTCCAAACCCAGAAGAAAAGGGTGCATTGGATTTAGCATTTGAAACAGCACGGCTTGCAGAGTGTGACATAATCATTGCTAATGACCCCGATGCCGATCGGGTTGCAGTTGCACATCCGGATGGAAAGGTTTTTACTGGTAATGAAATAGGCGCCCTACTTGGTGTTGAAATTGCGCGCATGCAACGCGGTCACGGGGTACTGTCAAACAGCATGGTTTCTTCACCGATAATGCGCCGTATAGCTGAGACCTACGGAATGCAACATGTGGAGACGCCAACCGGATTTAAATGGGTTGCGCGTGTGCCAGATATCTGTTTTGGTTTTGAAGAGGCCTTGGGGTACATGATTCATCCAGAGCTTGTAAGGGACAAAGATGGCCTATCGGCCGGCGCCGCCATTGCCACCATAGCTGCCTCTCAAAAGGCCCAAGGTCGAAGCCTCAGAGATTGTCTAGATGACCTGCAAAGCAAGCTTGGGTATTTTAGGAGCACCCAGTATGCCGTTCGCATGGCATCACTTGATAGTGTGCAGGCTGTTATGCAAAACCTTAGAGCAGAATCGCTGAACAAAATTGGTCGATTTAGAGTAACAAAATATCGTGATCTACTGTTCGGGAGCCCGCCGGTGGATCTGCTTGAGTTTAATCTGGGACAAGATATTGATGATCTGTTTGGGCGACTAATAGTTAGGCCAAGTGGAACGGAATTAAAACTAAAGTGTTACATAGACAGTGTTGCTAAGACGCCCGATGGCGCCGAGCAGCTTCTGTCGGAGCTAACTTATGCCTGCAAAAACCTCTTATGCGAAACAAGCCGCCGTGGTGGCGCAGAAAACTAGGCCACCAGGCACAGCGTACATGACAGTAGTCCCTGAAACATATTTTTGACAAAACCAAACGGCGGGAATTACTTATACCGCTGGAAAAGATCACTGGGACTATTGGGTGGTTAGATCAATCGAGGCCGGCTCGAAAGCTGCTCGGATCCGGACCGGTCCTAAAGCCCGCATCAAGGCTATCAATCCCAGATATTTCGTCAGGAGTCAAGTCAAAATCGAATATATCAATATTCTGCCGCAACCGTTCCGCATGCACTGTCTTTGGGAAGACAACATACCCCTTCTGAATATGCCAACGCAAAATGACCTGAGCCGGGGTTTTTCCATATTGCTTTGCTGGGCGCGTCAGTTCCGGGAATGCATCAAGATCCTTAGAAAAACGCGCGAAAGGTCCCCAGGACTCGATTTGTATGCCATCATTTCTGCAAGACAAGACAAGTTCACGCTGTTGAAGCCACGGATGAAGTTCTATTTGGTTTACAGAGGGCAGCGGAAAGCCCGCTTCTTTTATTTTATCGATATGCTCGGACAAAAAATTTGACACACCAACAGACTTGGCACGGCCCGACTCCTTGAGCTCCAATAGCACTTCCCAGACATTTATATACAGCTCACTCGGCGGGCAAGGCCAATGGATAAGATACAAATCAACATAATCAAGTGAGAGGAGGTCAAGGCTGCGCTCGAACGCCTCTCTCGGCTTAGGTTGATCAGAATTCCATAGCTTTGTTGTGACAAAAAACTCCTCACGCTTTATTCCGCTGCTAGCAATAGCGCGGCCAACCTCTCGCTCATTAGCGTAGAGTGAAGCCGTATCGATATGGCGATAGCCCAACTCGATCGCAGACTGAACCACCGAAGATGCCTCGTTGGGAGGAAGCTCATAGGTACCCAATCCAAACTGGGGAATCGATACACCGTCACCCAAGAGAACGCTAGGAACATAAGTCAATACAAACACCACCAATACGAACTAAACACATCAACAAACTCAGTTTACCCCAGGCGCAGTACCCTCAACAACCGTGATCGTGTAAGTTGTACTGTGCGCATATTCAACCTCTCCAGGAACCGCCTTGAAAACAGTCGGCGTGTACACACCTGGCTGAACAGAAGGGCTAACAGCACCATAGAGAGTACCGTTGTCAGGAGATAAAATCAAACCATCGGGTATCCCATTACCGGGTGTGGTTATGTCGACCATGTTTGCCCAATAAACCCAGCCAGGCTTGTGAGGGGGCTTGGGTGGGAACGAGACAGACTCACCCTTCTTAACAGTTATAGATTGAGGGTAAATAATAGGCTCACCAGCAACAAGAATATTCAGATTTGCCGTTACAGAAACAATCTTCAAAACTCCACTGCGAACCTCAAGGCCGTATACGGTAAGCCGGGCGCTATACTCGCCAGGTGGAACAGCTGGGACGCCATAAAGAAGTCCGGCTGGGGAAAGATAAATCCCCTTTGGAAGACCAGTAGCAACCCAGGCTATAGCAGCACCATTCGCACTCAGTGGAAATTTAAAGGGCTTATAGGCCTGCAGCTCAAAGTTCTGGTCATCAACATTAAAATGCATCGGTGACACGAGGAGGGTGTAATACGCAAAATGCGACACTATCTCACCGTGAACTACCTCATCCGCCCAAAGCAGAAAATTGTATACCCCATACTCAACCTCGTATGACACCGTTCCGAATAGCACGCCCGTCTTTGAATCAACAGAAAGACCCATGGGATAGGCAATCCCCGGTGTGGTGCGAGGCTTGCCTGCAAGCCGGAAATTAAAGAGAGAATGCCCGCCGATGATCTTGGCAGGAATCCGCACCGGATCACCCTGTTTAATTTGGGCCAGAACATCACCAAGAACAATCTGCCTGGTCACAGTGATGGTATAAACCGCGCTAGTTGAGCCAGCAGAGGAGGTCACCGATACCCTCGGCTTGTAAACACCCGGCAGTACATCTGACCCGACAGAGCCGGAGATGGTCCCGGTCCCACGGTTGATATCCAGCCCCCGAGGTAGCCCATCGCCGGGGGCCGTTAAGTCCTTGGTGTTTACGGTATACACCGAACCGCGAGCAGCGGCAGGAATGGGTGGTCTATTGAGGCTTTCCCCAATAGCGACAGAAAAAGACTGTGGTTTCAAGGCAGGTGTCGCGAGTACCCATCTGGTTGGAAGTAAGACTGAAACACAAAGAATGCTCAAAACTACAAGACGAAATATTGCCGGTGCACGAACCAAGCCTACCCCTTTTCCTAAACAACCAACGCGCAAAACTGTATCAAAAAATACTGAGAACTCTATGTGAGAAGCTTGCGTAAGCAGGATCGCAAAACCCTTTAGTCGAATATGCAGTCACTGTCAAGAATGACAGAAAGCAGAGGCTAAGAACCTTATCTCTTGGATCTAGACAGCCAAATTATGCCAAGAACGGGAAGTGCCGCGGGAAGAAAAAAATAACCAACCCCATACAACGTCCAGACAGTTGCGGCAATATGATTTCCAGTGCCGAAAAGACCCGGGGCAAAAACGGACAAGGTGCCAATAACAACAACACCAATTAGCTCAATAAACAGCGCGCAATATGCCAAACATCTGAGGGAGTAAACAAGGGACACAAATACGACTAAATAGACAATAGCCGCAAAACCCGAAAGGGAGTAGGCAAGAGGGGCCTCATAAAACCGAGTCGAGATCTGATAAGCGCTCCTGCCAAGCGAAGCCACTGCAAGCAACGCATAGGAGGCAAATAACACCTTAGCCAATCAGAACTGGTTCCCCATTTCTTTCAATCGCCTAATCCTCTCCTCGGTGGGTGGGTGGGTAGAAAAAAGCTTTCTGAAGAACCCCCGGGGCATTGGGTTTGAAATCCACAAATGGGCCATGCTACTGCTCTGTCTTTGCAGCGGTCTTGCATTGCCCTCCAGTTTGGCAAGGGCAGAGGCCAGGGCGGCAGGATATCTTGTTGTCAAGGCGCCGGTTGCATCCGCCAAATACTCCCTTTCCCTGGAAACCGCCAACTGAACCAGCATTGCCGCAATGGGGGCAAGGAGGGAGAAAAATAAGACAATAACAAACGAAAAGGCAGAATTTCCTTCGCGACGATTATCCCCCCAAATTAGAGCCCGAAGGACCATATCTGAAATAAGGCCAACGGCTGAAACGAGGCCAAAAACGATAGTGCTAACCCTTATATCGTAGTTCTTTACATGGCCCATTTCGTGGGCCATGACACCCTCAAGCTCGGAATCATCAAGTATCTCAAGCAGACCGGATGTTGCGGCAACCTTGGCATGTTTTGGGTCGCGGCCTGTTGCAAATGCATTAGGGGCGGGGTCGTCAACAATGTACACCTCCGGCATTGGCAAGCCGGTTGTTATTGATAAATTCTCAACAGTATTCCAGAGGCGCGGGTTGTCGTTCCGGCTAATTTTTCGGGCACCCGACATCAAAACGGCTAAACGTCCAGAGAAAAAATACTGCACACACGCATAGCCCGCTGCTAATAACAAGATAAAAAGAAAAAATGACATACCGAGGAATCTGCCGGCAAGCAGGCCAAAACCCCCACAAGCCAGTATGAAAACAAACAATATCAAAAAGGTATTGATTTTGTTTCTCGCAATAAAGCTGTACATCAAATACTCACATCAAAACATTCGGCTCTGTTCATTTGCCTAGAAAACAATCTTCGGGGGAGACTGAAGGGCCTCTGATCGCTCAACATCAAAAAACTCACGAGTACTAAACTTAGCAATCCTAGCCACGATATTAGACGGAAAAACCCCAATAAGGGTATTCAAATCACGCACTCCGCCATTATAGAACCTGCGTGACGCCTGTATTTTGTTCTCGGTATCAGTCAGCTGCGCCTGAAGGTCGAGAAAGTTTTGACTTGCCTGCAGTTGTGGATACGCCTCGGCAACGGCAAAAATACTCTTCAAGGCAGCCTGAAGTTGATTGTCGGCCGCTGCCGCTTCGGCAACCCCGCTAGCACCAATACTTGCTGCCCGAGCAAGGGTAACCTGTTTAAAAACCGATTTCTCATGGGATGCATAGCCCTTTACAGTCTCAATAAGAGAAGGAATTAGATCGGCACGCCGCTTGAGCTGAACCGTGATATCACTCCACGCCTCGTCGACACGCACATTGTACGCAACCAGGCGATTATAGGCAACCCAGGCAAAAATCGCAATAACAACAATGGCCAATGCAAGGCCCAGGGTGACCCATAGAAAAACCCCGTCCATTTAAAACCTCCGCAAATACAAACACCTTAGTCATTGAATCAAACAAGCCTTGAAATACCCTGAGAGGCACGAAGCGGGCAACAAACCCCAGCATGCACGAGCCTCTTAGCGTACACGAGTATTGTAAACAACAATGGGCAGATCACGGGATATTCCCGGGGCCTTGTTGAAACCTGATATGTATAACCAATTTCCCAAAATGCGAAAACCCCATTCGGAAACTGCAGACTCTGGGTGAAATTGCACACCATACATTGGTGCCGTCCGGTGTTCAAGTGCCATAACTTCGCCACAGTCTGCTCTGGCTATTACCCTCAATGCTTGCGGCACCTTTGTAACAGTAAGTGAGTTGTACCTTGTTGCGGTAAAAGCAGTGGGGAGGTCCTTGAATATGGCGCTGGGCCGAGGGCGCACCGTAACCAACTTTCCGTGCATAATCCTTCCGGAAGGCCCTATGTCACCGCCAAACGCGACGGCAAGGGCCTGATGGCCCAAGCAAACCCCAAGAAGTGGGGTAGAGGTAGAGTAAGCAGCTCGAATGACAGAAAGGGTGATGCCGCTTTCCTCGGGGGTGCCGGGGCCGGGTGAGATGAGAGCTGCGTCATGCACACCCAGCATAGACTCAACCGAATGACAATTGTTATCACTCCGCACAACACTGGTTGTTACCCCAAGTTGCTGCAGATAATTTACAAGCGTGTAGATAAAGCTGTCGTGGTTGTCAATAACCAAGACTTTGAACATAACGGTATATATAATAGGGGTATCTCAAGGCGCGCAGTCTCTGCCCTTAGGAGTTCATGAGCAGAAAAAAACACGAGTCCAGCGAAAATAACCCCGTGTGGTTTCCGACAATTATGTTCGGGCTTATGGGCACCGGGGCTGTGTGGATGGTTCTGTTCTACATTTCCAACGGCGCCTTGCCTCTGCCGGCGGTCGGAACATGGAATATCCTCATAGCGTTCGGAATAATCATGGCCGGATTTGCAATGATGTCACGCTGGAAGTAATACGACCCCTGAGCCCAGGCGATAGGCCGCTTCGGGGTTAGGCGTACAGCAGGTACGGTCTCGTTGCAATTACTCCAATGAGCAGAATGACCTGTGCCCCAAGCAATAATGGATTCCTGCGCTTTATGGCCCACGCTGCAACAAAACCTGATAAAAGACCCCCGATATGTGCTTGCCAGGATACCCCGGGAAGTAAAAACGAAATGATCAAGTTCAGGCCGACAATCCCCCATAACTGTCCCGAGTCAATGCGCAACACAATAAATGCCGCAAGAAGGCCGAATATACCGCCCGAGGCCCCCAGTGTCAGGGTGTTATAAGGCTGAAGATACACAATACCCACAGCAGCACCCAGGCCACTTATGAAATAGAGCGCCAAAAAGCGCCATGAGCCTATTCGCTGCTCCAGGTTACTGCCCAACCACCACAGAGAGTACATGTTGAACAGGAGGTGAAGCGGTGTAAAGGTTGAATGCAAGAACATGCTGGTAAAAATCCTCCACGGCTGCAGGCTGTCCGGAAACACATACGCCCCCGCGAAGGCAAGACTTGTGGTTACACCGGAACCCAGAAGCATCTGCAATAGCCACAAAAAAATGCACAGAGTAATTATGGTTGCAGTGGCCGGAGGATAAGCACGAAGCCTTCGCCAGATAATCATAAACCTCGCGAACACCCTCCGATATTAACCACGAAAAAGCAAGGGGGCACAAAAGGAGCGAGCCATACAAAAGCCACCCGGACCGTACAATTAGCTTGTAACACAATTATATCCGCGGTCGTCACCGATATTGAAGGTTGTGCTTGGAATGGGTGTTTGCTACATATATGGTGCCGGTGAGCACTTTACACCCCCCGAAGAAGTGGGGATGCACGACTTGGTTATCGCGGCTGATGGCGGCTTGATGCAGCTCAAGAAGCATGGTGCGCGCATTGATCTCTATGTCGGCGACCTTGATTCAATTGAGTCTATTCCAATAAACATTGATCGGGTGATTTTGCCCAGAGAAAAAGATAAAACTGACATGATGCAGGCAGCCCTGATTGGTGCCGAGCGGGGCTTTAGAACTTTTTGCATATTTGGGGGTACCGGTGGGCGGCTTGACCATACCATTGGAAATATCCAGCTACTGGCCGAACTGACAAATATGGGATATAGCGTGTTTATTGTCGGGAAGTATGATGTGGTGACAGCGATCCGAAACAATGAGATTTACTTTCCGTCGCATTTCACCGGCAATATCTCAATCTTCCCGCACTCCGGCGATGCCAGCGGGGTTTATGAGGAGGGGCTAAAATATGCCCTGAACAACGCACATATACCGGGTACCTTTAATGGTGTTAGCAATGAGTTTGTGGGGGTGAAGAGCAGGGTTGCGGTCGAGTCTGGCATGCTTCTTGTGGTGTACGAGCGCCAAGGCGGCAGAATGCATTTGAACATTTCGACGTGTGCGATGACGGCAGGAAATCAAATACAAAAACCAAGCGGTTGAGATGTCATATCCAACATTATGGGCGATCCGATTCCAGTTCTACAGACCCGACTGCACGGCCCGACTGTATGCCAGACCTGACTGCATGGCTAGCCAGTTACCGGATCTGGGTAGCCAAAAAGATTTCTGTTATGAGACAAATGTTGCAGAGACAAAAATGTTGCAGGCCATAAATGCACAGCAAAACAGAATGGGATCTGGTGGAGATGAGGGGAATCGAACCCCCGACCTCCTGCTTGCAAAGCAGGCGCTCTGCCTAACTGAGCTACATCCCCAAGCAAGAACAAGTGGGGTTACCAGGACTTGAACCTGGGGCCTCTTCATTATCAGTGAAGCGCTCTAACCATCTGAGCTATAACCCCAAATCAGCGATAGAAAGTAAATCGCAAACCCCCTGTAATCCGGGCAATAACATTGTAGATCACAGAAAAAATAATTGCACCGGTTGTGAATGTAAAGACATTGGTTCCGGCCAAAATCAAAGAAAAAATTAACACAGTCCACGGGCTTATAGCGTTACTCAGGGTGAAATCTGCAGGGGCACCCTCAGGCGTGCCACCGACAGCGCTAATGTTGAACACCCCAGCAAAATTTAGAAACATATAAAGCATCAAAATAAGTAAGAACATAACTACCGAAAAGGCAAGCGAGAACACAAAGGCAGTCCTGGCTGCGGAGACAACGTTAATCGACCCAAGGCGGAGAACCGCCTGTGAGGAGGAGCTTTTTACAAGCTTTGTATTCACCCCTGCCCTTCCAGGTCATCGCATTTCTCTGCTATCGTCATGGCCAGAATTTTATCCCCGTCAGACATGCGGACAAAAACGACCCCGGTAGTATATCGAAGAGTTGGGGAGACCTCGGCAACAGATGAGCGAATAACCTTACCGCTTGCAAGAATTACAAGAACCTCATCATCGTCATTGACAACGAGCATGTCAGCAAGTACGCCCTTTTGCTCGGTTATGTTTGCAACCCGTACGCCAATCCCGCCCCGGGCCTGAAGTTTGTAATCACCAACCCTAGAGCGCTTTGCATAACCCCTCTCGCTGACAACAAATATATAGCTGTCGTCCGAAAGAATCAGCTCAGCTGAAAGAAGGAGATCGTTTTCGCGAAGAGATATACCCTTTACGCCGTATGATCCCCTAGATAAGGGGCGCAATGTACCGGATTTAAACCTGAGCGATCTGGCATTTTTTGTAACCAGTATGATGTCCTGATCACTTCTTGCAAGCACTGCAGATACAAGCTTATCTCCGGGCCGAAGCTTTATTGCTATAACACCAGTGCTAAGCGATGTATCGTACTCTTTAAGGGTTGTTTTTTTCACATATCCATCTTTAGTGGCCAAAACAAGGCTTGTATCCTCGCTATCAAAATTAGAGACAGATAAAATCCTGGTCACCGCCTCATTCGGTTTTAGCGGAAGAAGATTTGCAACATGCTGACCACGAGCCTCCCTGCTTGCCTCCGGGACTTCATAGGCTTTTGCGCGATAAACCCTCCCTGTATTGGTAAAAAACATGAGCCAGTTGTGTGTTGTTGTAGAGATAAACTGCAGCACGACATCATCAGCCTTAACTTGGGCGCCTTTTACGCCGCGACCACCCCTATGTTGAGACCTATACTGATCAATACGTGTTCGTTTTATATAACCACAGCGGGTCATAACAACAACTACAGGTTCCACCGGAATCAGGTCTTCAATAGACACCGACCCATCAAACCCCCGAATTATTTCTGTGCGTCGTGCGTCTGAGTGTTTTTGACCTATTTCCCTCAATTCTTCTGCAATAACCTGGCACTGGGCGGTCTTGTCAGAAAGAATCTTCCTGAAGCTGGATATTAGCTCTTCTATTTCTCTTGCCTCAGAGATAATCCTTTGTCGCTCGAGGGCGGCAAGGCGCCGCAACTGAAGATCAAGGATTGCACGAGCCTGTGTTTCGTCTATTTTCAGGAGCGCCATAAGGTTAGACTGAGCCTCCTCGGCGCTCTTAGAAGATCGAATGAGCTGTATAACCTCGTCGATCTGGTCCAGAGCCCTTAGATAGGCCCTGAGAATATGCGCGCGCTGCTCGGCCCTGGCAAGCCTGAAGGTAGTGCGCCGGACGATGACTTCTATTTGGTGTTCAACCCATAAACGAATGAACGAACAGAGGGAAAGGGTTCTGGGTGCCCCGTCAACAATCGCAAGCATATTGACCCCAAAGTTCTCTTGAAGCTGTGTATGTTTGTATAGGCTATTCAGAACCACCCGAGCGACAGCATCTCGCTTGAGGACGATTATCAACCGCTGGCCGGTTCTACCGCTTGTTTCATCCCGAATATCAGCAATTCCCGAAAGTTTATTTTCCTTAACGAGAGAGGCTATCTTTAAAGCCAAATTATCCGGATTGACTTGATAAGGAAGTTCGCGCACAACAAGGCAGGTCCTTCCGTCTATTTCTTCAATATCAACAACGCCTCGCATAACCACGCTGCCGCGGCCCGTGAGATAGGCGTCTTTTATGCCTCCGGTGTCCAACACCGTAGCACCGGTGGGAAAATCGGGACCTTTTATTCTTTCCAGAAGAGCTTCTGTCAACTCCTCATCTGTTGCATCCGGATTTTCGAGGCACCACAGAGCACCGGCCGACACCTCGGCAAGGTTATGCGGCGGGATATTGGTTGCCATACCAACCGCAATACCGACTGAGCCATTAACCAAAAGATTGGGAAAGCGGCACGGCATAACTGTGGGTTCAACGCTTTCGCCATCATAATTTGGGGAAAAATCAACAGTATCCTCATCAATATCCCTGACCATCTCAATCGCGAGTGTGGCCATTTTCGTTTCTGTGTAACGAGGGGCGGCAGCGCCATCATTGCCCGGAGAGCCAAAGTTCCCCTGGCCCTGCGCAAGCGGATAGCGCATGGCCCACGGCTGCACAAGACGGACAAGTGCGTCATAAATTGCCGCATCCCCATGAGGATGAAATTGACCCATAACATCGCCGACAACCCTGGCACATTTTGAAAAAGCCTTTTCTGGTCTATAACCCCCTTTGTACATCGCGTACAAAACCCTGCGATGTACGGGCTTAAGACCATCCCGGACGTCGGGTAAGGCACGACCGATTATAACGCTCATGGCGTAGTCGAGATACGACCGCTGCATCTCCTCGCGAAGATCTACTTGGTTAATATTTTGCTCAGACAATATCTATATATCCAAAAAGCGAACATCTCTGGCGTTGTGCTGGATGAACTTACGACGAGAGTCGACATCCTCCCCCATAAGCACAGAAAAAATCTCATCAGCTAACGTAACGTCGTCAACGGTAATCTGGCGGAGGGTGCGAGTTGCCGGATTCATGGTGGTGTCCCACAGCTCTCTATAATTCATTTCTCCAAGGCCCTTGTATCGCTGAATTGCGTTTTCTTTTGGTATCTTTTTTCCGGAGAGCTTACCTTCTGCGAGCTTCTTATCTCTTTCTCTGTCGCTAAAAACATAGTCGTGCTCGGAATTACTCCACTTAATCCTGTACAAGGGGGGGTGAGCCAAATACACATAACCACTCTCTATAAGTGGCCTCATATACCTGAACAGGAGTGTGAGCAGAAGTGTGGTTATATGCTGGCCATCGACATCTGCATCGGACATAAGAATTATTTTGTGGTAGCGAGCCTTTGATTCGTCAAAATCCTCAGCTATACCAGAACCGAAAGCCGTGAGCATAGCCTGTATTTCAGAATTTGCAATAGCCTTGTCGAGCCTTGCCTTTTCAACATTAAGTATTTTTCCCCTGAGCGGTAAAACGGCCTGGGTGAGCGGATCCCTGCCCTGTATTGCAGACCCACCTGCGGAATCCCCCTCAACAATAAAAAGTTCTGAAACGGCCGGGTCCTTTGCCTGACACTCCTTCAGCTTGCCTGGCATTGAAACAGACTCGAATAAACCCCGCTTTCTCGAGGCCTCTCTGGCGCGCTTAGCTGCCAATCTAGCCTCAGCCGCAAGAAGGGCTTTTGAAATAATCACCTTTGCCTGAGCGGGGTGACTGTCAAACCAATCCCACAGATAAGAGTTCACCTCGTGGTGAACATAGCCACGCATTTCTGTATTGCCAAGCTTTGTTTTTGTTTGACCCTCAAACTGTGGTTCGCCAAGCTTAACAGAGATAATTGCTGTAAGCCCTTCCCTAATATCCTCACCCTGAAGGCTTTCGTCCTTTTCCTTTAGAAAACCTTTCTCGCGTGCATAACGGTTTACGAGCGATGTGAGTGCTGCCCTGAAGCCCTCTTCGTGTGTACCGCCCTCATGGGTGTTAATTGTGTTCGCAAATGTATATATATTCTCGGTCGAAGACGAGGTCCACCGCATCGCAACCTCAAGGGACATCAGGCGATCCTTGTTCTCTGCCTGAAAGTGAATTATTTCTTCATGAAGAGGTTCATGTTTTCTTATGCGGTTTTGATACATAACATAGTCAAACAGACCGTTTTGATAACAGTAAGTCTCGTTGTTAGTCGGGCTGTCCACCCTCTCGTCTGTTATGGAGACAGTAAGGCCGCTATTCAGGAAGGCCATCTGTTGCAGGCGAGAGCGCAGCACTTCATATTCAAAACAAACGGTTTCAAAAATATCATCATCAGGCCAAAAGGTAATTGCCGTTCCGGTAGCATTGGTTTCTTCACATCTTTCAAGTGCAGCAGTGGGGTTACCGCCCTCATAATTTTGTCTAAAAACAAAACCCTGTCTTGAGACCTCAACATACAGTCTCTTAGACAACGCATTCACAACAGAGCTTCCAACGCCATGCAAACCGCCGGAAACGGAGTATCCTCCACTACCGAATTTTCCGCCAGCGTGAAGGGTTGTGAGAACAACCTGAACTGTGGAAACCCCCTCTTTAGGATGAATATCAACAGGGATGCCCCTGCCGTTATCCGTCACCCTAACCCCGCCGTCTGCGAGAATAGCAACATTTATTTTTGTGCAATAGCCAGCAAGGGCTTCGTCTACTGAATTATCAACAAGCTCATATACCAAATGGTGTAAACCCCGGGACCCGGTACTGCCTATGTACATACCCGGTCTTCGCCGAACGGCTTCTAAACCCTCGAGAACCTGTATCTGATCAGCGCCATATGCGGGCTCGGGTGTGTCAACCATGCAAGCAGAACTCCTAAAGGACCTTAACGCAAGATTCTATCATTCGTAGTGTTTATCCACGTTTCTGACAAGCTTCGGGCCAAAATAACCCCTCCTTGATTCGGGTGGAACAAAAATCAACTTCTCAAGATTAAGATCTGGGTACCGGTCATTAAGTTTTTTTATAATATCCTCACTATAAACCCTGAAGCTTAATGCAATGGCCCTAGATAAACACGAAATAACTAGTTCACCTTTACGGGTTATTTCAACAACCTCTGTATTCCTCGCTCCAAAATCGCCGACCACTTCTGGCCAAATATTGCTTATGTTATTCCCTTTTAAACAGTTGTTACAATCAAATTTCTTTATAAAATCGCCAACTAAGTTAGACACCCAAACCGGGTCTCGGCCTGGATCAAACGGGTTACTGCTGAAATCCTGAATTGGCCTACAATAACCTGCCGTATTTGAGATTTTAAGGTACTGATTCACACAGTTTCTTATAATTCTAGAATTGATAGTTACCCCTTTTTGTTTTCGCTGAACACTTTTCCCTCTTCTACCACAAGGGTTTGAGATGTTCTGTAATTATCGGAATTATCGGTTGTTGTTACAATCGTCTGTTCATAGCTAAACACTTCCTGTGCGAGTTTTTGTTTTCGATATGAATCAAGATGAGCAAAGACATCATCGAGTATTACAACAGGATCTGGGTCGTAAAGTCTTTTAGTTTCCCTCATAAGCTCTATAAGGGAAAGTTTCATAGACAGCGCAAGGGTCCATGATTCTCCCTGGCTTGATTGACTTCTTGCCGGACAAGAATTTAAGAGAATATCAACGTTATCTCTATGTGGTCCAGCAAGGGTTACACCTTCTTCTATTTCTCTGTCTCTCAATAGATCGAATGTATCTATAAGGCAATCTGAAGATTGGCAGAATAATTCAGCTGTGCTACTCACCCCCGCAAGTTTTGAATAAAATTCGCTAATTTTTGGATTTAAAATCTTTAGTAATCTTTTTCGAGCATTTACTATTTCCAGGCCAAGCTCCACCAACTTCTGTGTCCAAATATCCAGGAGGTCGCTTTTGCATGATGATTTTCTAAAGCTCTTTAACAGAGAGTTTCTCTGCTTTAATGTTCTGTCATATGCAGAATAAATGTCCAGCATCATGGGGCGAGCCCTGCAGATAATATCATCCAGATATTTTCTTCTGTGTCCGGGATCTCCCTTTACTAGATCTATATCCTCTGGGGAGAATATTACACAGCTAAAGACAGAAACAAGGTCCCTGAGTTTCGAAGGCTTACCGTCTACTTTTAGGATGTTATTCGAATTGCAAGATATACCAATGTATACATTTCGGGTTCCGTATTTAGACTGAATTTTTGCAGATATCTCTGCTTTCTGTTCTCCCGATTTTATAAGAGGCTGGTTTTTGTATGTCCTGTGAGATCCGAAACCCGACAGAAAATAGATTGCCTCAGCAAGGTTGGTCTTTCCCTGGCCATTATCACCCCTTATAAGGTTGAGACCATCAGTAAATGAAATACTTTGGTACTCATAATTTCGAAAATTCCTTAGGTTTATATGAGAAATCAAATTATTTTGCAAATAAATTTGGCTGTAAAAGGTACTTAAAGTCTATTTTTTCTTTATTGGATAATTTTGGTGTTATAAGAACAGGTCCTGGCCTATTTTTAACGCTTGGCTTTGTGAATGCAACCTTTATAAAGTCCTCTTGACAAGCAATAAGTCCGTCGCATAAAAACTGCGGCCTCAACATAATACTTATTTCGTCACCAAATAGTTCACACTCAACCTTTTCACTTGCAAGTGCTATCCCTGAGCCTTTTATCGTAACTGTATTTTTTACAAAAGAAAACTCAATTGGCTCATCTCTCTCAACTACGACAGAGACCCTTTTTGTCGATTCCAGGAAATCACTTGTTTTCAGGATTGCATAATGACCTGTTTCTTCTGTAAATAGCTTTGCAACTGGCGGATAATTCCCCGAGATTAAGAGCGACGTTACTGTCTTATTTCCCGATTCAAATCCGATAACTTTATTTTCTCCGTCATTTTTTATAAAAACTGATATTTCACTTTCCAAATTCCCGAGCGTTTTTGAAACCTCAAAAAGGGTTTTAGACGACACAATAACAGATGAATCAGATGGATGTCCAGATACGCTATTTAAGGTCTTCACCGCGACTCTATAACGGTCTGTTCCTGTTAGTTCAATTGATTCATTAGAAAGTCTTAGGTTTATTCCTGTTATAACTGCGCTTATATCATCTTTTGCGGCCGATGTTGTAACCTGCGAGACTGATTTAACAAAATCTTCAGAAGGTATCCTATACTGCTCTGCATTCTCAAGGTTAGGTAGTGGCGGATACTCTGCTATCGGCATTAGATTAAGTATGTAATTTACAGGTCCGCAGGTAAGAGAAATTTTTTCATCTTCTTTGCTTATCTCTACTGGTTCATCAGGCAATTTCTGCGAAATACTACTAATAAGAGTTCCCGGTACTAAGACCTTTCCGCCTTCTATTACATTTGCGCTGAATTCGACTTTTGCTGATGTCTCGTAATTAAAAGTTGAAAGAGTAACTTTCTCATTCTTTGCCTCAATTAACATCCCAGACAGTATTGGTGATGGAGGTCTTGCAGGAATCATACGGGTTACGAAATTTACCGAGGAACTAAGGAGACCTCTATCGACAATCAGCTTCATATTTTCCCAATCTGATCAGAAGAGTCTCATTCTATCTAATGAATTATTTGCTTTTTTACACTAAGGTTTCAGTTACTGCTTAAGCATTATTCTCCCGTAAAAGAATTTAAAAATCATATTAATAAGTGCTGTTGAAAATGTGGAAAACTGTGTTGAATACTCTATCCAAAAGGTAAGAACAATAGTGTTATTTGTTTATAGCCTCAGGAGAATTAACTAAAAACGGGTAGTTTTTCCACAAAATCGTAATAATTCTTAGATAATTATCAACCAGATATAAAAGTTTTCCACAGTAAATTATTTTTTTCAACAGAGTTTTCCACAGTAAATTATC
Organism: Tropheryma whipplei str. Twist; assembly: GCF_000007485.1. Lineage (NCBI taxonomy): Bacteria > Bacillati > Actinomycetota > Actinomycetes > Micrococcales > Tropherymataceae > Tropheryma > Tropheryma whipplei. The sequence goes on along the minus strand of NC_004572.3, from coordinate 1,432 downwards.
TCCTCAAAATAAACTGCGTGAGCTTGTATATATCACTAAATGTTTTTCTATCTTTTCCTATCAAATCACTTATTCTTCTCGTTGCATAGATTATTGTGCTGTGATCTCTTCCGAAGATATAACCAAGTTTTGGAAGAGATACATCTGTCAGTTCTCTGCATAAATACATTGCAATTTGCCTCGCGATAGATATATTTGCAACGCGTGAATTCCCGCAAAGATCTGAAGCGGCTAGGTCGTAATGTTTTGCGGTAATCTCGATTATTTCGATTGGGTCTATTTTGTCACCCCTTTGTGCACCAAGGTCCTCTAGTACTTTTTGCGCAAGTGTCATGTTAATTTCTTCTTTATTGAAACTTGCAAGCGCAAATATTCTCAAAAGGGCACCTTCAAGCTCTCGAACACTGCTGCTAAAGCAACTTGCGATATATGTGAGTATTTCCATTGATACTTCTTTTTTCTCGTTCTGACATTTCTTCTGAAGAATGGCGATTCGTGTTTCGAGATCGGGTTTTTGTATATCACACACTAAACCGCATTCGAATCGTGATCTCATTCTGTCTTCAAAGCCCATTAATTGCTTTGGAGGTAAGTCGCTTGAGATAACAAGCTGCCTGCTCGAATTATGGAGGGAGTTGAATGTATGGAAAAAGGATTCCTGAGTTTCCTGTTTCTTTTGCAAAAATTGGATATCGTCAACCATAAGAATGTCTATTTGACGATATTTTTCCTGGAACTTTTGGCTTGTTCCAGAAGAAATGGAATTTATAAAGTCATTTGTAAAGTCTTCTGAAGAAACGTATTTAATTCTGAGGGACGGAAATAAGAATTTTGCATAATTACCTATCGAGTGTAGGAGGTGTGTTTTTCCAACCCCAGAGTCTCCGTATATAAAAAGGGGGTTGAACGATTTTCCAGGCCTTTCTGCCGCAGAAATTGATGCCGCTCGAGCAAGTTCATTTGATTTTCCTACAACGAAATTATCAAATGTAAACCTTGGATTAACGCCTGTTGTTGGGTGATGGTTGTTTGGACCTCCGCCAAAGTTTACCCGTGTGTTTTGATCGAAGAAATTTGGGATAACCGGCTTTGTGTGATCTATAAGGGCAAAATCTTCCTCTTCCATAGACTGGACAAGGTCATTAATTTCTTCAGTTATTTCCTTTTCAAGAACATCCGGGGAGATTGTTATTTTTATCTCTTTTATACTTGGGTAAGAGTCAAGAATAGTCTTTTTTGTTGCATCGTATACCTCAATATCATCCATAACAGAGGCAAGATGGCTATTTGGGAAAGTTATTATGAGACTTTCCCCCTCTATCGAAGGTGACGCTTTCTTGAGGTAACCTATTACACGAGGGGAAGAGAAAAAACCTTCTAAGTTTCGGACAGCCTTTATCCAGACTTCCTGTGGATTTAGGGTTTTGTTCAC